>CP047918.1:0-600000 GCA_010202265.1 Candidatus Saccharibacteria bacterium oral taxon 955 | reverse complement strand
TCTGAACGTATCGTCGATGAATTACTTAGTTTGATGCTACATGACTCGACGGTCGAGTTGGATCCCGCTCTTGATGAGATGTTGTCTATATTGAGTGGTCTAGACAAAGGTGTCGATAAACCAAAGGATTGGCAGGTGCTATTTGCGATTACTGACGAGATTGAGTCGCGTAAAACAAATCACCAAAGCCATTATAATGATAAATATGAATAGTAGCAGTAGCCAATACCCTCAAATGACCTACAAACAAGCAGTCGAACACTGCAGATATTGGGCGGATCAGATTAGACATGACGGACTTGACCTATTGACTACTGATTACGGCGCAGCTATTGGGCTTTCTGATTAGTTAGCATATCCTTTGGAGATGCAGACCTGGATTAATTCACAAGAACATACTCTTCTATATAAAGTTTGCATATACGCTGTTACCGTTGACAATGATCATACCGACAGAGCCTCGTGGGAAAAGCTACTAGAGTTAATTGATAGATTATAAAACCGGAAAACTTGTTCTTGGAGTGACACCCCAACGCTAGTATATAAAGGACATATCGTCCCCAGAAGGGGTACACATTTATGTTATGGTAGTCTTATGTATGACAATAGAAAGCAGATTGTAGTAGATAAAATCAAACATATACTGCAAAACAGCAAAAATGAGCCACTCGACTGTCTCGGTAGTTATATCGTGGGTGCAACACTTGCGCGCGATGATTGGGGCGATGTGTTTCAGGATCACTATCCGCTGCTCGACGAAATTGCCGAATTGGGAGCCGAACTTGAAACAACTGAAGACACGGAGTATGCTGCCAATATCATACACGAAATTAAGGAAAAGTTAGGCCAAATTAATTGATACAATAAACTTGTATTTTTAGCATAAGCACGGGAGTCTTTTTCGTTTACCCAAAGAATGATAGTTTATAATATTCACTAATCACGACAGTCCTGTCGTGTGCTAGCTCCTTTATAGATAGGTGGTCGTGTAGGCGAGAGACGTAGAGCTTGATCGCTCCTATAAAAGAGTAGGGATAGAGTAAATGATTACAGCTCATCTATGATTATTAGCAGGTCAAATGGAATTTATATTTTACGAAGGAGGATATTGATTTATGTTTTCAATATTAGGTGCAGTATTATTTGGAATTATAGCAACTATGACAGTTCTTGTTGCTTGCGGTTTGCCTTTGGGCGAATTTACAATGGGTGGACAACATAAAATCTTACCTAAGAAATTTAGAGTTATGGCAGTCATTTCGGTGGCTATCCAAATTTTTGCAATGATAATTATTTTGCAGGCTGGAGGCTTTATTCCTTTGTGGTTGTCTTTTGGAGCTACTAAATATATTTGTTTTTTCTTTGCCACTTACCTATCTTTGAATACTATTATGAACATGATTTCAAAAAGTAGGAAAGAAAGATATGTTATGACTCCGCTTTCGCTTATAGCCACGATATGTTTTTGGATGACGGCATTTCAGATGTAGTGAAATGAGGATAGGCCACAGTGCCTCAAATAGTTATGAGCATTAGTAACAGTCAATACCCTCAAATGACCTACAAACAAGCAGTCGAACACTGCAATCATTGTTACGGGAGCCAAGAATGGAACTGCGCTGCTGAAAAACGGAAATACTATCAATATACCCACAGAGCACCCGCTGAATGATAGTGAAATCATCAATCTTGTCGGAGCTGGCGATATGTTTAGCGCAGAGGTTGCGATGAAATTATTCGAAGGCCTGTCCATGGAGAAGTCAATACAATCGGCTCATGTATCAACAGCAAGGATACTCACTTCGAGAAGTCAGCAGAATCTGTAAACTAGCTACCGATTGCAATGGTTTTAAGCACTTTTCGCTTGTATGGATCTTTGTCCGGAAACATATCAACAATACTAAGCGCAGTAAATCGTACCTTGTCACCCTTATCGAGTCGCGCGTGCTTTTGGACAGTTGCATGCGGAAGAAACCCGTCACGAGCAAATTGTGGATCGTTGAGCTTTAGCCCACCTTCTTCAAGTGTAGTCAGGATATCTTGATGAAGTTCAACCAAGCTATTTGACCGGTTGAGTAATACTACCTGAACCTGCCCTTGATCACCGAAGAACCTGTCGTCTTCAGTCACTGAGTCAGCGGTAGCGTGATTCTTGAGGACATCTTTTAGCCGACTGACCATCTCATCGACAGACCAGTCAATGGCGAACGTATCCACGATTGTAGAGTGGAGCGGCCAGCTGTCGGATGAATATTCGTACCCCTCGCCAATATCGTCAAAGAACTGAACGATGGTATATTTTTGAGTGAACTGCTGGGTCATGACGATAATGATCCAAGTTTATTAAATATCAACTTTTATTATATCACTTTTTTCGTGTGCTCACGGAGTGAATACACGAAAAATACACCCAGCCGCCAAAGCGACACGTCCCCACCCAGAAAACACCCTTTTCAACTAAAAAATAAAAAGATCGGCGGGGAGAATTTCAAAAAGATAATTCAAAGGTTTTTCTGGTGGGGCGAGTGGGTGCGCGTGTCCGCAAGGTGCTCAGAACTGAGCTTGTACGGCTCAGCTTTTACACTCGAGATAGGTTCAAGTTTGGTGTATATTGCCACTATTTCGGAATAAAATTGAAAACGGTCGTCCGTTCAGGGCGACCAAATCTTAGAAAGTTCCAAATTGGTGCGGGTTAGGAGACTCTAACTCCTGGCCTCTTCCTTGGCAAGGATGCGCTCTAACAACTGAGCTATACCCGCATGTAATTCACGATTTATTGTAACAAAGCCGCGAATAAAATGCAATATTTGGTGGCTCCTCCCAGACTTGAACTGGGGACACAAGACTCTTCAGGCCTCTGCTCTACCAACTGAGCTAAAGAGCCACAAACTCGCCATCTTATTGTACTATATAAGTTAGTTCTTATTACGTCAGTTGTTTTGCTATATCAGCGAAAGTATCGGCTTTCAATCCCAGACCAAGTGCCATGAGGCGTACCGTTTCCTCAAGGTAGGCGCTATGTAGTTCATGGTCAGTAGGGAATATATGTTTATCACCGATAAACGCAACCATACCAAGTATAACGGTCGCGGTAGCTTGTGGGTTGACGCATATGAAAATACCGTCCGTTACACCGCGTTGTATGATCTCTCCGAGGATTGCAGCTAAGCGCTCGGTAATATAGGCGAGTGATCGCTGGTGAATATGCGCATAAGCATCAAGGTGAAGATAACTATCAAGCGCACGATTTGTTGGTGCTGTTTGAATGTAAGTAGTGGTAAGGATGGTGATTTGTTCTACTACGGAGGCATTAGTAGCTGAGTGCAGGGCCAGTTCAACTTCATTGATGGCGGCGCCGTATTCACGCTCAACTAGCTGCATGAATGCTTGATCAATCGAATCAAAATAGTGGTACAGTCCACCCTTAGCGATACCGAGTTTTGCTGCTAGGTCAGCAACACTTAGTGGTCCATTATCTTTCTCGGATAGCAACTCGAGCAGTCCGTCGAGTATTTGATTACGGCGAATATGTTGCCGTTGTAATTTATGCTGGGTATTCATAGTAACAGTATAATACATTATAAAATATTGACCATTGTTCAATATTTTGTTACAGTGGCGATATGAATGTATCAATAATTTTGCTCTGCCTGTTCGTGTTGGCGGGTATAGTAGCTGTCGCAACAATATTACTTTTAATTATCGCTGGGGTGGCCGCACTTTTTCATCACCCCTTTGCCTTGTCATTTGTCGGCAATACTGCGAAGCTCCTTGGAGTCGCTTTCGGTGTTATGCTGATCGCGGTTATTAGTTCACAGTTCATGACATATACACCACATATCGATGGTGATAATGCTATATCTGAATTGCGTGAAATTACTGTAAATGATAGCAAGCAGTGGTTAACACTTCGCGGTAAAAATAAAGATGCGCCGGTGATTCTCTTTTTGTCTGGTGGTCCGGGTGGTTCACAAATGGGTAATGCGAGGGTGGCATTGAGTGAGCTGGAAGATAATTTCGTGATGGTGCAGTGGGATCAGCCAGGGTCTGGTAAGTCGCGCTGGGCAGTGCCGCGTCAGCAGATAACGCTCGATCGTTATCTCCAGGATGGTCATGCGGTAACGCAGTACTTAAAGCAGAAATTTGGTAAGAAAAAGATTTACGTCATTGGTGAATCCTGGGGTAGTGCCCTCGGTGTCTTGTTGATGCAAAGGCATCCAGAGGACTATGCTGCATTTATTGGTAGTGGACAGATGGTTGATTTTGCGCAAACTGAAGTTGATGATTATAAGCTAGCGCTAAAGATTGCTAAAGAACGGGGTGATACAGCAAAAGTTAAACAGCTAGAGCGCCGTGGATCACCGCCTTATTATGGTGACAGTGTGATATTTGATATGCTTGCCTACTTGCAATATTTGGATAATGAAATGGCTAGGCGTGGTAATATCAACCCATCAAAGTCAAATATATACGCATCAGTTCTTGCGCCTGAATACGGTTTGATCGATAAGTATAATTGGGCAGCTGGTTTGTTCAGGACTCTTGATCAGGTGTTCCCGCAACTGTATAACATTAACTTTCGCAAGAGTGCCACGAAGCTGGAGGTGCCAATGTACTTCTTGCTTGGGCGTCATGATTTGAACGCACCGACTTATCTTGCTGAGGAATATTACCAGCTGCTCAATGCGCCCAAGAAAGAGCTGGTGTGGTTTGAGCACAGCGGACATGCGCCTTGGAATACCGAAGCTGACCGCTATGTGAAAGAGGTTAAGCGAATTGTGGATGATAACCGCAATCAATAGGTCTGGATGTGGGCTTTGGGTGGGCAGAGTAGCTCGTGCTTGTTAATCTCGTCGTTCTACCGCAATCGTACATTGCGTCATCAACGCTACCGCTGCGCCGAGAGCTGCGAGTGTTGGCAGCAGCAGCGCACCGAGCGACAAACCGCCGATGACAACAAGAGTTGCTATGCTTGTTAGGATTAGTTTTTGCTTTGTCATATTTCCATTGTAACGTACTGAAACTATATGCCAAACTTTTAGCATAAGCGTCAAGAAAGTGCTGCAATACTCTAGTAGTTTGGTGGGTAATCAGGTATAATATCCCCATTGCGGGTATCGTATAACGGCTATTATGTGACCTTCCCAAGGTTGAGACAGGAGTTCGACTCTCCCCATCCGCACCACGTCGATGAAGGATTGTTTGCCTGATCACGATACTGTATAAAATTATTCGTTTCAAAAAACGTCCAAAGGGGTTATTCATGCAAAAAAACGAAAAGATCCTCAAACGGCAATCGACTAAAATCTTCTTTGACAATGACGATACCGATTTCTTTTTCAACTGGATGCTCGGCGTGGCGGAACTGTTCGGTATGTCGCATGGAGAGTTGTTTTATCTGGCGCATAAGATCGGGCGTGACGGGAAACCGAGTAAGTGGCGAGCCTGTTTTACGGACCATGCCGATTATCTCGTTCGCTTGGCAAAGGCAGCCACCGGTGAACAAATGGCCGCCGACTGCTATTTTGGCGCAACCTATGCCTATCGGGCAGTACTGCAGTTCATTGATCCGTTTTCTCCGGAATATCCGAAGCTTGTTTGCGCTATGGAAAACGCTTTTACCGGTGCGGTCAGGGCGATAAATATACCGATCAAACCCGTGCGCGTTCCGTATCAAACTGGCTATTTACCCGGCTATTATCTTTACTGCGACAATAACCGCCCAACCGTGGTCATGGTCGGCGGCGGTGATACGTACCGGGAGGATTTGTTCTATTTTGCCGGCTGGCCGGGGTGGCAGCGGAACTATAATGTACTGATGGTCGATTTACCCGGTCAAGGCTCTAATCCCGCCAGAGGTCTCACTTTTACCGTCGACGCCGGCGAGCCGATTGCCGCGTGCCTTGACTGGCTGCAAACCGAAAATCCCGACGCGCGTCACATTGCGCTATACGGCGTTAGCGGCGGCGGGTATTTTACTGCTCAAGCGGCCGCAAAAGACGCGAGGATTAGCGCATGGATTGCCAGCACGCCTATTTTTGACGTGGCAGAACTGTTCCGCCGTGAGTTCGGCGCAGCGCTCAAAGCGCCCGGCTGGCTGATGAATCTCGCCTTAAAATTAGCGGGGAACATCAATGAAGCCGCCGATATCAATTTGAAAAAATACGCTTGGCAGTTCGGCGCGAGCGACTTCCGCTCGGCGATCGATGAAGTTTTCGGACAGGCAAAGGTCGTCGACCACCAAGCTATCACTTGTCCGTCGCTGTTTCTCATGGGGGAAGGCGAAGGTGCTGAACTCCAGCGGCAAACGCGATGTCTCTATGATAAATTTATCCGGCGCGAACTTGATACGACGCTGCATGAGTTCGATTCGCAAAGCGGCGCCGACGCTCATTGTCAGCTGAATAATTTACGTTTGGCACATAGCGTAGTCTTTGATTGGCTGGACAGTCGGCTGGTTGATTGACAAGGTTTTTCGGATTTGGAAATATTGCCGGGCGAGCTTTCTAACGAAAATTACGCGATTGCTATAAAAAAGAATAATGTCGATCTTTTGGGCAAGGTTAACCGTACTATAACTGCCATGAAGCAAGATGGTCGTTATGACAACTTGATCAGTAAGCACTTTGGTGAGAACAAAATTAAAGCAGCAGATATGAACCTGCAACCGACAGATGACGAATACACTTTTCTAAAAATATTCCGTGAAGATATCGAGAACAGGCCTTATGTATACGACCTCGAGCAAGATGGCATAGTGCGTATTTTGACGAAAAGTGGACAACTGGTTGACGCCGTAAGTACACATTTATTACCAGAAAAACCCAAAGAGTATTTGAGGTGATAAAATCAGCTAATACTAGCACTTTTGAATTGCCCGAAGCGGTCGCATTAATGAATGATTACCATCTAGAAAAGGTCAAAGCAAACTCTAGCATGAAATCAGATATCGAGGCGATTATCAAGGACGAGCTAATCACTCAAAGCAAGCCAATTGGCTTCTCTATAAAGTCACAGGTTGGCGGGGCGTCAACATTACTTAATGCAAGCAAGCGAACGAACTTCATTTATAAAGTCCATAACTTCAACGGTAATTTCAATGAAGTCAATAATATGGGCGGCTCACGAAAAATGCGAGATAGACTACAGGTGATCGTAGAGGCTGGCGGTGTTTTAGAGTTTTCGCACGTCGAAAGCGCAGTGTTTAATCGTAACATGCGTGTGATTGACAGCATCATGCCCAACATTCTTGCAAGCATGTTGGTTGATTATTATTCAGGACGGGGAGTAACGATGACGCAACTGTGCACGCTGAGTGGGGCGAAAGGCTTGCACGGTTTAGGCGTGGCAGAAATTAGTTACAAGGTGAAATCATTCTTGCGCGCAGTTGCGCTCGGCATGGCGCCAAGTCGTAAGTGGGATACTCGACTTTCTACATACGGCGGTTACATAATCGTACGCGATGACGGCATGTTGCTTTGCTATCATTTGTATAATGATGATGACTTTAGAGATTACCTGTTCAATAATACTAAACTTGACACGCCAAGCACTTCTCGGCATGATTTTGGGTATTTATACGAAGATGGCGGCGAGCTGTTCTTAAAACTTAATTTGCAGGTGAGGTTTTGTTAAGAACTACGCTACAGCTAGCGCACTTACACTAGATGTAGTGGGCCACGCCAAGTCGCCAAAGTGACACGTCCCCACCCAGAAAACACCCTTTTCAACTAAAAAATAAAAAGATCGGCGGGGAAAATCTTAAAAATGATTCAAGGGGCGGTTTTTTCTGGCTGGACGCGTGCCAGCTTTGCTGGCACAGGTGTCGGGCTGAGCTTGTACGGCTCAGCTTTTACACTCGAGATAGGTTCAAGTTTGGTGTATATTGCCACTATTTCGGAATAAAATTGAAAACGGTCGTCCGTTCAGGGCGACCAAATCTTAGAAAGTTCCATTTTGGTGCGGGTAACGAGACTCTAACTCGTGGCCTCATCCTTGGCAAGGATGCGCTCTAACAACTGAGCTATACCCGCATAAGGTACTCAACAAAGTATACTCCGAGAGGCGGAACTTTTCAAGTAGCCTGAGTGGATTTAATGAAAAATCCGACAAACTAGTGTCGGAGATATCATGGTGGCGCCACCTAGATTTGAACTAGGGACACAAGGCTCTTCAGGCCTCTGCTCTACCGGGCTGAGCTATAGCGCCACGATGGATTCATTTTACTAGAGTTAGACTGTTTTATCAAGCTACGTTATAATATTTGACAGCGCGGGTATCGTATAACGGCTATTATGTGACCTTCCCAAGGTTGAGACAGGAGTTCGACTCTCCTTACCCGCACCAAAATGGAACTTTCCGAGATTTTGTCGCCCTGTCGGGTGGCTTTTTCTAGACTTTAGCGGAGCCAAAGCCAGATGTTTTATTGGGGGGGTGAAGAAACTGGTCGTCACTTGGGATGGCATTTGGTTTATTTTGGTGCAGTTGCCTGCTGCATGACGGGACTCAGTAACTTGTGAGGTCGCTTTCCTCTATGGTTGGATCCACCGTCTCACACTGTGATCGTGAATAGGGAGTGCATTCACCCGCTCTACAGATGGGCGCTAGTAGCTTTGATAACAAGCAGCTGATAGTTATCCGATAGTACCTATTTTTACGGGTAATTTTTTATAATAAAAAAATTAGATATAATAGTATGCATGGATGCTTACATTACGTTGCCAAAACTTCAAAAAGGCGACAAAGTCGCAGTCCTTTCACCCTCAAATGGGTTGCCAGAGCTCTTTCCGTGGGTACAAGACCTTGGGCTAGGTCGTTTGCGTACAGTCTTTTCGCTAGAGCCTGTGGAGTACCCGACAACTCGGCGCATGGGTTCGTCACTACAGGACAGGGCTAGTGATATAATGGCCGCGTTCGGTGATCCTAGTATCAAAGCCATTATTGCTTCGGTTGGTGGAGAAGACCAGATAAAGTTACTCAAATTACTCGACCCAGAAATTATCAAATCAAATCCGAAGCCATTTTTTGGTTTTAGCGACAACACTCATTTGCATTTGTACTTATCAAATCTTGGAATACCGTCATATTACGGTGGCTGTATAATGACTCAGTTCGCTATGCAACAAAATATGATGGATCTCACTGTAGAGTCACTCAACAAGGCGTTGTTTGACGGTGGTACGCTCGAAACGAGCGGAAGTGCAACGTATAATGATATCGGTCTTGACTGGGCAGATAAATCATCTCTCAATAAGCAGCGCCCCATGGAGCAAAATGATGGACTCATCTGGAGCGGAGAGCAAGAAGTAAGTGGCTTGCTGTGGGGTGGATGTATCGAGAGTATGGTCGCTCAGTGTTCGGCGGAGAAGTACCTGCCCAGTGCTGAAGATATGGCAGGGAAGATCCTTTTTCTGGAATCAGCCGAAAGTATTCCCCCTCATTGGATTGTGCGGTATTTGCTTGTCGGGTTAGGTGAAAGAGGATGGTTTAACCAGTTGAGTGGCGTAATGATCGGTCGGCCAAAGGCATGGGATTTCACTCAGCAAAATACAGTTGAACAAAAAGCAAACTATCGAAAAGATCAAAGAGAGACAGTCGTATCGGTTATTAGGGAATACAACGAGACAATTCCGATAGTTCAAAATGTTGACTTTGGACACACCGACCCTCAGATTATCTTGCCTATTGGGCGTAAGGCCACCCTTTCTCCAGAGAGAAAAATGATTTTATTGGACTATTCATAAGCTCTACTGCGTATTTTATCTAGTAGCGAGGGTGCGTAATGTGATGATCCTGCTGTTTGGGTGGCTTAGCTTCTGCGCTCTAAATAGGTCTGAGTTTTAGCGTATATTTGTCGCCAATTTAGAACTGGAGGTGGGGTTCGCTGTTCTTTTGGAGAGTTTTTAGTTTGGTTTATGAGTATTTTTATATAAGTAGTATCGTTTATTTATTTTATCGTTGTTTCTAGGTTGACTAAACTCTAATTATGTGATTATATATCAAACAGTACTTTGACAATGTGACTATATTTTAAGGAGTATACTCAAACCTCCCTATGCCTCCTGGTTGGCTGATTGGCTATTACAGTAGCTGGTCATCCGATCAGGAGTGGTTAATAAGCGGTTGCTCGCCAATAGAGCGCCCGCCACTTGCACACGACCCCGGAAGGGTACGGTGCTTAGCCGGATGGGAAGGAATATACGTGTACGTGGACACCGTCAAGCTCAATTACTTGGTCAGAAGGAATTGGTTGGTCCCCATTGAGGGGACTTTCCCAGCATTGAGAGACTATGCGGTAAGATATTATACCCATGGTCCTATGCTATGGCTAGGGACGTTGTCGGCGGCATTGCAGGCCAAGACTATCGGAGCTTTTTTTACCCCGATTCTGCCTAGGGGCTTGAAGCTCACCACGGCCCAGGATGTCTGGGATGCAGACCTCGACGCCGGGTGCCTAAGGGTAGACCTCGTTGAATACGAGGCTCCCAACTTGATCGTTAGCCGACATCCGGCAACGATCAAGATGCTTCGGGAACGGTGGCCGAGTGCCACGGTTCTCGATGGTGACGTCAGCGTAGATCAGGTGAGGGGCAAGGTGGTAGCGGGAACGTTGCCGCCGCAACTCGTCACGGAAGTGTCGTCATATCGACCCGTCTGGGTCGACAAGTATGACGCCTCAACCGATGGAGACATTGAAGATGCTGGGCGAATAACCATTGGACACCCTGTCAGGGTGTCCAGGGTAAGCCTGCATTAGAGTCTAGGAGAGAGCTGGGTATCTCTACATAACTACCCCTCATCCAACTATGAGATGTCCTTTCTGTCAGAAAGCGGGTTGGCGCTTTCTGACATATCATCTCAGCTCCCCATAGTCTGTATATCTTTTGGGTAGAGCTGAGGGCCTGTCACATTGTTAAAAAAGATTAAACGCTACATCTAGTGTATAAACACTAGATGTAGCGTATTTTTTATTAGGCTAGGTGAGTTGTCTGGGTCTATCTGAGGTGTACATTTGTGGCTCGCGATACACGGCCCATGAGTCTATGCTAGAATAAAAGCATGAGCAGCGAAAAACGACGCGCATTCGGGTTCAGCTGGTGGATAGGAATCGGTCTGTTTGTAGCGCTAGTCGGCTGGATGTTTGTCGATATCATGCAACGTGAGGGTGGTTTTGGCCGAGATGTCGACGTATTGGTGATGGGTACAAATGCCGGTTTTAAGCCATTTGAGTACAAGCAGGGCGACGAGATCGTCGGGTTTGACGTGGATCTAGCTCGCGAGATTGCTCGTAGTATGAACAAAGAGCTAAAGATAGAGGATATGGCATTTGATGGGCTGTTGCCAGCGCTTGATTCGGGTCAGGTTGATATCGTTGTAGCGGGTATGTCGGTGACGCCGGATCGCGCCAAGAATGCGCTATTCTCCGACTCGTATTACGTGGCGGCGCAGCGGATGATCGTCAAGAAAGGGAGTCTGATTCATAACAAATACCAGCTAGAAGGCAAGAAAATCGGTGTACAGCTGGGCACGACGGGTGACACGTTGGCCTCAAGTATCCGTGGTGCAAAAATTGCTCAATTTCCAACTGCACCAAGTGTGTTGACGGAGTTAAATACTGGTGGAGTTGACGTAGCGATTCTAGATGACGCACCAGCTACACAATATCTAGCAGGTTTTTCGGATTTGGAAATATTGCCGGGCGAGCTTTCTAACGAAAATTACGCGATTGCTATAAAAAAGAATAATGTCGATCTTTTGGGCAAGGTTAACCGTACTATAACTGCCATGAAGCAAGATGGTCGTTATGACAACTTGATCAGTAAGCACTTTGGTGAAGCGGCGCTTGAATCTATGAAGAAACAGAGGACTAGAGAATGAACTTCTTTGAAGTAATCTTGGGTGATGGGCGATGGCTGTATCTCTGGCACGGGTTAGAAGTGACGCTGGTTCTGACGGTCTTGTCGTTGTTGATTGGCGTGATGATTGGGCTGGTGCTTGCGTTGATGCGTACATCATCTATTCAGCCGTTTAAGAGTTTCAAGGGTACCAAATTTCATCGTCTACACTCCTGGAATCCACTGGCTTGGTTGGGTAAAATCTACGTTGATATTATCCGCGGTACGCCACTGCTGGTTCAGTTACTCATCATGTATTATGTTGTGTTTGGCTCGTATCAATTTATGCCAAAGATTTTGGTGGCAGCGATTGCGTTTGGAATCAACGCTGGGGCGTATATTTGTGAGATTATTCGCGGCGGTATCGAGAGTATTGATAAGGGCCAGATGGAGGCGGCTCGTTCGCTAGGACTTAGTCGTTGGCAGGCGATGCGCTTGGTGATTTTGCCGCAAGCGTTTAAGCATTCTCTGCCAGCGCTGATTAGTGAGTTTATCGCCCTATTAAAAGAGACTTCGGTAGTTGGGTGGATCGGACTGAACGATATTATGCGTGGAGCCGACAACATTCGTTTTCAGACGGCTACTGCCTTTCAGTCGTTGTTTGCGGCAGCGTTGATGTATCTGGTTTTGACCGCTGTTTTCACTCGGGTGATGGCGCGTGTAGAGAGAAAGTTGAGGGATAGTGATGGATAGACCAGTGATGATCAGCGTCAAAAACCTGAAAAAGAGTTTTGGCGATACTGTAGTGCTGCGTGATATTGATGCAGAAATTCATGAGGGCGAGGTTGTTGTTGTGGTAGGCTCAAGTGGCTCGGGTAAGTCGACGTTTTTGCGCTGTTTGAACTTGCTGGAGGAGCCGACGGCTGGACGTATCATTGTTGATGGCCAAGAATTAACATCAGGAAAAATAGACCTCAACCACCTCAGACAAACGGTTGGCATGGTGTTCCAATCGTTTAATTTATTTCCACATATGAGCGTTATCGATAACATTAAGTTGGCGCCCAAAAAATTACGTAAACTTAGCGATCGTGCTGCCACTAGATTAGCTAAAAAACTACTCGAAGACGTCGGTCTGGCTGATCGTGCAGATGCTTTTCCGTCTCAGCTTTCTGGTGGTCAGAAACAACGTGTCGCTATTGCCCGAGCACTGGCGATGGAGCCGAAAATCATGTTGTTTGACGAGCCGACTAGTGCGCTTGACCCAGAAATGATTGATGAAGTGCTGGATGTAATTCGTCAGGTGGCGGATCGAGGTATGACGATGGTTGTGGTTACTCACGAAATGAGGTTTGCCCGAGAAGTAGGGACGCGCATGCTATTCCTCGACAAGGGTCGTATCATCGAGGACGGCACGCCAGAGCATGTGATGACTCATCCAAAAACCGAACGGGCTAAGCAGTTCTTTGATTAACTTTGTTTTTGATGAGTGAAGAGATTTTGGTGTGGTTGTATGAAATCTAGCGTAGGAATGTTTCGCTATATAGTGAGAAAGGCGTATAATCATAAGCGTGAATAGAAAGATGCGCTTGATATTGTTTTCAGCCATTGTTGTGGTATTGCTGATGATTGCGGCGTACTTTACCTGGCCGCGCCAAAAGATCATGGATGACACTAATTTGCGTACCAATACTCCATCGGCCGATGCTGCTAAGTTCAAGGCTGACTATAGTAGAGTGGCGGACGATAACCGTTTCGTCGTATCGACATCCGATGAGATTTTGGCAAAATTTGATTCAGGTGATGGCTTGATATTCCTTGGCTTCAAGCAGTGTCCATGGTGCCAGGCGCTGGCGCCGATCGTCGATGAGGCTGCCAAAAAAGAGGGGCTCGATAAGATCTACTATCTGGACATCAGTGATGCACGCAAAAATAACGATGAAACGTATCAAAAGATTATCGCTAAGCTAAAGAGCTATCTGCGCAAAGATGAGCAGGGTAATCCGCGCGTGTATGTGCCCGACGTTACGGCGGTTCGTAACGGTAAGGTCGTCGGACATTTTTTGCAGGAGACTACTGCCGGTGGCGAAAAAGTGACGGCTAACACATACTGGACAGACGAACGTCGTGCTCGGGGTGTCGAACAGCTACGCGAGATGATTCGTAAAATACGAGATTAGATATAACTTACGGGGGTAAAAATATGATAAAATACTAATACTTGCATTTTTTGTAAATATGGTGTATAATATAAGTATAAATTAGAACAGCGGCTTTACAATAAGCAACCACTGCGGCTACGGACTGAGGAATGAGTGACCGGATGGCCGTTTTTTGTAATCCGCCGGTAAAGAAAGGAAAAGTTCATGGTTTGTCCACTACATGACCACCTCCGAGATTACCCAAAAGCTAATAACTCCTCGGGGCCAACCCGAGATATGTACAACGTCATGGCAAAGAACCACGAAGGCCAGAAGCGTAAGCTAACTGGTGAGTGGTACATTGCACATACGATTGGTGTTGAAGAGATTGTACACTCAGTAACTGAAGACCCAGCGGTGCGGATGGCGGCTCTTGGTCATGACTTAGTCGAAGATACTGGTATTACCATAGAAAAAATAGCGGATAAGTTTGGCGATCGGGTGGCGGCTATTATATGGGGGGTGACCAAGGATGATTCGATTACCGGATCGCGAGAGCGAAAAGAGGCGTACCTTGATAGGCTAGAGTATGAAGCTGAGGACGGATCGGTTATCGTCGCGCTTGCTGACAAGATCTACAATATTGCCGATACGATAGAGAACTATTTTCTACACGGTCCTGGGATGTGGAATAATTTCAAGTCTGGGCCTGATCAGCAGCTATGGTGGTATCGATCAGTATTAGAAATCGGACAAAAACGTCTGCCAGACTGCGAGCTTAATGAGTATTTAAGTGAGCTGATCGACTTATTTGAAACAGAAGTAATCGGTAGGCGAGACGGAGTAGAGAGCGTCTCTGATGTTACAGAGTAGTTTGTCTAGTGGAGCATATACGGTATGATGGGGATATGTTCAAGAAATTTGTCCTCAACAAGCTCCAAGAATATGTGAAGCAGTACTTCAAAAACCATCCTGAAATAAAACTGATTGTTGTTGCCGGTAGTGTCGGCAAAACGAGTACGAAACGTGCGCTTGCTACTTTGCTGTCCCGGCGTTACCGCGTTCGAATGCAGGAGGGTAATTATAATTCTGAGATTTCGACGCCATTAGCGATTTTGGGGATCAACAAGCCTGCAAATATAAAGAATCCATTTTCTTGGTTTAGTGTATTTCGGGCGGCACGACTTCGGATCAAAAATCCAACCGATGTTGATGTTATAGTTCAGGAATTAGGAACTGATCGGCCTGGTGATATTGCAGAGTTTGGTCGGTATTTGGTGCCAGACATCGCTCTTGTGACCGCGGTTACGCCTGAACACATGGAGTTTTTTGGCTCAATTGAGGCGGTCGCTCAAGAAGAGATGAGTGTTTCAAGTTATTCAAAGTTCACCCTCATAAACCGTGATGATGTTGATGGGAGGTTTGCTGATTTTGCGACAAATCCAAACTTCAGTACTTATGGGACAGCAGGGGTCTCTGAGTATCGATTCGAGCAACAAGGTTTTGATCCTGAGGCTGGCTATACAGGAAATATAATTGCTGTAAATTACGAGCCATTCCCAGTCGCAATCAAGGTCGTAGGGGAGCATAGTTTGCGACCGATTATGGGAGCAGTAGCGGCGGCAATGATGATGGGGTTAACGCCTGACGATATCACAAAAGGCCTAGCGTTGATTCGTCCAGTGCCAGGTAGGATGAATATCCTAAAAGGTATTCAAGGTACAACGATTATTGACGATACGTATAACTCCAGTCCTGCGGCTGCTGCGGCGGCGCTTCAGACTCTATACTCGCTTGATGATGCACCTCAGCGAATTGCCGTACTCGGCGATATGCGCGAGCTTGGCGCGACTAGCCAGATGGAGCATGAAAAAATTGGCGCGATGTGTGATCCAAATATGCTAGCCTGGGTTGTAACTGTTGGTCCTGAGTCGGAAAAATACCTGGCACCAATAGCAAGAGCGCGTGGTTGTCAAGTGCGGGTTGCGCGAAATGCTATCGAGGCGGGGCAATTTGTTCGATCGGTTACAGAGGACGGCACGGCGATTCTCGTAAAAGGATCACAAAATACAATATATCTCGAAGAATGTGTAAAAATCCTGTGTAATATGACAGAAGACGTCGAGCTGGTTCGCCAAACGCCTGAATGGATAAAGATAAAAGATGCCTACTTCTCACGGTATCAATAGACCATCACTAGTGGCCTCTGATATAATAGAGGTCGATGAAACGTTACAACCCAAGCGATATAGAACCAAAGTGGCAACAGATCTGGTCTAGCGACAAGAGGTATATTGCTCCAGACGAGAGTGATAAGCCGAAGTATTACGTGACGGGCATGTTCCCGTATCCTAGTGGTGCTGGTATGCACACAGGGCATTTTTTTGAGCATTCGATTGTTGATGCGGTCGCGCGATTTCGTAGGGCGCTTGGCTACAATGTCATGTACCCAATGGGGTTTGATAACTTTGGGTTGCCTGCGGAGAATTATGCGATCAAAACTGGTCGGACGCCACAGGACACCACGGCAGAAAATATTGCAAGCTTCACTAATCAGCTACGTCGGGTCGGGGCGAGTATCGACTGGAGTCGAGAGGTGCGAACGAGTGACCCTGAGTACTATAGGTGGACTCAGTGGATTTTTACAAAATTATTCGAACGAGGCCTGGCCTACCAAAAAGAAGCTAATCAGTGGTGGTGTCCAAAGGACAAGACGGTCCTTGCCAATGAGCAGGTGATCAATGGTCGCTGTTGGCGCTGTGAAGAGTTGGTTGTAAAAAAACCGATGAAACAGTGGTTTTTCAAGATTACTGATTACGCTGATCCTTTACTCGCTGAACTTTCTGCACTTGACTGGCCAGATAAAATCAAGACTGCGCAGGAAAATTGGATTGGCCGCAGTGAGGGGGCGGAAGTCGAGTTTGTAGTCGAAGGTGAAGGTCAGAAAATTTTGACTGTATTTACGACTCGACCAGATACACTGTTTGGCGCGACGTTTCTCGTCCTGGCACCAGAACATCCGTTAGTTAGCGAGCTTATAAACGATGATACGCGAGAGGCTGTCGAAAGCTATATAAGTGAATCTATCAAGAAATCAGAGATCGAACGCTCAAGCGAGGGCAAGGATAAAACGGGTGTATTTACGGGTGGATACGCTATCAATCCGGCAAATGGTGAGAAGGTGCCAGTTTGGGTTGCTGATTATGTTTTGTGGGGTTACGGGACGGGTGCAATTATGGCCGTGCCGGCACACGACGAGCGTGACTTTGCATTTGCTGAGAAGTTTGGTTTACCAATCATTGAAGTGGTTGAACGACCTGAGGATACGAGCGAGCAATGCTATCACGGTGAGGGTATTCTGGTAAATAGCGCCCAGTTTGACGGTATGCCATCGAGCGAGGCGCGTGAGCAGATTGTCTCTTGGCTCGAGCAGCAGGGGAGTGGGCGAAGCAAGGTCACCTATAAAATGCGCGACTGGCTTATCAGTCGTCAGCGATATTGGGGGGCGCCAATCCCGATTATCCATTGTGATAAGCATGGCGCAGTTGCCGTACCTGAGTCGGATCTGCCAGTGATTTTGCCAGACGTGGTTGATTTTGCACCACGTGGTGACGGTAAATCGGTACTTGGCGCTCAGGAAAAATGGGTAAATACGACTTGTCCGACTTGCGGTGGGCCAGCTCGGCGTGAAACAGATACGATGGATGGTTATGCCTGTAGTAGCTGGTATTTGCTTCGTTATACCGATCCACACAATGACAAGGAGGCGTGGGATCCGAAGCTGGCTAATTATTGGGCACCTCTTGATATGTATGTTGGTGGTGATCACGCGGTGGCTCATCTATTGTATGTGCGTTTTTGGACGCATGTGTTTTATGAACTCGGCCTCACAGACTTCAAGGAGCCGGTCAAGAAGTTGGTCTACCATGGCCTGATCCAGGCTGAAGATGGTAGAAAGATGAGCAAGAGCCTGGGTAACGTCGTTGATCCGCTAGAAGTTATCGATGCAGGATACGGTGCCGATGCGCTACGGACTTTCGAACTATTCCTCGGTCCGATAAACGAGAACTCTAGTTGGAATAGCCGTGGTATCGCTGGAGTTTATCGATTCTTGAACCGCACCTGGACACTGACACAGGAATATATTGATTCTAAGCAATCCCTGTCCAATAAAAAAATCGATACAGCTCAATTAAATAGTATTACTCACGAAACTATAAAAAAAGTCACCGATGATATTAGTCGTTTAAGCTTCAATACGGCGATTGCCTCGATGATGGAAATGGTCAATAGCCTATATAAACTCAAACTCCAAGGAATAGATGAGGAGTGGGGTTTTGCAATTGAAGCATTGATCCAGCTTGTCCAGCCGTTTGCGCCACATATGGCGGCGGAATTATGGCAACAGCTCGGACATGACACACAGATTGATAGTCAGCCGTGGCCGGTTTGGGACGAGGCGAAGATTGTTCGAGACACAATGACAATCATCGTTCAGGTAAACGGCAAGCTTCGAGCCAAGCTAGAGGTAGCGAGTGGTGAATCTGAGGTGGCCATCAAAGAGCTGGCTCTGCAGGACGAAAATGTACAGAAATTTGTCTCAGGTGAGCCAAAAAAGGTAATCTACATCAAAAATAAACTCCTCAGTATTGTCGTATAGGTTGCTAGAGCAATAATTTGTCGTGAATCTGAACCCTGTCGGACGATAGCGAAGTGAGTTGCTATTTTGGTCGAGCTATTGAGATATAGGCGATAGTACGGTATAATAATAGACAAGTTTTATACACAGTAATAAGGAGAATATTTCATGGCACAGCCAAAGAAGCAGTCAAGCCCTCGCAAAACCGGCTTGCGTCGCAGTCATCTCGTCCTCAAACTTGCACGTCGTGTAAACGGCAAGTCACCAGTAAAGGTAAAGACGACAAAGAACGAAACTGGCAAAAAGTAGTAGTAATTCTTTTTGTCTAAAAACGAGTGGGAATAGTTTAACAAGAAAGAACCAACTGACAAATGGCATCAAACCGACATCTCGGCCGAATTGTAGCACTTCAGACGCTTTATGAGTATGAGTTTCGTACGCAGTCTGAGGATCCAAATGTCAACCTTGACGAAATCCTCGGTCGTAATCTCGAACGATACGAATCGGCGATTGATGATACTGATTTTGTGAAGCGATTGGTCGCGGGTGTCTTAGCATCGATTGCTGACCTTGACGCAAAGATTCGACCAATCGCACCTGAGTGGCCGATTGAGCAGATCGCCCGGGTCGATCGCACAGTACTTCGTATAGGTTTATATGAGCTTTTGTATTGTGCTGATAGCGTACCGCCAAAGGTAGCGATTAACGAGGCGGTTGAACTTGCCAAAGCATTTGGTTCTGATAACTCAAGCAAGTTTATCAACGGAGTACTTGGTACTGCGTTTAGAACGCTTGTAGAGGGAGCTTCAGCCGATGCCAAAACCAAGCAAGCAAAGGCTTGATCGTACTAAGAAGCATCTTTCGCATGCGAAAGCGTCGATTCAAGAAATTGTACGTGAGCCGACAAGTGGCGGAATCGTTTTTCGTCATACAAAAAATAACGATTTAGAGATACTGCTGATTCAAGATGCTAAAGACCGATGGACTATTCCAAAAGGTCATATAGAGGAAGGTGAAACGGCGGTACAGACGGCGCGTCGCGAAATTGGTGAGGAGGCGGGGCTTTATGATGTTGATATGCTTGGGTGGCTAGGCAAGATTCATTTTCGTTATCGCCGTATTGATCGGCTAGTTCTGATGACAACGCAAATTTATCTGGTGCGTGTTCGCACAGATGGCAATGAGATCAAAAAGGAAGAATGGATGAATGGCATCAAGTGGTTTCCGTTTAATAGGGCGCTTGATCTGATCGAATATGAGGATATTGCTAAGTTGATGCTAAAGGCAAAGACGCGTATCCGGGAAGAAAAGCTATAAAAAGGAGGATTTGCCAATGAGTGGTATGCCAATTGGCCCATACGTTGAGTTTGCAAAGCAGAAATTAGGATTTGAATACAATGATATTCAGCTCCTGATTACTGCTTTGACCCACAGAAGCTACGTAAATGAGCATAAAAAATCAGTGTCTGAACACAATGAACGACTTGAGTTTCTTGGTGACGCGGTACTGGAGTTGGTCGTAACGGACTACCTATACAGTAATTTTTCAGAGCCAGAAGGTGTGTTGACGAGCTGGCGTGCAGCTTTGGTTCGAACTGAGAGTATCGGTGCAGCTGGGCAAAAGCTTGGCTACGAGCCGTTAGTTCGTATGAGTAAGGGAGAAAAAAATGGCTCGGAGCGGGCGCGCTTGCAGATATTGGCTAATGCTTTTGAGGCGACGATAGGTTCAATTTACCTAGACCAAGGTTACGATGAGGCTAGTAGATTCATACATGAGCATATTCTATCTAAGCTTGAGGGAATTTTGGCGGAGGGGTCATGGCGAGACCCAAAGAGCCATCTTCAGGAAGTTTCTCAGCAATTGGATGGTGCAACGCCAGTCTACAAAGTACTCTCAGAAGAGGGTCCTGACCACGACAAGGTGTTTACGCTTGGTGCGTATGTCAATGGTGCGCTTATGGGTAAGGGGATTGGCCCAAGTAAGCAGTCTGCTCAGCAACAGGCGGCTCGAGCAGCTCTTGAAGAGTACAAGAAGCGGCAATAGTCCCAAGAAAATAGCCCGCCAAAGAGTCACGTTTAGACAGAGGTGTCTGGTGATCTTCTTTGACGGGCTTCGTTTGGCCCTTATGATATCGGTCTGACGGGTGTGAGATATAGCGTATTTATCTCGCACAACAGACCGACTTTTTGATTGAGTAGCTTGATGTATGTCGCGCTTCGGGCTATTTGTCGCGACGACTCAGCTACCTTCTTGGCGTCGTGACCGGTGGTGGAATTGCCGTAAGCCAAGACAAGCTCATTTAGGAGAATTATCCTCTCACTAAGTAGTTTTATACACTGCATGCTGTCGCTGATCTCGCTCGTCAACTCTATCGATCTACTCATACCGTAGGCGGTTTCACGGTTTGGATAGATTTTGAGTCTGTTCAACTCCTTCAACTCCTTTTTCAATTCTTCTATTCGAGCTTTCAGGCTAGCCTTGTCAAGATTGTCGCTATACACGTTCTCTCCTATCAAACCTCTCGTTCAGGGCAAAAGAGCGACCTTCGCCCTCTCTACAAAACCTTGGGCGAAAAGCTAGTATTTTTATAGCATGTATGTACATTTATGTCAATTATAGCTGATGGTGATCTTGTTAGAAGCGGGACCATAACCATCACGTAGCCTGCTTGTTGTTTTCGAACTTCTAGTCATGCTTTGTTGACATTTTCCCTGTAACACGCTAGAATATTACGGAAGTAACAATAGTACTAATGTGAAGTAAAGGAAGTTTTAATTTTATGCTCGCAATTCGTTTGCAGCGCCTCGGTCGCAAGGCATACCCAGTTTATCGGTTGGCAGTTCAAGAGGCGAGCCGTCACCCATCTAGCGGTCGTGTCGTCATGTATGTTGGTAACTACAACCCGCATACCAAGGAGTCAAATATAAATGTTGAAATGGCTCAAAAATACCTCGATAACGGCGCTCAGCCAACTCCACGTGTTGCTAAGCTTCTAAAAGAAGCCGGTGTGAAGCTGCCAAAGTGGGTCAAGGAGTTTAAGGGTGGCAAGACTAAGACAGTTCGAAATGCCGAAAAACTTCGCAAGAACCAGCCAAAAGAAGAAGTTCCAGCTGAGACTGATTCAACAACCGAAGAGTAAGTCTCGCTAGCTGAATAGTCTTTTATAAATAAAATATCCCCAGAAAATCCAGATTGTTTGGGGGTATTTTTATTGCGTTACGTTCATAATTTATGTGAGCGTGCTAAAATAAAAGTACGTACGATATCAAACAGTAAGACTAAGGTAGACATGGAGGGCATATGTCGACTATCGACCAGCAATTCGTAGAATATATCGTTAAATCACTAGTAGGTAATCCCGACGATGTCGTCGTGGATCGCATAGTAGATGAAAAAGGTGTGCTTTTGACTCTCACTGTTAACCCAGATGATCTAGGGCGTGTAATTGGTCGTCGAGGGGTTACGGCGCAGAGCTTACGTACACTCCTGCGCGCACTTGGTACGAAAAACTCTGCACGCTACAACCTAAAGATAGTTAATAACGACAATCCAGATGAGCCGATCATGATGTCGTCAGATGACGATAGTGATGGCACTGTGGATAAATCTACCGATGAGGCTGTGGAAAACAGTGAAAATCAAGAGAGCGAGTTCGCAAAAAAGTCTCGTCAAGAGCTTGCAGAACTAGATGACCTCGATATATAATCGTAAGCAGTTCATGCGAGAACCTGAACTGCGAGAACAAACAAAATAGCTCATGCGAGCTAAACCAAATGGTTTAGAGAGACTTATTTGTACTAAATACCCGCTAGAAGTAGCGGGTATTTAGTTGGTTTTAACGGCAATACGATGCTAGTAGAGGTGTTAAAAATATCTCGTCAGTATAAATACTGTCGCTAATGCTATGAGAACAACTCCAGCACAAGTGCCGATTATGAGCGCTAGTTTATGAGTTTTTTGGGTTTTTTGTCCTGCTTGTGTGTTTGCGTCTGTATAAGCGGTCGTTGCCTCAGTGTCGCTTGGTATATTGGCAATCGGTGGAGCTAGCGTGTGTTGGGTAGCGATTAGCTCGTCGGACTCTTCGTCTGCATAAATATCCTCGTGAATTGGGGTGATGACGGTCTTGCGACTAGAGGCGGCTAGACGCATTTCGTCACTTATACCATCTGTTTTTTCTTTGCTAGATGTTTCGAACTCCATATCGGTTATAGTTTACTATACCCCTGGATAAATGAAAAGTCTCGACGCCTAGTCCGAATTTAATTCAAAAACTACACCATAAAATAGGTAAAATATAAAATATTGTTAGAACATAAATAAAATAATAATGCAATAACTATAAAAACAGAAATAGACAAATATGTCAAAGATTGTTATACTATAAATAATGAAAAAATTCCAGGTTATTACGCTATTTCCAGAGATGTTTACGGGGGTATTTGGCAATTCTATGATGTGGAAAGCGCAGAAAGACGGGCGCGTTGAATTATCAACCATAGATCTAAGAGAATTTGGTCTGGGCTCACGGCGGACAGTAGATGATACGCCATATGGCGGTGGAGATGGTATGTTGCTGATGGTGGAGCCACTGTGGAAGGCGGTCATGAAGGCAAAGGAGTGTGATCCTACGGCAAAAGTATTGATTATGACGCCTCGAGGAAGTCGCTGGAAGCAGGCGATGGCCCAGAAGTACAGCGAAACGGATCATGGGTATATTTTTATTTGTGGTCGATATGAGGGCTATGATGAGCGAATTATGGCACTAGTTGATCAGGAGATCAGCGTCGGCGACTATGTATTAACGGGTGGCGAATTACCAGCGATGACAGTGATCGATAGTATTGTACGTTTAATTCCAGGGGTACTTGGCGGTGCAGAGAGCGCTACTATTGAGAGTTTTTCTGATGGTGAAACTCTAGAGTTTCCTCAGTATACGAGACCTGCCGAGTGGCAGGGGATGCGAGTGCCAGATGTTCTTTTGAGCGGTCATCACGGTGAAGTTGCCAAATGGCGCGCTGAACATAGCAAAAAAGCTGAGCGTCCCTAAAAAACTGAACACCCCGCTCTATAGCGGGGTGTATGCGATATGTTGTGGTGGAAATATCGTAGAGCGATGAAACAGTCTTTTGGTGGAGTGTTTGTTTTTGTAACTTCGCTACTTGTACAATACATGGTAATTTTTAGAAGCGCAAGCACTTTTTTGAAAAAAAATGAAAAAACTTGTGGAAAAGTATATACTAAAATCATGAAAAAGATGATAAAACATATATTTCCAGAAGAATTCGGCAAAAACCCAGCGTATATTCGGGGGCTTGTTTTAGCCTTTCTGTACGCAGGGCTTGCGATTGCGCAGTTATTTAGTTACGAGCGTTTCTCTGATGTGACACTAGGCTTTGGGCTATTTGGTGGTCGTGTGACGGCGGTTGTCTTAGCAGTTATTATCCCAGCACTTGAGATTGGAGCACTTCCGTATCTATTATCTATGAAGCTAAGCGATCGATGGCGAGCTATTTCTTGTAGGCTGGTTGTCGCTGCGCCAGTGCTGTGGTGTCTACTCGCGCTGTGGCAAAACTTTGCTGGCACGGTCGACCGTTCAAACACGGGGTTGTTTGGCGGTACGATTATAACAACCGTTGGAGTTTGGATAATTGCTTTTTCGGCGCTATGGCTTTGGGCGGCGGTGTTGACGGTTCGAGAATTACCAAGACGGACGTAGGCATATATAGAAAATCTGTCGCCCGCTTGACGACAGTTTCAGTATGACTCACTTTTACGAGTTTGCTCGAACCTACTACCAATATGCGGTACGGCGTTGAAAAAGAGATCAGGGCAAAGCCCTGTTCGGCGGGTCACCCGCGCCCTGACCCGCCGAAAACCACTGTCGAGATTCCAGCGGTTGCTATGAGGTGCCCTATTTGGTAAATAAGCTTAGGGCTGTAACTCCAAGCGCCTTAGCTACTTTTCTATATTTGAATGGGTCAAGGGAGTAGGTTGCACGGGAGAAACGGTATTTGTACCGACGGATCTTGTGTTCTACTCCACGCCAAAACTCGATAGAAAGTTGGTGGTGGATACCTGTTCTTCGGGTTTTGCGGCCCACACCGATCTGACTGGAGCAATCGACCGAGGCTTGCTAGAGATCGTCGAGCGAGACAGCCTGATGCGTAGCTGGTACGAAAAGCGTAGTCCGCGCATGCTGGATTATGCGATTCTGCCACTACATCTGCAAAACGGGGCGAAGTACTGGAGCAGTCGAGGTCACGATGTGACCGTCCTTGATGTGAGCCAGATGGGAGTTGTCATCATTGAAGTGGTGATTACCTCCGACTCATATCCCTGCTTTGTAAGTGGTGCATCCAGCTCGCTGGAGTCGTTTGATGAGGCTGCTATCAAGGCTTTTCAAGAGGCTGAGTCTAGGCTGATCTACGGCTTAAACGAGCAGAGTACACGAGAGCTTACTCCCGAACACGTTCATAGCGTCCTAGACCATGAAGTGCTTTACGCTCAGTCGAGGCTATATCATGAGCACCTGGAATTTCTTTTTGAGGGTGAAATCTCAAAAACTACTCCCGAGGTAGCAACTTCAATTGACACCCTAAGACGTAAGCTGGACGCGGTTGTCGTGAACGTATCGGAGGAAGACTCTGCGCTAAGAGTTGTAAAAGTACTAAGTCCTAAGTTGGTTCCGATCAGTTTTGGCTTTGGTGCCGGACACTACTCTCATCACTCACTGGCTTGTGTGGTGGACAACACACGTCTTATGCCACACTATTTTGCTTGATTCTGTCTTGTGTAGATGTGCGAATGACACAGGATAGATTCACGAATCCAAATAGAAAGGAGGTGATTCTATGCACACCAAGACTCTCTCGACAATCACGGTGACCATGTCGCCCATCTTCCGGGCTATGGATAGCGGTGGCGGAAGCAACTGCGGTGGTGTCTCTGGTGGCGGCAACTGCGGTAACGGCGGCGGAAGCGGCTGTGCTGGTGGTAGCTGCGGTTCCGGGTGCGGAGGCAGCAGCTGCGGAAGCGGCTGTGGCAAGTAGCCTCCATCTCCTCGGATAGTGCGATTACAAAAACGTAGTGAACACTACGTCTCGTCCCCGTCGTTACGCATATCGCGACGGGGACTCTTCAATTTATAGAGTAAAATCTTTATAGCTAGCCAATGTTGCTTGCACAATATCTTGGTCAGTCTGGCGCAAGTACTGTTTCACGAAATAATACCCAAGTCTATATCCGGCCCAGCGTGGCAAAATATCATCGCCAGTGAAGAATATTTTGTTATAATCATAAATTTTGTCTTCAAACTTATCTTTTAGCACGGTAATCATCTTATCTATTTCAGCTCGAGGAGTTTCCTGTATTTCTTTCAAGAAAAACTGTTTATCTTGTCGCCCAGTTTTAATCATCGCCTCCTCTTCTAGCGCAATAGCCAGGCCTTCCAGAATCATCCCATCAAACATAGTTTCGGCATATTCAGGCAGTTTCTCCCAGCGTAGCGAATGTGACATCTCGTGGCATATCGTTTCGAAGATAAAACCTTCGCTAATTTCGTGTTGATTTTTATCAAGCGAGAGTATAATCAAGCGTGAATGAAGCGTCTTGCCAGCGATTCCATCCTCGGCGATAGTTGGCAATATAAATGAGGATGTAGCGATAATTACATCAACTTCATAGTCAAACTGTGCGAATGTGGCGGAGATAAAGCCTTCGGCTTTTTGAGTCGCGTTTTTGAATATCGTAATTTCTGCATTAGTGAATATTTGATTGGCATTGGCGATGTGAATATGGATTTTGCTCATGGTTTTATTATACTGGCAATAACATAAGTATTACTACAGGAGACGATGCTAACTATTAAATTCACCACTCCAATAGCAACCGCTGGAATCTCGACAGTGGTTTTCGGCGGGTCAGGGCGCGGGTGACCCGCCGAACAGGGCTTTGCCCTGATCTCTTTTTCAACGCCGTACCGCATATTGGTAGTAGGTTCGAGCAAACTCGTAAAAGTGAGTCATTTTAGAGGCTAAATACAAACTGTCGCCCATCGAGCGACAGTTTCAGTATAATTTCGTATCTGGCTGGGGATGAGGGATTCGAACCCCCGAATGCTGGGACCAGAACCCAGTGCCTTACCGCTTGGCGAATCCCCACTAACGGATTCAATCTATGATTATACTACTGATTTATGTATGTCGCAAGGGCTGATAATAGGTAATTGACAATACCACTTTACTTTGATAAAGTGAAGGTATGGAAAACGTAAGTGATATTTGGAATGAGGCGCTACCGAGTCGTTTTGCTCGAGAGTTGTGTGCGATTTCTAATGAGGAATTGATGCGGGCGTTTCTTCGTGATGTCATGACTGAACGTGAGCTAAGAGAGGTGGGCGCTCGGTTACGTGCGGCTGAGATGCTACGAGCGGGGGCGACATATACACAGATTGTTGCTGAGACCAAGTTATCGAGTCGTACGGTCGCACGAATCAGTGAGTGGCTCAAGGGCGGTGCTGGCGGTTACGCTTCGGTGCTTGATCGCGCCCATACCAAGCCAGCGCAGGTTGACTAGGAGTATTTCGTATCTCCTGGTCAGTGATGCCGCTGGTTTTTCGGGAGGGTAGTTGATTTATAGCGACGGGCTCATGAGGAGTCTGACCTATCTATATCGATAGGATATAATTGAAAGGAAGATGAAAGTGAATATTACGACGCCACGAACTCCTAGCGGGTTCAACGAATATCTACCAGCCGAGCAGATTGAGTTTAATCGACTTCTTGATATTGTTCGAAATACATATGAAAAATACGGGTTTACGCCACTTGATACGCCAGTGCTTGAGCTCTCGGAGGTCCTACTTGCAAAGGGTGGCGGAGAGACAGAAAAGCAGGTGTATAGATTTGAGCGTGGTCGCAATGACTTGACGATGCGTTACGACCTGACTGTTCCTCTGGCACGTTATGTCGCCAAGCATGAGGGGGTGTTAGCATTTCCGTTTCGGCGCTACCAAATTGGCAAGGTCTATCGCGCCGAGCGGGCGCAGGCGGGGCGTTTTCGCGAGTTTTATCAGTGTGACATAGATGTGATCGGTAGTAATAGTCCGATTGTAGATGCTGAGTTCCCAGCGATTATCAACGATATATTTGATCAGTTCGGTTTTGGTGAGTTTACGATCCGAATTAACAACCGCCTAGTGCTTAATGGTTTTTTTGAAGGAATCGGGCTGGAGGACGTATCGGTCGAGGTGCTGCGTGCTATCGACAAGATGGAAAAAATTACTCGAGAAGAGCTAGTTGCTGAATTTGAGTCGATTGGACTTAGCAAAAAGCAAATTGACCAAGTAATTGAATTTACCGAGATTGCTGGCACGAACGACGAGATACTCGGTAAGCTTGCTGGTTTGGGTGTAAAGTCTGAGGTGTTTAGCGATGGTGTTGCTAAACTTGGTGCTCTTGTTGCGGCTTTACGCGCGATGAGTGTACCAGAAAAAAGATTTCAGATTGACCTGAGAATTGCACGCGGACTCGACTACTACACGGGTACAGTGTACGAAACAGTTCTCAATGATTTGCCAGGGGTGGGTAGTGTGTGTTCGGGCGGTCGATATGACGACTTGGCGGGATACTACACCAAGACGAGGCTGACGGGGGTTGGTATATCGATTGGTTTGTCGCGGTTATTTTATAAGTTATGTGAGGTGGGTGTCATAAAGACGACAAGACAGAGCCTAGCTAATGTCATTGTTTTGCCTCTCGATAGCGAGCAGGTTTCGTATGCGCTTGAGGTGGCCTCTGAACTACGTACGACGGGTCTGCCAGTGATCCTATATACAGAAACGGTGTCTATAAAGAAAAAGATGAAGTATGCTGATCGTATGGGGTGTCGATATGCTGTAGTAATAGGCGAAGATGAGGCGATAAAGAGAGTGCTGAACGTGAAGGATATGACGACGGGTGAATCGAGTATTGTGTCGGTTGAAGAGCTAGTCTGGTTGTTAAAAAGATAACCCCGTGTCCTCACAATAAGAGGCTGCCAGAGGTCGGCTCCTCGTTGCAAAAACTACTTTCTTTTCACGTATTTTCACGGGGTAGGATATAAGCATGAGCACTGCTCATGGTTTAACAGAAAAAGGAGGTCTACATGAAGCTATCGACAAAAACTGTCGCCAGCCTACTAGTTGTCACGGCAGTAGCGGCGGCTGTTCCAGGACTTAGCCAAATCGCAGTCCCAAAAAAGCGCCGTGAATCGCAATTTGATAAATTACTACAGACGCATGACCGCAAGGGCGAGCTTCGGGCAGAGGTGCTTGGTATCTCGCCGCATCGATTTAAGCAGATGTGTAAAAAAATGCCGTTTGAGGAAGTGACTCGTACTTGCGGGTTGAGTTCGAAGCGAGACTTCCGCATCGCTCTTTTTGGTTGCCTAAAAAACGAGTTGCTTGGACGTGGCTGGTCGCGCGCTAAGATTGAGGCGTATATTTTGACTCGTGCGCCTCGTATGGCTCTGGTTTAATACGTCGTGTGGAAAATACGCCCCAGGGCAGCTACTCTGGGGCGTATTTGCTTGAGCCTACGCTACCTGTAGCGTATTACAATATCACAATAACGCTATTGCTAGTCCTATGATATCAAAAATGGTTAATTTCAAGAGTTGACGACGCTATGGGTGTGGGCTATTATTGAGGACAGACGCTACTGGTAGCGTGTTTGGCACCACAACACACAAATAATCAACAGTAATTCGGGCGTTCATCGAGACACCTTGAGTGTCTTTTTTGGTACCCGAGAGCAAACGTACGAGGAGGGGGTATGTACACATACATCAAGAAACGAGACGGACGAAGGGTTGCATTTCGCCAGGCAAAAATTATGTCAGCGATTGAGCGCGCTGGTCTCGAGACTGGTGAATTTGGCGAAGTAGTAGCTGATAAGCTCGCCGAAAAGGTTGTCGCACGAGCTACAAAAGAGATCAGTGAAAAGGTTCCGACTGTTGAACAGATCCAGGATATAGTTGAAGAGATATTGCTTGAAAGTCGGTACAAGAAAACTGCCAAGGCTTATATTATCTATCGCGATCAACATAAAAAGCTTCGAGAGATTGCTAGCGGCGCGCATGTTGATCTGGTTGATCAGTATCTAGCGAAACTCGACTGGCGTGTCAACGAAAATAGCAACATGGACTATAGTCTCCAGGGTCTAAACAACTATATTTCGAGCGAGGTAAGCAAAACTTATTGGCTTAATAAGATTTACTCACCAGAGATTGGTAAGCTGCACCGAAGTGGTGATATGCATATCCATGACCTTAATCTCGTTAGTGTTTATTGTGTCGGCTGGGATCTGCAGGATGTGTTGCGATCGGGCTTTACTGGCGTTACGAATAAAATCTCTTCTCGACCAGCGAAACATTTTCGTACAGCTCTCGGCCAGGTGGTGAACTTCTTTTACACGCTTCAGGGCGAGGCGGCAGGTGCTCAAGCGTTTAGCAACTTCGACACGCTCCTCGCGCCATTTATCGCTTACGATAAGCTGAGCTACAAAGAAGTCAAGCAAGCTCTCCAAGAGTTTGTGTTTAACGTAAACGTTCCGACTCGTGTTGGATTCCAGACGCCATTTACTAATATTACACTTGATCTCGAGTGCCCAAGCTATATGGCGGGTCAGCCTGTAATAATTGGTGGTGAGCTGGCGGACACAAACTACGGTGATCACCAGGATGAGATGAATATCTTCAATAAAGCACTACTCGAGGTACTGTGTGAGGGTGATGCAAGCGGGCGCGTCTTTACTTTCCCAATTCCGACTTATAATATCACTCAGGACTTCAACTGGGATAATCCAGTTATCGAAAAGCTATGGGAGGCTAGTGCGAAATATGGTATTCCATACTTCTCAAATTTCGTAAATAGCGATATGAACCCAGAGGATGCTCGTAGCATGTGCTGTCGTTTGCGCATAGACAATCGCCAGCTTGAGTATCGTGGTGGTGGCTTGTTTGGGTCAAATCCGATGACAGGAAGTGTCGGTGTGGTAACGATCAACCTGCCTCGTTTGGCGCTCAAGAGTAAGGACGAGGCGGAGTTCCGCAAGGGCCTTGATCATCTGATGGAGAAGGCCAAGGAGTCCCTCGAGGTTAAGCGAAAGACACTAGAACGCTTGACGGACATGAATCTCTATCCTTATACAAAATACTACCTACGTGATATCAAAAAGCGCTTTGGAGTTTATTGGAAGAACCACTTCAGTACAATCGGTTTGATCGGTATGAATGAGGCTTCAGAGAATCTGCTGGGTGTAAATATCGGTTCAACTCAGGGTCGTGAATTTGCTGAGCGAACGCTTGATTACATGCGTGATCGCCTAGTTGAGTTCCAAAAAGAAACTGGCAATAACTACAATCTCGAGGCGACACCTGCCGAGGGTACGACTTACCGTTTGGCGCAGATTGATAAGGCTGATTTTCCAGAGACAGCACATTTTGCAAACGGTATCGGTCGTGATGTTGAGCATCCGTTTTATACAAACTCGACACACCTACCTGTTAACTTTACAGATGACCTGTTTGAGCTACTTGATTTGCAGGACAATCTCCAGACGAAATATACTGGTGGTACGGTGATCCACTTCTTCCTTGGTGAGCGCATGGCTGATCCGAAGACGCTCAAAGGCTTGGTCAAGAAAATCTGCGACAACTACCATTTACCTTACTTTACCTTCAGTCCGAGCTTTAGTGTTTGTCCAAATCACGGATATATCAATGGCGAACAGTCGACTTGTCCAAATTGTGAGTCGAACTGTGAGATATACTCGCGTGTGGTTGGGTTCTTGCGTCCAGTTGAGCAGTGGAACAATGGTAAAAAAGCAGAGTTTTGTATGCGTAAGCAGTACGACAAGGCGGGGAACAAATAGAGTAGGAGACTTAGCATGAGGCCCCTAGCGGGCCTCATGGATTCTTGTGCCATGAGAGTAGGCTGGCTCTGGTGCAATCCAAGACAAAGGGGAAATAAAATGACAATCGGCGGTATTCAAAAGTTTAGTACAGTTGACTATCCGGGATATACAGTCGCGAGCATATTCACGATTGGATGCAATATGCGGTGCGGTTATTGTCATAACCCCGAACTGGTTTTGCCGGAGCAATACGCTGGCGCTATCCCCGAAGAAGAGATATTTGAGTTTCTCGAGAAGCGTCGTGGACTACTTGATGGCGTGGCGATCAGTGGTGGAGAGCCGACTATGCAGGAAGATCTACCTGATTTTATACGTCGATGCAAAAAAATGGGCTTTCTAGTCAAGCTTGATACAAACGGGACAAACCCTGGGGTGCTAAGAGAACTACTCCAGGAAAATCTGGTTGATTTTGTTGCAATGGATATAAAAGGCCCGCTCGAGAAGTACTCACAGATTGCAGCTCGGCCGATCGATATTGACGCAATTCGCGAAAGTATTGATCTAATCCGGACAATTCCGCATGAATTTCGTACAACAATTGTGCGGGGACAGCTCGTTCCTGAAGATTTTGAGTCAATTGGCCAGCTTGTGCACGGCGCTGATCGTTTTGCTTTGCAGTATTTTGTGCCTGGGACGACGGTTAGTCCACAGTTTAACAAACGCGAATCATTTACAAAACAAGAGATGGATCAGGCTCGCGACATTATGAGCCGTCATGTCCAGGAATGTGTGGTGCACTAATGGAGAGATATGTAGCCAAGGTAACTCGGATTCATAAAGAATCGTCTGATACGATAACGATTTATTTTCGTGTTGAGGATGATAGGCAGTTTATATATACGGCTGGTCAGTATATCACGGTGTTTTTTGATGATAGCTCGACACCTGAGGGAAAAGCATATAGCCTATCGTCGGCGCCACATGAGGACGATTTGAGTATTACGGTTAAGAGGGTCGGTGAATACTCGGGTAAGTTGCACGATCTGAAGCCCGGTGATACGTTTATGATCTCGGCGGCTTATGGGTATTTTAATCCCGAAACATCTCGACCGTTGGTTTGTATTAGTGCAGGCTGTGGACTTGCGCCAATCTGGAGTATTGTCAAAGACGAATTGCGTCGAGACAAAGGACGATTAGCGCACGTATTTTTCAGTAATCGTGATGCAAAAGAGATTCCTTTTCACGAGGCGTTAAATGGTCACGAACAGGCGCATGATTCGCTCACGGTACATCATCATATTACACGAAATAAGCAGGTTCCGGTGAACATGCACCGCGGACGGATCGATCTTGACGCTTGTGTAAAAGCTGTAGAGGGAGAGGTGAATTACCTACTGTGCGGTTCGGTTGAGTTTGTGAGAGATATGTGGCGTGGGTTGGTCGATCGTGGGGTGTCGAGCAGCTTGATTAGTACGGAGACGTTTTTTGAATGAGTGAATTGTTGATAAAAGATCCAGAGATGTTACTACCCAGTAAACAGGCCGTTCGGTCTGAGATTGCTTCTCGTGCAGTGGCGCTTTGTGAGGGCTGTCCGATGGCAAAGCTTTGTGCGTCCAAAAATACTGGTAAATGTCCTCCTCCTGAAATAAAGCAGCAGATGCTTGAATCAATCGACATTGGAGACGGGGGGGCAAATACGGCTCCTGTGTCGTATCGCAAACAGCTTCTCGACGATTCTATACCGAGCGTCATGGCACAGCTGACACCGAAACCGGTAGTAAAGAAGCCCGAGATAAGACCTAGTCATTTGCCTTTGCCAAAAGCGGCTCCACGTCCAGCTCCAGTGGCTAAGTTACCGGAGCGTCGTCAACCATCTCGTCCTATGCGTCAGCAGAATGATATGAGTGCAATTGGTCGAGCGGTGGCTGATATTGCGCACTTGATGTTTGGCGGAGCTGAATCTGGTGCAGGTCGCCTCAAAAAGTAGTATACTTTAGGCATGGAGATGATCATAAAGCTACTTGCCGACTGGTTGATGTTGCCGCTCATTGTACTGGCGATGTATGGGCTACTATTTCGGGTGCCAGGTAACGATCGGTATGATCGCTATAGTCGAATTTTTATGGCGGGTATAACATCGTATTTTACTGCTAAGTTACTTGGTTCTATATGGCAACCTGAGCAACTTCGACCGTTTGAGCAGTTGGGGCTAAACCCTGGTGCGGCTTACCTCAATAATCCTGGCTTCCCGTCTGATCATGCGTTGTTTGCGATGTTTTTAGTGCTGGCTGTATGGTATGGTACGCGTAGCCGTAAGATGACTATTTCGATGGCAGTGATGACGCTACTAATTTGTATTGGTCGTGTGCTTGCTCTGGTACACACGCCCCTCGATGTTGTTGGTGGAGTAGCTGTTGCCGGTGTTGGGGCGCTTTGGTATAAGAATTACGCAAAAAAGCGACTGAAGGCGCGTCTAGCCAAACCCGTCAAAAAGTAGTACAATATACCAAAGTTTAGTAATAGTTTGTGGAGAAACTTATGGTAAAAGAAGCAGTCCATGAAGACGCTACTGATGCGCGCGTGTCGCCACTGGTATCGATGAGCCGTCGTGAGCTTATCAGTATGATTCTTGTGGGTGTTGCAGTTGGCGCGATTATCTCGGTGTTATATTTCCTGCTCAATAAATTTATATTTAGCGCAGTACTTTGTCGTCCTCAGTCGACAGCTGATTGTGGTCAAGCGCCTAATTATGCGATGATTGTCGCCATGCTGGTCGGGTCGATTGGCGGAGTGGTGGGATTAGCGCGAACACGCATATATCGCCCGTTACTTATCGTTATCGTATCGGTAATCGCCCTTTGGGGTATCCAGAATGTTCTGATGGGTCTAGATTGGTACTGGGCAATGATGATCACTGCTGTATTTTTTGGTCTGGCCTATGGAGTGTTTGGCTGGTTGGCGCGTATACGTAATTTTATTCTAGCTATCGTTTTAGTGGCTGTACTAACCGTGCTTGTTCGCTGGGTGCTAGTCGCGTAAAGTAGTATTCGTGAGTGATATATAATAATGAGTATGGAAATCGTACTCATTATTTTGTTGATAGTAGTTATTTGCGGGATTGGCGTCGTATTGTTTGTGTTTTTGCAGAAGTTTAACGAAATAAAAAATACAAATGCTGTAGAATTGATGAAGACTGATGTGACAGAGTTGTCGCGTAGTATAATGTCGCTTCAGCAGACGATGGGCGACAAGCTGGAAAAGTCAAATTTGGGTGTACAGCAGTCGGTCCAAAAGCAGTTAACCGAAAGTGCAAAGTTGGTGGCCGATGTGACTCAGCGTTTGGCGCGGCTGGATGAGACAAACCGACGAGTCATAAATGTTGCAGATGAGCTAAAGACTCTGCAAAATGTACTGTCTAATCCAAAACAGCGCGGTGTGTTTGGCGAGTTTTATTTATCGAGTGTGCTGGAGAATGTCCTACCGCCGGGGCAGTTTCAGACACAGTATAAATTTAACGACGGGGAAATTGTTGATGCAGTTATCTTTCTAGACAAGGGGCAAATATTGCCAATTGACTCGAAGTTCTCGCTCGAGAACTACAATCGCATGATTGAGGCGAACGGTAAAGAGCGCGAGCAATATCTTCAAAAAGTAAAGGCAGATCTGAAGGGTCGAGTGGATGAGACGGCAAAGTACATTCGCCCGAGCGAGAAAACGATGGATTTTGCATTTATGTTTATTCCTTCCGAGTCACTCTACTATGATTTGTTGGTGAACAATGTTGGCAGTGGCGGTAGTTCGCGTGATTTGATCGAGTACGCGTTTCGGGAGAAGCATGTTATTATCACTAGCCCGACAAGCTTCATGGCTTATCTCCAGACTGTATTGCAGGGGTTGAGGAGCCTACAGATTGAAGAACAGGCAAAGGATATACAGGTGCGAGTCGGCAAACTTGGCCAGCATATTGCTAAGTATGATGAGTATATGAAAAAGCTAGGTAACTCGCTTGGCACAACGGTCAATCATTATAACAATGCCTATAAAGAATTTGGCAAGGTTGATAAAGACGTTGTAAAGATTGCTAATAGCGACTCTAGTGTAGATCCATTGTTGCTCGATAAGCCTAACGTCGAATAAGTTGGTTCAATAAAAAATCGCTCTCATTAGAGGGCGATTTTTTAGTTGCTTGTTACGACTAATCGCTTCGACGACCAGCAACAAGTAGGTATAGATTTCCACCGAGAGCCGCACCTATTAGTGTACCGAGAATTACTTCGAGTGATAGGCGACTAGTGGTTTTTTCCTTGTTGGTGGTTGCGCCATTTGAGCTGTTTAGTTCACCTTCCGTGCGGTCAGTGACGGCAAGTGCTACTGCCGGGTTGATGGTTACTCCCTTGACATAAGCTACGTGTGGAATCTTTGGTGCTTCTGCCTTTTGGTTCTGCTGTGTGGCAAGATATGCACTCTGGTACCTTGCGACTTCTGCGGTACGAGTTGCGGTGTATAGGGTAGTGCCGGCTACTACGCCAGCTACTAACGAGAGGCCGATACCAAGTGCACGAGCGCCGTTTGAAAGTTCACGATGGCAGACGACCGCTGCTATACCGAATAGGAATACGGCGCTACCAACAAGTTCGGCGCCAAAGATCGCCCAGTCCATGTTTGTGATCTTGTCAAAACTGAGACTTAGGGCGTTATTTGATACCCAGTTGATTGTGATAACGGCTAGCATCGCACCGAGGAACTGAGCGCCCCAGTAGAACGGCACGAGAATGCTCTTGAGCCGTCGCATTGCCCAGAGTCCAAACGTCACTGCTGGGTTGACATGTGCACCAGAGATGGCACCGACTGCCATAACAATTACAGTGAGAGCGAGGCCGGCATATAGAGCGCCTGACTCCTGATACGTCGCTAGAACGACCAGTGTCAAGATGAATGTACCTAGAAGCTCGGCAAATACAATATTGACGATATTTTCTGGTAGTTTGTTTGCGTTACTCCTGCCGCGAACAGCTGCTGATACAGTAGTGGTTTTAGGTTTTGACGCGTCTGCACGAGCAGTGCGGACACTAGTCTTGGCTGCGGCCGGCTTTTTGGCGGTCGCTTTTTTTGTAGAAGCGGCTTTCTTTGTAGCCATTTGATATATCCCTCCTTTAATCAGATATGAAATCAGTATAGCATAAACTATAAGCTGTCTACTACTATCTGGTCGTATCTGTTATAATAGCTGGCATATGGGAAGATATCTTGAACAGACTGAAGCACGAAGCGAACTCCAACAGAGGATAGCTGCGGAGCTAAAAGCAAAGGCTTCGGCACGTGCAAAACAAGAGGGTGACGGCGCGGAACTTCGCGATGCGCCTGATGGTGTTAATGATGCGGCATACCTAAAGGGCACAAAAGCGACTACGACGCTCGCGCCAGTGTGGATTTTGATATTTTTTGCGGCGCTTGCCGTGCTTGCTTTTTTCATCTACCAAACCAATCGATAATATTACAAACCCTAACTAAGAGGTAGCGATTATTATGACAGATCTCACAGAACTACGTGCCCTACTTATCGCGCGTGTAACTGAGTCCGCTAATCCGAACGATGTTTTAAAGAGCAGAGAGCTTCGCGAGCTTTACGCGCAAATACCCAAGCAAGCTCCAGAAGACCGAGCGGAATTCGGACGGCGCGTTAACGAACTGAAGGTGGCGATTGAGGCCGAAGTCGCTAAAAAAGAGGTCGAAGCAATAACTGCTACTTTGCCGCCAATTGATGTAACCGCGCCGATGGATGTCAATGCGCCAATACCAGACCTGTTGCCTACCGAGCATGGTACGACACATCCACTCATGCGAGAAATCGAAACTATTTCGGATATTTTTAATCGCATGGGGTTTGTGACCGAAGAGTCGCGCGAGATTGATGATCAGTATCATATGTTTGAGGTACTTAATTTTCCTAAAGGACATCCAGCGCGTGACGACTACGACACTTTTATGACAGTCGAAAAAGATTCAGAAGGCGATCCGCTGATTGCGCCAGCACATACTAGCACTATGCAGAATCGAACGCTTGTCAAATATCGCGATCAGCTTGAGCGTGGAGTACCGATCGCTGCGATTGTACCTGATCGAGTGTTCCGGAATGAGGATCTAGACGCACGACATGAACATACATTCTACCAGGTTGAGGGGATTTATGTGGCAAAAGGTGTAAATGTCGGTAATCTCGTCTCAACTCTTCAGAAGTTTCTCGAGGAGTACTACGGTCGCACTCTGAATGTACGGGTTAATCCATTTTATTTCCCGTTCACTGAGCCAAGCTTTGAGTTTGCGTTGGAATGTCCGTTTTGTGAAAAGGGTTGTTCAGTCTGTAGCCACAGTAAATGGATTGAGCTTTTGGGCTGTGGGTTAATCCACCCAAACGTGTTACGCGCAGCTGATATAGACCCATCAATCTATACTGGCTTTGCTTTTGGCTGTGGCATTGATCGATTAGTGATGATGAAGTATCAAATTGAAGATATCCGTCACCTTGAGAGCGGTAAACTTAATTTCTTGAGGCAGTTTTAGTATGGTAGATCGATACAAATTGAAAGTCGCTATCAACGCAGTACTGTGTAGCTCGCGGGAGCTGAGGCGATGATTACACGTGCTGTTGTTGTTGGGTTGATGTCTGGTGATAAGGTGTGTCTACTTCGGCGTGCTTCTAACTCGGACTGGGAGCCAAATGCTTGGCATATGCCGGGTGGTACTGTTGAGGACGACGAGGAGGTTCAGAAAGCTGCTGTTAGAGAAATTAAGGAAGAGACGGGCGTATTGGTCAAGGAGAGTGATCTGATATTTCTTGGAGTAGCGATATATCGCGAAACTAAAGGCAGGGATGTGAGTGTATATTTCTTTGCAACGAAAAAATGGACGGGTCAGCCAGAAGTGTGTGAGCCGGATAAAACCCGGGATATTATGTGGTGTGATGTGGCTGGCATGCCAAAAAGCGTACCGGCACACGCAATGCGGGTGTTTGGCGATCTTTCGGCGTCACATTTTCTAGAGTTGCGTGACGGGGTTGTTATTTACGAAACGAAAGGTGTAACTCATGAAGGTTAGTTTAAAGATAATTCAAAAACTCGTCGACGTTGATATTCCTCCAATTGACGAGTTGGTCAATCGAATAAACGGACAGCTTGGTGGGGTTGAAGAGGTTATTGACTTTGGCAAAAAATACCAAGATGCGATTGTTGTGAAAGTAGTTAGCGTCGAGAAGCATCCAGATGCGGATCGGCTGAGCGTCTGTCTGATCGACGACAATGGGGCTGTTGGCGATGTTGAGCGCAATGGTAATGGCCGTGTACAGGTTGTTTGCGGTGCGTCTAACGTTCATGCTGATATGTGGGCGGTATGGCTGCCGCCAAAAGCAACTGTGCCGGCGAGCTATGACGATGCGGAGCCATTTGTTCTAGATTCACGTAAGTTGCGCGGTGTGATGAGTAGTGGCATGTTGGCGGCTGGTGATGAACTAGCTATTAACAGCGATCATGATGGTATTGTTGAGCTAACAGAACGTGATTTACCAAAAGGGCGAACGTTGCAGACAGGCGCTAATTTTATGGATCTGTTTGATCTTGACGATGTTGTTATTGATATCGAAAACAAGATGTTTACTCATCGACCAGATTGTTTTGGGCAAATTGGTATAGCTCGCGAGATATCAGCAATTCTAAGAGGCGTACCTGCTGATAATGAAGAGATTTTTGATATGGGATTTGCTAATCCTGACTGGTACTGGATGAAACCTTCGTTTGAATCGGCTAGTGGGCTTGAGTTAAAGGTCGTAGACCAGTCTCCAGATAAAGTTCCACGTTTTATGACTGTTGCTATGAAAGACTGCCGAGTTGAGCCGAGTCCGTTCTGGCTTCAGTGCGAGTTAGTTCGACTGGGCTCAAAGCCGATTAATAACATTGTTGACATAACAAACTACATAATGCTGATGACGGCTCAGCCGACTCATGCTTATGACTACGATAAGCTGCGCGGAAAAGAGATTAGCGCACGTATGGCTCGAGATGGCGAAGAGGTTTCGCTTCTAAACGGCAAAACTTATAAGCTAACAGCTGACGATATCGTGATCGCAGACGCCGAGGGGCCAGTTGGTCTGGCTGGAATCATGGGCGGTAGTGATAGTGAGGTGTCGTCTGAGACCAAAAATATTGTGATTGAAGTTGCGACATTTGATATGTACGCAGTGCGAAAAACCGCGATGCGACACGGTGTATTTACTGACGCGCTTGCGCGCTTCAACAAGGGCCAGTCGCCACTTCAAAATGATCGTGTTTTGGCTCGCCTTATGAAGATGATTCAAGATTTAACAGGAGCAAGACAAGCCAGTGACGTATATGATCTCCCAGATAAAACGGGTCAACTTGATGAGGTGTCACTGAGTGGTGAAATGCGTATAGCGACAGATTTTATAAATAGCCGGCTCGGTAGCAATCTGACGGTTTTTGAAATTGGCGGATTGCTGCGCCGTACTAATTTTGCCTCGTACCCGGCCGAAGACGATGGCCAAACGCTTATCATCGGCGCACCGTTTTGGCGTACCGATATCGTTGATCCTGAGGATGTTGTGGAAGAGGTCGGTCGTCTTTATGGTTTTGATAAGCTTCCATGCGAATTACCGTTGCGTGTTATGTCGCCAGCGCCGAGGAATGAATCTCGCAGTTTCAAGCAACAGGTGCGAGATAGCTTGTCACGTGCTGGTGCGAACGAGCTTTTGACTTATAGTTTTGTTCATGAAAATATTATGAAGCGCGCCGAACAGGATGTTTCTCGGGCATTTCGGTTGTCAAATGCGCTTAGTCCCGATCTGCAATACTATCGTCTCAGCATTTTGCCGAGTTTGCTCGACAAGGTCAACATGAACATTAAATTGGGATACGATGAGTTTACGCTATTTGAGATTGGTAAGGCTCACGATAAACGTGATCATGCGACCGACGACAACGGATTGCCGGGCGAAATTGAAATGATTGACGCGGTGTATGCTAGCAAGCGTCCGCAGTCTGGCTCACCATACTTCCGTGTACGTCGGTTAGTTATGCGTCTTGCTCAAGACCTGGGAATTACCCTAAAGACCGCACCAATAGAAGAAACCTTAGATGATCCATTTGTTGCTCCATTTGAGCAATCGCGTAGCGCGCTAGTGAAAACATGCGACGGTAAGAGCGTTGGTATAGTCGGCGAACTAAAAGCAAGCGTCCGTAAGTCATTTAAACTTCCTGAATATAGTTCAGCAATGAGTCTTGATCTTCAGGCTTTAAAAAAGGCTAGCGAAGAAAAGAGCAAGCAATATCGTCCTTTGAGTCGGTATCCATCGATTAGTCAGGATGTCACTCTTAAGTCCCGGGTTGATGTGGCCTATGAGTCGTTACTTGACACCACGCGGACTTCACTTGCTGAACGGGCTGGGGAAATAAATATAACAATTGACCCAGTGAGTATCTATCAGTCGTTAGACGACGCCGACCATAAGTCAACTACATTGCATATTACGTTTACGCACCCCGATCGGACGCTGACGGATGCCGACATCAAGCCACTTATGGATCACCTAGCTTGTGTCATGCTCTCTAAGTATGACGCCGAGCGTGTGTAGCGACCTTTGATTCGTAATAATCTAAATATCGCGATACACTAGCAATATGGGAATTATTCGATCAGTTTATTATCTTCTTAGCCCCTATGTTGATGTGCGTGAGCGTCGTGTGGCAAAGTTTTTTGATCGGCTGTCGGAGCATAATTCTCGAGTATATATTAGCGCCGAGCTAGACAGATTAGTCCAGGAAAATATCGCAGTAGTTAATTTGTGGACTGAGTTTCGCTACAAAGGCTATCGATATCTAACGAAATCAAAGCGTCGTGAGCTATACGCTAATCTTGATCGTATCACTGAAGATTTTGAGAAGTTTTATCGCACGTATGGTGCGTCGGCAGATGAGATCACTAGGCATGTTCGTGCGATCGTGCCTGGTGTAAATATTCGTAGCGATCAAGTTCGGCTAATTCAGGTGATCATGGACTATCTATCGCCGTCGAATGGTAGGTATGAATATCGGGCATCAAGTTCGTTTGGGCGACTATTGCGTGACCCGTTACAAGATACTATGGTAGGTGACTGTAATCAAATCGTCACTCTCTATATCTACCTGTACTCTAGATATCTGGACGTTAAGGATTTGCGTGTTAGGACTTTGCCTGGTCATGTGGCGCTTCATTGTGGCGGTGTTGATATCGAAGCGACGAACGGGACGTGGAAAAATTATGCCTCAAGTGCCGATGCGAGTGTACTGCCGCTAAGTGAGATAGTAAGTATCAATTTACTCGATACAACCGATGAGTATTTCGAGACACATGAGGTGCGAGCGGAAGATTTTTTGCAGAGTGCAAGATTTGCTTATCTTTTGAGTCATGAGCGCGATATTGTTAGCAGAAATCTCGATGCAGCTTACGGTAAAGTAGTGAGCCAGCTGATGAAGCGTAATTCCTATGAACATGCACTTAAGGTCGCGCGAGCTAGCCGTGACGCGGAGTTGCTAGCGGTTGTCGGTAATAATGGCGCGATTTATTATATGGGTAAAAATGACTTTACTGCTTCACGCCGTTTTGCCGAGTATGCACTGCGTAAGCCTGAGCTAATTCGTGATAGCTGGCGTGCCGAAGGAGTGTATCACTATAATGCGAATCGATTCCACGATGCGATTCGTGCCTTTAAGCATTGCAATGACGAAAAGCTAGTCAGCAGGTGCTACGAGGGGCTGTTTTTTGTTGAGCAGGATAAATTACCAAAAAACTTAACCAGTGAATCAATCCGCAATCATAAACATACGATCAGACGTATGGATGATTATGCGCGAAAGTCAAAAAACCATGAACTAATACAACACCTGTCTACGCTTAAAAAGTACCTATAGGTAACGGTTGAGAGAATAGTCTGTTGTAGTGATGGTTATTTTTTGGATGAAGAGCGTTATCTATAGTCTACTTTTGATTGTGCTTGTGGTTTGATAAAATAATACTGATGAATGCAAAAAATATGCACGGTCTAACGGTACGTGAGGTGGCCGCCAGACAGAGGCGAGACGGCTACAACGAGTTGCCAGATCGCGAAAAGCGCAGCATCTTTGGACTAGTATTTAGTATTCTGACTGAGCCGATGATCTTTCTTTTGTTGGCGGTCGTCGTAGTTTATTTTTTGCTCGGTGATCGTAGTGAGGCGATTGTGCTTATGGTTTCAGTCATTGTTGTTGTTGCTATCGAGCTATATCAGGATACAAAGACTGAGAAAGCGCTCGAGGCGCTTCGTAGTTTGGCCAGTCCAAATTGCGAAGTTGTGCGCGGTGGCAAGCACGTAGTCATACCGAGTCGAGAGTTAGTGGTGGGCGATCTGGTTGTTGTTAGTGAAGGCGGAAGGGTGCCTGCTGACGCGCGTCTAGTTGATGCCTATAATCTTATGGCTGATGAAAGTATATTGACTGGTGAGTCGGTGCCAGTCGACAAAAACGCTACGTTGGCAAAAGACATACGAGAGAATCATGTATATTCGGGGACAATGATCGTCAAAGGTCACGCGATCGCCGAGGTGATAGCGATTGGTGTAGCAACCGAAATGGGTAAAATCGGCACGTCGCTAAATGAGATCAAGCCAGAAAAGACCCTACTTCAAAAAGAGATTAGCAAAACGGTGCGTATTATTGCGGCAATCGCTATCGGTTTGTCTGTGGTGCTGACTATATTATTTTGGGTGTTGCGAGGTGATTTATTGCACGGCTTTTTGGCTGGCTTGACTCTATCGATTGCAGTGCTACCTGAGGAATTTCCTGTTGTTCTGACGGTGTTTATGGCGCTTGGCGCATGGCGTCTTGCTAAAAATAACGTGCTGAGTCGACGGAGCCAGACGATTGAAACACTTGGAAGTGCGACCGTTTTGTGTACTGACAAAACAGGGACATTAACTGAAAACCGTATGACTATTGTCGGTATAACCGACCGTCACGGTAAAGTATGTAAAGCAGGTGGGCAGTATGATGAAGTTGTCACTTTTGGGGTCCTCGCTTCTCAAAAAAATCCATTTGATCCTATGGAGGAAGCGTTCATCTCAGCGGTATCTGATCTAAATACGATTTATGGCAATATGGAGATCATAAAGGAATATCCGTTGGAAGACACGTCAATGTCAGTTGGCCATGTTTGGGCGAATACAGAGGGTGTGCCTAAGGTGCTTGCGTTAAAGGGTGCGCCGGAAGCGGTATTTGATCTATGTAATCTGAGCAAGACCGATCGTAGTGTGCTTCAGGCACAGGTCAAAGCTTACGCCCAGGAGGGGTTGCGCGTTCTGGGTGTCGCTAGGGGTCGGTTGACTAACAGAGTTGAGGTGTCGCGCGAAAAATACGCTTATGATTTTCTTGGTCTTGTTGCTTTGGCAGACCCAATTCGCAAGGAAGCAGCTAGTGCAGTTAAGCTGGCGCATCAGGCGGGTATCAGAGTTATGATGATTACTGGGGACTATGCTGAGACGGCGAGACGTATTGGTAAAGAGATTGGCCTTCGTGCGGGGCGAGTTGTGACGGGTGAGGAGTTTATGAGGGCCGATGAGGCGATGCGTGATCGTATTGTTCAGGAGACGGAGATATATAGCCGGGTGGCACCTGGAGTAAAGCTTGAGATTGTTAATGCTCTCAAGCGTAACGGCGAGGTAGTTGCGATGACAGGGGACGGGGTAAATGACGGCCCAGCCTTAAAGAGTGCGCATATTGGTATTGCTATGGGCAAACATGGCACAGATGTAGCACGTGAGGCGTCATCGATTGTATTGCTCGATGATAACTTTGTGTCTATAGTCAAAGGTGTGCGCACGGGGCGGAGGATCTTTGCAAACCTTCAGAAGACAGCGATGTATATCTTGACGGTTCACATACCAATCGCGGTTCTCTCGATTCTTCCAGTTCTGTTTGGCTGGCCAATAATTCTACTACCGATCCATATAGTTTTCTTTGAGTTTATTATCGATCCTAGCTGTACACTCGTATTTGAGGGTGAGCCAGAGGACGAGAATACTATGAGGCGCCCACCGCGCCGACTTGACGCCCCATTATTTAGTAGACGATTGGTGCTTCAAAGCGTTGTCCAGGGTGGGCTAGTGGTTGTGGCGATTGCGCTCATTCACGGATATATGATGTATCAAGGTTGGACAGAATCGCGCGCGCGAGCCATTACGTTCTTGTTGGTTGTGTTGACAAACGTCTTTTTGATTCTAGCTATTTCTGGTCGGAGAGTTATTTTGGATACGCTTAGGAGTAGGCGTCCAACACCACTAGCTATGGTGGTGATCGGAGTTATTTTAGTGCTGTTTGTCGTCTACTCGTTACCAGCAACTCGTGGCTTATTCAAGATTGAAATGTTGACGGTAGCGGAGGTGGGCCTAACGACATTGGCTGCTATTTTGACGTCAAGTTTGGTGACTCCGCTTCGTAAAATACTTCATACATTTTAAAGATCGCTTCAAAAGCTGATTGCCAGATATAATAAATACTAGATGAAGCAAATTCGTGAAATATTTAATTACACAAAAGGGCTGAGGCGCTATATTTTAGCAATTGCACTACTTTCGATTATTAGTTCTCTGTTGTCTTTTGTCGTGCCAAATATAGTTAAGTACGCAACCGACTGGGCTGTCTCGATAGTCGCCGATAAAAGTGTGTTTACCTGGAAGCCGTTGATTCTCTTTGGACTTCTCATGGTGGGGGCGTCAGTTATCTCAGCGATTGTTAGTGACGTTAGTGGCTACTTTGGCGACCAGCTGGCTATCAGGACTAGGCATCAGCTATCTACAGCATACTACAAGCATCTTCTTAGTTTGCCGCAGTCGTATTTTGATAAAGAGTCAATGGGCAAGGTCGTTAATCGTCTATATCGAGCAATTATCGATATAACTAATTTCCTTCAACTATTTAGCAATAACTTGTTGCAGATGTTGATTACGACTTTACTGACGCTGGTGGTTTTGGCGTTTTATGGATGGCAACTGGCCTTGCTGTTTATTATCTTAATACCAGCAAATTTCTATCTAACAGCACGCACAAGTGGTAGATGGCAGCGCGTCGAAAAAGAAAAGAACAAGCATTTCGATCGTGCGAGTGGACGTTTTACGGAGGTAATTGGCCAGATTAGACTTGTCAAAAGTTTCATTGCAGAAAAGCGTGAATATAAACAGTTTGACGAAGATATGCGAGCGATGATAGGGCTAACTGCAACACAGTCAAAACATTGGCACGGCATGAATTTTATGCGTACGGTTGTATTTGGAGTAATCCAAGCTATCACGCTCAGTTTTGTATTTTATTTTGCTTCAGCAAAGCGTTTTTCAATTGGTGATATTGCGCTACTTGTCATGTTGATTCAACAGGCAGGAGCGCCACTTCGCGGTCTGAGCTTTTTTGTCGATAGTTACCAGCGTGCGGTTGCAAACAGCAGGGATTATATAGAAGCTATGGAGATTACACCTGAGGTAGACCAAGGTAGCCGTGTGCGGCTTAGTGTATCGCATGGTGATATTAGGTTTGATCATGTTTCATTCGCGTATAGTGATGGCGCGCGCGTGCTTAACGATATCTCTTTTACGGTTAAAAAAGGTGAGAAAGTGGCGCTTGTTGGTGAGAGTGGGGGCGGAAAAACTACAATCACCAATTTATTGATGGGGCTATATTCTGCGACAGATGGGTCAATTTTTATCGACGATCAAGACATTAGAAAAGTTCGACAGGCGGATGTCCGGGTGCATATTGCTACTGTATTTCAGGAGTCGGTATTATTTAGCGGAACGATCCGGGATAATATTGCCTACGGTCGTCCCGATGCGACTGATGATGAAATTATGAAAGCGGCAAAAACCGCAAATGCTGACACGTTTATAAATAAGTTTGAAAATGGTCTTGATACTGAGGTCGGTGAACGAGGAGTTACGCTGTCTGGTGGTCAACGGCAACGTATTGCAATTGCCAGGGCGGTACTCAAGGATGCACCAATTTTGATCCTAGATGAGGCGACTTCTAGCTTAGATAGTCGAGCTGAACATGAGGTCCAGGAAGCGCTTGATAGGCTGATGAAATATCGGACGACATTGATTATCGCTCACCGATTAAGTACGATCGCTGGTGTTGATCGTATCGTAACGCTCAAGAAGGGCCGTGTTGACGAGATTGGTACGCCTGTTGAACTTGCAAAAACTAATGGTATCTATGCTCAGTTGCTAAAGCTTCAGCTCGGTGCGTCTGAGGTGGCCAAGAGGAAACTGGCGCGTTTTGAGATTGCCGAATAGCCGCCTCTTGTCAAGAACGCTATATAGTGGTGGTCTGGTTTGCTATAATGAAGCAAGTTGACTAATAGATAGAGAGGGAATATGGCAACGACAAATTTTCAGCGTTGGGGTATCCTGGCGATTGTCACCGTAACGATAATTGGTACAATTGGTGGATTTGCTGTAATGGTGCTAGCCCAACAGCAGGCGTCGGAAAATCAGGCAAAGTATCAAAAATTACTTGGCGAGTATCGAGTCAAGAAAGAGGAGTATGATAAAAAAGTTAAGGCGCAAGGCGATGAACTGTCAGCAAAATATTACGAGTCGTTTAAACAATATAGCGATCGTGTAGCTGCATTTGATATCAATAGCGTCAAAGAAGTCTCGACCGAAGACTTGCTGGTTGGTGAGGGTGAAGAGGTCTCGGGCTCAACAAAAATGGCGGCGTACTACGTCGGCTGGGATGCAAATGGTCATATATTTGATCAGAGTATCGACACTAGCGCCAATAAGCTCAAGAGTCCGCTACCAATTAGTGAGGGGTTAGATAAGGCAAACTTAATTGCTGGCTGGAAAGAGGGTATGAAGGGTATGCGGATAGGCGGTGTTCGTATGTTAACGATACCGTCTGACAAAGCATACGGCGAGCAAGGTCAAAAGGATGACAGTGGTAAAGAGACGATAGCTCCAAATATGCCACTGAAGTTTGTGGTGATGGCAATTCCCGCCCCTGAAACTATACAGCAACCCGATGCGACGGAGCTAACAGAGCTTTATACTAAGATGAATAGATAAAAGGAGAGGCTATGGAGCAAGAAATTAAACCAGTTGTAATGGTCGGTGCTGGTCCAAGCGCCCTGACCGCTGCAATTTATACGACGCGAGAAGATATCGATACGACGCTATATGAAAAGGGTGTGGTTGGCGGTCTTGCAGCGATTACCGATAAAGTCGATAACTATCCAGGCTTTCCCGATGGAGTTGAGGGCATGGCGCTTGCCGATCGATTGCAGCGTCAGGCTGAACGTTTCGGTGCAAAAATTGAATACGGTAACGTATCGGCCATACGACACGAAGACGGGGTTAACATCTTGACGGTCGACGGCAACGAAGTCCGCGCAAAAGCCGTCTTGATTGCGACTGGAAGCGACTACAACAAGCTAAATATCCCAGGTGAAGCGGAGTATTATGGTCGTGGTGTGCATTACTGTGCAACCTGTGATGGTGCATTTTATCGTGACAAAAGACTGGTTGTTGTGGGTGGCGGAAACTCTGGTGTACAGGAGGCAATATTTTTGACGCGTTTTGCAAGTCATATTGACCTACTTGTGCGCAGTACTGTAAAAGCTAGCCAGGTGCTACAAGATGATCTAAAGAAGTATATCGACGACGGCAAAGTGACGATTCATCTCGAAACGGTGCCTACAGAAATAGTTGCCGATAACACCGGTAAAGTGACAGCCGTTAAGGCGACCAAGGCTGGCGAGGCAACGGAGTTTATGGTAGACGGCGTGTTTATATTCATCGGGCTCAAGCCAAATACTCAATTTCTCGAAGGTAGCGGTGTCGAACTCGATGAGCGTAGGTTGATTAAAACCGACAATCACCTAGCAACCTCACTGCCTGGTGTATTTGCCAGTGGTGATGTGCGAAGCGGCGCGACGATGCAGGTGGCGAGTGCCGTGGGGGAGGGTGCTACGGCGGCGCTGAGTATCCGTGAGTATCTCGAGTCGCAGGCATTGAGCAAATAGCCGTATGTGAACTTTGACGTGGCTGTTTTATAGCCATTGAATTTCTAGTGTGCTTAGGGTTATTCTGTTGCGGCGATCAGCTTATCGGGATAGTTGGTTACGACGCCTTGTACGCCCTTTTCTTCGAGGTGGCGTAGTGCACCTGGCCGGTCAACGGTATAGACGTAAATAAATATCCCCGCGCGCCTAGCAATCTCTAGCGCTAGGCGATTAAGATATAACCGATGAAAGCCGACAGCAGTAAGATTTATAAAACGGTGATAGGCGACAAATATAAAAGGATTTTCGCTATGAAGCAGGGCAAGGTTTGCACGTTTTGCTAACTGTCGGACTTGTACAAGCTCGCTACCCCTAAATGAAGAGACGATTACTTTGTCCCAGTCGGAAGCTTTGGCGATGTAGTGTTTTTTGAGGAGACGCACGAGTTGTTCGCCGCTTCCTCGGCTTTTTAATTCGATATTAAGTAGAATGCGTCCAAAATAAATATCTAGAATTTCCTCGAGCAGGGGGACGGGTCTATCAACAGTTAGCTTGCGTAAACGTTCGTACGTAACATTTGCAACCAAGTCACGCAGATGATGTGTTCGTAGCAGTCTCGAGTCGTGTATTACCACTAGGCGATTATCGGCAGTGAGACGTACATCAAGCTCTATCATGTCGGCTCCAGCTTTAAATGCAGCCTCAAAAGATGACATAGTGTTTTCGGGCGCATGACCAGCTGCGCCACGGTGTCCTATAATGAGCATACAGTAATTATATCACTGCGATTATTAGACGACGTGTCGATGAAGGAAGGACTCGAGCTGACGAATGATATGATGATCGGTTGTCTCAAGCGCTATCTCTCGCGTGCCCATGGCACCAGAACCAAACATAAAGTTGTGCGATCCAGTGATAGCGACTTTTTGTCCATCAGGCATCGTAAATATGATAAACTTCGCATGCAAATAGGCGTCGCGCGTGTATAAAGTGTCGTGCCTTGCGGTAAACATTCCCAGCGTAATTAAAAATCGATTAAGCGATGAGGCGTGTCGCCAGTGGTTAAAATATAGTACGGACGGTTTTTTCTTTAGGATATGAGCTAGTCGACCAGTTGGACAGTATTGAGAGACCAAGATTATTTTGTCGGCTTTTTGAGCGAGATCGCATGCGCGCCTATAGATAATTGAATCTCCGATTAGGCCGCCGTCAAAAAGAGTGATAGATTGATCAGATATGGCATAAGAATGACTGCGGGCTGCGCCTCCTGAACAATCTAGACTGTAGATATACTCCTGCTCTTTTGCGATTACGTCAGCTAATAAGGCGTTTTTTAGTCGAAATATATAATCAACGTTTGTAAAGCTACTGTGATCAAGGTTTACTCCGCCAAATGTGTAAACTACGTCATCAATTACTGTCCACTTACTGTGTGTTCTGCCGACTAGAAGTCCGATCGTTTTGCGTCCAAGCCAGTGAAAAGTGATGCCGTGTTGTTTTAGTCTGCGCTCTAGTTTCATCGCTTGGATAGTACGGGCTGGCTGGCGCTTTGATGAACGCAAAGCGAACCCTTTGGGCTCCAAGTAGGTAAATGTATCGATATAAACTATTGTCTCGACGCCTCTGTCTGAGGCCTCGCAGAGTGCTTCAACAATTGCGTGACTGTTCGGACCGTCGTCTCGAAGAACTGTTGCGACAATTAAGATTCGCTTACGGGCTGAGCAAATTTTTTTACGACGTCTGAAGCATATTTATCGGCAGTCAGGAGAGTTGGTTGATTAAATAATTGCATAACGTCCCTCTAGTATACCTTGTGCGAGCAAAAGCTGATACTATATAGTCAGATAAACGAAAGGAGTTCGAGACAGTGCCTGATTTTAATAAAGTTTTGACACCCGGCGACATTGATGGAGGGGTCCTTAATACGGTCGTAGAGATTCCAGAGGGGTCTCGACTAAAAGTTGAATGGGATCGCCAACGAGCGGCATTTATGCTTGATCGTGTTGAGCCGCGTATATTCGCCAAACCGTGTAACTATGGATTTATACCGCAGACACTTGATGAGGATGGTGATGAGCTGGATACGCTAATCGTCTGTCCTGAGCCGCTGCCAACTGGCGTATGGCTTGAGGCAAAAATTATAGGTGTTATGAAATTTGAGGATGACGGTGAGGTTGACGACAAAATCGTAGTTGTCCCGGCCGACAACCGAGATGATGCTGATGCGATTAATTCGCTTAGCGACATTCCACAGCTAGTTAAGCAGCTCGAAAATCACTTTACCCACTACAAGGATCTCAAAAAGCCTGGTAGCACCAAGGTGCTAGGTTGGGGTGATGTCGAAGAAGCCAAGCAGGTAATTAAGCAGTGTATTGAACGATACGGCAGTAACCGATAGGAGGGCGCTAAGACGTGGAAAACTACAACTACTCAAGCCTGCCGACGTATCCTACGAGCTATAGCGATGACATATTAGCAAACGGCTTGTCCCCAGAGGGGGGTATCTTGATAGCTATGGCATTGCTTTTTGCGTTTAGTATCGCTTTTATACTGACAATAGCCACTGTAATTGGCCAGTGGAAGGCGTTTACAAAGGCCGGTAAGCCTGGTTGGGCGGCAATTGTGCCCGTCTATAACCATATAGTTGTTCTCGAGATTGCGGGACGACCAGTTTGGTGGGTTCTGCTCACCATGTTTGTCCCTCTATTTGGTGTTTGGGTAGCAATTGTTGCGCTAATCGATCTGGCTAAGTCTTATGGCAAGTCAAACGGTTTTGCAGCGCTGTTAATTATATTTCCGATTATCGGTTGGCTGATTCTCGGGTTTGGCAAAGATAAATATATCGGTCCGATTGCGGCTGGTCGGGAGGATTTTGTGCCGGCTCCAGACTTTGCGCCAACTGCCAAACCGAATAAGTCGGCAACTCAGAAAAAAGCGCAACCAGCAAAAACAAAATCAGGTCAACCGCTTCCTCCGGGCGCGTCTAAAGACGATAAGGCCAAGAATTAAACCGTTAACTTTTGAGACAATAATAGTCAGTGGTTTTATGCACTGGCTATTTTGTTTTACGTTGCCGACGTTCGCGCGCCTTGCGCTGGATGATTGCTGCGGCGTGGCTGATTTGCCCCAGTAGACCACCTTTACGCAGCTGAGCGCGAAGCTTCATCCGAGCGTGGCTGGTGATCATAAATTGTTGCCAATCTTGTTTTGGGCGCGCACCTTTGCTTGTCAGGATCTCGATTACATCTCCGTGCTGAAGCGTATGGCTAAAAGGCTCCATCTTGCCATTGATGATGAATCCACTCGCACGTGCCGCTAAGTCTGAGTGGACGCGGTAGGCGTAATCAAGGGGAAAAGCGCCAGCAGGTAAATCATAGATATCGCCTTTTGGAGAATACACGAATATCCTATCGCCAAACAGATCGATCTTTAGGTCTTCGCCGTCAAATTCTTTACCCTCAGAAATTTGAGCGGCTGCTGACTGAAGGTGTTGAATCCAGTGCAGATCGGCTGGCAATTCGGCGATCGTACCTTTTTGATAAGCCTCAGTTAGCTTTTGTTCATTGTAGTGAAAGCTTGCTGCCAGTCCACGTTCGGCGTATTCGTGCATTTTGTTAGTGCGAACTTGAAACTCAACCGCTTGGCCGGATTTTGTGACGATCGTAGTATGGAGAGATTGATAGCCGTTTGGTTTTGGTTTTGCGATATAGTCTTTGATTCGATCGACCATTGGCTCGTACAATCGATGAAGCTCCCCGAGTACTAGGTAGCAGGTGGCGATATCGTCAACGATAATACGAAGCGCCATCAGGTCGTAGATATCATCAATATTTGGTACTCGCTTCATTTTTTTGTACAGACTATAGATGCTTTTCACGCGTCCGTCTATCTGATGAGGAATGCTTTCTTTGGTGAGGTGGGCGTCTACGGCCTTGCGAACGCTTCGGAGCTTGCGCTCGCTTTTTTTGAGGCGACTATCCATCAACGACTTAGTTTGCTCAAATTCCTGAGGCGATAGATATCGAAAGCTAAGCTCCTCCAGTTGGACACGGACCCGTCCCATATTTAGACGGTCGGCAAGTGGTGCGAAGACCTCGATCGTTTCGCGAGCGATTTTCTTTTGCTTTGGCGCGCTTTTATATTGCAGAGTTTGCATATTGTGGAGGCGATCGGCTAGCTTGATAATAATAACTCGGACATCTTGACCAACGGCAATCAGTAGCTTGGTTAGGTTGTCTTTGGTTGAGGGCAGGTAGCTTTCGAGATTGCGCATTCCGGCACGAGCTTGAGAAACTTTTGTAACGCCATCAACTAGGAATGCTACATCGCGTCCAAACTGCTCTTCAATTTCCTCGATAGTTGCGTCCGTGTCTTCAACGGTATCGTGAAGAACGCCGGCAACTACTGAATCTATATCCATTCCCCAGTCGATAATTGTTGAAGCGACATGGAGTGGGTGGGTGATGTATGGCTCGCCGCTTCGACGAGTCTGTCCTTTGTGCTTTTTGGCTGCGTAGTCAATGGCGTGGTTGAGGCGGCTACACTGTTCTTCGGTGTAGTGTTTTTCGGCAAGCTCCTGCAACTCACTCCTGTCCATATAGATAAGTATACAGAGCGAGACTTGCTTATGCAATTGACAAACGTATATATAAGTGGTATAATGAAAGAATAAATCTAGACATATAAATAGCATCTCATTGGGGTGCTTTTTTTGTGGCCTAAGGTGCGGTATACTATAACTAAATAGCTCATACTAATAACGTGTTCATGGAGGTGGGAACAATGAGTGCAATACGGGTTGCTATCAATGGGTTTGGTCGGATCGGACGAAACGCGTTTAAAATCGCGTTTGATCGTAATGATATAGAGGTCGTTGCGATCAATGACCTGTCGGATGCCAAAACTCTCGCTCACCTTTTGAAACATGATTCTATTTATGGTACTTATAATCGTGAAGTTGGATATGACGAAGTTGGTATCACCGTTGATGGTACGCACATCAGAGTGCTTAACGAAAAAGATCCAGCAGGCCTACCGTGGCGCGATCATGAGATAGACGTCGTGATTGAGTCGACTGGGTGCTTCACTGAATCACAAAAAGCGCAAGCACACATTGCAGCGGGGGCTAAACGGGTAGTGATATCGGCTCCAGCCAAGGGCGAGGGGGCGGACACCATTGTAATCGGTGTGAATGATGATGCGGTAGCGACCAGCTCGCCAGTTGTCTCAAACGCTAGTTGTACTACAAACTGTGTCGCTCCAGTGATGGCGATACTAGAAGAGGTGTTTGGCGTTGAGAAGGCTATGATGACAACGGTTCACAGTTACACCGCAAGTCAACGACTTCAGGATGCTCCAGCAAAAAATCTTCGTGAGGCGCGTGCGGCTGCAGAGAATATCGTCCCAACCACTACTGGAGCATCGATCGCTACGACAAAAGTACTGCCTTCTCTAACAGGTTGTTTCGGTGGGCTATCAGTTCGTGTACCGACGCCTACGGTGTCGATGTGTGATTTTGTCACGTTGATCAAGCGAGATGTAACGGCTGATGAAGTAAATCAAGTATTTCGTGAGGCGGCAGGTAAGCCATTTTACCAGGGCATACTTGATGTTACCGATGAAGAGCTAGTCTCTATGGACTTCAAGGGCAATAGCTACAGTGCAATCGTTGATTTAGCGCTAACTGATGTTGTCGGCGGCAATCTCATCAAGGTGGTCGCATGGTATGACAACGAATGGGGTTATTCAAATCGATTAGTTGAACTAACAGTCGATGTAGGGCGTGCTTCTAGGGCTGTATAGTCTGTATATTTTAAGCAAATACGACCCCATAGAATCCTCGGGGTCGTATACAGTTGTTCGTACATGTATTGTGGTTGAATAATAGCAAAATCATGTAAAAAAGTCAAGCGTAAGCAGGTAGCTTTACAGATATAGTCTAACCGCTTATACTTAGGTGTATGAAGATATTTATTGGTGCTGATCACGGCGGATATCATCTCAAAGAAAAGATCGAGGCGTATCTAACTAAGCGAGGCTATGACTGGGAAGACGTCGGCGGCAAGGAATTTGATCCAAATGATGATTTTCCGCAGTTTGCTCAGATTGCGGCCACTAGGGTGCTTGGCGAGGATGAGTCAACTGATCCACGTGCGATCTTGATTTGCACGGGTGGTCAGGGTATGGCGATGGCAGCCAATCGTTTCAGCGGTATTAGGGCAGCGGTCATCTGGGATAGTTTTGAGGCAAAGGAGTGTCGAAACGATAATAATTCCAATGTTTTGTGCCTGCCTGCGCGCGTCCTTGACGCCGAGGGTGACGACTTAGAGCTATGGAAAGACATTATCGACACATGGCTCAACACGCCATTTGCTGGAGCCGCGAGATTCATCAGGCGTAATGCAGAATTGGATCGATTTTAATGAGTGAGGTGGTACCAACAATTCTCTGTGAGACCGCCGATGACTATAAGGCGACTGTTGAGCGTCTTATGCCGTTTGCGAAGCGGGTCCATATTGATTTAACGGATGGAGAGTTTGCGCCTACGTTTACAGTTGGCGTCAACCAAATGTGGTGGCCACAGGAGTGGGAAGTTGATATTCACGCCATGGTAGCTCATCCGAGTCAGTATGTCGATGCATTGATTCAGATGAAGCCAAAGACGGTTATTTTTCATGCCGAGACGAACGAAGACCTACTGCCGATAATCCAAAAACTCAAATCAGCAGGTATTAATGCTGGTGTAGCGCTTCTCAAGCCAACCGTTCCAAGTACAGTTCACGATTATATCGAAAATGCTGACCATGTTCTCGTGTTTAGCGGTGATTTGGGTCATTATGGCGGCACCGCTAGTCTGATGCAGTTAGAAAAGGTGCGACTGATTCGAACAATCCATCCTGAGGTCGAGGTAGGCTGGGACGGTGGCGCGAATGTGGAGAATGTATTTAGTCTAGCTCAGGGGGGCGTCGATGTGGTGAACTGTGGTGGCGCTATCAACAAGTCCCAGGATCCTGCGGCGACATACAAACAGTTAGTTGATGAGATTAATAAACATAGTGTTATTTAAGAGGGTTGAGTGTGGGTGGACAGCTAACAATTAGACAGCTTGAGCAAAAAGCCAATCAAGTTCGAAAAGATATCATAACAATGCTAGAGCATGCGGGTAGTGGACACCCAGCAGGCTCGCTAGGGTTGGCTGATTTGGTGACCACGCTGTATCTCAGTGTGATGAATATCGATCCGAAACAGCCAGATATGCCGAATCGAGATTTGTTCTTCTTGAGTAACGGACACTGCGTGCCTGCCCAGTATGCCGCTATGGCGGAGGCGGGTTATTTCCCTCGAGAGGAATTGATGACTCTGCGCAAGTGGGGTACGCGCCTTCAGGGTCATCCAGAGCGGACTAAGCTCCCTGGACTTGAGAATACGTCGGGACCACTGGGTTGTGGTATTGGGCAGGGGGCAGGGGCGGCTTACACCTTCCAATATATAGATAATCAACGACATCGCTGGGTCTACGTAATCACCGGTGATGGCGAGCTTGATGAGGGCAATATCTGGGAGTCTGTCATGTTTGCCTCCAAGTACAAGCTCGCTCAATTGATCGTGTTTGTTGATAGAAATAATATTCAGATAGATGGCCCAACCGAACAGGTGATGCCACTAGAGGATTTGGCCGATAAGTGGCGAAGTTTTGGGTGGCATGTCCAAGAGATAGACGGCCACAATATTGAGAGTATCCTTGATGCAGTCGGAATGGCAAAAGCGATCGAGAATCGCCCAAGTGTCATCATTACTCATACTATTCCAGGCAAAAATGTCGAATTTATGGAGTATGACTATAAATGGCACGGCGTCCCGCCAAACAGCGAGCAGGCTAAACAGGCATTGAGGGAATTACAAACAATGGGCGGAAAAATCCGTGCGGAGTATGAATAATATGGAATATCCACTAAATGATAAGCTACTGACAGATTCACCTGATGTCGAGCCGACACGGGCTGGTTTTGGACGAGGCTTGAGGACGGCTGGTGAAGATAACGAAAATATTGTCGGGCTTTGTGCTGATCTGGTTGAGAGCGTTCAGATGCATTTGTTTGCCGAAAAATTTCCAGAAAGGTATGTCGAGGTTGGTATCGCCGAACAAAATCTCCCGATTATTGCCAGCGGCATGGCGGTTAATGGTAAAATTCCGTTTGCAGCGAGCTACGCTGCATTTAGTCCAGGTCGTAACTGGGAGCAAATCAAGACAACGGCAGCCCTCAATGATCAGCCGGTAAAAATAGTTGGTGGACATAGCGGTTCGACCGTAGGCCCGGACGGTGCGACTCATCAAATGTTTGAAGATATCGCCCTAATGCGTGTCATGCCAAATATGGTCGTAGTCTGTCCGGGTGATAGTGTAGAGGCTGAAAAAGCGACTTTGGCGATAGCCAAAAATGGCAAACCATGTTATTTGAGGGTAGCGCGTGAGAAAACACCAATTTTTAGTAAGCCAGAAAGCCCATTTGAAATCGGCCGAGCGCATGTACTGCGAAAGGGCCAAGACGTAACTATATGTTCGACGGGTATAGAAACACCTTATGCGCTAAAGGCGGCTGAGCTACTCGCTCATCAAGGAGTAGACGCAGAGGTAGTTCACGTGCCAACCGTGAAGCCACTTGACGTCGAGACGATTATCAATTCTGTGAAAAAAACTGGTCGGGTAGTGTCGTGCGAGGATGCGCAGGCGGCAGGTGGTTTTGGTGGTGCAATTGCTGAATTGCTTTGTGATGAGATGCCAGCGCCGCTTCTCAGGATTGGTGTTCAGGATCGTTATGGTGAATCTGGCGAGCCACTTGAAGTTCATCAAAAACTAGGGCTTGCAGACGACACAATTGCCGTGCGAACTAAAGAGTTTGTTAACTCACGACCACAATACAAACCTGGCTTCTAGTGCTATACTAAGTACAGATAAGCATAATAAGTTTAGGTGAGGAAACGGTATGGGTCTAACAATTAGCCAAATTCGTGATAGAACATTGAGGGCGCGGCACCTGATGCAGCGCAGTCGCCAGCAGGGGTTTGCGGTCGGTGCATTTAATATTGACAACCAAGAGACCCTGATTGCGGTTTCTCGAGCAGCTCAGAAGCTGAATGCGCCAGTTCTCGTTGAGGTGAGTCAGGGTGAGGTTGATGCTTTGGGGCTTGAGAATATTCGCGACATGGTCGACAACTATCGTGATGAATATGGTATCGAGATATATATCAATCTTGACCACAGTCCAACGGTTGAAGCGTGCAAGCGAGCGATTGACGTGGGTTTTGAATTTATCCATATTGATATTTCGCAGGCGAACCATGACGCAAGTGAGGAGGAGATTATCGCCAAGACCAAAGAGGTTGTCGAGTATGCGAAGTTTACAGGTGCGCTTGTGGAGAGTGAGCCGCACTACTTTGCGGGCGGTAGTAATGTTCACGATGAAGATATAGACTACGAGGAAATTCGTAAGACATTTAGCACTCCAGAGGGGGCGCGAGCGTTTGTAGAGGCGACGGGTATCGACACATTCGCAGCTGCGATAGGTAATCTCCACGGAAAATACAACGTTCCGAAAGAATTAGATCTAGAGCTTTTGGCGCGAATTCGATCAGCAATCGATTGCCAGATTTCGCTTCATGGCGGGTCAGGTACGCCGTTGCATTATTTTGAGGATGCCTCTAAGGCTGGCGTGAGCAAGATAAATATCAATACAGACATGCGTGTTGTCTTCCGCGAAACACTTGAAAAAGTTCTCAAGGAAAATCCTAAGGAGTATGCGGTTGTTAAGTTGATGCCACAAGTTTACGGGGCGGTTCAGCAGGTTGTTGAAGAGAAAATCGCTGCGTTTGGTAGCGCCGGAAAGGCAGTTAGGTAGAGTGAGTTTTGGTGATAGGCTATCGGTCGTGCAGGTCAATGCTACTCATGATGGTCTTGTCAGCATGTCGGCTAGACTAGACCTAGGAGGGGGTGTTATATGGTGAAAATTCTCGCAATTGGTAAGGGGACGCAGGATGTATTTTTGCGATCCGATGAATTTGATCCACACAAAGAAGGTGAGCACATGTATACTCACCTACCTCTCGGCCTCAAGATGGAGGTAGAAGACGTTACTTTTGAGACTGGTGGAAACGCGACCAATGTTGCCGTTACTTTTGCACGTCAGGGGCTTGAAAGTGGATATCTTTGGGGGCTTGGTGAAGACCCAGCCAGTCAAGCAATACTACATGAACTCGATAAAGAGGGCGTTGATACTAGTCATGTGATTCAGGACCCTGAGTACCAATCAGGATATTCGGTTATTATGATCGCGACAAATGGTGAGCGGACGATCCTCAATCATCGCGGGAAAGCTTTCGGGCGGACTGGCAGGCATAATTTTGATCTCAGTGCAATTGCAAAATACGACTGGGTCTATCCAACCAGCCTTGGTAATGGCGGTTTGACGCTGCTTCGGCAGATTATTGATACCGCTGAAAAAAATGGTGTAAAGGTGATGCTAAATCCTGCAGGTCCGGAACTGGCCGAAAAAGACAAGCTTGTCGGACTACTAGATGGCGTTGATATCCTCTGTACAAACAAGGAGGAGATGCAGTTATTGGTTAGCGGCAATACTTGTGAGGAGTTGGCCTTGCACGCACTTCACTATGTGCCAGTTGCGATCGTGAGTGATGGTCCAAATGGTGTGGTCGCGACTGATGGCAAGACGATTGTGCGAGCGGGTATGTATGAGGATGTGCCAGTGCTTGATCGTACAGGGGCGGGAGATGCATTTGCTAGTGGATTTTTGAGCCAGTGGTCGCAGGGTAAATCGTTGCGTGAATCAGTAATTTTTGCTAGCGCCAATAGTACGAGTGTTGTGACAAAAATCGGCGCCAAGGCTGGTATCTTGCGTCGTGGTGTAGTGCTTCATGAGATGCCAATTCATGAAAAAGAGATAACCACAAAGGAGATATAAGTATGGCGAAGTTCTTGCGTGTATTGCTCGACGCTAATGAGCCGATGTTTAGTGCGACATTGCGTCAGCTTGAAAAAATGACAGGACGTAAGGGTGTTGACGTTGCGTATATCGCTGACATTACCGCTAGAGCTCATGCTTTAATGCGCAAAATCGGTCTCGACCCAGCAGACACATCAGAACATGAGCTTTATAGGGCGCTATTAGCACATGTTGATGACACTTATTTGTTTGCACAGACAGACGATGTGGCCTTGATATTTGGCGGTAGTCGCGTCGTCTCGTTTAACTATGATGATGTCAAGGAAAATGTATCACGTCCTTATGAGTCTAGGACTTATCGGCATATGCGCTGTCAGGTTCAGCATGGGTTGACTGCTCGATATATTGCTGCCGATGGTGACGATGAGATTGCTATTGATGAGATGATATCCCAGTCAGGTATCAAGGCCTGTGATTTGATCGATTATCATGAACAAAAATTAGCTCAGAAAACCAAAAAAAACGAGCCATATATTTTGTGTATAGGAGATATTTTTACCGATGTTAGCATCAGATTGCATGATGACGGGACGAAGGTGGAAGTAGATGGTGACGGTTTGAGGCGATTGAGTGTTCCAGTTGGTGTAGAGCGATCATACGAACAAGCTGATGCCATCTTTAGTGTTGGTCCAGCGGCTAATGCGTCTGTTTCTATGGCGCGTCTTGGTGCGCAGGTTGGCTTGATGAGCTGGCTGGGAGATGACCGGACGGGCAAGGATTCTCTCGAGTATCTAGCTCGTAAATCGGTTGACACAACACCACTGTTCGTCCAGAAAAAAATGCCATCAGGTGTACGCTATGTTTTGCGATATGAGGCTGGGAGCACTCCGTTTGTCAAAAATGAAACATATGATTATGTCTGGAAAAAACCAAAGACAAAACCCAATTGGATATACCTCGCAACGCTTAGTAATAATAGCTGGGAATTTCATCTCCAGCTGATAGATTATCTAGAAGCGAACCCAGATGTAAAATTTGCTTTTCACCCAGGAGTATCTCACCTTAAGTGGGGCGCAAAGAAGCTTGCTAGATTATATAGGTGTGCCGATGTTGTGGTGATGAATCGTGAGGCGGCCGCTGAGGTGACTGGTAGGCCATACGGTGTCATTCGTCAATTAGCTGAGGGCTTGAGGGCGCTTGGTCCGAAGCGTGTCGTAATTACTGATGGCCTAAAGGGTTCTTATGCTTTTTGTGATGGCAAGCTTCAGACGGTTCCGATTTACCCTGATTCTAGCTCTGTGTGCGATAGGACTGGCGCAGGTGATGCCTTTGCTAGTACAATTGTCGGAGCGCTTGCTTTTGGTGAGTCTTTTGAGACGGCACTTAAGTGGGCGCCAATAAATAGTATGAGCGTGGTGCAGCAGCTTGGTGGTCAGGCTGGTCTATTGACTAAAAAAGAAATTGAGACACATCTCAAGCGTGCGCCAAAGAGCTATAAGATAGAGGAGTATACGAGATGAAATATCAGATTTGCGTGTCTGGGGCGGCTTCAGGGGAGACCGTTGATGCTTCACACGATCAGGCGTTTGCCCTCGGTGCGGAGATCGCCAAGGCGGGCAAGACTTTGCTGACTGGAGCGACGGTAGGCTTACCGCATTATGCAGCGATGGGTTTTGTGAGTGTCAAAAATTCGAAAGGTAGTTCGATTGGGTTTAGTCCGGCTAGCTCGTATCGAGAGCATGTCAGTACTTATCGATTACCAACTAAGGAGTTTGACTACATAAACTTTACTGGTATGGAATATGTTGGACGAGATGTTCACCTGGTACGTAGTGCCGACGCGGTGATTACGGTTGGTGGACGCATGGGGAGTTTGCACGAACTATCGACCGCCCTCGAGAGTCGCAAAGTCTGTGGTGTTTTGCTTGGAAGTGGTGGGCTTGCCGACTATACGGCGACATTATTGAAACATATAGAGGCGCCAGGTGGTAAAGACGTCATATACGACACTGATCCGAAGCGTCTCGTCAAGAAGGTTGTCGACGTACTCGATAAGCGCTACGCTGATTTTATTGATCCGAGAGATAACGTGCGCGGTGGCGTTTCGGCGGAGCCTCCAGCAAGCTCTGGTCGACGCGGATAGGCTAGATGAGGTTATAATATAGAGGTGAGTAAATTTCGTCTCTCTTCAAAATACCAACCAACCGGCGATCAGCCGACGGCGATCGCTAGACTGGTTGATGGTCTAGAAAAAGGCGTAAAAGAGCAAACCTTACTTGGCGTAACTGGTTCTGGCAAGACCTTTACGATGGCAAATATTATCGCTAAGCGTAATACACCTACGCTAGTTTTGGCCCACAATAAAACGCTCGCGGCTCAGCTTTTTTCGGAGTTCAAGAGTTTTTTCCCTGATAACGAGGTCCACTATTTTGTGAGTTACTTTGATTACTATCAACCAGAAGCTTACATCGCCTCGAGTGACACTTATATTGAAAAAGATTCGGCAATTAACGAAGAGATTGATCGCCTACGTCACGCCGCTACGTCGGCGCTATTATCACGCCGGGACGTCATTATCGTTGCCAGTGTATCGTGTATTTATGGTATTGGTTCGCCAGATGATTATGCTGAGATGTCAATTGTAGTACGACGCGGCGAGCGACGAGTTCAGGATAAATTTATCAGGCAACTGACTGATATTCAGTATTCGCGAAATGATATTGATTTTCATCGTGGGACTTTTCGAGTGCGCGGTGATGTTGTTGACGTGTTTCCGGCGGGGAGTGATTTAGCGTATCGTATCGAGTTTTTTGGTGATGTTGTCGACCGTATCACACAGATTGATCCACTAACAGGTGAGATTCTTGACGAGCCAGCTAGCTGTAGTATTTTCCCATCGAGTCACTATGTTACACCAAAAGAAAAGGTCAAGCGTGCGATCGAAAATATTCGCTTGGAGTATGAATCGCGTCTAGCTTGGTTTGAGAAACATGATAAGTACCTCGAGGCGCAACGTCTTGCCCAACGCACGAAGTATGACCTAGAAATGCTAGAAGAAACCGGTTTTGTCAAAGGTATCGAAAACTATTCTCGGTATCTAACGAACCGTGAGCCAGGCGAACAGCCAGCTACGCTACTTGATTATTTTCCAGATGATTTTTTGTTACTTGTTGATGAGTCGCACGTGACAATCCCTCAGGTTCGCGGTATGTACAATGGTGATCGAGCGCGCAAGGAAGTACTGGTGGAATATGGTTTTCGACTACCGAGCGCGCTTGACAACCGTCCACTCCGGTTTGATGAATTTGAACGTCATATAAATCAAGTAATTTATGTTTCCGCAACCCCAGGACAATATGAGCTAGATCACAGCCCAGAACCTATTCAGCAGATTATCCGCCCTACTGGACTGCTTGATCCAGAGATTATGGTGCGTCCAGTTGATACGCAGGTAGATGATTTAATCGCCGAAATTCGTGACCGTATCGCGAAACATCAGCGTGTACTTGTGACAACGCTAACCAAACGTATGGCCGAAGATCTGTCGGGACATCTAGTCGAGCTAGGTATCAAGACTGCTTATATCCATAGCGAGATCGACACGCTAGAACGAGGTGATATCTTGCGTGATCTTCGCATGGGTGTTTACGACGTTCTGGTCGGGATCAATTTGTTGCGCGAAGGGCTTGACCTGCCTGAAGTCTCGCTGGTGGCGATTCTTGATGCAGACAAGGAAGGGTTTTTGCGATCAGAAAGCTCGTTGATCCAAACGATCGGTCGTGCAGCGCGTCATGTTGAAGGCAAAGTGATTATGTATGCCGATACGGTTACCGATAGTATGAAACGGGCAATTGACGAGACTGATCGACGACGCGAGATCCAGTCTAGCTATAATCTTAAGCACGGAATAACTCCCCGAGGCGTTGACAAGGCAATAGACGAGGGGCTAAGGGCAATTATTCCACAAAAAGATGAAGATAAAAAAGACAAGATCAATCTCAACAAAATTCCGAAAGATGAATACGCTAGCCTAGTAAAAGACCTCGAGGGCCAGATGAAGCTGGCTAGCGCAAACTTAGAATTTGAGCGGGCGGCTGAGCTTCGGGATTTGATAGCCGAGATAAAAGGTAAAATGTAGTCGGCTCGCGTCGATAGCGTCAGCCCTTGCTTGCCAAGGCATACAAAATATGATAAAAAGATAAGACTGCGTAATCCCGCGTAGTGGAACGTCTATATTAGGGGTGACTTAATGTATGATGGTCTGGATAGTCAGGTAAACAGAAGTGTTGATATACTCATGTGTGCCTACGATTACCTAGAAAGGAGGGGCAGTCCCTCGTTCGACCTGGATTTGGTCGAGGGTGCAAGCATGGTAGCAAGTATCTCCGAGCTCGACGACGATCTGAGCAGGAGGTGTGGGCGATGAGAGAGGAGATTGCATCTGAGATCGAGTATTGCATACAAGGAGGTTGCTAGGGCGTACTCCATATTCAACCCCTCTTCTGCGTCTATGAATGTAGGCGCAGAAGAGGGATTTTATTATTGGGAGAAGATGATTATTGAGTAGGGGGCAAGGTCAACACTCGCGTTTGTAGCGTCTTGAGCACCGATTGCATCAACTGGAAGTTCGGGGAAATCAGGACTGTAGCCTTTCCATGAGCTATTGAAGCGAGTTATCCATGTGCCGGGCAGCGGTAGTGCTAGGTGATAGTCGTGTAGGGTTTTGTTGCTGAAATTAGCGAGTACAAGTACATCGTCGTCAGGTCCACCCGCTTTCCAACGGTGATAACCAATTACATGGTTGTTATCATCCTGATGAAATATGGCTGTGTGTTGGCCTGAGAGACCAGCTGTATTGTTGTAGGTGTTCTGTCTCAGGTCTATCAGGTGTTTGTGTGCCTCGACGAAGCCGGCATACTTATCGATATGTTGCCATTCTAGTGCTTGCCAATCATTAAATGCTCCTTCTTGGAGGAACTCGGCGCCCTGTAGGATCATCGGTATACCTGGCGCGGTTAGAGCCAGGGCGGTTGCCAAGAGTGACTTTTGGCGCGCAGTCAGACTAGTTGGATCTTCTGGAGTAACCGCATCGTTTAGTCGGACTGACCCGTTGGCGGCTGTGTCGTGTGAGTCACTGAAAATCACCTTTTCAAAAGCATCACCGTTATATGATCTTTCGAGTTCGTAGCGAACGCCAGCTAACGTTGGCGTGATAGATGGCGTGAGGCCGAGCGCGTCGCGGAGTGCGTGAGGAAAGCCAAGTTCCCACTGGGCATCAAACGCACAACCTGACTCATTGCGTGGCTTGGTGATGTAGGCGCTGTTGGCGCAGTCTTCGGCAATAATAATTGCCTGGGGGTTGATCTTGCGCGCTAGTTCAACAATATCTTGAAGCAAATACCACGCGTCAGCAATGTCGTGTTCGGGGTCGTTGTCTCGTCCCTCGGTATTTCGCATGTAGATAGTTGAATCAACGCGTAGTCCATCTAGGTGATATTCAGTGAGCCACATGGTGATATTGTCGAGGATAAATTGACGAACCTCGGGTCGACCATAATCTGGCCGTCCGCCCCACGGCGTGTCGCCACGAGTATCATTATAGAAGTAGATTCCACCTCTGTCGTTTTCGCTCCAGCCGTCATATTGCCATAGATCACTGTCGCCGAAGAAGTGGTTGTAGACGACGTCTAATATGACGCCCATGCCTCGTTTGTGGGCCTCTTTGACGAATTTCATCAGTCCATAGCGCCCCCGAGCATACTCTCGACGCTGTAGATGTAGTTTGGTGCGTAGCCCCAGCCGTTTGAGTACGCCATGCTTGTTACGGGCATGAGTTCGATAGTCGTAATGCCAAGGTCTCGTAGATAATCAAGCTTTTCGATGGCGGTATCAAATGTTCCAGTAGTTGAGGCGTCGGGGCGGTTAAACGTACCGATATGTAGCTCGTAGATTATCTGGTGTTCTTTTGGGGGTGGTGTATAGTTGTCGTTTTCCCAGTCGAAATCATTGTCGACCACAACCGAAAGCCCGTTATCGCTTGATGTGATTGCGCGAGCACGCGGGTCGTTTTTTTCGAGAATTGTGCCGTCTGGGGTCTCAATGTAGTATTTGTACTGCTGACCTGGTTCGACGTCTTTGATTTTAATAGACCAGTAGCCGCCAGGCTCTTTTGTCATGTCGACAGGACCATCTGGAGTGAATGTGCCGCCAATCTGGACATTGATAGCAAATGGCGCCCAGACACGAAATTCTGCCCCGTTTTTATATAGAGTTACGCCGAGATTTTTCTTTAGCTGATGGCTCATTCTACGATACATTATGAAGCATAAGCGACAAAAGAAAAAGCCAAGGAGGATTGCCCCTTATCATTGGTCTCTTGTCGGTGTATAATTGGCTATAATGAGTACAATAACTAACGATGATGCGCGACACCTCGCACAGTTAAGCAGTTTGCAACTTTCTGATGATGAGGTTGCGGATCTTCAGGTCGACCTGAAGAATATTTTGAATTATATCGATCAATTAGCGGAGCTTGACACAACTGGTGTTGAGCCGACTTACCAGGTGACAGGACTTGAAAACATTTGGCGCGATGACGTTATTGATGTGTCATCGGTAGGGCGTGAACAGCTTCTCACTTTGGCGCCTGACCAGGCAAATGATAGCGTGAAAGTGCCACAGGTACTCTAATGTCAATCGCTTCTCTCGTGTCGTCAGTCTATTCTGGTGCAACTACCGCTCGAAAAGAAGTAGAAGCAGCCTTAGCGCGCGCTAAGAGTGCCGAGGAATATAACGCAATCCTCAATTTGACCGAGTCTCGCGCTTTAGAGCGTGCTGACAAGATAGATGAACGTATTAAAAAGGGTGAAAATGTTGGTCCGCTGGCTGGTGTGCCGTTTGTTGTCAAGGATAATTATCTAGCATTTGGCGCTCCGTCGACGGCGGCTAGTAAGATTCTCGAAAACTTTGATGCGCCACTTCAGGCGACAGTTGTTGAAAGGCTTGAATCGGCTGGAGCGATTTGTATCGGCAAATCCAATCTAGACGCTTTTGCACATGGTGGATCGACCGAAAACTCAGCCTTTGGCGTGACACATAATGCGATTGACAAGTCAAAAGTGGCTGGTGGCTCAAGCGGTGGCTCGGCAGTTGTTACTGCGCTAGATATTGTGCCGTTTGCACTTGGCAGTGACACGGGTGGCTCAATTCGTCAGCCGGCAAGTTTCAACGGTGTATTTGGTATGAAGCCAACCTACGGTATGAGCAGTCGATACGGAGTTATTGCGATGGCGTCAAGTACCGATGTGATGGGTTGTTTTGCGAGGTCGGCCGAGGATGTTGCGTTGATCGAGAGCGTCATGGCGGGGCAGGATCCACGCGATATGACGACATTGCCTGATTATTTTGAAGCTAAAGAAAAAATTGCTCCTGGACAAAGGATTGGTCTTATTACAGAAACTATGGGCGAGGGCGTAGACAAAGACGTCAGGGCGGTTGTGAATAATTACGCTGAGAGGCTACGAGCGGCTGGACATACGGTCGAAGAAGTCAGCATGCCAAGCGTTAAGTATGCTCTAGCAATTTACTATATCGTAGTGCCGGCCGAGGTAAGTAGCAATCTAGCGCGTTATGATGGTATTCGCTATGGTCGTCGTGCCGAGGGTGCAAAAACCCTGGCAGAACTTTATGGGCGATCACGGGCTGAGGGTTTTGTTACCGAGAACAAGCGCCGTATCATGATCGGTAGCTATGTTCTCTCGAGTGGTTTCTTTGACGCTTACTATCTCCAGGCACAAAAAGCACGTACAGTGTTGATAAACGAATTCAACGAACTATTTAAACAATATGATTTCCTATTGACGCCAACTGCACCAACGCCAGCGTTTGGTATCGGTGAAAATGTGTCTGATCCTGTAAAAATGTACTTGTCAGATGTCATGACCGTACCAGCAAGCCTCGCTGGTCTGCCGGCAATTAGCATACCAGCTGGAGTCAGTGGCGACGGTCTGCCAATTGGCGTTCAGCTGATTGGTAAAATGAAAGCAGACGCCGACGTGATTGCTATGGCTGGTGAAGTGGAGGTCGCAAATGGACGCTAATCCCGCAGTTGTACTGATCCTGATAGCGATATTTTTAGTGGCAGTTGTCGGGGTAGTTTATCTAGTATTCACCCGCAAAAGTAGTCCTAAGCTTAACATCGAGAAATACCAGACAAAATGGCTGGCAGTCGAAAATAGTGTTTCGCGCAATAACTCAGCGAGTTGGCAGCTAGCTATATTTAATGCTGACAAGCTAGTTGATCTAGCGCTCAAAGAACGGCGGTTTGCTGGTCAAACAATGGGTGAGCGCATGAAGTCTGCAGAAAAAGTGTGGAGTAACGCTAATCACATATGGGGCGCGCACAAAATTCGTAATCGACTGGCGCACGAAACTGATGTCCATCTCACTTACGAAACGACTTTGCGCGCTTTGACTGCATTTAAGCAAGCACTTAAAGATTTAGGAGCTATCTAATGATGACTGATGAAATTCTCGCAAAATATGAGATGACAATCGGTATTGAGTGTCATGTCCAGTTAGCAACCAAGACGAAGCTATTTAGTCCGGCTGACAACGATGCGCGTGACGCCGAGCCAAATAGCAAAGTGCACCCGATTGATTTTGGCTTACCGGGCATGTTGCCAGTTCTAAACCGTCATGCAGTCGACCTAGCGATCCGAGCTGGCAAAGCACTTAATGCGCCGATTGCTAACGTTTCTAGGTTTGACCGTAAACATTATTTTTATCCTGATTTACCAAAAGGCTACCAGACTAGCCAGATGTATCAACCGATTATTCTTGCTGGACATGTCGATGCGCACCTAGAGGATGGCTCAACTGTCAGGGTGCGAATTCATCATGCCCACATGGAGGAAGATGCTGGCAAGCTTACGCACCATAGTGGCTATAGTTTAGTAGATCTCAACCGTGCCGGCACGCCATTGATTGAAATTGTATCTGAGCCTGACATCCACTCGCCAGTCGAAGCGCGAGCCTATGCCACTGAGCTTCATCGTCTCATGACGTATGCTGGGGTGACCTACGGCGATTTGTATCAGGGTAACATGCGGTTTGATGTTAATATTTCAGTTGCACCAAAGGGATCAACAGAGCTTGGTCGACGTGCAGAGGTGAAGAACCTTAATTCATTTCGCAGTGTTGAGCGAGCTTCTGAATATGAGTTTCGTCGTCAGGTAGAGCTGGTTGAGCGGGGCGAGACGGTTGTCCAAGAGACGCGCGGATGGAATGACGACAAGGGTATAACAACCAGTCAGCGAAGCAAAGAAGACGCCCAGGACTATCGTTATATGCCAGACGCAGATATTCCGCCAATTGTCCTGACAGATGAGGAGATTGCCTTGATTCAGGCTGATATGCCGATGCTCCCAGGTGAGTTCCGCAAGATTCTAGAGGGGCGGGGTTGGATTATGCGATGACTGAGATCGCACTAAATATTCCTGAAGCAGAGGTGCGAGATTTTATAGTAAGGATTGCGGTCGGCACTGATGGTGAGATTCGGCGACGAATTTTGAACTGGCTGATCATCGATGTCCAAGGTAGGGTTAGCGCTGGTGATGACACCTGGGACGACAAGCACCTAATGCCTGATCATATGGTGGCGCTTGCAGAAATGGCAGAAAAAGGTGAGATTAGCAGTAATTCAGCGGTTACAGTTTTGTTTGAGATGCTTCTAACTGGCGATGCACCACGGATGATCGCTGAGGCAAAAAACTTGCTTCAGGTTAGTGATGAGGGGGCGGTTGCTGAGATTGTTGACGCTGTTCTAGCTGATCCAGCTAGCGCTTCAAGCATCGCAGATATCAAAGCCGGCAAAGAAAAGGCGATCGGCTACCTGGTTGGTCAGGTCATGAAGCGGTCAAGAGGGCAGGCAAATCCAGCACTTGCTCAGAAGCTGATCCGCGAGAAACTCTAATTAGCGGCTCGAAAGATAAGGAGGATATGATGAAACGACCGACAAAAGCAATTATCCCAGCGGCGGGATTTGGTACGCGGTTTTTGCCACAGACAAAAGCTATGCCAAAGGAAATGCTACCCTTAATCGATAAGCCAATTATTCAATATGTTGTTGAAGAGTTGGTAGCGGCGGGAATCAAAGATATCATTATTGTTGGTAACGCTAATAAACGACCTATCGAGGATCATTTCGACTTACCGAGCGCTGAACTTGTCGCCAATTTGAAGGCTGGTGGTCCAAAAAAACAGCCGTATATTGATGTTATCGAAAAAGTATCTAGTATGGCGAACTTTATCTACGTACGCCAAAAAGGTCCATATGGCAATGCGACGCCATTGCTTAGCGCCGCCCACCTGATCGGTGATGAACCGTTTATCTACACTTGGGCAGATGACTTTTTCACGCCAGAGGCCAACTCAACCCAGCAAATGATCGACGCTTATATGAAGCATGGTGGCGGTGTGTTTGCCTGTAAAAAAGCTCAAGCCGACACGGAGTACGATTCGTATGGGTTTGCTGATGGCGAAATTGTCGGAGATGGCTTGATGAAAATGTCAAAAATTATCGAGAAACCGGGCAAAGACAATGCTCCATCTGATCTTGCGAGCGTTTCTGGTTATCTGTTGCCAGCGGAAATTATGCGTTATATCGAGCGTGCCGAGCACGACCCTAGGGCGGGTGAGTTCACTTTCCAGCCGTTTGTTCAACAGATGATTGATGATGGTCATGATTTCTATGCAAAAGAAATTGTCGGAGCGGATTTTTATGACACTGGAAACCCACTCTCGTACTTGAAGACGGTTGTCGATTTTGGGCTAGCTCACCCTACATTTGGTGTTGAACTAGCTGAATATATGAAAAAGCGTCTTGAAGAAAAATCATAAATACTAACATTTTCGTGCTACTTATGCCATAAGCTAGTATACTAGTGGTATGGCCCGTTGGTTATAGCGGGCAAGTAGCCAAAATTAAATAAAAAGGAGTGTCAAATTCATGGAATGGGCACAAATACTGGTCATTATACTGTCGGTATTTCTCGCACTGTTCTTGCTTCTCAGTATGATCCTCGTCGTACTCCTTATCAGAGTGACGAAGCAGATCAAAACTGTGACAAGCGTTGCGGAACGGACTGCGGTCAAATTTGAGAAGACTGCCAGTAATATAGCGGCAGTGACGTCGCCGATCGCTATAGCAAAGCTGATCACGTCGTTTTTCAAAGATAAGAAAAAATAAAACCACAAAAGGAGGATTTATGTCAAAAGGTAAATTTGCGCTTGGAGCAATCATTGGTGCGGCCGCTGGCGTTGTCGCTGGTATTCTCACGGCTCCAAAATCAGGCAAGGAAACTCGGGCTGATCTACGTGCAAAGGCCGAGGAGATGAAAGCTAGCGCTGACAAGGTAGCGTCTGACGTCAAGGCCAAGGGTGAAAAGGTCTACAAAGATACCCGTAAGCAGGTGGAAACTGCGGTCAAAGACGGCAAGAAAACGCTTGACGATTATCGCGATCGAGCTGAACGCGCCGTAAATAGCGCCAAAGCAGAGCTTAGCGAGAGCAAAAAGAAATCATAAGCTTGCCAAATAAATAAAAAGACGACATACTAGCATAAACGGTATGTCGTTTTTTATCTACGGCGTGAAAGGACTTAAACGATGAGGCTCAAGTTTTGGAAAAAGCTCAAAACAGATGTCAGAAACGAAAATGAAAAAGGTGCACGTGTTGCGGTGCTCGAGGATTTATTCAATGATTTCAATCGAAGTCAGCTGACGATTTATAAGTTTAATTTTATCCGTGGGGTATTTTTTGGGCTGGGGTCAGTGATCGGGGGCACGGTGGTGATTGCTTTGATTATCTGGTTGCTAAATGTCATCGGCTGGCTAATCCCAGGTGTGGCAGGGTTTGTAAATTCGGTTGTTGATGTGATGCAAAAGACTGTCTCCCGTTGATTTGTGACCAAAGACAAAGAAAAAGCCCCAGCTCGCCACCCCTTTGAAAAGGGCGGAGAGCTGAGGCTAAAATCACTGTCCCGGTCCGCGGGTGACAAAGGTCACCCGCTTTTCGGAGACCCAGAGGCCCGATTCGTGTCTCTGTACCTCGTAGGTAACTAGGTTTCCGACTTGGGCGCCTTTGCAGGCGCCCTGGTCATCCCGGCACTCTACTTCAGTGCCGTCTGCCAGAGTCAATTTGACTCCGTTAGCGTCGGTCGTCGTAGCGACCACGACGGACGCTTTTTCGACTACCTTCCCCGAAAGAGTCAGGGAAGAGAGTACCATGACGAACCCGAATGCGGTGAAAAGCAACACGGGTATGGTTTTGAGGATACTTTCCTCATCCCCGATCATGAAAAAAATTGTGGTCGCTCCGATTCCGATGATGACAACTCCGAGACAGAGGTATATGACCATCTTACACCTTTCTACTAGATGATCTTATCTGTATGGTAGCATATAATTTACAAAATGTCAATATATTTTAGCTATAATCTACTATTTTAAGAGATAGCTTTTTCATGAATTCTATACAAAGAAAAAGCCCCAGCTCGCCATCCCTGATGAAGGACAGAGAGCTGGGGTAAAGACTACTGTTCTGGGTGCGAGACTAGTATAACCTCGCGCCGTTCGATCCACATCCCAGATGTGTGCCACTTTGACCTATATGTTACCAGGTCGCCTATCTTGGCGTCCAGGCACGCCTGCTGATCAGGCAGGCACTCTACTATATCACTGTTCGCCATCTCCAGAGACCGGCCTTCCCCAGTGAACACTTTTACTACGACTGACGCTTGTTCGATCTCCTTTCCTGACTCGAATAAGGTGATGAAGCACGCGACGGGCATTAGTAAGGCAACTATGGCCATAAGCGTGCCTATCCAGCACGCTACTCCCCTCCATTCGTAGCGCATACTTAAGTATGCTATAGCTACACCAGCGACGATAATCAGTATCTCCAAGCACAGGTACAAGATCATGATGCTCCTTTCGTGTAGACATGATCTTACTCATATACAAACATATAACTTACTATATGTCAATTGCAGCGGTAAATAGTAGGTGTAATTGGTGTAAATTGCATCTCTAGACAAAGAAAAAGCCCCAGCTCACCACCCCTTTGAAAAAGGGCAGAGAGCTGGGGTGAAATCAGCCTTTGGATTTTTGAGATACTTGGATAAACTCGAATTCTCTCCAAAGGCCAGACCAGTTATAGTCTCTGTACATGACTACGTCACCTGCATGAACCTCCTAGCAGCGATGCTCGTCGGCCTCATGACACCTAATAGTTATCCCGTTTGATAACTTGAGCGACCTACCCATAGGTCCAGTTATCACCTGATCGACAACCGATCTGCGAAGGTCGATACTCGAAGGAGGAAATATCCTCGCCACAATTACCATTATTATAATTGTTGGTATCGACAACATGATTATTGTGAACGGGAATAATATCCTGTATCGTTCGCTGATAAAAATAACAGCAAACACCGCCGCTACTAATACTAGTGCGATAACGAGGGTGACCATGACCGGCTCCTTTCATCTAGGCATGATCTTATCCTATTGCAACATACTACGCATAGTATGTCAATGAGAGCTTATGAAGGTATCGTACTGAGACGTCTCCAGGGGGGGCGATCTCTCGATATAAGAAAAGCCCCAGCTCGCCACCCTTTGAAAAGGGCAGAGAGCTGGGGCGAAGATCACCGATCTGGGTGCGAGACCAGTACGATCTCGCGCTTCTCGACCCAGAGCCCAGATTCGTGGTTCTGGGTCTGGTAAACTATCATATCTCCTGCACGCGCTTCGTAGCAGGCTTTGTGCCTAGGCTCGCAGGAGATGGTCGCCCCATCCGCCATGGTTAGCTCCGTTTTGCCGGAGCTTTCGCTGACGGCGGTGACAACAGCCATGTGACTAGTCACACGACTAGACAGAAAGCATGCGGACACTATCAACATAGTACCCGCTATCACCGGTGCCGTAGCTAGTGTCACGACAACGGGCAACTTGAAACGTATTTTGTCGGACAACAGTGCAACTAATATGCCCAAGCCGACACCTATTATCCCTATGATAGCGTATAGGGTCATTTCATCCTCCCTAGGGGGTAGCTTAACGTGGGTCCTCTGTTGCGAGAATAACCTCTCGCCTCTCAATCCAGAGTCCAGACTCATGCCACTTGGTGCCATACACCACCAAGTCGCCGATTCTGACACTCGCACATATTTGGTTATCTGGCTGACACGGAATAGTGTCACCGTTTGCCATCAAAAGCGATCTTTTTTCGGCCTCTTCAATCGTCACTTTTGTGACAGTAGAGACATGATCAACTTCTTTGTTTGAGTTGAGGAGGGCGCATACAGACATCGCCCCACCTGTTACTAGAGGTATTATGAACATCATCGACGACAGCCATGGGCCTAGACTGTGGCGCTCGCTAAATACCGCACTTACAACCCCTGCGGCTATTAGCAACACCCCCAGACAAAGGTACAAGATCATGACACTCCTTTCATAAATACATGATCCTAACTGTATATCAACACATAGCTCATAAAAAATCAATACCTATAAGTGGAAACCTATAGGCTTGGTTGTTTTTACTACACTTTTAGGTCTCGCGATGGGCTATAATATAAGTAATATGAGTGATTCTACGGAGGGGTCGACAAAAAATGATACTTCGCTGATGCCAGATGGTTCTGGCAAGATAGCAAAGCGTGGAAATGATCTCAAGCCGAGTGATTTCGTACATCTACACAATCACACCTATCACTCGGTCCTAGACGGCTTGACAAAAGTTGATGAGCTGGCTGCAAAGGTCAAAGAGTTTGGCATGGAGGCGGCGGCGGTGACTGACCACGGTACACTAAGCGGCGTTCTCGATTACTACAAAGCGGCAAAGGCCGAGGGAATTAAGCCGATTCTTGGGATTGAGACTTATGTCGCGGCACGTTCGCGTTTCGACCGTGATCCGAGCAAAGACAAACAGCGTTTTCACCTGACGGTTCTAGCAATGAATAATCAGGGCTACCAAAATCTCATGAAACTTTCGACCAGAGCGAACCTAGAGGGGATGTACTATAAGCCGCGAGTTGATCATGACCTGCTCGAGGAGCTAAACGAAGGGCTGATTGTGTTATCTGGTTGTGCGAGCGGTGAGGTTGCTGATGCTTTACGAAATGATGATTACGACAAAGCGAAGCAGACAGCTCAGTGGTATCGAGGTGTATTTGGCGATAGATACTATCTAGAACTACAGGATCATGGACATCCAAAATCCAACACGCACTGGGATGTTCAGGCAAAAATTAACGATGGTATCATGAAGCTCTCAAAAGAGCTATCGATCGACATGGTGGTAACCTGTGATGGACATTACCTCACACACGACCACCAGGACGCGCACGAGATATTGCTCTGTGTTGGAACGGGAGCGTATTTGTCGGACGAAAAGCGTATGAGCCTCAAAGAATTTGAGCTTCATCTGACTGATCCACGTGACATAATCGACCACTGGGGCGATGAATATCCCGAGGTCGTGCGCAACACCAAAAAAGTCGCCGATCGCTGTAATGTCGAGCTTGAGCTAGGCAAAATCTTGATTCCTAAATATCCTGTTCCTGGTGGCGGTACGGAGCATGACTACCTGAAGCAGTTGGTTTATCGTGGTCTAGCAAATCGCTACCTCAAGATGTCGCGTGAGGAGACGAGTAAGCTCGAGCCAGATGATATAATTCCAAAGCTCGGCGACAATGTTCGTGATCGTGCGAAGATGGAGATAGATGTCATGGCCAATATGGGCTACGAGGGGTATTTCCTAATTGTTCAAGATTTTATCAACTGGGGAAAAGACCGCGGTATTGTATTTGGCCCAGGGCGTGGTTCGGCGGCGGGGAGCATTATCGCCTATGCTCTAAATATCACCGATCTTGATCCTCTGAAATATGGCTTACTATTTGAGCGTTTTCTAAACCCTGATCGTATCAGTATGCCAGATATTGATGTCGACATTCAGGATACGCGTCGTGACGAGGTGATTCAGTATTGCGCCGAAAAATATGGCGAGGATCATGTTAGCAACATCGTTACATTTGGTAAAATGTTTGGTCGCATGGCGGTGCGTGATGTCGCCCGTGTGTTGCAGGTGCCGTATGCCGAGAGCGATCGTTTAGCAAAGCTTGTTCCGCCGCCAAACCAGGGTAGGCATATTCCACTCAGTAAAAGTATTGTCGATGATGTTGATCTGAGGCATGAGTATGAAAACAACCCAACCGCCAAAGAGGTGTTGGATTATGCGATTCAGCTTGAGGGGACGATTCGTAGCCATGGCGTACATGCCTGTGGAGTGGTGATTGCGCCCGATGATCTGGTGAAATATATCCCACTTGAAATGGCGCAAAAAGGTGTGGTTGCTACTCAATTCCCAATGGGTGAGGTCGAAGAGCTAGGTCTACTCAAGATGGACTTTTTGGGTCTATCTAACCTCACGATTATAAATAACGCCATGCGCATCATCCGTAAAGTTTACAAAGAGGAGGTTAATCTCTCCGAGCTACCGCTTGATGATGAGCCGACTTTTGAGTTATTCCAGCGCGGTGATACGACTGGCGTATTCCAGCTTGAGTCGGCTGGCATGAAACGATATTTGCGTGGTCTTAAGCCAACGGTTTTTGAGGATATTATCGCGATGGTTGCTCTGTATCGACCGGGGCCGATGCAATTTATTGATAGCTTTATCAAGCGTAAGCATGGACAGGAAAAAATTACTTATCTACACGAAGGTATGCGTAGTTCGCTTGAAAACACCTACGGAATCCTCGTTTACCAAGAGCAGTTCATGCAGATTTCAAAAGAATGGTGTGGGTTTACTGGCGGTCAGGCGGACACGTTGCGTAAAGCAGTGGGCAAAAAGAAGATCGATTTGATGAAAAAGGTCAAACCAGAGTTTGTCGAAGGTGCGATTAAGGTTGGTGGCGCTACCAAGGAGATTGCCGAGCAATTTTGGGGTGCGCTAGAGGAGTTTGCAAATTACTGTTTCAATAAGAGCCACGCAGCGTGTTATGCATTAATCGCTTATTGGACAGCATATCTCAAGGCGCATTATCCTGATGCCTTTATGGCGGCTCTGATGACGAGTGACCATGACGATATCGATCGCTTGGCGATTGAGATTACCGAGTGTCGTCACATGGGTATCACGGTGCTAAATCCAGATGTCAACCAGTCGTATGTAGAATTTGCGGTGGTGCCAGCGGCCAAGCAGATTCGTTTTGGTATGGCGGCGGTCAAAGGCGTAGGGGTTGCTGCGGTAGAAGAAATTATCAGGGCACGAGACACAGGCGGTAAATTTGTAAGTGTCGAAGATTTCGCGAAACGTGTTAGCGCTAGCAAGGTGAATCGTAAGGCCTGGGAGGCGCTTATCAAGGCGGGAGCGTTTGATAGTTTGGGTGATCGGTCTGACTTGCTGTTTAATCTTGATAGTATACTAGCGTTTTCATCGAAGTTGCAAAAAGAAGCTCTTTCGGGGCAAGTTGACATGTTTGCAGCTTTAGGTGGAGATAACCTCATGCCGAGTATCGAACTCAAGACCTCGCCAGTGAAATACACCGAAAAAGAACAACTAATGTGGGAGCGAGAGCTGCTAGGGCTGTATATATCGGCTCATCCGCTAGACAACTACGATGCGTTTTTTGAGGAGCAGACCATTCCTCTTAGAAGTGTCACACCTAAGATTGATGGCCAGAAAGTGACAATTGGTGGGCTGGTTGCGACGATTCGTACCATTGTTACGAAGTCTGGTACAAAGATGGCGTTTGTCGGGCTGGAGGATAAAACCGGCGAGGGTGAAGTGATTGTATTTCCAAAATTATACGAACAGCTGGGCGACTCGTTGCGTCAGGACGTTGTCCTGAAAGTGACCGGCAATGTTTCAGCACGTGACCGTGAGGGCAATCTCGGCGATGAGGCAAAGATGATTGCTGATCAGATTGATATCGTGAGCGACAAGGAGCTTCGTGAGTACGAGAGTCACGGACGCAAGATGGTCGCGCCGACTACTCAGGCTACCGTATCCCGTAAACGCTACCAGGCAAAGAATAAGCCCGTAGAATCAACGCCAAAAGCCGTAAAATCAGCGAGTGTCAATAACCAACCACGAGAAGCGGTTGATGTGCCACTTGAAACGTTGCCGACGGCTTATGTAAGGGTGGCGAATCCAGATGATCATGAAAAACTTCTCGCCCTCAAAAAGACTTGTGGGCTTCATCCTGGCCAGAGTGACATTATCATGGTGCTAGGTGATAATAAATCATCAGCAATTCGTCTGCCGTTTCGGGTTGACCTCGCAGGAGAGTTGCGTAGTCGGCTGATTGAACTGCTGGGTGATGAGTGTGTGGCGATTAAGTAGCTAGGATGTAAGCGCATAGAGTGCGATACCGGTGGCTACAGAAACATTAAACGACTCTTTTTTGCCACACATAGGGATTTCTATGGTGTCGTGGACTTTTTTGAGAAGTTCTGGCTCGATTCCGTGAACTTCTTCGCCAAGCAACAGGGCAATCTTGTTGGTTGGTTGATAGCGATGTATGTCGATAGAGTTCGGGGCTTGCTCAAGCGCCACTAGTCGATAACCCGCTATATCTAGCGTGCCTAGATCTAGTGTGTCGTGATATTCAAATGGGACGATTGCTTCTGCGCCAAGGGCAGTTTTGTGGATGTCGCGCGTGATCTTTTGCCGAACGTGAGGTAACCTAGGGTCTTTTTGGGTTACCTTGCTATCGATATGAGCACGCGAGGGGTTTTTGGGGTCTAGAGAAAGCTCGGGGTAGGGCGTGTAGCCACTGAGGATAATACGTTTCACGCCAAAACCTTCGCAGGTACGAAAAATACTACCGACGTTATGGGTTGAGCGGATATTGTGAGCGATTACGATAATTTCTGACATGGTTGGTCTAATTATAATACATATGAAATACCCCTTTGCGTCACGTTATCGCGACACAAAGGGGCGTCTTGGTCAGAGGACTACTACTCTTGCTGGGTGCATGCCCCAGCCTAGGTCGGCGGCGACAATCTCAGGTGGACCGAAAAGCCACCACCGTCGTCTTGTCTTTACCCTCGCGCTTCTCTTTCCCGGCGCCAGGACACCATCGATTAGGTGGGGTGTATCTTTCAAAAAGACGAGAACAGCCGACGTTTGTTGTAGCTCAGGCCCGTAGATGCACTCGTCCCAATCCAGGTAACGGTACCCGTTACGAGCCGGTACTGTGTGCCTCCGTGTAAAAAACATCTCAAGTATCCTTCCTCTAGAGACTTGGGATATTATATCATGAAATTTAGATATAGGTAGGAGTGGTGAGCGTCTGGATGCGATAGGCTACAAAAACCACAAGCGATTTGCTACTATAAATATAAATGGACGAGCAAGAAATACAGCGTCGTCGACGTGATCAAGACGAGCGCTCCACTAAGCAACGTGGGGACATACTTGGGTTTCCTTATATTGATACACGAGAATTTGAAGAGAACTTGCCTCTAGCCCTAGATGTAATGCCGATCGAGGCGATGCACCGAGACAAGATGGTGCCACTGGTCAAAGGAGATGGTCAGACTTCGTTTCAGTTTGGCGTGACTGCTCAGACTCCGCAGTCGGTTATCGAAAAAATGCGTAAAGAGTATAACGAGCAAGGTCACATCATTCAGTTCTTTTTGATTAGCCTGAGTGGTTATCGTGCTCTCATGCTTCGTTATGACCCTCCAAAAAAGACCATATACAACGATATCAAGATTGCAAAAGATGGCGATAGCGACACAATTGCCGAGGTGAGTCGGACACTAAACAGCGTTAGTAGTGGTGAGCTGTTTGATTATCTGATTCAGCAGGCTGATAAGCTGGGTGCGAGCGATATACACATCGAGAACGAGCGTGACAATATCCGTGTACGCCTACGTGTCGACGGGGCGCTTCATCCTGTTGCTCATCTCAATCCTGAACGTTATCGGGTGATAATGGGCGAGTTGGCTAGTCGGGCTGGAGTTAGTTCAGCTTCGCAGGAGAGTCAGTCGGGGCATATGCAAAAGGAGATCACGACTAGCCAAGGAACGCACTTGCTTAACTTGCGCGTAGAAACTGTACCGACAATGTACGGTCAAGATGCGGTGCTTCGTTTGTTTAATTTTGATGAGTCGCTACTAAATCTCGATCTGCTTGGTATCCCAGAAAAACAACGTCGTGAAATTGATGAAGTGATTAGTCATCCACGTGGCTTGGTATTGATGGTAGGACCGACTGGGTCGGGTAAGTCAACTACGCTTTATAGCATGCTAAATGCTCTCAATACATCAGATAGAAAGCTGATAACACTTGAGGATCCGATCGAATATGGTCTATCTGGTATTTCTCAGATCCCGATCGATACGACGCATGGACAGAGTTTTGCCGACGGCCTGAGGAGCGTCTTGCGCCTCGATCCAGATGTAGTGATGGTCGGCGAGATTCGTGATGTTGATACGGCGCGGACAGCGATCCAGGCATCTATCACTGGACATTTGGTGCTTTCGAGCTTTCACGCTAGCTCAACCAGCGCGGCATTTAGTCGTATTATCGATATGATCGGCGTAAATCCGATATTTAGCTCAGCGGTTCGTCTCGTGATTGCTCAGCGTCTCGTTCGACGACTTGTCGATGAGACGAAAGAAGCCTATGAACCCGACGAGGCGACGCGAAATTATGTGAGAAAAGTACTTGAAGGGATACCAGAGGGTATCGATCATCCAGATCTTGATTCATTTAAGCTTTGGCGACCGAAGCCGAGTAATGATGCGCCGTTTGGATACCGTGGACGCATGGTAATTATGGAGCAGATGGTGGTCGATGAAGATATCCAGAAATTTATCAGAGGTGATATTTCTGATATCCATTCTGAGACAATCGAGAAAGTTGCAAGATCGCACGGTATGCTGACGCTCGAGCAAGCTGGCGTACTGGCTGCTCTTCGTGGCGAAACTACCATTGAAGAGATTAATCGTGTGATTTAGTCAGCTCTATAGGGTTAGTTGCGACACTCTAGCGAATAACCTGGGCAACAGCTGGAACGACCCTGTCGTCAAATGGTGAGGGGATAACTTCCTCAGGAGTTGGGTTGTCGACGAGTGACGCAAGTGCTTCGGCGGCGGCAATTTTGTGGTCGTCGGTGATTTTTTTGACTCCATGGTCAAGCGCTCCACGGAATATGCCAGGAAAGGCGATGGCGTTGTTGACTTGATTTGGAAAATCACTTCGGCCGGTAGCGATCACCGCTACTCCAGCTTCTTTGGCCACGTCTGGCATGATTTCGGGTACTGGGTTGGCGAGAGCAAAGACGACAGGTTTATTCGCCATCTTGGCGACTAACTCTGGAGTGAGGAGGCCTGGTTTTGACACACCGATGAAAATGTCGGCGTCGGTAATCGCATCGCTAAGCTTACCTGAAATATCGGTACGTAGATAGCTCATGAGAGCCTTTTTTTCTTCATTTAAGTCGTCGCGAGCGTCAGAAATGATGCCGCGACTGTCGACGGCGTAGATATTCTCCGCACCATATTTGTGAAGTAGCTTGGCGATCGCAGTACCGGCCGCACCAGCGCCAATCATGACAATTTTTGCACTTTTGAGGTCTTTTTTGACGACTTTCATGGCATTAATTAGCCCAGCAAGTGTCACAACGGCCGTGCCGTGCTGATCATCATGAAATACTGGAATGTCAAGCTCAGCCTTGAGTCGTTCTTCAATCTCGAAGCACTTTGGTGCGGCGATATCTTCGAGGTTGATGGCCCCAAAACTAGGGGCAATCGCCTTGACGGTCGCGACTATCTCGTCTGGCGTATGGACGTCAAGTACAATCGGCACACTGTCGATATCGGCAAAATGTTTAAATAATAGCGCCTTACCCTCCATGACCGGCATCGCGGCCTTTGGTCCTAGGTCACCGAGTCCTAAGATAGCAGAGCCGTCAGAGACGACTGCAACGAGATTGTTGGTCCAGGTGTATTTGCCCAGATCTGCTGGATTGGTGGCGATCGCTTGGCTAATAGCGCCTACGCCTGGGCTGTAGTAGGCACTTAGTTTTTCTTTGTCAAGTTTCGATGGGTCACGAAGCTTGGTGGTGATTTTGCCTTTGTACTGTTCGTGAAGGCGGAGTGCAAGAGTGTTATAGTCCATAGCTACATTATAATCTATTGATTTATTGCGCATAAAGTGGTATAATTACGACTATGTGGATATGAGGTGGTTTTTGAGGTGCGTAACCTCTTTTAAAATATTCAAAAGTGTGCTATAGTTAACGATTGATTGTAATATTAAATTTGAAAGCCAGAGAAGAGAAATGAGTTTTGCACTGATTCAAAAAGTCAATGACGAGCAAAAAAAGAGCCAGGTTGTTGACGTTCGTAGCGGTGATACGGTCCGTGTTCACCAAAAAATCAAAGAGGGTAACAAAGAGCGTATCCAGGTATTTGAAGGCGTCGTAATCCGAACAGACAACAAGGGTCAGCACGTAAGCCGTATTACTGTTCGCAAGATTGCGTCAGGTGTCGGTGTCGAAAAGAGTTTCTTGCTCCATAGCCCACTGGTTGAAAAAGTCGAAGTTATGCGCCGAGCTAAGGTTCGCCGAAACTTCCTCAGCTACTTGCGTCAGCGTAGTGGTAAGTCGGCACGACTCACTGCAGTACAGTTTGATCGCGAGGCTGTCAACTCGGTAAAGAATGATCATGCCGAAGAAGATGAAGCTCGAATCAAGGAGCAAAAGGCTGCCGAGGCGGCAGAGCATGCGGCAGCAAAAGAGGCTGAAGAGGCAGAATTGGCTGCTAAGCAAGCAGAGGTCGAGGCGCGCCACGCCGAGAACAAATAGTATCTAGAGCTACAAGAAAACACCCTGGTGGTTGAGCTCCAGGGTGTTTTCTTGTGTGCTGAGTATGAAAATGACCCCGCCAGCCCCAATCGTATGAAAGGGGTGGCGGGGTCGGAAGGGAATAGAGACTATCGTTGGAGTATAAAGTTTACATTCCTCCCTCTATCCGACCTTTCTTCAATCGACCCGTCAGGGTCGAACAGTCTGATGAGTTCCTCCAGCTGATTGGCGTCTACTACGCCGCTGAACCTCTCTGTCCTTCGTCCCTGATCTCTACCCACGCAAACGATATAGATATCGCCCCGACATGAAAGTTTCGCGGATAGATATCGGCTTTGTGGGTCGCGTGCAACCTCCTTAAGGTATTCTAGCTCCTCCTCTGTTGTCCATGGTTCACCCAGGTTGGTGGTGCACATGGCATAATCCTTCCTTTTTGATGGTGGACTAACGCTACAATTATACAAAAATACCAAGAATAAGTCAAATAATAGTAAACTATAAAGTATGATTCTTGGTATCGATGAGGCGGGGCGCGGCCCATGGGCGGGGCCGTTGGTGGTCGGCGCGGTTGTGCTGGGTGTAGCTCAGATAGAGGGGCTTGACGACAGCAAGAAGCTGACAAAAAAGAAACGTGAGTCTCTAGAGAAAGAAATTGTCGCACATGCTAGTGCGTATGGATTAGGCTGGGTGAGTGCGAAAGAACTAGACGAGCTTGGTATGAGTGAAGCTCTGCGGTTAGCGACTAGGCGAGCGGTTGAACAGATCCACGTACCGTATCATGAAATTATTATTGATGGAACAGTCAACTTCTTGGCTGGTACGACAAAAGGGCGCTACGTGACCACTATGCCAAAGGCTGATGCTTTGATACCGAGTGTGTCAGCAGCGTCGATTCTCGCCAAGGTGGCGCGAGATCGTTATATGGCGGAGCAGGACAATATCTATCCGGGCTATGGATTTGGACAAAATGCAGGATATGGGGTTGCTGCCCATCGAGAGGCGATTGAACGTTTGGGTATTACGCCGCTACATCGATTGAGTTTCGCGCCACTAAAGAAGTATCAATTAGATAGCGACAAGAGAAAGCTGTCTGTGGGTGGAACCTCCAAGGCTTGTCGTAAAACTACCAGGCAGATTGGCGATGATAGCGAGACAGTGGCGGTGGAATACTTAATTCGTGCTGGGCACGAGATTATCAAACGGAATTGGCGAACCAAGTGGTGCGAGATTGATATTGTATCTCGTAAGGACGGTGTAATTTATTTTACAGAGGTAAAGCATCGTAAGAACGATCAAGCTGGCGGTGGAATGGAGGCGATTACACCAGGGAAATTACGCCAGATGCGCTTCTCGGCTTCGCTGTACGCTAGCTCACTCAAAGAGCCGTATGATTTACGGCTCTCGGCGATTGCGACGACTGGCGAGCCACCAGTGGTGGTCGAGTATCTAGATACGATTTAGGGCGCTGGCGACTGCTTCTGTATCACGTTCTAATAGAGCGATACGTCCTTCCAGGTCTAGTAGGCCCATGTCGATTGCACGCGTCAGGGCTGGGTTGTCTCGTAAAGGCGTGAAAAAGTCACGGAACTCATCGAGCTGTTGCCTGGTCGATAGAACTGACGCCGAATAACGCGGGAAGTAATCGTGTGATTTGTCGCTGGCGAAGTGAGCTTCGACCCATTTCCAGTGACGACGTAGCCACTGCCAGGTTGCTGTACGTCCGTCTCGGTTGCGGAGTAGGGCGAGGTACCAGTGGATCGTATCCTGCTGTCTGATGAGCTTGGTGTCGGTCAGAGACTTGATCAGCCGAGCTATCTGTCGGTGATTTTTTGTCGAGGTTACGGCGGAGGCGATGATGCTCTTTAGCTCGGCGTCAGATGATTTGCGGTATAAATCGAGCAGTGCGTCGATATCGCGAGGATTGTCATCGTTTCGGACTACAGATGTGAGGATAGTGCCACGCAGTTCTGAATTGAGCCTATCGATCCCTAGCTCGTGGTAGCGTCGTGAGGCTTCGGCGACTACATTGGCGTCCTCACCGTAGATCATCAGGCCGATGACAAGAGAGCGGAGCTCAGTGTCGTCTTCGGACTCACCATTGATAGGGTCCCAGCCTAGACGCTCGAATTGTGGGCGAGCGAGGTTGGCGACTAGTCGACGGAGATTTGCTTCGGCTGTTTTGTCAGTTTCGACGAACCTTTTTAGGTCGGAGATTGCCATCGCAATAACCTGCCAGACCTTTTCGTTTGACTCGTTTTGGAAGGCTGTTAGTAGCTCTACTAGAGTAGCGCTTGAGATATAGCCACCACGCGCTAGTAGGGTTTGTTCGGTCAAATACTGTGCGCGTTGAGTTTCGCTTAGGCGACCAGCTATAATGTCGTTAACAATACGAGCGCGGAGCTCAGCGTCATAGAGTGTGATGAAATGTCCGTTATTGTGTTGGTTGAGATAGACTGGTGCATCACTAATGTATGGAATTGTTAGGGTCTGCTGGTCCATGATATCTGGTAGGGTGTCGACAGTAGAGTCAAGCGGGATTGGCCAGAGACGGCTGCTGGCGCCATGAGGACCAATAAAGAACTGTTCTTGCGAGAGGGTTAGCTTGTCGTCCTCAAGTGTGGCGTGAACAACTGGGTAACCTGGCTGAGTAATCCAGGCGTTCATCAGTGTGCCGACATCTTTGCCGCTAGCCTCTGACAGTGCCGACCAGAGGTCATCACCGGTTGTATTGTCATAAGCGTGCTTGGTGAAGTAAGCCTTGAGCCCGCGCCTGAAAGCGTCGTCGCCGATCCATAGTTGCATCATGCGAAGTAGCCGTCCACCTTTTGCGTAAACGATTGCGCCGTCAAACAGCGTGCCGATCTCATCAGGATGATTAACGGCAACCTGGACTGGCTGGACGCCATCGATACTGTCGCGGCGAAGCGCGGCGACGCCTTCGTTTGAGGCGAAGTCAAACCAGATATTCCAGTCGGGGTGAAGTGCGTCAGGGGGTAAGTACTCCATGATTGTAGCAAAACTTTCGTTAAGCCACAGATTGTCCCACCATTTCATTGTAACGAGGTTACCAAACCACTGGTGCGAAAGCTCGTGAGCGATCACGGTTGTGATGTAGCGCTTACTGCTGATAGTGGCGGTTGCTGGATCTGCTAGGAGGACGACTTCACGGTAGGTGATTAGCCCCCAGTTTTCCATCGCACCTGATGAGAAGTCGGGCAGGGCGACATGGTCAGATTTTGGTAGTGGGTATGGTATGTCGAAATATTGATCATAAAACTCAATTGACGCTACCGCATGCTCAAGCGCCCAGGCGAGAGCTTCGGGGCGGTGGGCTCTCGTGGCGTAAACATTTACTTCGACACCGCTTTTTGTTGAGGCGGTGGCTCGCTGGAGGTCACCAACGACAAAAGCGACTAGATAGCTACTCATGCGAGGCGTCGTGTCGAAGGTTGTGACAATCAATGGTCCATTATGGTGCTGTTCTTTGATAGGCATGTTGCCTAGAACGGTGGTGTCTTCGGTGATGAGTGTGATGTTGAAGGTTGCTTTTGCTTCTGGCTCGTCAATACACGGAAAGGCTTCGCGTGCGTGATGTGATTCAAATTGGGTCGCATAGAGTTCTTGCTTATGTCCGTCCATGGTGTAATAGCACGGGTAAATTCCGTGCATTGTGTCTTTGACTGTGAGAGAAAATTCGATCGTGACAGCTACTTGTCCAGCTCCTTTGTGGGGAATAACCAGCTCGTCTTTTTCGATGTACATTTCGGAGATTTCTTGCTGATTGACGAGGACTCGCTTGATGTTTAGTTGTTTTGCATGAAGTCGAATCGTGCCATCATGAACCTGTGTTCCATAGATATCGACCATGCCTGAGACCTGTCGTTTACGGGCTATATTTCGTAAGTCCCAGGTGATGCGGTAACTTTCGGGTATAAATTGTTCGTAGAGATGTTGCATACTTCCTAGTATATCAAGATATAATGACAAGATGAGAATCCGGAGGGTTATTGGTGTTTTGATAGTTGTTGCTGGAGTGGCAGTTTGGTGGTTGCAACATTACGGCATCCTATCAAAGACAGATGCAGCTAATTTTACGCCAATAGAATCATCGACTACCTCGACGAGAGCAGTAGATCCAAGCTCAAAAAAAGCTCGCGATATACTCGAGAGCCTCACTGTCAAGGGTCGGGCCCCAAAAACAGGCTATACGAGAACACAATTTGGTAACGGCTGGACGTCGACGGGCAAGTGTGACACGAGAAACATAATTCTCAATCGCGACCTCGTGAGTCCTAGTGTGAGTGATTCATGTAAAGTGCAAAGCGGTACTCTCCGTGACCCGTATACGGGTGCGACGATTAATTTTGTACGTGGAGCTAAGTCTAGTGAAGCTGTCCAGATCGATCATGTGGTTGCGTTGTCTAATGCTTGGCAAACTGGAGCGCAGCAGTTAGACTCAGCTACGCGGGTTGCACTGGCAAATGACCCACTGGAACTTTTGGCGGTTGACGGCAAGGCAAACCAGACGAAGGGTGACGGTGATGCAGCGACGTGGTTGCCGTCAAACAAAGCCTTTCGCTGTCAGTATGTAGCCAGACAAATTGCGGTGAAGTCAAAATATCGTTTATGGGTAACATACGCAGAGAAATCTGCTATGCAGAATGTATTGGCGCATTGTCCTGATGAAGCTGTACCTAGTCAGCAGGACTAAGGTATAATACCGCTATATGTTTAGGCTTTTTCAGAAAAAACAACTACATATCTACGAGATGCTGGCTGGCTTATTTGTGATGACGCTTATCGTCAGTAATATCGCTAGTATAAAAGTGGTGGCAATTGGACCGCTGGTGTTTGACGCTGGGACGATACTTTTTCCGCTTTCGTATATAGTTGGCGATATAGTAACGGAGGTTTATGGGTATCGTAAGATGCGCTCGCTTCTGTATGTTGGGGTTGTGTCGCTGATCTTGACGATGACGACTTTTTGGGTGGTGCAGATCTTGCCGGCTAGCCCTGATTGGCCTAATCAAGTGGCGTATGAGTCGATTCTGGGCGTTGTCTGGCGAATTGTTCTAGCAAGCGTCACGGCGCTATTTTTGGGGGAGATTATGAACGCTTATGTCATGGCACGCATGAAAGTCCGCTCAAAAGGCAAGAATCTCTGGGTGCGGATGATTAGTAGTTCTGTGGTCGGGAGCGCAATCGATACAGTGGTATTTTCGACAGTTGCGTTTCTCGGTACGATGCCGTTTGATGCGCTCGCTCAGCTGATGATTACTGTATTTTTGATCAAGATTACGACGGAAGTTATTGTTTCGCCTCTGACAATAAAAATCATCAATATCGTTAAGCGACGCGAAAAAATCGATACCTACGAACAGCCCGCGATATATTTGGTGAACTAACCTTTAGTCGAGCGTCACGCCGGTGGGAAGTTTATCGCCGTAGTAGCGCCTCAAGAACGTTTTTTTCAGGTCAAAAAACTTATCTTGCTTGATACTCTCGCGAATCTGATCCACAGTTCGGACGACAAATCGTTCGTTGTGAATGCTAGCTAGTGTCGCACCGAGGATCTCGTCTGATCTAAAGAGGTGATTGATGTAGGCTTTTGTATAATGGTCACAAGTGTAGCAATCGCATTCAATGTCGATTGGTGTAAAATCAGTTTTAAATTTGGCGTTGGTGATATTGATACGGCCATCTAGAGTGTAGAGTGCGCCGTTTCGGGCCTGACGGGTCGGGGCGACGCAGTCAAATGTGTCGACACCATACTCGACACCGAGGAATAGGTCGGCTGGTTGAGAGCCCATACCTAGCAAATGGCGTGGTTTATTTTCTGGCAGGGTTTCATTAACCCATTTGACGACTGTAGGAATCTCGCCTGGCTCAAAAACGCCGCCGATGCCGTATCCGTCAAAATTACGTTCACCCAAAAAATTGGCTGATTGCTTGCGAAGCTTTTCCTCTCTAGCTCCCTGAACGATGCCGTAGAGCGCCTGGAGTGGTTCGTGGTTTGCAATATGCTCAGTATTTAGCGCATCGTGACGAGTCAGGCAACGTTCGGCCCAGGCGTGAGTACGGTTCATGGCTTCACGAATTACGCCCGGTGACGCTAACGGCGCAGTTAGCTCGTCAAATGCCATATGAATATCAGCGCCGATTTTGTGTTGAAGCTCCATCGAGGACTCGGGTGTCATCGTGAGTTTTGCACCATCATAGTGACTCCTAAATTCAGCGCCAGCGTCAGTGATTTCTACAAGTTGCTGGGCGGATTTTTTGGCGAGTGTAGCGTCGCCTTTCTCAGTGTGAGCGACGGCGTCGATGCCTTTTTTGTAAGCGATTCCTAGGCTAAATATCTGGAACCCGCCGCTGTCAGTAAAGGTTGGTCCGTTCCAGTTCATGAATTTTCCAAGTCCACCAGCTGTATGGACTATATCGGCGCCTGGTCGAAGCATTAGATGGTAGGTGTTTGCTAGAATGGCTTGTCCGCCATAGTCAGCCACTTGCTCTGGCGTGATTGCTTTTACCGTAGCTTTGGTTCCGCCGACGATAAAGGCTGGCGTTTCGATGTTACCGTGGGGTGTCTCGATAATGCCGACACGGGCTAGTGTCCCAGGCAGTCGATGGGTGATCGTGAAATCGAGAGCTTTTTTCATAGCATTATTTTAACAGAGTAGAGGGTGGTTGATAAAATACCGGCTAGGTGTTTATATAGAATGTAAGAACCATGCATCCCGTATGGTGTACCTTTTTAGGGGAGATAATGTCAACAACAGTTCACTCTAACTGGCTGATTTACTCAGCAGGCCATTCGAGCGAAGCTATCTGTCAGGCGATACGTAGAGAGATTGAGTATCAATCACGCGTCTCGGGTACTAGGGCAGATATAGCGATCAAGGTTGAAGCCTCTGGGCTTCATCTGGAGAATTTTGAGTGCCCATGGGTGGCCGATCTTGGTTACCATGTGGCCAACTGGACTAGAAAATACGATGTTAGCCATGATATTGAAATCTATGAGCTGACCTTTGAGCCAAGGGGCATACCCCTTGATGAGTGTCAATGACAACCCTAGCCACTCTGCGGTAGAGCAAATTATATGCTCCCGCAGGGTGGCCTTTTTATTTTTTTTAGAGGATTAGCATACTATCGCCGTAGCTAAAGAAATGGTATTTTTCGGCGATACAATGCTCGTAGGCTGGTTTTAGATGGTTCCAGCCAGCAAAAGCTGACGTCAGCATCAGGACGGTACTTTCTGGCATATGAAAGTTCGTCAACAGACCGTCAATGGTCTGAAATTTGTATCCTGGGTAGATGAATATATCGGCTTCGCCGGAGATTTTTTGGGGTGGCTCATTGAGGATTGCTTCGTGCGCGTATTCTAAGGTGCGGGTGATAGTGGTGCCGAGTGCGACGACGCGTTTTTTGGCTTTTTTAGTCGCCTGGATGATGCGAACAGTCTCCTCGGGGACCTCAAAATACTCTTGGTGCATTTTGTGCTTAGTCACGTCGTCGACGCGAATTGGCAAAAAAGTCCCAAGTCCAACGTGAAGAGTGGCATAGACTACATTGACGCCCTTGTCTCGTAGTTGATCGAGAGTTTTTTCGGTCATATTTAGGCTTGCGGTCGGGGCGGCTACCGAGCCTAGCTCACGAGCAAAGACCGTTTGATAACGTTCTATGTCATCGGTAGTTGCCATACGGTTCATGTAGGGCGGGAGTGGAACTGAGCCATACTCTTCGGCGATATCGAGCAGATCGCGACTAGAGCGAATGATGGCTAGGCCATCGCCTAGGATTTCCTCGACAGTAAGGGTGTCGTCACCTATAAACAACCTATCACCGACGGCAAGGCGACGTCTGTAGATAACCTTGTGGCGAAACCAGTCATCTTGACCGCCGTGTTTTTCGACTAACACCAGTTCACGCGTACCACCAGTGGCTTTGCGGGTGATTAGCCGAGCCTTGATAACCTTTGTGTCGTTGATTACTAATGTGTCACCTGGTTCGAGATAGTCTACGACATCGGTGTAGACGCAATCTTTGTATGTGCCAGTCTGACGATCGAGGACTAACAGGCGAGCCTCACCGCGTACAGCTGGAGGGTGATCTGCGATTAGTTCTTCTGGGATGTTGTAGTGAAAGTCAGATAGATTCATCGTCTATTTAGTATACGGCTCTGGTATATAGATTGACAAATACTGATATTTAGATTATAAAATGTACCTAGACTGGTACGGAAGTACTGGTTGTCGTCTATTCTCGAAGGAGAAAAAATCATGGCTAGTTACAGCGGTCAATACGCCGTAATTCTTGTCAAACGAAATGGAGATGGCAGAATCGACCAGACCCTGGAGACGGGGTTTGAGGGCGACTATGATTATTGTAGGTCTGCCACGAAGGAATACTTGCCTCCAGACGGGTATGAGGTTGAGGTGAAATTTACGGGCTCATACGACGAGCCTAACTCTTTTCCCTCAACCAGCCAACGAGGTTGGCTTATAGGGGAACATGGCACCCTAGGACGGCCATTTGGGTCGCTCTAGGGTGTCTAGCCGGTTGGCGTTTTGTGTAGTATCACATGAGACGCCAACCGGTTTTTCAATTGACATTTTTGTAGCGGTGAGCTATAATGGAGTATGTACTTATCCGGCCGGCAGGTCGGACATTTTCGTATCAGTAGATAATAATTTGGAAAGGGGTTCTCATGGAGGACTTAAATATCAAACAATTGACTCTCGCAGTTCGTACGATTGCAGAGGAGAAGAACTTGCCCGAAGAAACTGTCATGGACGTGATAGAACAGGCGATCGCAGCGGCGTGGCGTCGTGATAACGGTGAGCGCGATCAGAGCGTTCGGGCTGAGCTGAATATCAACGACGGTAGCGCGAAAGTATTTGTGATGCGTGATGTGGTTGAAGAGGTTGAAAATGATCTTAATCAGATTAGCCTCGAGGATGCTCAAAAGATTAAAGCAGACGCCAAGCTAGGCGATGTAATCGAAGATGAGCATACAGTTACGAGTTTTGGTCGTGTCGCTGCTCAGACGGCAAAGCAGGTCGTGCTGCAACGTCTACGCGAGGCGGAGCGTGAGGTGGTCCTTGCTGAGTTTGAGGATAAGATCGGCACGGTCGTCACTGGTATTGTTCAGCGAGTCGAGCCTCGTGTTGTACGAGTCGAGCTTGGCAAGGCAACTGGTATTTTGCCTCAGAGCGAGCAGATTCAGGGTGAGTATTACAGCGTTGGTCAGCGCATCAAGGTGTTTATCAAGGATATTGAGCGCGATAACCGTGGTCCACAGCTAATTTTGAGTCGCGGTAACGAAGCGTTTGTTGAGTATTTATTCCGTCAGGAAGTGCCAGAAATGGAAACTGGCGCAGTAGAGATCAAGGGCATCGCTCGCGAGGCTGGTCGCCGTACCAAATTGGCTGTTATGAGTACTGTCCCTGGGGTTGATCCAGTGGGTACCTTTGTCGGTGGTCACGGTACGCGCGTTAATGCTGTCATGAATGAAATTGGTGATCAGGAAAAAATTGACATCATCACTTTTGACGAAAATGTCGATACTTATATTCGAAATGCGCTTAGCCCAGCCGAGGTAGTGAAAGTTGAAATCGACAAAGAAGCGAAAACTGCTAAAGTTTATGTTTCCGAGGATCAGCAGAGTATTGCGATCGGTCGTGGCGGTCAAAATGTGCGTCTAGCGAGTCGTTTAACGGGCTACGAGCTAGATATCGAGACGGCGACGGCCAAGCCAGCCGAAAAGAAGCCACGCAAGAACATCGAAGACGGGCTATTTGCGGCGATTGAAGAGCAAGGTGAATAGGTCATTCTCGATATTTCGCTGAATATATAAAAAATTAGCACTCTCACTTGACGAGTGCTAATTTAATTGGTAGACTGGTGAGTGAGTGGGCTAAGCCCAAAGAACGGAGGGCGATATGATGCCAGAAGATTTTGCAGATTTTATTTCACACTTAACCGAAAACGCACGAATGAGCGTCCAGTATGCGGACGCGATTGCTCGTGGTAATGGTAGCTCGTATATTGGCACGGAGCATCTTTTACTTGGTGTTTTGGCCCAAGGTTCGAGTACTGGCGCTAAGTATTTGGCAGACGCAGGAGTGACGCTTGCGGGAGCTGAGCAGGCTTTGGGGATTCAACCCTCAAAAGTTACCGTAGGGACAGGGGTGATTGGCTTGTCAGAGACGGCACTTTTGACACTTCGAATGGCGTGGGAGACAGCCAAAGAATACAACCATGACACCCTGGGGACTGAGCATATTTTGTATAGTGTTCTACGCCAGACTAATGCACGGGCGACGACACTACTACGAGAGATGAGCATCGATGTCGATGCGATAATGGAGCAACTTGAATCACTTTTTGATCGAAACCGTTCGGAGCATGGTGACGTTGCGACCGAGCCGAGGCAGCGTGCAGTGCGAGGTGGTGCACTCAATACTTTTGGAATTGATCTGACCAACAAGGCTGTAGCTGGCGAGCTAGACCCGATGATTGGGCGCGACAAAGAATGTGAGCGAGTTATCACCGTATTGTCACGACGTACCAAAAACAACCCTGTGTTGATAGGTGAACCTGGCGTTGGTAAAACAGCGATTGTTGAGGGCCTGGCGCAGAGAATCGCCCGCGAGGAGGTGCCTGATCACTTACTAGACAAGCGTGTGATTATGCTAGATATGGCGGCGATGATTGCTGGTACGAAATATCGCGGTGAGTTTGAAGACCGTCTAAAAAAAGTTATTTCAGAAATTAAAAAACAAGGTAATATCATTGTATTTATTGATGAGCTCCATCTGTTGGTTGGCGCTGGTGCTGCTGAAGGCTCGATGGATGCGGCAAATATCCTGAAGCCAGCGTTAGCGCGTGGTGAATTGCACATGATTGGTGCAACTACGCTTGATGAGTATCGTAAGCATATCGAAAAAGATACCGCTCTAGAGAGGCGTTTTCAGACGGTGATCGTCAAAGAGCCAACGGTGAAAGATACGGTGGCGATTCTTCGTGGTCTCAAGGGTTATTATGAAAAACATCACGGTGTTACGATTACCGATGAGGTGATTGATTCTGCGGTCTATATGAGCGATCGCTATGTGAGTGATCGTTTCATGCCCGATAAGGCAATTGACGTCATGGATGAGGCGGCAGCCCGTGTACGCGTCAAACAGGGGCATCGCCCTAGCCGACAGCGTGAGCTGACAAAAGAACTCAAGAGCCTTAACGAAAAAATGGAAGACGCGGTTAGCCGCGAGGACTATGAGCGAGCGGCCCTATACAAACAGCGAATCAGTCAAATTTCTGAAAAACTCGAAGCCGAAAAAGAGGCCCGCGAGGGTAAAAATGCCGTTGTGCTCACAGAGGACGATATTGCGCATGCGATTGCTGTTATGACGCACATTCCGGTTGAAAAGGTCCAGACGTCTGAGGCCAAACTCTTGACTAACTTGGAAAAACATCTCGGTAAGTATATCATCGGCCAAAAAGAGGCCGTTCAAAAGGTGGCGCGAGCGATTCGACGCTCTCGTAGTGGCGTGGCGAGTCAGAAACGCCCGATTGGAAGCTTTGTGTTTATGGGGCCGACAGGCGTCGGTAAGACGGAGCTAGCCAAGGTGCTGGCACGTGAAGTGTTTGGTAGTGAAGACGCACTGATAAAGATCGATATGAGTGAATTTGCTGAAAAGCACAATACTTCACGGCTAGTCGGTGCGCCAGCAGGCTACGTGGGATACGAGGACGGCGGAAAGCTGACCGATAAAGTACGCCGTCAGCCTTATAGCGTGGTGTTGTTTGATGAAATTGAAAAGGCTCATCCAGATGTATTTCAGTTACTACTACAACTTCTCGAGGAGGGAACTTTGACTGACGCCAAAGGTCGGGCCGTGAGCTTCCGTAACACTATTATCATCCTGACGAGCAATCTAGGTGCTGACAAGATGATGAAAGAGTCTGAGCTAGGATTTCGTTCTGTACGACAGGCTGATCAAAAGCTTGACAGTATTCACGAGCGTAACGCCAACTACGCACGTGAGGCGCTCGATAAGTTTATGCGCCCAGAGCTGATCAATCGTTTTGACGGGATTATCACTTTCCGAGCTTTGACGCGCGATGAGGTCGGCAAGATATTTGATCTTTTGATTGGCGAGCTACGCCAGCGACTTGTTCGCAAGGGACTTGGACTTGTCGTGAAGCCCTCGGCGAAAAAGTATTTGATTGACAAGGGTTATAGCGCTAAATACGGTGCCCGACCATTACGTAGGGTCATCGAGGACGAGCTAGAGCATGCAATTGCCGAAGGGGTGCTTGCGGGAGAGTATGAAAAAGGCGTTATACTGGAAGTACGGACGAATAAGGGGAAAATAGCGATTGAACAACAAACCGAATCTACAAAAGCAGCCTCGCCATAAAGCTTTTTGGCGTAAACTAATCTCTACATTGGTAGTATTAGGGTTGGCAGTGCTTGGGGTTTTGTATGGCCCGACTTTATTGGATGCTTTACGTGCTATGCAGTTTCAGCCATCTGAGCAGATCACGTCGATTCGTAATCGAATTGGGCTGACTGGTCATGGCGAGAGGATTTTTTATGCAACAGCGCCAGCGATCGAAGATAAGACACAGTTTAATAAGAGCTGCCAAAGCACCGAGCGAACGGCAGCGATCTTGGGCTGTTATTTCAAGGATCGAATATATCTTTACAATATCAAAAATGCTGAGCTAGACGGCACTCTTGAGGTGACGGCAGCTCACGAACTACTTCACGCTGCGTATCATCGTTTAAACGGCCTAGAGCGACCACGCGTGGACCAGATGGTGCGCGCTCAGTACGAGAAGATCAAAGATGATGCAAACCTCAAACAGATTATGCAGTATTATCAACGAGCTGAACCTGGAGCGGAGGCGGACGAACTTCATTCAATCATCGGTACGACCGTACGCGATTTATCGCCAGAGCTGGAGCGTCATTATGCGACTTATTTCACAGATAGGGCAAAAGTCGTGGCGCTAAATGAGTCGTATAATAGAGTATTCAACGGACTCAGTCAGCGTGCGGATAGTTTGCAGAAGAAAATTGAGTCAGCACGCCCAGCGATTGAGCAGGATCTCAAGCAATATGAAGTTGATCTCGAACAGATGAATCTTGATATTCAGACGTTTAATCAGCGAGCTGGTTCAGGTGGATTTAATACGCAAGCAGAGTTTCAGGCGACCAGAGCTGCTCTACTGTCACGGGCAAACGCTCTCACCAGCCGTCGACAGGACATTAACGGCCGTGTAGCCGCCCTAAATGCTGATATAACCGCCTTAAATGAGATTGCAGTGCATGTCAATCAACTAAACGAAAGTATAAATGGTGTTTCTGCGCCAACGGGGCTATAGAGGTGGCGAAGTCTAAGACACTATTTACTTGTCAGAACTGCGGTAGTAATTATCCAAAATGGGTGGGAAGGTGTGAGAATTGTGGCGAGTGGAATACACTAGTTGAGCAGGTGGCCGTCTCAGCAGGCAGCTCGGTGGTGGCGCGAGCAACTCGTGGCGGTAAAGTACTTGCCCCTCAGTCGATGAAATCGATTAGTGCCAAGGAGGTGGTGTCCCGGATGCAGACAGGAATTGCTGACCTGGATACTGTACTTGGTGGCGGAATATTGTCAGCTGGTGTGATGCTTCTCGCTGGCCAGCCAGGGATCGGTAAGTCGACGTTATTGCTTCAGATAGCATCACATATCGCTGAGTCTAACGCCGTGCTGTACGTTAGCGGCGAGGAAAGTGCCTCACAGGTGAAGCTTCGGGCGACGAGGCTGGGGGCTGAGGCTGGTGATGACCTACAATTTGTCGCTAGCACCTCTGCTGATGATATTTCGGCAACTATCCGGAGCGGCAAATACAAGCTGGTCATCATCGACAGTATCCAGACACTAAGTCTAGACGAAATCACCTCTGCGCCGGGTACTGTTAGCCAGATTACAAATTCCGCAAACGTTATCATTCGTGCCGCCAAAGAATCGGGTGCGGCCGTAATTTTGGTCGGACATGTTACAAAAGAGGGTTCGATCGCGGGGCCAAAAGTTCTTGAGCACCTCGTAGATGTTGTGTTGCAGTTTGAGGGCGATCGATATGGTGGCTTCAAGGTTGTCCGGGCGATCAAAAATCGTTATGGCTCTACGGCTGAAACGGCGATATTTGAGATGGGAGAGTCTGGATTAAAAATGGTAGCGAACCCGTCGGCGGCTCTGCTGGCGGAGAGACAAAATGCCGATGGTTCGGTTGTGCTTGCGACGCTTGAAGGAAATAGGCCAATATTGGTAGAAATTCAAGCACTTGTCAACTCGACACATTTCGGGTATCCTAAAAGGACAGCAAGTGGTTTTGATCTAAATCGCCTCAATCTTCTCATTGCGGTACTAGAGAAGCGTACCAAACTGAACTTATCCGACAAAGATATTTATATCAATGTGGTGGGTGGTCTGAAGCTTGCTGATCCTGCGGCCGATCTCGCGGTCGCGATGGCAATTGCTTCGGCTGCTGCTGGTAGGCGGCTTGATGATGGGCTTGTCGTTTTTGGCGAAATTGGTCTAGGAGGCGAGATCCGCTCCGCTCAGCTGGCCGACAAGCGTATAAGCGAGGCAAAGAAGCTAGGGTTTACTCAGGCGGTTGCGCCAGCTAGCTCTAATGCCAAAAAGGACTCATTTATTAAGGGCGTACGAGATCTACGCCACGCATTAATCGATTATTTGAAGCCAGGTGACAAATAGAGCTTGCTTCATAGTCGTAGAAAGATAGGAAAATGGAAACAAAAGATATTGTGCTACTAGCGGTGGTATTGCTGATTTTGGCAGAGTTGAGTTACCTTCTCGCAAAATTGCCAAAAACATCAATTAAGTCTAAGAGTCGAGCGATTTTTGTCGATACATCAGTGTTGATGGACGGCCGAATTACGGGAATTGCGCGTACGGGATTTATCGGTGGGACGCTTATCGTGCCACGTAGCGTAATTGGTGAATTACAATTTTTGGCGGATAATGCAGATGCTGATAAGCGGACACGGGCTCGCCATGGACTTGATATCGTGACAGAGCTTCAAAATATGGAAGATGTTGATATTGAGATCCTTCAAGACGGCAGCAAGGCCGAGGAGGGGGTTGATGATCGGCTGCTTACGCTAGCTAAGCGACACCAAGGTTGCATCTTGACGCTTGATTATAATCTAAACAAGGTGGCCGTTGTCGAGGGTATCTCTGTGCTTAATATCAATGAGCTGGCTCAAGGGCTACGCATGTCTTATTTGCCTGGTGAGCAAATGTTGATCGAACTGACTCAGAAGGGTCAAGATAGTCATCAGGCTGTTGGGTATCTTCCTGATGGTACGATGGTCGTTGTCGAGCAGTCGAGTAGCCTAATCGGACAACAGGTCCTTGTCGAAGTTGTTCGTAGTCTGCAGACAGCGGCAGGCAAGATGATGTTTGCAAAACGAGTAGCCGAGACGAAATCTCCCGTACAGCGTAAAAAATCCACCACTCAGAATGCTCAAAAATCAAAAGGTACTAGCCGGACGACGGCATCTCGTAAGAGTGTCTCAGAGTCTACTGAGCCAGAGGACAATGTCCCGCGCACAAAGAGATCGCGAACTCAGATAAAGAGTGTTTACCATGCTGTTCCGAAGCAGACCTCCGAGAACAAGAGTACAGCCTCCGAACCGAGCGTACGCCGAGTTTCACGACGACGTAAAGACCACGAGGCATCGCTAATCGCTCTAGTCGATAATCAAAAAGACTAGATTCAGCAGTTACTAAAAACAATATAGCCTCGCTAGAGGCTATATTGTTTTTAGTAAGACCAGACTGTATCACCTGCCGTAATTTACCGTATGAGTAGCAGTGTAGTATGCGGTATCAGTGACTGTCAGGGTGAGTGGGCCAGATCCAGCCGACTGGAGTTCTTGAGAGCTCAGTTTGTACGTACCGTCGTTTGATACTTGGCGACTGAGGATAAGTTTGTCGCCCGAGCGAACCTCGACTGTCTGTAGGGGGTGTCGTCCGTGGGTGTAGGCGATTGTGACGCTCGATCCACTAGTACTGATCAGGGCGGTTGGCTGTACGTCGCCGCACTCGTGTACGTCATCGTCTTTTGTCGCATCATAGCCATCTTCGGCGATTAGAATGTCCTTGTTGGTAATTGGGTCGACAGATTTATTGACACCAATTTCGACCTTAGCGCCGTCTGGAGTACAGTTGGTGGCTTTTTTCTTAGATACACGGTCAAATGTCATCTTGATGTTTGAGGTGCTTGCCGCCTTGTTGTAATAGGATGGGAAGGCCTCTTTGCCAATCCGCTGGATACCTGATGGCGCCTCATACCAATCGCTATATTTTGCCTTTCCCTGTTCAACGTATTTTTGTGTTACCGTCGCCATAGTGCGATCAAGGAGCAGGGCGGGGATGAGCGAGTTTCCTCTGGTCAGTGGGGTCGTGTCTGGGTTACCGAGCCAGACTGCCATAGCAATTGATGGTGTATATCCTACGGTCCAGAGGTCTTTTGGAACAACCTTTTCGCCAACCTGACCGTTACTGGTGCCAGTCTTGACGGCAACTCTAGCGCCGAGAGCGTTCATACGTAGCATGTAATCTTGATTCCAACCTAGTCCAGCGCGCGCCGAGCCATCACCTAGGATGTCACTGACTATGTAGGCGGCCTGCGGATCAATAACCTGCTTCCTTTCGGCTTTATATTCTTTTAGCGTCTGTCCATTGCCATTCGTAACCTTTAGGATGGTTGACTGTGGGGTGTGAGCGCCTTGCCGACCGAGGCTAGCAATGGCATTGACGTGATCGACGAGACGAGTTCCGCATCCACCGATAGCACTAGATAGCCCAGCCTGTGCGTCGGCTCCTTGGGTGCAGTAGTACTTGTCGCCGAGGTCGCGGATTGTTTTCCAGGTGCTACCAGGGTTGTTCTGCTCATTTACCGCCATGGCCTTGATGGCTGGAATGTTACGCGAACGGTCAAGAGCGAGACGAATATTTATATTGCCCTGGAACTTGCCGTCGGCATTCTGAGGTTTCCAGCCTGGTGCTGTCGGAAAAGTTGTTGTGCTGTCGGCGAGAATCGACCCGCTACCATAATTTTGTTTACCGCTACCTTGATTCTGGAATAGCTGGGCATAGACTAGCGGCTTGATCGACGAGCCTGGCTGGATAAATCCTGTAGCGGCATTATCTTGGCCGTAACCTGGGTGATTGTAGTCGCGGCTGCCTACTAGTGCGATTAGCTGTCCAGATTTGGTATCTTCGATCGCGGCTGCTCCGTTTGAGAATCCGGCATATGTTGCGCAGTTTGTGTAGCTACAGTTGCGGTCAGTCATCCCGCCAGAGAACATGGCAGACATGTTTTTTTCGAGTTCGGTTTGAATGTCGTAATCCAGAGTTGTTTTAACAGTTAGTCCACCTTCACCGACAATAGTTTTGCCGAGTGATTTTTCTAGCTGATCCCTCACCATTAGTACAAAATGTGGCGCTTTGATATCGGCTAGTTGGTCGGCAAGTGGCTTGACTTGATCGATAATCGCGACTTTTTTAGCTTTTTCGGCTTCCTCTTTTGTGATGTAATTCATGTCAACCATCATGTCGAGCACTTTGTGCTGGCGCGCGACCAGCGCTTTGTGTCCCTCGATATTGTATGGATTGTAAACTGATGGGTTATTTGGAATAGCGGCTAGGAGGGCGCACTCAGAGAGGTTGAGGTCTTTTGAGGACTTACCAAAATATGTTTGAGCGGCTGACTCTACGCCATTTCGTCGGCCACCGTAGGGTGATTCGTTTAGGTAGAGGCCGAGAATCTGATCTTTGGTGTACATGCGTTCAACTTCGATAGCGAGAATCATTTCCTTGATTTTGCGCGGAATACCCCGAATACCACGCTCAGATGCCTCTTCTTGTGTGAAGAATACTTTTTTGACGAGCTGCTGGGTTAGGGTTGAACCACCTTGGACGGCATTTCCTTGAGAGTTCGAGATAAATGCGCGAAGGATACCAGAGAAGCTGACGCCACCGTGGTTGTAGAAATCTTTATCCTCGATAGCGATGGTAGCTTTGCCCATACACGGAGAGATATTTTTTGGCTCGACAACAAGTGTGTAGTTGCCTGTGCCTTTATCTTCCCAGAGGAGTTTATCGTTGCGGTCGTAATATTTGGTGACGGTGGATTTCACGCGTTGGGCGAGTGTATTCGGATTGATCTGGTCAAGATCTTTTCTAAAGTAGGCAAATAAAGCTAGTGTAATGAGAATGAGAATAACTACAAACGCCCCGATAATCTTGAGTAGGGTGATCGCTCCCTGTTTCGAAAACCAATACTTAGCCAAGCGTTTCGGGTGCATACGATAAAGAAAGCGCTTCAGCGGATGCTTCGGCAGAGTTGCTAGGTATTCGGCTTTTTTGCGAGCTTTTGCGTCTTTCTTGGTGCGATGTTTTGTCGCGAGGTTTGAATACACGCTGACCTTACGTGTCGGTTTATTTGGCTTGACCACGTCACTACTTTCCCATAAGCAATATTACTCTCCATAATATCACTATTTTTTTGGCGAGGCTAGTGGTATTGTGCTAGGATAACACTAGTAACAAAGAAAGGAGCGTTCAGCATGACACTGAGTGAGGAGCTTACGTGGCGTGGTTTCGTCAACCAGTACACGTTTGCCGATATCAAAGAATTAGACAATGAGACGCGGACGTTCTATTGGGGTGTTGACCCTAGCGCAGACAGTATGACGATCGGCAATCTCGCTGCCGCTATGATGGTGCGTCATTTTATTGATTATGGCTACAAGCCGATTCTTCTTGTTGGCGGTGCAACTGGTTTGATAGGTGATCCAGACGGCAAAAAACAGGAGCGAGACCTCAAAACCGTCGAAGAAGTCGAGAAAAATGTCCAAGGCCTCTCTAAGCAGTACGAGACAATATTTGCTGGCAAGAATTTCGAGATTGTCAATAACTACGACTGGTTTTGTGACATTGGTTATATGCAGTTCCTGCGTGAAATTGGTAAGCACGTTAGCCTGACGCAAATGTTAGACCGTGAGTTTGTTCAGTCTCGTATCGGTGAGGGTGGTGCCGGGATTAGCTATGCTGAGTTTAGCTATGCGCTTATTCAGGGGTATGACTTCCTCCATCTTTATCGCGAAAAAGGAGCAACTCTTCAGGTCGCCGGCGCCGATCAGTGGGGTAATAGTATCACCGGCGTTAGTCTGATTCGTCGCCTCGAGGGGGCGGAGGCCCACGTCTATACGGCGCCTCTTGTGATAAACAAGCAGACAGGCGTGAAATTTGGCAAGTCTGAGGGTGGTGCGGTCTGGCTTGATCCGGCCAAGACGAGTCCATATAAGTTCTACCAATTTTGGCTGAACCTCGATGATGAAACGAGCGAGGATATGATTAAGATTTATACGCTACTTGATCGTGCTACAGTTGAAAAAACAATCGCCGACCATCGCGAGAATCCTGGTATTCGCCTATTGCAGAAAACTCTGGCCCGAGAAGTGACAGACCTGATTCACGGTCGTGAGCGTCGTGAATGTGTCGAGCGGGTGACAGCGGTACTTTTTGGTGGTGATGCATTTGCAACCCTAAAGGACGCCGATCTTGATGCGCTTGGTGCGGAGATCCCGACTGCTCCAGTTGGAAATAGTGTTATCGATACTCTGACCGCAAGTGGACTAGTAGCGAGTAACGGCGAAGCGAAGCGTTTGATCGCAAATAACGCCATTTCTATTAACGGTCAGAAAATTGCCGATGACGTGATGATAACAGAGGGGAGCCTGGTCAAAAAAGGTAAAAATAATTTCGTTTTGGTACGATAACGATATTGATATTAAGGAGGAAATTATGAAAAAAGTTATAGCATTTGACCTAGATGATACGCTAGCAGTCACAAAATCAGAGATTTCTGACCGTATGAGTGGTCTATTGAGTCGATTGGTCGAGAAATACGATGTTTGTATTATTACTGGTGGTCGTTTCGAGCAAATCGAGAAGCAGGTCGTGAGTCGACTGGAGGTTCCTGAACACTTGCTTGGTAAGCTTCATCTCATGCCGACCTGTGGTACGCGCTACTATCGCTACGACGAGCTAAATCATAAGTGGACGCTTCAATACGCAGAAGATCTGTCGAAAGAGCAAAAAGAGAAGATTATTGGCGTGCTAGAGACGGTCGCAAAGGAGATGGGTATCTGGTGTGATAATCCAGCAGGAGAAATCATCGAAGATCGTCATAGTCAGATCACGATGAGCGCGCTGGGTCAACAGGCGACGCCAGAGGATAAGTATGCCTGGGCAGAGAAGTTCAAGGATGTTCGACCAGTTTATCGTGATAAGGTTGCTGAACTGTTGCCTGATCTAGAGGTGCGAATTGGCGGTACGACCAGTACGGACATTACGCTTCCTGGTGTAGATAAAGCATATGGGATGCGCAAGCTGATCGATGCGCTTGATATTAGCAAAGACGAGATTCTGTTCTTTGGTGACAAGCTAAACGAAGGTGGTAACGATTATCCAGTCAAAGCGATGGGCATCGATAGTATTGCCGTTGAGGGCTGGGAGTCAACTGCTTACGCTCTCGAGGGAGTGTTGGGCGTTACAGAGTAAGTCGTCGATCGCACAACGCAGATCCGCACTGTTCAATCGGTGCGGATTTATTTTGATAGACACCAACGCGCGACAATCGAGATATAATAGCTAATAATGAATCTCAAAACACCACTAGAGCAAGTCAAGGGCGTTGGGCCAAAGATTGCCATGCAACTAAGGACCGCAGGACTCGAAACGGTTGGTGATATCATCACATTTTTACCACGTCGTCATGATGATTTTACGGGTCTAGCGCCGATCGCAGATCTAAAGCCGGGCAAAGTCACGATCCGAGCGCGCTGTGAAAGTATATCGACGCGCCCAGTTCGACGAGGGCTTCGTCTGACAACGGCAGTGCTGGCCGATGATAGCGGTAAGCTCAATGCGATCTGGTTTAATCAGCCGTATCGTACACAACAGCTTGGCGGGTCAGATGATGAGTTTTATTTCTCAGGTGAGTTTGAGTACAATTACGGTCGTTATCAATTGACTAACCCAACTGCAGAAATAGCCAAAGATATGCCAGTGCAGGCAGAGCGATTGATGCCTGTGTATCATTCGATTCACGGTTTGAAGTCGGTCACTGTTCGCAAGGTGGTCGAAAATCTACGTCCCTTGATGTCAGTTTTGCCAGAAACTTTACCGGCATCTATCGTGCGAGCTGAGGGTTTGATGGGTCGCGCCGAGGCGATTAGCGCGATGCATTTTCCAAAAACTACCGAGGAGGTTCAACGGGCGCGTGATCGTCTAGCGTTTGAGGAGTTGTTTGAGTTATTGCTAGCCAGCCGGCTAAACAAACTCGAAAATCAACAGCTCGAGGGCTATCACATACCGTTTGAGCAGTCTGTAGTCAAGCAGTTTGTATCGAATCTGCCGTTTGAATTAACGGGTGCTCAGCGACGAGCGGCGTGGGATATATTGCAGGACTTCGAACGCAAAATACCGATGAACCGTCTACTTCAGGGCGATGTGGGAAGCGGCAAGACGGTTGTTGCAGGACTGGCGGCGCGCCAGGCGGCGAGCCATGGTTTTCAGACAGCGCTGATGGCGCCGACGGAGATTCTAGCTTCACAACATGCCGAGACACTTGATAAGCTTCTGGCTCCGTTTGGTGTTAGGGTTGGTTTATTGGTCGGTAGTCTCAAAGGCAAGGCACGTCAGGCTCTGTATGAGCAAATTGCAAACGGTGAGGTTGACGTGGTGGTTGGCACGCATGCCGTGATTCAGGACAAGGTTAGTTTTAAGAAACTAGGCTTTGTCGTAATTGATGAGCAACATCGATTTGGTGTCGATCAACGGCAAAAATTATTAGCAAAGTCGGGTGCTGACGGACTGATGCCACATCTTTTGGCGATGACGGCGACGCCGATTCCGCGTAGTCTGGCGCTTACGGTTTACGGTGAGCTTGATTTGAGTATTTTGAACGAGCGTCCAAAAGGGCGTATGCCAATTAAAACAGAGATAGTTACTCCTGTTGGCGTACCAAAGATGTATGAACGGGTCGACGCTGAGATCGCGAATGGTCGGCAAGCGTATGTTGTTTGCAGTTTGATAGATGACAATCCAGAAAACGACACCAAAAGCGTTACCGCTGAGCACCAACGCCTCAAGCAAACGATATTTGGTCATCGCCAGATAGGATTATTACACGGCAAGATGAAACCAGCCGAAAAAGAGACCATCATGCAGGACTTCAAGGCTAGGAAATATGACATTCTGGTCAGTACAACAGTCGTAGAGGTGGGCGTAGATGTACCAAACGCGACGACGATGATTGTCGAAAACGCTGATCGTTTCGGTCTGTCTCAGTTGCACCAACTGCGTGGTCGGGTTGGTCGAGGCGGTCATCAGAGCTATTGTTACCTGGTGATGAGTTCGTCAAATAAGCCCTCGGAACGAATTCGTGAGATCGAAAAGTCAGACGATGGATTTTATTTGGCTGAGGTGGATATGAAGCTTCGTGGGCCAGGTGAGATCTATGGGCGGATGCAGCATGGTGTGCTCAATCTCCAGATTGCGACATTGGCTGATACGGCTCTGATCGCCCGCGCCCAAAATGCTGTAAAGCGTTTCGTTAAGTCTCCCGAAGAGGTCGCTAGATACAAGACGACAAATAGTCGCGTCCAGTACTACCAGCGCCTGACAACACTTAATTAACTAAATGGTATAATGGTCGCATGTATGCAGGCACGACGATGAACCGAAGGTCCGGTGATTTTATCGGTGTTCACCAAAAAATTGATCGGATCGCACGACGTAATCTCAAGACATTTCCCGGTGTCGGTCCAGGCTTTCCTGGCATCGAGGAAATTCTCCACTTTGAGGGAAATAACGGCCCAGATGGCATCAAGCGAAAGAGCCCGAGTGTTGACGAGCCGTGGCACTATATTGATCCCACTAACCCAGACGACCGCGAGCTGATTACGATGATTTGGGACCATCATTACAACCTTGTCGAGGCGTTGCGGGCGCGAAACCAACAGAGGGCGGCCTTTGAGGCGGCTTGGTTGGCTCATGCAATCACAGACGGCTTGACGCCAGCACATCACTATCCGCTTGGCGACAAGATTGAGGAACTTTGGGGTAAGCCAAAAGAAGAGCGTTTGTCGATTCGTGAGAAAAATGTCATTATAGGCGTAAACCGACGTGATACAATCAGCAAGAACTGGGAGTATTGGGGTGCAAAAGGCGTTTTCTTGACACATGGATTGTTTGAGCTTGGGGTTGCGACTAGTATTAAAACGACGAGATTCCCGAATTCAGAACCAAGCCTCAAGTGGCTGAAGCAAGCCGACGAAAAGGGCTTAGAGCAGGTTTTTCTCGATGCGATGCACGAAATCTTTGCATTAAATATGTACGAAACGTTTTGGAAATATGGCTGGTCGGCAAAGCTCGCCAGACAGACTCGTCAGGTGCTGATTCCACGCATCTGTGATGTCGTTTCATACGCATGGTATACGGCGTATCGTGAGGCTGGATTGTGACCCAGATTCGGGTCATAGCTGGAAAATACGGTGGACGCAAGATTGATGCGCCAGATTTTTCTAATTCTCGCACCAAGCCGATGGGTGAGCGAATCCGTAACGCGATGTTTAATCGTATCGGTGAAGAGATTAGGGGTGCTCGCGTACTTGATGCATTTGCTGGTACCGGCTCTGTTGGACTCGAGGCGTTGAGCCGTGGCGCATCATTTGTTACCTTCGTTGAACGCGACAAAATTGCGCAAAAAATTTTACAGAAAAATGTGTTATCGCTAGGTACTGAAAATGAATCAGAAATTATTCGTACTACTGTAAATAATTGGCTGGAAACAGCAGAACCTGAAATGTATGACATAATTTTGGCCGATCCGCCATACCACGATCTGCAGTTATCCACAGTCAGTAGGCTTTTTGGGCTTCTCAAACCAAAGGGGCTTATGGTATTATCTCACACAGGAAGAGGTGAGGGACCAAATCTAGAAAACAGCATTGTTGTGGTGGACAATCGTAGTTATGGAAATGCTACCCTCACTTCTTTCCGCCGAGAGTAAGCAAGTGTCGGTCTAAAATCTGTAACGCATGGTTTTATTGCTCAGGGATGCCTGAGATTTTTTGTTTATATAGAAAGTCTAGATTGACATATACTTAAGAAGATGATACAATAAGATGACCTTTTTGAATACTATTTGAAGAGGGGTTGATTGACAAGCGGGCATTACGAGATGAGACTTTGCTTTTTGCGGAGGTAGCGAGAGGCAAGGCCTCATCTTGTGTCTCCGCCATCAGGGCGACTGACCAGTAGTAATACAGGCACTTGGCCTAGATGAGGAGAAGGAAATACATGTCGTACAACGATTCGCCACTTTCTTTAGCGGAGCTTTTTGTTCAGGTCGGCCAAGGTTGGATTAAAACTCTTGATTTGCTTACCAAGTGGTCTCTATCCAGCCTAGATGCCCTGGATGAGATTCGCATTCTTGATGCGAAAGGATGGTCTGGTCTGGAGGTATGGGAGTTGTTTTTGGCGTGTGGTCAGAGTCTTGAAAGATTCCGTTATCACGTCACGACAGAATTGCCAGATCGGGATACAGGTAAATTGACCCTAGTATCGGGCAAGTACGCTCCCGAGCCTGGTGATCAAGAGTTCTGGCGCAAACGGGTGTACGGAACACCCGGATCGTACTGGGCACTAAAAACTCCGCCCCTAAAAGCGGATTATGAATATCCGATTACGTAATTTTATGAATATGACAGGTGGGCGCATGACATGCGAGCTTGCGTGTCTTTTTCCTAAAAGCCTGCTTGTCATATTCATTTTATTAACCAAAGTAATACTACCGAAAAACTAGAGGTACTTATAGTAATTAGATAAATTTATCCCGTTTTTGGGATTTTTTCATTTCTGAGTAGGTTAAGTATCGTCTGACTCATCTTCACGAGTAAACTGTCGTGCCCACTGTTTGATGGTGTCACGTTGCCAGTAGGCGATCGCCGCTCCTATGACTAGCAGAACGACTACCGAAACTATTAGTGAGGTGTTGGCCTCACCAATCCCAGCACCCAAAAAACCTGACAAAATATAGCCTGGTGCACGACCTAGAATGGTGATGATCACTAGCGTGCGAATCGGGATTGCGCTTAGTCCGGCGAGGTAGCAGATGATATCGTCAGGAAAGCCTGGTAGCAAGAATATGAGGAAAAACACCATCGGACCGGCATTTTTGGTCAGGCGATCAAACTTTTTGAGGTGTTTTTTATCGACAAACCGTTCGACAAATGGACGACCGAGTTTTCGAGAGAGCGTAAAGACAAGAAAACACCCTAGCACCGAGCCCACTAGCGAGTAGAGAGTGCCTAGCCATGGGCCAAATAGACTACCAGCGATAACACCCGCTACTTGTCCAGGAATTGGTGCGAATACAATTTGCAAAAATTGGATAGCGATAAATACCAGTGGACCCCAAATGCCAGCGCGCTCAACTGCACCTTTGATACGAGCATGATCACCAAAGAACGCTGTGATTGGTTGCCAGTAGATTGCGACGATAGCAACTATGATTGCTAAAGCGATGAGTCCAGCAGTAATTTTTCGCCAATGCTTTTTCGCTAACTCTTTCATAACTCTATATTACGCTATCTTGTGAATTTACGCTCCAAAAACTACCACTCGCCTCTGTCAAAAATACGCTAGCCTATATATCAAAATAAACAAAAAGCCGAGCGAGCGCTCAGCTAATTATTTTGGTGCGGATGAGAGGACTTGAACCTCCACGCCCGAAGGCATATGCTCCTAAGGCATACGTGTATACCAATTTCACCACATCCGCAAAATCGATACTGGCTCATTATAGCAGAATGCCAGGCGGATGAAAATACCGCACGCTTATGCTAAAATATAGAGCAAATGCTAACAAAGAGGGGATTATGAGTAAAGTTGCGGCTTACTTGAGAGGGCATATTACTGGCGAGGTCAGCACGAGGGGCGATGTTCGCTCGGCACTCGCAAGCGATACGGGTGTGCTAACGGTTAAGCCAGAGCTGGTGATTTATCCCCGAACAACCAATGATATCCGTAAGGTAACACGGTTCGCTTGGCAGCTTGCCGAAAAAGGTCACACTCTGCCGGTGACGGTTCGTGGTGCGGGTACGGACAGTACGGGTGCGGCAATTGGTAAGGGTGTGGTCATGGTAATGCCGGCCCATATGAACAGGATATTTGAGTATGATGCTAGACAAAAGTTGGTTCGTCTGCAACCTGGGGCAACGGTGAGCGCATTAAATAGTGCCCTGGCACTACACGGTACGGCTGTTATGTCGCTGGTAGGCTCGTATCCATACGGTACGGTAGGCGGAGCAATCGCTAGTGCCGTATCTGGTATGTACGCCGGTAAATATGGCCCGATTGCCCAGGCGATTGATCAGCTCGAGGTGGTACTCGCCAATGGTGATGTGATTCAGACGGGGCGAATCAGCAAAAAAGAGCTAAATCGTCGCAAAGGTCTTCAGGGCTTTGAGGGTGATATTTATCGTGGGGTGGATGGTGTTATAGAGGAGTATGCCGATGTGCTCGATCAGTTACGCGAGAATGACGCTGTAGGCTATAGTGCCGTTGCTGATGTCAAGCAAAGAGATGGTAGTTTCGATTTGACACCGCTGTTTGTTGGTTCGCAGGGCACACTAGGTGTCATAAGCGAGATGATTATGCGGGCGGATTTTCGTAGTTCTCATATTGCGGTGGCGGGACTTGTTTTTGCGAATGCTAATGCGGCACGTGATGCGATTGATGATTTAGTGCGCTTAAATCCAGCTTTTCTCGAGTATTTTGATGCGACATTGTTTGAAACGGCTTCTGCAGCCGGGCGAACCTATGGTTTTTATAAAGAAGCGTCGGACTCGTTTAAGCCAGCAAGCGTTGTGATTATTGGATTTGATGATTTCAATAGCCGACATCGAGAAAAAGCGCTAAAAAAACTCAAGAAGCTGTATGCAAATAATCAAGAAATTAAGTTGACTGTTGCTGACGACGAGTCGACAGATGAGCTGATTGCGGCGCTTGATGTAGCACACTACACATCGCTTCCAGACCACATAGATACCGCTGGGCCGGCCTTGTTTTCAGGGTTTTCGGTATCGATGGCCCGACTAGATGAGTTTATGAAGTCGCTTGCTGATTTTGAGCGTAGTGAGCATATCAAACTTCCGCTCTCTGGGCACATGACTACGAATATATTCTCCATCCACCCGACACTTTCGCTTCATAGGGTTGCTGACAAACAAAAAGTGTTTAAACTGCTTGACGACCTGACCAAACTAGTTTATGTGCACGGTGGAACAATGGTCGCCGAAGGTGGCGAGGGTCGTCTCAAGACTCACGCAATTTATACTCAGCTCGATGAACGAGTGGTTGAGATGCATCAGGCGGTACGGGCGGTTTTTGACCCCTTGGGTACGCTAAATCCTGGGGTGAAGCAACCGGCGAATGTCAGGACACTAGCTAGTATGTTGCGTAAAGACCACGAGGGTGGACAACTGGCGCGATTCGGTCTCTAGAGGTTTTTGTATAGCGCAAGGCTGATTAACCTGATATAATTACTGATGATTGCGTGATATTTTTGATGCAATTTATGCGGATGTGGCGGAATTGGTAGACGCGCTAGCTTCAGGTGCTAGTGCCAGCAATGGCGTGGAGGTTCAAGTCCTCTCATCCGCACCAGATTAGGCTTTGAAATAACCATCCTCACCATAGGGTGGTTATTTGTTAGATAGACAATGAGTGTGTGGTTGACTTTATGGCAAGAATATTTTACAGTAAAAGACATCTTTCGTGAGGCTTCTCCGAGAGTGTTGATTGACAAACGGATGACACGAGGCGAGATTTTACTTCTGTAGTTACATTAGAGAAATAAAACCTCGTCTTGTGTGTTATAGGAATACGCACGTCCCTTGGTGATGGCAATACCGCCAAAGACGGGGAGAAAGTTAAAAAATGAGTACTGCTGCCATGGTGTCGATTGGCGAGCTTTCGAAGGCGAGCGTGCTTGCTGCTTTGTATAATGCATCTGCACCCGTGGGCGTAGGGTTTGTAGAGGCTATAACTGGTCCGGCGGTAATGGACACAGCTAGCGCCCAAAATTATATCGACCAAAGGAAAGGAAGCCTTAAATTCGATTATGTGTACGGCAGGCCGATCAAGGTTGACCTGACGGGAGACAGCTTCGATCCGAGGCTGTACGACTGTCGAAATGGCGGCGTTGGTGTCGCGCGACACATCGTGGAAAAGCTGCGTAAATCGAATGAGGTGAGCTCATCGTACGCACGCATGATTCACATGACAAATCTAATGAGCGCCCTGTACGATACGCGGGAGGGTGTCTCAAGCCGAAGTTACGAAGGTGCTGCCGCACTTTTTATGGTGCGGGAGTTTAGAACTGAAAAAGTGGAGCCAGATTTGAATCTGGCAGACCTGCCGGAGTCTCCTGGATTTGAGACCGGCGATGATCACCTTCGTTGGTCGGCAGATGAGGCTATTAAATACTACGATGAAGACCCAGATCTTGCGGCCGTAGTCTTTGTGGAGCTTGTGAAGTTGCACAAAGATACGGCGTGGATCGCTACGCACGAATGGACCGCCGCAATACTAGCACGAGGGTATGCCAGTAAGACAGATATGCTCCATGCCATGAAAGGCTTTAACATCTAGTCTAGTGCAGACATGACGAGCAGATGAGGTGTGGGTTCGGTTGTTGTGGCTCTATGTAGCTGTGAAAAAAAACTATTCCTATCCCATCTGTTTGTCATGGTTGCTTCCATAACTGTGTAGTTATGCTGATGAGTCCAAAAGGACGAAAAGCAAGTAAATTAAATATGTGTGGTGATAGAACAGGGGTCTTTTGGTCGCATCTAATCAAGGTGCTGTATAATTCCAAGGTATATGCAAGATACACGCAATGTTGTCGATAAATACAAGGGTAAGCCCATGGAAGAGATTGTCGCTGATCTCGACAGGCACGGGGTGTCGCTTGAGGTTGCTATAGATAACGTAGAGCGAGACTTCAATATGGGGACGATTGTTCGAAGTGCCAATGCATTTGGCGTGAGGACGATACATATCATCGGTCGTAGGCAGTGGAATAAGCGCGGAGCGATGATGACGGATAAGTACCTGCATGTAGTGTATCACCCGACTGTTGAGGCATTTTTTGAGGAGATAGGGCAAAAGACGGTGGTTGCGGTTGACAATGTCCCAGGCTCGATTCCATTGCAACAGGCGTCGTTACCTAGTGATGTGGTGCTGATATTTGGAGCAGAAAGTCTAGGTATACGACCAGAGCTGTTAGACAGAGCCGATCTGATAGTAGCGATCGAGCAATTTGGTAGTACGCGTAGTCTAAATGTTGGTGTCGCGGGAGGAGTCGCCATGTATGAGTGGGTCAGGCGAAACCATATCGCTCCGACAGGATAACGCTCTTACAGAGGTAAGATTGCTTTTTTATGATAAATATGTCAAAAAGTATTGACAAAATATAATACATATGCTAATATTAGAACATCCAATCAGTTAGAGCGACAGCTCACTGGTTGGCACATTAACAAAGTTACCCACTAGCAGCCCCTAATGAGGGGCGGAAGGAGGCCATCATGGCCAAGAAGACTGCTATTCACCGCAGCAACCCCAACGCACATGCTGCAGAGATGGGGAGGTTCTTGGTCTGGGCCAAGGACCACCCCAAGGAAGCCTGGGAACAGGCTATTGAGGAGAGGGAAAGTAAGCCATGGATGCTGAGGGCCCTCCGCTCGCGCGAAGGGGAGAAGGTCAGAGAGTTGATCAGGTCGATCTTTCTGGAGGACCTGATGAAGGCAGAGGCCAAGCTGGCGTCTTTCTCAAAGCCTAGCCCGGCTCGCCGGCCAGCGCAGTTGGCCGTGGAAGCGGCGCGCCAGTGCTACGTCGAAGTCCAGGCAGCGCTGAGCCCTCGGCGCCGGTATCGTAAGTAGTGGGTAACCTGCCCCCAGATATGACAGAAGTCTATATCTGGGGGCACTCACTCTTTTTTTGCACCCGTAGATGGGTGTTTTTTGTTTTTTGAGATAGTGATAGAAATTATGCTTATGCTTGCTATTTATACTAAAACATGCAAAAATAATATCTATTATGGCGTCATTGTCTACCGAGTCTTATAAGGGTGCGCGTGATTGGTATCCTGAGTCAATGCGACTTAGGGAATATATTTTTCGTACCTGGCGACGGGTGGTGAGGCGTTACGGATACGAGGCGTACGATGCGCCACTGATCGAGCCGATAGATGTCTATGAGGCAAAAAGCGGACAAGAGCTGGTGAGTGAGCAGACTTATAGCTTCGTTGACCGAGGTGAGCGTCGGGTGGCAATTCGTCCTGAGATGACACCGAGTGTCAGTCGGATGATAGCAGGTCGTCAGCAGGAGATTCCGATGCCAGCACGGTGGTATAGCATAGGTCAGTTTATGCGCTATGAGCGACCACAACGCGGACGTGAACGCGAGTTTTGGCAGTTGAACTGTGATTTGTTTGGTATCGATGGTGCGATGGCAGAAGCAGAGATTATATCGATGGGTGCCGATATCATGAAGGCATTTGGGGCTGATGATGAGATGTATACGATTCGGATCAACAATCGGCGGATAATTAATTTCATGATGGCGCAGTATCTAGAGCTTGATGCGGTACAGGCGCAGTTGATGATTCGGCTGTTTGATCGCAAGAACAAAATTGCACCAGAGGCGTTTCGTGATCAAGCGATCGAGATATTTGGCAATGGAGCGGCAAAACGGGGCTTACAAAAGCTCGCTCGGCTGGTGGCGGCAAAAACTATGGCTGATTTGCCAGAAGAGATCCGTGATAGTGAGGCGGTTCGCGAAGTTCAAGAGTTGTTTACGTATCTTGAGCGCGCGGGTATAAAAAATGCGATTTTTGATATCACGCTGATGCGAGGGCTTGATTATTATACTGGTACGGTGTTTGAGTTTTTTGACACGCATCCGGAGAACACTCGGGCATTGTTTGGTGGAGGGCGATATGACGGGCTAGTCGGGCTGTTTGGTGGCGAACCTGTGAGTGCGGTTGGGTTTGCACCTGGGCTGTCGATGATGGAGTTATTTTTGACGACGCATGATCTTGTGCCGTCGTTTAGCAGTACCACAGACATCTATATGATCGTAATCGGTGACAATCTGCGTGGCGCGCAGAAAGTTGCGAGAGCTCTCAGGAATGAGGGTGTAAATGTCGAGCTTGACTTCACGGGGAGAAAGATTGATAAACAGCTAAAAACAGCCCTCAAAAAACAGATCCCGTATCTGATGTTTGTCGGTGATGAGGAACTGTCAGCCGAGGTCTATACGTTGAAAAATATCGCCACAAACGAAGAAAAGAAGCTGAGTTTTGAGCGAATCGTGACGACAGTGTCTGACTATCGGGGGCATCAGTCACGTGGTGATGATGAATTTGATATTTCTGATCTATCGGCGTAGTCCTTGACCCAGCATAAGCTTTTTGCGATAGTAAACATATGAAATCGCGTATACGCAGAGGATTTACGATCGTGGAATTACTTATCGTTGTGGCGGTTGTTGCTATTTTGGCGATCGTAACGGCGACAATCTACCTGAACACGCAGGTGCAAGCACGTGATACGCATATGCGTGATGGACTTGATAAATTTGCCGACGCTATTATGCTCTGGAGCTCGGGGCATAAAGGTGCCTTGCCGTATGGCGGTAGCGGGACGACATATGATGCGACTACCCAAAACTGTGCAAACCCGATGAATAATCGTGTCGAAGGGTGGCAAGATGCGGGCGTTTACTCGTCGTCGTGTACGATCGGTGATGTCATGGTGAAATTAGAGTATTTACCAAAAGATTTTTTCTCGAACTTGTCAAAAGTTACCTCTAAACCGTCGTTATTCATGGTTCATTCGTGTACGAGCGATCCAGCTGGACGAAAATTTATCGTCATGACTTCACTCGAGGATCCAGACGAGAAGGATAGGGAGCATTTCAAAAAAGAGCATGAGCGGTGCTTTACGACCCTGCCGTATAGCGGCGCGGGGACGGCCGACTACTTCCGCTCAACTTACAATATGCAGATCGCGACAACTGTGAGCCTATAAGTGGTAGCAAGCTAACGGGCGGTGTGTTACAATGAACACATATGAACACTACAGTCAAATATCTATCCGACACACGTGTCCGAGCGACGATCAAGGTCGAAGCGACCGAACTAAAAGCAGCTGAACAGGTTGCCCTAAAGAAACTATCGAAAACTGTCAAGGTAAATGGATTTCGCAAGGGCCATGTGCCACTTGAGGTGGTGAAAAAGAATGTCGATCCAAATGCGCTGGCCCAGGAGACTCTCGAGAATGCGTTGAGCCGTGCGGTTGCTGAGAGTTTCATCGAAAATAAGCTTCAGGCGCTTGAGCGCCCAGAGGTGGAGGTCAAGAAATTCGTGCCTGGTGAGTCACTTGAGTTTACGGCCGAGGCCGATGTGCTGCCAAAGGTCAAACTTGGCGATTACAAGAAGCTAAAAGCGACAGAAAAGAAGATTTCGGTTGCTAAAAAAGATGTCGATGAGGTGGTCGAGCGAATTCGCAAGAGTATGGCTGAGAAAAAAGAAGTCAAGCGCGCGGCTAAATTGGGTGACGAGGCGGTGATTAATTTTGTTGGCAAAAAAGACGGTGAGGCTTTTCCTGGCGGTACGGGTAATGATTATCCACTTGAACTGGGCTCTGGTTCGTTTATCCCAGGCTTTGAAGAGGCAATTGTCGGACTAAAGGCGGGCGACAAAAAAGATATCGAACTGACATTTCCAAAAGATTATCACGCGCCTGACCTAAAGGGCAAAAAGGTGGTATTTGAGACGACAGTCAAAAAGATCAATGAAAAGGTACTGCCAGAACTAAACGATGAATTTGCTGCCAAGACTGGTCCATTTACATCGATGAGTGAGCTGACGGCAGACATTAAACGCGAGCTAGAGGCACAAAAAAAGCGTGAGGCAAGCGACGAGCTAAAAGATAGTTTGGTCAAACAGCTGGTTGCCAAAAGTAATGTAGCTGTACCGGCGGTGCTTCGTGAGGATCAGGTTAGGTCAATCGAGCAGGATCTGATGCAGAATCTGATGTATCAGGGTCTTTCGATCAAGCAGTACTGGGAGCAAAAGGGCTACAAAGACCGCGACGCCTGGGTGAAGGCTGAGGCAAACGAAGCGGCTGACAACCGTATCAAGGCTGGTCTGGTGCTTTCGGAGCTGTCAAAGGTGCTAAAGATTGAGGCGACAGCAGATGAGCTAGCCGATCATCTGAATACGTATCGTAAACAGTATGCTAATAATCCCGAGATGGCCAAGCGATTCGAGGAACCTGAGGTTCAGCGAGAAGTCGCTAACCGCCTGATCACCGAAAAGACGGTAGACGAGCTAGTGAAGCTCAACACCAAGTAGCTTCAGCTGTAAGTAAAAATAAAATTAGCACTCCGACTTGACGAGTGCTAATTTATTATCTAAACTAATGATATGACAAAACCTAGCAATTACCTCGTCCCAAATGTTATCGTTCGCACTCGTGACGGTGAGAGAGGGTACGACATCTATTCACGACTTTTAGAAGATAGGATTATTTTTCTCGGCGAAGGAGTAAATGAGCAGACGGCAAATGTCGTTGTGGCACAGCTGCTTCATCTGGCGAATGAAGATCCTGACAAGGATATTCAACTCTACATCAACAGCCCGGGCGGGAGTGTCTATGATGGGCTTGCGATCTACGACACTATGCAGTACATCAAGCCTGATGTGCAGACGATCGGGATCGGCTTGCAGGCTAGTATGGGAGCATTTTTGCTTAGTGCTGGCGCTAAGGGTAAGCGGTTTGTTTTGCCAAATGCACGTGTGATGATCCACCAGCCGTCAAGTGGCACTCAAGGTAAAGTGACGGATCAAGAGATCAGCTTGCGTGAGGCTCTCGAGATCAAGGAGAGGTTGGCGACAATCATGTCAGAAAACACTGGTCAAGAGCTAGACAAGATTAAAGCTGATATGGAGCGAGATTTTTGGATGAGTGCTGAGGCGGCAGTGAAGTATGGGCTGGCTGACGAGGTCATAGACTCGACAAAAAAATAAAATTGTGATACAATATAAAGGTACCGTCCTACTATCGAAAGGAGAAGTGGGTGTCTGCCCTATACGGTATAGTGTTGGCGTTGCTGAGTATAGCAACGGTTATTGTCATGGTTGGGTCCGCAAAGCTATCCTTCGATATGTTTTGGATGGTCCGTTCTCATATAATTCCTATGAGCGAGGAGGATACGTACAGCATTCAGGCTACAGCTTGGCGTCATGTTGCTACGGTAGGGGGCACCCTAGTCGTGCTTTCTCTTGTCAGCATGAGCTGGATGAGCGGTACGTCTATTCCGCTTGTAGGTATGATAGTAGGGGGAGCTATCTACGTCGCCGGTCGCGAAGGCCACTTCGTGATGGAAAGAAAGAGTAGATAGGGCGCGCCCGGTTTTTCTGTAGTTGTTTGTCAACTATGGAAAAGCCGGGCCTTTACTTTTTTGTTCCAAAAAAACGATCAAAAATAGGTCAAATATTGTTGACAATTCCACGGCATTTTTGCTAGACTAAACACTAATGAAGATTGTGTAACGTGGGTCGATGATGTACTACGCCTGTGGCGTGGCGTTTTAGTATGTGAAAATCTACGTTAAGTAAAGCTTCGGCGCCAAGCCTAGCAACGAGGGACGACCCACCACTGTTGCTACGCAAATAATATCTACCAAACTAATACTCTTGTGAGAGAGGGAGTATCTATGCCAAAAGCCACTAAATCGGCTGCGGCTCCAGCAACTCGTGTGTTTTTCACCGAAAATGACACTGCGCTGGAGGTGCCAAATCTACTGGCCCACCAGAAGGAATCTTGGAAAGATTTCATCGAAACGGGACTGAGCGAGATTTTTGCAGAACTCAACCCGATTGAGGACTACACCGGACAAAAACTCGAACTACGCTTCAAGGACTATTCGTTCCAGGAGCCAAAAAACAACGAGCATTTCGCCAAGGAAAATAACCTTACGTTTGATGCGCCACTTCATGTCAATGTTGAACTGACAAACAAGGTCACTGGTGAGGTCAAGGAGCAGGAGATCTACCTTGGTGATTATCCATGGATGACTGATCGCGCGACGTTTATCATAAATGGTACTGAACGAGTTGTTGTCAGCCAGCTTATTCGCTCAGCTGGAGTATTCTTTACCGCTGAAAAAGGTGTCGGACGCAACCTCTACAGCGCGAAGTTGATCCCAGGTCGTGGCGCTTGGCTAGAGTTTGAGACAGCCGCAAACGGTGCAATTTACGTAAAGATCGATCGTCGTCGAAAGATCCCTGTTACAACCCTGCTTCGAGCGCTTGGATATAGCAAGCTTAGCGAGATTAGGGATCTGTTCAAGGATGTAGATACCGGTGAAATCAAGTACATCGAAGAGACACTTGAAAAAGACCCAAGCCATGGTGTAAATGAGGCACTTATCGAGGTTTATCGTCGTCTTCGTCCAGGAGATCTGGCGACTGTCGATAACGCTCGTCAGATGATCGAGCGTATGTTCTACGACTTCAAGAGATTTGATTATAGCCGAGTTGGACGCTACAAGATGAATCAGCGCCTCGGTCTAGATACGCCAAACACTGCCGAAAACCGCGTATTTAAGCTCGAGGATTTGGTAGCGATCATACGCGAGTTGATCCGCCTAAACAATACTCAAGAAGCTGGCGACGACATCGACGCTCTCTCAAATCGTCGCATCAAACTTGTCGGTGAACTTGTCGCACGTCAGTTCCGTGTCGGTATGCTACGTATGCAGCGTAACGCGATGGATCGCATGAGTATGAGCGATATTACGACGGTTACGCCATCTCAGTTAATCAACGCTCGTCCTGTAGTGGCGGCGGTGCGTGAATTCTTTGCTAGTTCACAGCTATCTCAGTTGCTTGACGAGGTGAATCCAATTTCTGAACTCTCACACAAGCGCCGACTCAGTTCAATGGGTCCTGGTGGCCTCTCTCGTGAGCGTGCTGGATTTGATGTCCGTGACGCGCACCCAACCCACTATGGTCGTATCTGTTCAGTTGAGACACCAGAGGGTGCCAACATCGGGTTGGTGCTTAACCTCGCTACATATGCTCGTATTAATGAGTATGGTTTTATCGAGACGCCATATCGCAAGGTTGAGAATGGTCGAGTTACTGACGAGATCGTCTACCTGGATGCATCGCAAGAGGTCGCAGAGGTAATCGCTGACGCTGGTGCTGAGCTCGACCAAAACGGTAAGTTCGTATCTGATCGTGTTTCGGCACGTAAGTTCCTCAAGCCGGGCTCGGTTGATGTTTCTGAGGTTACTTATATGGACGCTGCTCACAAGCAGATCCTCGGTTCAACCGCAGCGCTTGTTCCATTTATTGAAAAGAACCGTATCGACCGTTCATTGACAGGTTCAAACATGCAGCGTCAGGCTGTTCCATTGCTTGTGCCAGAAGCGCCTACGGTCGGAACTGGCGTTGAGGGTACGGTAGCTCGCGATTCGAGTCAGCTTATCGTCGCTGAAGGCGACGGTGAAGTGGTACGCGCTGATGGCGATGTTATCGAAGTTCAGTACAAAGATGGTAAGAAATCTTATGAATTGATCCACTTTGCAAAGAGCAACGATGATCGTTGTGTTAACCAGAAAGTACGAGTTGCTCGTGGCGACAAGGTTGTAAATGGCGATATCTTGATTGAGGGCATGTCGATCGCTGATGGCGAGCTAGCACTCGGTAAGGACCTTGTCGTAGCATTTATGCCATGGGCTGGTTACAACATGGACGACGCAGTGGTTATTTCTCGTCGTTTGGTCGAGGACGACACTTTGACCAGTATCAATATCAAGGACTACAATGTTGAAGTTCGCGAAACCAAGCTCGGCCCAGAGATCGTTACTCGTGATATCCCAAATGTTTCTGAGGATAGCCTGCGACACCTTGACGAGAATGGTATTGTTCAGCTTGGTTCAGAGGTAGCGGCTGGAGATGTCTTGGTCGGAAAAATTACGCCAAAGGGTGAGCAAGAGCTAAGCTCTGAGGAGCGTCTGCTTCGTGCAATCTTTGGCGAAAAGGCTAAAGACGTTCGCGACACTAGCCAGCGTATGAATAACGCTGGTGGCGGTAAAGTTGTCGGCGTAAAGATATTCTCGCGCGAGAATGGACATGAGCTCAAAGCTGGTGTTTTGATGCAGATTCAGATCTTTGTTGCACAGTTGCGCAAGATCAGTGTCGGAGACAAGCTGGCTGGTCGTCACGGAAACAAGGGCGTTGTTGCCAGGATCCTGCCAGTAGAGGATATGCCTTATATGGCAGATGGCACGCCAGTTGACATCGTGCTTAACCCACTAGGTGTTCCGAGCCGTATGAACCTCGGTCAGCTATTTGAGACGCACCTCGGTATGGCGGCACGCACACTTGGATATAAGGTTGCGACCCCTCCATTTAATGGTGTGCCAAATGATGTTATCGAGAGTGAGCTCGTAAAAGCTGGATTTGCGCCAGACGGCAAGAGTCAGCTCTTTGATGGCCGCAGTGGCGAAGCCTTTGAGGAGCGCACTACTGTTGGTGTCATGCATATGATCAAGTTGCATCACATGGTTAGTGATAAAATTCACGCCCGCTCAACTGGTCCGTACACAATGGTCACCCAGCAGCCACTTGGTGGTAAAGCACAGAATGGTGGTCAGCGATTTGGTGAGATGGAGGTGTGGGCGCTTGAAGCATATGGCGCGGCAAGCACGCTTCAAGAAATGCTTACGATTAAGTCTGACGATGTCTACGGACGTGCAAAGGCTTATGAGTCAATTATCAAGGATGACATCATCACTGGTCCAAAGCTTCCAGAGAGTTTCAATGTTCTCGTCAAGGAGCTCCAGGGTCTAGGTCTGCGTGTTGACTTGGTTGATGAAAGCGGATCAGAAACCGACGCTGAATCAATTATCGAGACGAGTGGTCCAGCAGATAAATCAGTGCCCGTGATTGATGATGAACCAACCGAACTTGTTCTCGATGAAGCTGATGAAATTGGCAACATCGATGATGGCATGAGTATCCAGGATATTGATGAAATAGATGAAATTAAGGAGGAGGCGTAATATGTCACGAGTTGTATCGACGACAGGCATCGCTGATTTTGACGCGGTACGCCTCGCTGTCGCAAGCCCAGAGGATATCCTCAAGTGGAGCTACGGCGAAGTTACCAAGCCTGAAACAATCAACTATCGAACCCAAAAACCAGAGCGCGACGGTCTCTTCTGTGAAAGAATTTTTGGGCCAGTAAAAGACATCAACCCGCATGATTCAAAACTGAAAGGTGTCCGCTCTCGTGAGGCGGCTGTCGACAAGAACGGTGAACTAGTTACCAAGTCGATCGTTCGCCGCGAGCGTATGGGTCACATTCAGCTAGCTGCTCCAGTGGCACACATCTGGTTTATGCGTGGTACTCCAAGTGCAATGAGCTTGCTGCTTGGTATTACTGTCCGTAATCTCGAGCGTATTGCATACTTTGCGACCTACGTTGTGCTAGGTGTTGACGCTGAGAAGCGTGATCAGATGCTGGCGGATCTCGAGGCGGAGACTGACGCTGGTCGCGTTGCGATCAAGATTCGATTTGAGAAAGAAGCTGAGGCCGAGGGAGCGGACGTCAAGAAGCTCGCCGAGGAGCAGACTCGTGAAATCGAAGAGCTTGAAGCTAACTACACACTCAGGAAGTCACAGCTCGATAGTCTTCAAAAAGGCGCACTTCTCAATGAAACTGATTTCCGTAATCTTCCAGAAGAGTACGAGGAACTAATCACAGTTGGAATGGGCGGTCCTGCGCTCAAGGCGTTGCTCGATGAGGTTAACCTCGACGAATTGATCGTTCGTCTACAAGAAGAAGTGGAGGGCGCCAAGGGTCAGCGTGAGAAGAAGCTCCTCAAGCGTCTCAAGGTGCTAGAGGGTATGCAAGCGGCTGGTATCAAACCATCTAGCCTGTGTCTAACGGTTCTGCCAGTGATTCCGCCGGATCTTCGTCCAATGGTGCAGCTGACTGGTGGCCGTTTCGCAACCAGCGACCTAAATGACCTCTATCGACGAGTTATCAACCGTAACAATCGTCTCAAGAAGTTGATCGACCTCAACGCGCCGGAAGTTATCCGTCGTAACGAGATGCGCATGCTTCAAGAGGCAGTAGATAGCCTCATCGATAACAGTGCGGCTCGCGGCAGTCGTGCTGTTAACGCAACTGGTGGTCGCCGCCGCCTCAAGAGTATCTCAGATATGCTCAAAGGAAAGCAGGGTCGTTTCCGTCAAAACCTCCTCGGTAAGCGTGTTGACTACTCGGGTCGTTCGGTTATCGTCGTTGGTCCAAAGCTGAAAATCAATCAATGTGGTCTGCCAAAGCAGATGGCGCTCGAGCTATTCAAGCCATTTGTTATTAGCTGGCTGATTCGTGGTGAGTACGCGCACAATATCCGTAGTGCAACTCGTCTGATTGAGGCGGGTGAGGCAGTTGTCTGGGACGCGCTTGATGCATGCATCGAAGGCAAGTATGTCCTCCTCAACCGTGCGCCGTCACTTCACCGCTTGAGTATTCAGGCCTTCCAGCCTGTTCTTGTCGAGGGTAAGGCGATCCAGCTTCATCCGCTGGTAGCGTCAGGCTTTAATGCTGACTACGACGGTGACCAGATGGCAGTTCACCTACCGCTGTCGACCGATGCACAGGCGGAGGCTCGTGAGCTCATGAGTGCGGTCAATAACCTGCTCAAACCTGCTGATGGTAGCCCAGTGTTAAACATCAACCAGGACATCGTTCTTGGTAACTACTACTTGACTTACGATAAACCAAGTGCGCAGACAGATACGGTGGCCGTATTTGCCAATAGCCGTGATGCTGAGCTGGCTTACGATATGGGCAAGCTTCATCTTCAGAGCCCAATTCGAGTTCGCGCAAAAGGCGAGATTCGCAACACAACGCTTGGGCGAGTGTTCTTTAATGAGATTCTTCCAGAGGACTTCCCATACAACAACAACGTCCAAAATAAGAAAGAGCTCAAGAAGGTCCTGGCGCAAATATTTGATAAGTACGGGGCTGAAGAGACCGCAAAGACAGCGGACCGTATGAAGGGCTTGGCGTTTCGTTTCGCGACAACATCAGCTGTTTCGACCGGTATGCAGGATTACCTAAACTTTGACGAGATCGCAAACTTTGTGGCTGAAGGTGATGAAAAGACCGCAATTATTTCAGGTCAGTACGACCAGGGTCTTATCACAGAAGACGAGCGTTATAGTTTGACGGTTGCAAACTGGCGCGGTGTCGACAAGAAGGTTGAGGAGTTCCTAAAGAGCGAGTTAGCGCATATGGATACTAGTATCTCGACTATGGTTAACTCTGGTGCTCGCGGTAACATTACCAACGTAAAGTTGGCAAGTGCGATGATCGGTATCCAAGTGGATGCGACCAACCGTGAAATTGAGCTACCGGTTCGCTCAAACTTCAAGAAAGGTCTTTCGAGTCTTGAAGCCTTTGTCGCGACTCGTGGTGCGCGTAAAGGTCTGATCGATACCGCTCTCAAGACTGCTGACTCTGGCTACCTAACACGCCGTCTCGTCGACGTGAGCCAGGATGTCTTCACAGTTGAGGATGAAGCTGGTGACGACCAGGGCTTCAGTATTTACCGCTCAGAGTCAGAGATGACGATGATTGAGTTCGGTAATCGTCTATTTGGGCGCTATACTGCCGAAGAAGTTCCAGGCCACATTGGCGCTGATGAGCTGATTACTCGCGAGATTGCAGATGCGATTGACGCGGACAAGAAGATCACAGAGGTAAAGATTCAGTCAATCTTGTCAACAAACAATCTCAACGGTATTCCACGCAAGAGCTATGGTATCGACATGGCGACCGGTATGCTCGTTGACGACGCTCAGCCGGTAGGTGTCATTGCCGCACAGTCAGTCGGTGAGCCAGGTACTCAGTTGACGCTTAACACCTTCCATAGCTCTGGTGTAGGTGGTAGTGACATTACTCAGGGTCTTCCACGCGTTGAAGAGCTGTTTGAGGCGCGTAATCCAAAAGGTCAGGCCTACATGTCAGAAGTTACTGGTACGGTTGATGTCTGGGAGGATAATCGTAAATATATCGTTCAAGTCACTCCAGAGGCAGGTCATGTAGAGCGAATGCCACTTGAGGGTCGTACGGTCAGTGTAAAAGCTGGGTCAAGCGTAAAAGTTGGTGACGTACTGGCGAGCGCCGAGGGTGAGGCTCACCCGCTCGTCGCACCATTTGACGGTGTTGTCGATGTAGCTGAGGACACTTTGGTGATTGCTGCAAACGCATCTGCTCCAGTTCGCTATGAAATCCCGGGCAATATGCAACTTGTTGTAAATGCTGGAGACCATGTAGAGGCTGGCGATCGTCTGACGATCGGATCGTTGAACCTACATGACTTGATGCGACTTAAGGGCACTGAGGCGACACAGCGTTATATCATCAACGAAGTGCTCCGTATCTATGCTGCGCAGGGTCAGGATGTCGCTGACAAGCATCTTGAGATCATTGTGCGTCAGATGTTTAGTCGGGTTCAGGTTGAAGACCCAGGTGACAGTACATTCGTCATGGGCGACATCGTTTCTAAGGCGAGTGTTGTTGATGCCAATAAGATGCTTGTCGCTGAAGGCAAAGCGCCAGCGCAGTACACCCAGTTGCTGCTCGGTATAACGAAGGTTTCTATCTGGAGTGATAGCTGGCTGTCGGCTGCATCATTCCAGGATACTACTCGTGTGCTTATCAACGCAGCGACAAGTGGACGCGCCGACAAGCTCAATGGACTCAAGGAGAACGTTATTATCGGACGAAAGATTCCAGTCGGTACTGGTGCTCATCCGCTCGATGAGGACGAGACTACTCCTGAGGATGAGTACGTCGAAGATCTCGCTGAAATCGAGGACGAGATCTCGGCGGACGTCGATCTTAGCTCTTAGGACCAAAGGGCAGTGCTCCAAAATACCACCCAGAAATGGGTGGTATTTAGTATGTTATTTTAACTATGCTTGTGTGAGTATTTTAGAATAATTAGCGCTTTTTTGGCGGAATGATTGTTTCGCTTGCTCCTGTTTTGACGCGACGACAGGTCTCGTTGGCATAGGCAGTCTTTAGGTTTGGTGTGTCATATTGTTCACACTCCACTGTGAGATTGGAGTCGCGGTCGGTGAAGTATCGCCATAGCTTATCTGGAGATTGATAAAACAGTGCCAAGCGATTACTCGAGGTCATAGTATTGTCGATGACCGTGCTGACAGGTAATTCAGCGTGAGTGTAGCCGTCGGTTTGACTAGGTTTTGTCATGGGTTTTCCGACAAATCCATATTGTACGCTACTAGCGGTTAATGGCGTGTAAAGTGCGGCGAGTGGCTGTTGAGTTTCGGCGTATTCTGCGTAGGTGCCCATATCTAAACAGCGTAGTTCTGTCCAGTGCTCGGCGTTTACGTCTTTTTGTTTGATCACCTGAACTTGGCAGATGACGTCGTCGCGAGTAAGGTCTGCAAGATAGTTTGTGTTATTTGCACCGTCCTCGCGCACCTTTTTGGCAAATTTATCGTAGTCCATAGCTTTGAGGATTGACTCTAGTTGCATGTCTGACTTATCGGCACTGACTGGGCCGGCGATGCCAACCAACGGCGGGACGTCGGGAATGACGGTGTAAAAGGCTTTGCCTGGCGCCATAACTGGTCGCGTAATTGGACTCTTTGGTTTTTCTTGACCCTTGAAATAGACGGCAACATTTTTAACGGTTTGCTTGGCTGTCAGGGCGTCTTTTTGTGGGGTAGACTTGTTTGACTGGTCTGACCCGTTGGTTTTTTTATTTTGCTGAGTTGGAGATAGGGCATAGATCAGCATGATGGCAACGGCGATAAGTGACACGGCAACAATTGAACTAAGGACTATCATCATTCGCTTAGGGTGATATGCGTGCTTGGGCTTGTCCTGAATCGGGTGTAGATAATCATGAACTACTGGCGTAGGGGCCAGAGGTTTTGGCTCTGGTGGTTGTCCTGCGTTTTGAATGTCGTTGTCGCTATATGTTGGTTGATCGTGGTTAGGGTGCATTATGGATTGACCTTGATTTGGTTGCCGTTAGTATCGGTGCATGGTTGACCAGCAAAAGCCTTGCGCGCGTCGCCTTCTGGGTAGCTTGCGCAAGTTGGGATACTCTGTGTGCCGATGAGCCAGTGCCATTTCTTATCAGAGCCTTGGTAAAATAGCCCCTTGAAGCCACCGGTTTTGCTATTGGCGCTTCCCATCGAGACTTCGGCTCGTTTGTATCCAGCAACACTGCTATTCTCGATGATGGCGCTACCCATAGATAGACCGTCGTGAATTGGGTTTTGAGCAGAGGTTAGATAGGCTTCGTGAAGGGGTTTTAGTTGCTTGGCGGTGTTTACGTAGCTAGACGCATCGGCACAGCCAATGTGTGATCGATAGCCAGTAGAGTGGTGAGATAGACGAACGATACACTGAATGTTGTCATTTGAGTAAACAGTCTCCTGAACGATATTGTTTTGTGTGTCAGTTGTAGTTTTGTCGGCTTTTAGACCTTTTGATTCTAGATATTGCTTTGCAAAAGCAATATCAGCTTCGACTAATGATTGAGTGCTGGATGAGGTAGAGACACCAAACATCTCTGCGGGAACTGTTGAAAAAGTATACCCAGATGGTTTATATATCGGTACGCTGTAGGCGACAAGCTTATCTTTTGTTAGGGTCGATGCACCAGCGCGTTCGCCTATTTCTACTTGCTCAGCTTTTACATTTGACTTGATTTTATCAATTAAAGTCTTAGCGGTAATTGGGGTCGGTTTTGGGGTCTGAGGGGCTACGACTGGGGCTTCGGTTGCTGGACGCTCAAAGTACGCCTTGTATACGACAATACCGACAAAAGCTCCAAGTGCTGTCATGAATATTGCTAATATCAGAACAAAGACAGGCCTAGATTGTGAGCGAGCTTTTTTTGTGAAGGCCGGGGTGCTTTTTGAGGTGGTTTCAGCCGACGCGTGTTCATCGACAGGTGGTACCGTGACCTCGGTATTCTCTACGTCTTGTATTTCTTTGCTAAAACGATCGTTGTTTGGCTCCTGCATAGTGTCCCCACTTCATATCACTTATGTATATGTATATTGTACCGATCCCGCCTCGGTTCGACAAGAGGTGTGGGCTAGACAAAGTATAACTAATTTGCTATACTAATAAGCGAGTTTCTCTTTTTTAGTAGATTGACGTGAGTGTGAAGCAGATTCTACTGTTAAAGACGTGATGTTGCGTTTGCTGCGCGGATATCACAACCAGGCCTTTAGCAAGCCTAACAATTTTAAGTACTAATCACAATTATGGGACTAAGATGCGGCAATATTTGACGCAACTATGTCCGCAACGTGAAAGGAATATATGCCAACAATTAATCAATTGGTGCGTAAGCCACGCCAGACTGCGAACAAGAAGTCAAAGTCTCCAGCGCTTGGGCGTATTCATAACGCATTAAAAGTTCGCTATTATGACCAAGATGCACCACTTAAGCGTGGTGTTTGTGTCAAAGTCACCACTAAAACTCCAAAGAAACCAAACTCAGCGCTTCGCAAAGTCGCGCGTGTTCGCCTGACTAACGGTCACGAGGTTTGGGCTTATATCGGCGGTGAGGGGCATAATCTACAGGAGCACGCTGTCGTGCTTGTTCGCGGTGGTCGTGTGCCAGACTTGCCTGGTGTTCGCTATCACATTGTTCGTGGCGCTCTCGACCTACAGGGTGTGGCTAAGCGTAAGCAGGGCCGTTCTAAGTACGGCGCTAAGAAGGAGGAGAAGTAGTCATGCCTCGCAAAGTTACTAAAAAGCTTCAGCGTCAGATTAAGCCAGATCGCAAGTACCAGAGTATTTTGGTACAGCGCCTTATCAATAAGTCGATGCTAGATGGTAAAAAACTTGTTGCGGAGCGCGCTGTTTATAACGCGCTTGAGCAGGCTGCAAAGACTCTCAAAAGCGAAGACCCTCTTGAGGTATTTGAAAAATGTATCAAGAATATTAGCCCGAACTTCGAGGTCAAGTCTCGTCGAGTCGGCGGTGCGAACTACCAGATTCCATTCCCGATCCAGGGGCATCGCCAGCAACACTTTGCGTTTATGTGGCTGGTTCAGGCGGCTCGTTCAAAGAGCGGTATGCCGTACGAAAAGCGTCTTGCTACCGAGATTATCGATGCCTTTAATGAGACAGGAATCGCTTTCAAGAAGAAAGAAGATACTCACAGAATGGCAGAGGCAAACCGCGCTTTTGCGCACTTTGCCCGCAGTTAGTTCGGTTGAGGTGACAATTTATCCGCCCCGTGGATTTTCTAGGGGCGGATTTTTTGTTGATAATTTATCTAAAATATGAAATAGTATAAGCATATGAGGGAGACAGCACCGAAGTTTCATCAAAAAGATCTCAGAAATGAGCGTCTTTTTGCACGGATTGCCGAACAGTCTGACAGGCTTTTAGTAAATGGTGGTCGTGTTGAGGTGGTCGAGCCGATCGAGACTCCGTATGATGAGTTTGGTATCGTTGATAAAAAAGAGTTATTTCGACGAATCCTGGGATCGGTGTCAACTGATTTTTACTGGGGTGGATCATATGTAGGGCCGCATCACATCATGTGGCCACGGGCCGATTACGCGGGCGAAGGACTTGGCGCACGACGTAAAATACCGATGAAATTTCGTAGCTCGCAGAGCTTGAGAGTCATCATACCGAGAGATTTACATGATTATCTCCACAAGATAACTGAGCCACCAAAGCAGCCTGGCATAGATACTATGGAGCAGTATTATCAGGAGCAGCAGACAGTGCTTCATCTATATGATATCGTTAGATACCATGGTCTATCTGATTTGTCGATATCCGAGCAAAACAAGGAGCAGTATAGGCTCCATAGACTCCATGATGAGCTAGGGCGTATCAAAGACGGTCAAGTCGGTCTTTTGCCAGACAGGGAGCTTCTGGCCAGTATGGAGCTAAACGAAGTACGACAGACGCTGAGGAGGCTAGCTCGGGTGCAGGGCCTATCGAATGACCCGGCCTGCCAAGAAGCATTTTTCCGCGAAGGCTAGCTAGATCCCATGACCCTTAAGCTTGTCGTGATAGCAAGATAATGCTAAATATTATCCTATGAGTGAATTGCCTTCTCGAAGTAAGTCTGAGGAAGATGCTATATTTTTTGATCTGACAGATAAGCTAGTATGTCAGATTGTTGATCCCTACCTTATTGACTTGCATGCGGAGGCTTTGGATCGAGAAGAGGCGGTTTTGAGGACGGCAGAAGGTGATTTTAGGGAGATCAAAAATGCTCATGTTAGAGAGCTGGATAAAAAATGGCGCTATATGGGTATGCCTATCACGTTGACGGGGATGGGCTGGCCAGTTCGGGGTAATAGGTACGAGGCTCAGCCTCGTAAGTACATAGAGAAAACTGGTATTTCAAGAGGCTTTTTGTTTTTTACAAACGAATCCGAGGAGGCAGCCGACCACTTTCCGCATATCTCACATCTCATAGAGGTAGATTCTGATATAGATGGCGGGACAAAGACTCATATTGTAGCGCCGTTGAATGGCATAGTTCAACTAGATTTACCATTTCCTTCACCAGAGTTACGTGAAGAGCGTTTTGCGTATTATTTTCCTGATTCGGCCACGACGATTGATGAACTAAACTTTACAGCTCGTCGTGATGATCAAGTGTTGCGAGACTTTGCTGAATATTACATTGTCGCCGATCTCGGCAATGATGAGCAGCTAGAGCGTCTCAGGGATGGGGCACAGTATTTGCGTTCGCGGGCTGAAATCGATCCATTAGCGACATACCACGTGTCGATTTTAGGTGATGCTATTTTGGTTAATGACGATGGTAGCGGTCTACCTGTTAGGCTGGCTTATCCATATTCACAGACGATGAAAATTAGTGATGTCGCGTTAAGACCTGCTGATGTTACCGTATCGGAGCTAAAAGGGAAGCATAAATGTGTTCCATTTGTCCAGGCAACATCGCTTGAGCCAGATGGCGCAGAACGCGAGCTATTATTTCCATGCTCGTCGATTCTGTGGATCAGTTCTTCGCGATACGACAAGCAGTTGCCGCCACAGTTCTAGCGCTTACGCTTGCATTCATTGCTTGGCTTCTGTTTAATTGATCCATGATACGAGAGCCGCTACCGAGCCATAGTGATGACGAAGCGTTCAATGCAATCATCAAAAATGCGTGGGAGACTGGGCCTAGTCTTCGTGAAACAATTGACCCTGGTATTCTACGCCTGTTAAACGACGCAAAGAATGCCGAAACAGCGCTAAATAGTGATATGGATGATCCTTCTGAGGATGCCATACAAGATACACTAATTAACCTAAATGGCGATTGGGAGTCGCTTGGTCTAAATGGTGCGCCGATCAAAGTAACTGGTCGCCTCAGGCCTACGGCATATGCTCTCGAGGAGGATGTTGTCGATCACGCTAGGGAGGGTGCGCTTCCAGGCATCAGCGAGCTCAAAGATGACACTATGGGAGAGTATTTTGACGGTGCTAATTTTGAAGCGACTATTGATGGGTTCGATGTTGAAAAAGTCCCGATGGGCGAGCATGGCTCAATCTATCGGCTCGTAATGCTGTATCGTCTCAGCGATGAATACGATGACAATCAAATTTGGTTTACATCTTACCCCGATGATGTTGAATATATTGAGCCCCACGAACCAACTCGTGAAGGTGTGGATGAGTATGTGAGAGCTAATTTGTCTGAGATCTTTGCCCAGATTCAGACGCTTCCTGATAATTGTCGAAACCCAGAAGCTGTTCGTCGAGCGCTCGATGACTTCTGCGTGACGATTGATTTTTCGAAGTTAGATGGAATGATTGAGAAAGACAAGGTGATCGACCTAGTTGAAACCTGTATTACTGATCATATCGCATTTGATAACGCAACTTATGACGCTAACGTTCAGGGTACGATCTATGGTCGGACCATGAAGTATGAGCAGGTGCCAAAGGAATACAAAGGTACACTGCGTGAACTCTTGATCAGCAATGTCCGTCTCGCGGTTATACCAGAAAGCGATGAGGCGCAATCATCAATTTCGTATCGCCCTGTGCTAGAGACTTGGTATCTAGTACCGGAATCACAAGGAGGACGTACCCCAATTTATATCCCGCTCGATAGTCTGACTGGCTTGACTTCAAACCGTCCCGAGGCCGGGGACTATCCGTTTAGTGAGGATACGATCATTCAGCCAAATGAGCAGTTTGACGAAAATTTTGAGGCAAAACCGCTTGGACAAGATTTAGGAATGGCAGTGCTTGATGTATTGGCGCACCTAGAGGATGGTGCGGAAAATAATGAGCTAGGTACTGGTGAGGATCGAGGTACGCCAGAGAGTGAGATTGAACGCGAGCGACTATTCCTAAAGGAGCTTCGCGATCTACATCATTCGGTAGGCCAGCTAGTTTCAAGTAACATAGAGCGTTCTTACCCTACCCGAGCCCTGGCTGAGGCTGATTACGAGATAGTAAATAAGTATGTCGCAGACTTTTTCGAACGGTGGAAGGCACGGGTTAATGCTGTAATAGAAGTGACCGGCGAGGGTTTGCGTCTTTCTAATGCCACAATCACACATACAATTGATCATGACAACGAGACGGTTGATACTCGCATCAAAGGTTTTGATGTTGTTCCTGCTAGTAGCCTAAATAATGCCAAAGGGACACTTACCCAGGCACATGTTCGCGTAGGGCCCTGCGAGGTGGATGGGGTTACGCATCATGTTATTCGTGCCTACTTAGAGTTTACTGACGTAGAACACGATAATCGCACTAGGGTGATCAATGATCCAGATATTAATGTTCCTATAGTCTCGCTGGAAACTTCGCGCCAGTTTTTTGTTGATCTTGGCTTGTCTGTTGGATATTCGATCCCAAGTGTTGAGTACGATGACCGACGCAATGAGGCGCTTGCTAATGTCGCAAGACTGGATATTGAACAGTCGTTGAGGGTTACGCTCAGGAAGAATCTCCTTCATCTGGCACATGCGATTGACAATGGGTCTGATACAGACCTCACAGAGTATGGGCGCGTTGGGGAGCTATCTGATATAGGGCGGAAACTACAGAAGAATGAGCAGGCAATGACCACGGTTGCCGATACGCTTGAGGCAATTCTCCACAGAGGTCGCCCGCTCCAGGTCATTGGTCCATATATTGATGAGACTGGTGACCAGATTAGCGATCAAGGACTTTTTGCTATACTCGACGGTGTTATTACGGAACACCCATTTATGGATGAGAAGCAGATCGCATTTGTGATGCTAATCCCGGCCCAAGAACCAGGAGAAGTAGATAGTCGATATGTTGTACCATTAAGCACGCTTGAGGAGATGGCGTTTATATCATGAGTGAATTTATGAACAACAAAAAACCAAACGAATACGATGAGTTTTCTAGAATAGTCAGTGGCCTCGAGGGGCAGATGGGTATCGAGGTAGGCGAAAAGCATGTAGTAGTGCCACTAAGTACAGACATGAGACTTCTGCGCTCTGCCTACGATGACCATATCAAGGAGGCGATTGCAGCCGAGCCTGACGCGCCACTTCGAATTGAGGACTATAATTTCATCGAGATGATGCTTAATCGCAAGGATGTGCTGCAATTGCCTGAGCTCCAGGCTGGTGACAAGGTTGTTGTTGGGGAGGGCGCTTTTACGGCGTATCAAACCGACTCTGGTGTCGCCTGTGAGAATGTCGTTGAAGGAGAGCGAATAGTCGGTAATTTTAGTCATATTGCTGTGGCTCCGGTTCCTACGCTTGATGCTATGATTGATGGTTCTGGAATAAACGAGAATGGCTATGATGTGGCGCTTGTTTTGAGTCAGCCTCAGCTTGAGATCGCTGGATATGATGATCCACACAGGATTCAGTCAGATTACATTGTGGTCTCAATTTCTGATCCAAGTGTTGAGATCAGCAAGCGACTCTAGTTTTATAGATAATAACTGTCAGTTAACACTAGTAAATTGTTGCTAAATATGCTATATTTAGATCCAAGTGCTGTTTTCTAATGTCTAGAAAACCTGGCAAATAATAAATTAGTAGAAACGAAAGAGAGTAGGAGCCATATGGCAGCAACAAATGTCCCCCTAAAGGACTTCCGCAACGTCGGTATCATCGCGCATATCGATGCCGGTAAAACAACTACAACTGAAGGTATTCTTTACCGTACTGGTATCAACCACAAGATTGGTGAGGTGAAAGGCGACGGAGACGGTGCAACTACCGACTGGATGGCGCAGGAGAAGGAGCGCGGTATTACTATTACGTCTGCGGCTGTTACCTGTTTCTGGAAGGGCCACAAGATCAACATCATCGATACCCCGGGTCACATTGACTTTACTGCCGAGGTCGAGCGTAGCCTGCGTGTTCTCGACGGTGCGGTGACGGTGTTTGACGGCAAAATGGGTGTTGAGGCACAGTCTGAGACCGTTTGGCGCCAGGCAAACAAGTACGGTGTGCCACGTATCTGTTTCGTTAACAAGATCAACCAAACAGGTGGTGATTTCTACAAGAGCCTCGAAAGCATTCGTACCCGCCTCTCTAAGCAGGCATTTCCGATTCATCTGCCAATTGGATTCGAAAAAGATATCTGCGGTGTCGTTGACCTTATTGATATGAAGGCATATACCTACGACGACTTTACTGATCATGAGCTAAAAGTCGGTGAGATCCCGGCTGATATGCTCGAAAAAGCCAAGAACGCTCGTTCGCTACTCGTTGAAAACGCAGTCGAAGCTGACGAAGATTTGATGATGAAGTTCTTTGATGAGGGCGAGGAGTCGATCACTGTTGATGAGCTAAAAAGTGCTCTTCGTAAGCGCGTTTTGGCTGGTGACTTCTATCTCGTTACTGGTGGTGACGGTCGTGGTGTGATTGTTGAGAAAGTTCTTGACTTGATCACCGATTATCTACCAAGCCCACTTGATATCGACGAGATCTGGGGTAAAAATCCAAAGACTGGCGACGAAGTTTCACGTAAACCGGACGAAAAAGAGCCGATGGCTGCTCTCGCTTTCAAGATCGCGGCTGACCCATTTGTTGGTAAATTGATCTTCATCCGAGTATATTCTGGTGTCTTGACGGCTGGTAGCTACGTGTTAAATACGACAACTGGTGAAAAGGAGCGTATCGGACGGATTGTTCGTATGCATGCAGATAAACGGGAGGACATCGACAAGGTCGGTGCTGGTGACATCGCTGCAGTCGTAGGTTTGAAAAATACCTTTACTGGTAATACGCTTGCCGAGTTGGCTCATCCAATTGCACTTGAATCAATTGAGTTCCCAGATCCACCGGTCAGTATCGCGGTTGAGCCAAAGACAAAAGCCGACCAGGAAAAAATGGGCATCGCTCTTCAGCGTCTCGCCGAAGAAGACCCTACATTCCGAATTCATACCGACGAAGAGACGGGTCAGACTATCATGTCTGGAATGGGTGAGCTTCATCTTGAGATTTTGATTGACCGTATGAAGCGTGAGTTTAACGTTGAAGCAAATGTCGGTGAGCCACAGGTTGCCTTCCGTGAAACGATCAAGAGTATGGCTGAAGCCCAGGGTAAGCACGCTAAGCAGTCTGGTGGTCGTGGTCAGTACGGTGATGTTTGGGTTCGATTTGAGCCAAATGAAACTGGCAAAGGCTTTGAGTTTATCGATGAGATCAAAGGTGGCGTGGTTCCTCAGGAGTACCGCCCAGCCGTTCAAAAAGGCATCAAGGAAGTGCTCGATGGTGGTGTTATCGCCGGCTATCCGGTCGTTGATGTCAAGGCGACGCTTTATGACGGAAGCTACCATGATGTTGACTCATCAGAATTAGCCTTCTCGCTCGCTGGTGGTTTGGCTACTCGCGAGGGTATCAAAAAAGCCACCCCAGTCTTGCTTGAGCCAGTTATGCATGTCGAAGTAACGACGCCAGAAGAGTTTATGGGTGATATCATTGGTGACCTGAACTCGCGACGTGGTCGTATCGAGGCTATGGAAGACCTGATGGGCGGCGCTAAGCTCGTCAAAGCCGTTGTTCCGCTCGCAAATATGTTTGGTTACACAAGCGACATTCGCAGTATGAGTCAGGGTCGTGCTGCAAGCACGATGGAGTTGGCTCACTACGAGGAGGTTCCACCAAACGTTGCACAGGAGATTATCGAGAAACGATCGAAATAGCTAAACTAGTTGGATCAAAAAGCCACCTACTACGGTGGCTTTTTGTTTGTTTAGTCTAGAGCAGTGCTACACGCCTGTGATATTGCTTAGGGCGTATGCTTGCATTTAATAACCATCAAGCTTACAGTTAAAATATGCGAAAAAATACTTTGTGGGCGCGCCAAGATGGCTTTACTATCGTTGAAATATTTATCACTATGGCAGTTATTGTCATCTTGGCATCAGTTGCAATAGTTGGTTACAATGGCCTTCGTGATCGCACTGCTGATGCAGATCGAGCGACTACCGCTGGGCAGCTGAAAAAACTCATCCAGGATGCAGTAGTCAATAACGGCGGAACAACTACTAAGTTTCTTGACACAATAAAGTCTAAATACGTCGAAAGTTACTCTACAGTCTCTGCCTATAGAAAATTATTTAACCTAGAGGGGCTGAGCAATAAGGTGCTTGTTTGCTCACGTAATCAGGCTAGGAACAGCGCAATGGGGATCGATGCCTCTTGGATAAATCATCTCGTAGATGATCTAGATGCGTGTAAGCATTACGAAGATGGCACAAATAAAAAGGTCGTCCTGAGCTACATGGGGCCGCTAAGCGACGGATCTACGGAAGATATGAGTTACCGAAAGATAGAGATTGGTTATTATAGTAGCGTAAAGAAAGCATACGTGAAATTTGCGTCATTTACTGACGCTAAAATTTACGAACAAAGTGAGCTCTAGTGCACGGCTAACTAAGCTAAATACGGATCTGGACCCGCAAGATTAATCTCACTGAACCGCTTGAGTGAAGCGGGGAAGACTGTTAGGTCTACTAACTCTTCCTCGCTAAACCAACGTACTTCTGCGACTGCACCGTTAGGGTCACTATCGGAGTGTTGGCGGTGCGCCTCGTGGCTGTTTGAGTTGAGCGTACCAAGCCAAAATGACTCTAGATAAACCATGTCCTTCTCGCGAAACTCACTCAACCATAGCATACGGTCAATCGTCACGTCGTAATTGGTCTCCTCTTTGACTTCACGTTTTGCGCATTCTGGCAGTGATTCATCCTCAAACTCCCAGCCTCCACCTGGCGGATACCAAAAATTAGCATTGCGGTTACGAACAAGCATAATTTGATCATCATGTATGATGACAACACGAGCGATAGGACGGAGTTGTTTCATACAGTTATAGTACCAAGCTGTACATGCCTAGGCAATAGTATTGATTTTGTAGCTACTTTATGATATAATTAAAGTGTTAGGAGTTTGCATGACAGTAAGCATAGCATCACTAGCATCAAGATGTTTTACCTATCTGCCGGGAAGGATGATTAACAGATGAGGATAGGTGTATTCTCTGACGCCATATCTATTCCTCCAAAAGAAGGAATAAGCCTCCATGTCCATGAGTTGCTTCGTTCAATTTCTGATGACTCTTCTCATGAAGTAGTGCTGTTTATGTGTGATCGTGGCATGCTTGATCACAAAATACTAGAGTCAGAGCCGTACACAATCGTTCTCATCCCTGAGCACGATTTTTTTGAAATCTCGTATATCGAAATGATGATAAAGCGCTACAATATCCAGCTAGCGCAAACACACAAGACGTATATAGCTGCTACAGTACTAGGCGAGGCTTGTCGTCGTGCCGAAGTCCCAATGGTTTACGAGATGCATGATCTTGAAAAGGATGTTGTTCCACTATACTTCACCGGAAACGAGGCCGTGTCTGAGACGAAAAAGCACGACGAGTTTCAACGACAGGCGTGTGCTTATGCCAGTCTAGTTAGGGTGATGTCACGATACGATTATGATTATATAGCTACCAACTGGCATGAATTTGATAACAAGCTGTTTATCTGGCTGCCTGTAGCCACCGAGGCAACTGATGCTGATTTTTGTCAGGACCCAGATCGCCAAATGTTGAGTTATATAGGCAACATGAGCTATTTACCAAACGCAGAAGGCGCACAGGCTATTGTCGATAAGCTTGCGTCTCGAATGAAGAATAATCAATTTTGCTTTGTCGGTCGTGGATCGGAGCGCTACGGCAGCCAGGGTATCGATGCGCGTGGTATGGTGGACGACCTGACTCCAATTTTGAGAAGTACTGCAATTGGCCTAGCACCAATTTTTAGCGGTTCTGGGATGAAGATAAAAAATCTAACATACTTAAAGCATGGGATCCCAGTATTGACGACATCTCTTGGGGCGCAGGGATATCCAGTATCACCTGCAATGATAATTGAGGACAATCTTGAGAGATGGCCGACGATTATTGATTCTCTGCTGACGGATCGAAAGCTACTGGCTAGCCTTTCATTAGAGGCGAAGCATCTTTTTCTCGATAACTTTGAGTCGAATCATGTCAATCGTCAGCTCCATATACTGTATGATAGATGTTTGACTGATTATGGTGTGAGGAAGCGCCAACTGAAAAAGCTCGTGGCCCAACGAGACATCAATCCTGTTGAGATGTACTGGATTCGTGAGTATCGTGAAACACTGTCAGACCTTATAGATGATACGGTGGTGATCCCATCGTCGTGTCAGCACCTGGTCATCCTGGAAGGTCTGCCTGGAAGCGGTAAATCCTCTTTGTTGAGGGCTTTAGAGGGCCGACTCAAGGTGGCGACGGTACCAGAGATGGTCGCGACGGTTGACATGGAACTCCCTACGCCATTTTTGGATCACGATCTCAAAAAATACGCAATAGCGCGTCGTCCTGGTATTACTGTCATGGATCGAGGGGTGGATTCTACGCTTGCTGTTGAGCTTGCTGATCCAGAATCTAAGACGTGTAGCTTGACGATTGAAGCGGTTCGTAGGGCATATGCTAATGGACATTTAACAAAGCCTGATGTTGTTATCTATCTACGAGTGCCGGTTGACGTTAGTCTAGCGCGACAAAATGCATGGAATGCCCCGCTATGGCGAAACCGCGTCTTGCTTGAATCGGTGGAAAAATATTATCAGACCCGTCTTGTAGGTCAATCGAATGTTATCGAGATTGATGCCACTCAAGATCGTGGGGCGGTTATAGAGCAGGCGATAGAACAACTAGAAGAGCGAGGCTTGATATGATGCGACACAATAAACAAACTGAAGTTTGCGTTGTCCAGGATGACAATGCGACGATCCCGCCTGAGCGGCGCATCTGGAGACTAGCCAGTGGGCCGCCAGTGAACAGTGATAGTTATCTATACGTTAGCCCCCGGTGCGCCGATAACCTTGGAACGGGTTTGACCTCTAAGAAGACGAGTTTTGAGACGCTCAGTGCCGAAGATTGGGCACTTTGTATAATTAAGCCTGATGCGCTTAAGCTAAGCCTGGAGGAGAGGATTCAGGCTTGTATTAGAAATAAGATAGCCCGTTCGGCGCTAGTGCTAGTTGAGAATGAAGTGAACCTAACTGAGGCGCAACTCGATCAAATCTGGCCAGCTCCACTGGATGAGCATGGCGAGAGGTTGCCTCCGTCACCGTGGTGGGAAGCAACCCTCGAGTACATGCAAAGCGCTCCAGTTAACGTGCGGTTAGTTCATGGTCTAGGGGCGAGCGCAACACTGCTCGGACTGAAGACTGAGCTTCGACGAGAGTTCTACGGTGACGGCTACCAGTCGGACGAAACGTTGCCAATGCTTGATCGTGTTCGTTCGGTAATTCATACGTCTGACTGTGATAAATAACTGATCGGCAATATATTGGCGTTTTGGGATCATTCGATAATTCGAGAGGCGGTTAATTCTGAGATGGAGGATAACAGGTGAAAGTTTTGATTTTTGGCGGTGCTGGCTATGTTGGGTATGAGCTGGTGAAATGTTTTTTGGGTAACGGCGACACTGTTGCGATATACGATGCATTTTGCAACGGAGACGCGTCGGCGCATGACAAGGTTTCGGCTCTTGGGTCGGTTACGGTTTTTGAGGGAACGATAGCTGACAAAAAAGCGGTCCGTCGGGCGATAGAAGAGTTTTGTCCCGACGTGGTTTATAATCTTGCCGCGCTACACTATATTCCGTACTGTATCCAGCATCCTGACGAAGTTTATGAGACGAACTATCAAGGACTTCAGAATATCATTCAGGTACTTCGAGATTATCCTCAGACCAAATTTATATTTGCCTCATCGGCATCTGTTTACGGCTCTCCGGATCAGCAATGTACGTTAGATACTCCAGTTGATCCTAACGACATTTATGGTGCTAGCAAGCTCGCAGGCGAAGGGCTTATTAAGTATCAATTATCAAATTTCGTCATCATGCGTCTGTTTAATGTGTATGGTAGCCTAGATCCTCATCCACACCTAATTCCAAAAGTAGCCCGAGCAGCAGTTCGTGGCGAGGATCTAGAACTCGGTGCTATGGAGGCTAAGCGAGACTTCGTCCACGTGACTGATGTAGCCCGAGCGTTCTTTGTGGCTAGAAATGGCTGCCCGGGCGATACATACATTGTTGCGACAGGAGAGACCCATAGTGTCAAGGAGGTTGTCGATAAGATTTATCAACTCTCCGGGTCATTAGGCAAGGTAACCTATGGAACGGTAGGAAATATGCGCGCAAAAGATGCATCCTGTCTAAGTGGCGACTATTCAGCCCTTAGGGCGCTTGGATGGGCTCCGATGGTACAGTTCGACGAAGGGCTGCGCTCAGCGATCGATGCAGCTCTAGTTGAAAAGAGGTCGGTAAAGAACTAAGCCGGTCTCTAGCGAGTATGGTATACCAGATCTAGCGAAGAGTTGATGAGCCAAAGTACTACTTCTGAAAGCGCGCCGTGGTGCGGATATAGTCATCGCTGGGTTTAGGTATAGGTCGGGATGGCCTCATCGAAATAGCGAATCAGTCTTTTCTCGTCTCGATGGAACTACTCCCAAAAGTCTTTACACCTTGGCGCTTTTCCTCTATAATCAAGTCCATACGCGCGGCGCGTGTTGGTTCCAAATGCAGGTAACCTGTACTTTGAGACCCATGAAGCTCGCGTCGTGAATAATATAAGTAAAAGGAGAAATACCTACTATGGCAGACTTTGATCGCTCAAAGCCTCACATCAATGTTGGTACCATGGGTCACGTCGACCACGGTAAAACAACGCTTACAGCGGCTATTTCGCACGTTCTAAGCAAAAAGCTACCAAGCGACGTCAACGTACCTCGTGACTACGACACGATTGACAACGCACCAGAAGAAAAGGCACGCGGTATCACTATCGCCAGCTCGCACATTGAGTACGAGTCAGCAAACCGCCACTACGCACACGTTGACATGCCAGGTCACGCCGACTACGTCAAGAACATGATCACTGGTGCGGCTCAGATCGACGGTGCTGTGCTTGTTGTTGCAGCAAACGACGGCCCACTTCCACAGACTCGCGAGCACGTTCTGCTTGCTAAGCAAGTTGGTGTGCCAAAAATCGTTGTCTTCCTCAACAAAATGGATCTTGCCGACCCAGAACTTGTTGAGCTTGTTGAGATGGACGTTCGTGAGCTTCTCACAAAGAATGGTTACGACGGTGATAACGCGCCAATCATCAAGGGTTCTGCTACCAAGGCTCTCGAGGGTGACGCTGCAGCAGAGGACGCAATCATGGATCTCGTCAAGGCTATGGACGAATACTTTGAGCTTCCAGAGCGTGATCTTGACAAGCCATTCTTGATGCCTATCGAGGATGTCTTCTCGATCAAGGGTCGCGGTACTGTTGCGACTGGTCGTATTGAGCAGGGTATCGTTAAGCTAAACGACCCAGTTGAGATCGTTGGCCTCAAAGAGACCCAAAGTTCTGTCGTGACTGGTATCGAGGCGTTCAAGAAGAACCTCGACCAAGGTCAGGCGGGTGACAACGCTGGTCTGCTTCTCCGCGGTATTGAGCGCGAGCAAATTGAGCGCGGTCAGGTCGTTGTCAAGCCAGGTAGCTTGACTCCACATACTGAATTTGATGCTGAGGTTTATATCCTAAAGAAGGAAGAGGGCGGTCGCCATACTCCATTCTCAAAGGGCTACAAGCCACAGTTCTACTTCCGTACAACTGACGTTACCGGTGAGGTTGAGCTTCCAGCTGACAAAGAGATGGTTATGCCTGGTGACCAGGTAACCTTCAAAGTTAAGTTGCTTGCTCCAATCGCTATGGACAAGGGCCAAGACTTCGCTATCCGCGAAGGTGGTCGCACCGTTGGTGCTGGTGTCGTAACCAACATCATCAAGTAATTACGCTCGTAGTTACACTGAAATGCCTCCGATCAGTCGGGGGCATTTTTGGTTTTTGGTTATCTACACCCTATATTTTTTAACTAAAATATACATAAGCTTGAAACTTAAAAGCAAATGCTTATAATAAGTGATGAAAAACTAGGTGGTAAACATATAAAGGAGTAGTGAATATGGGTAGGCCGCTACATATTACGTCGGAAATCGGCAAACTAAAAACAGTGCTATTACACAGACCGGGTGAGGAGCTTGAGAATCTTGTGCCGGATTATCTGACAGACTTACTGTTTGACGATATTCCTCATCTAGAAGTAGCGCAAAAAGAGCACGATGCTTTTGCGCAAGTGCTACGCGATCGCGGTGTCGAAGTGTTGTATCTTGACGAGCTTGTGACGGAGGCTTTGGCAGACCCATCGGTGCGTCATGAGTTCATTGTTGAGATGGTTGCGGCTTCAAAGCAAGAGGGGCGACGTGTTAGCGATGCGCTGGTTGCCTATCTCGAGCAAATGGATACTCGTGCTATGGTTCGAAAGATTATGGCAGGTGTTCGAAAAGACGAGCTTCCGCTTCCAGAGGAGCATCAGCAGCAGCTTCATAGTATGGTTGAGAAGAGTGCCTACCCATTCTATCTCGATCCGATGCCAAACTTGTACTTTACGCGCGACCCAGCCGCTACGATCGGAAACGGGCTGACAATTAACCGTATGCACTGGCCGGCACGACGTCGTGAATCACTGTTTATGCAGTACATCATCAATCATCATCCTCGATTCGCTGGCCAAGACATACCTGTCTGGAGCGGTCGAAACCAACGTTTTTCTATCGAGGGTGGTGATGAGTTGGTGCTTAGTCACGATACGATGGCGATCGGAATTAGCGAACGTACAACTGCTGAGGCAATTGAGACGATGGCAACCAAGCTATTCGCTGGTTCAGATTTCAAACGTGTAATTGCTCTTGAGATTCCAAAATCTCATGCTTTTATGCACCTCGACACGGTCTTTACGATGATTGATTACGATAAGTTTACAATTCATCCAGAGATTCGTGATGCAAACGGTCATCTCAACATATATATTCTTGATAAGGTAGAGGGTAGCCGATATCCTAAGATAACCAAGGAGCGTGATCTTGAGAAGGTCTTGCGCGAAGCACTGCACAAAGATAGCATCACTCTCATTGAATGCGGAAACGGCGATCCGATTGCGGCCGCTCGTGAGCAGTGGAACGACGGCAGCAATACGCTCGCTATTGCTCCAGGTGTCGTTGTGACTTATGACCGTAACTATGTCACCAATCAAGCATTACGCGAGGCTGGATTAGAGGTGATCGAGGTTGCTGGGTCAGAGCTAGGCCGCGGTCGAGGTGGCCCACGCTGTATGAGTATGCCACTTGTCCGTGAAGACCTCGAGGGTGCACCAGAGCCTCATCACCACACTACGCAGAGTATCACGGTAGAGGATGCTTCGTTTAGCGTCCCTGTCAATATAGCTAGTGATGTGGAAGAATCTGCTATTGACTCAAGCTTAAAGGGACGATCGTTGCTCACGCTGAAGGACTTCACACCAGCCGAGATCCGACAGATGCTCGACACGGCTCACGAACTGAAGCGTCAGAAAAAGGCGGGTATTCCGCACCGTATTCACGAAGGTAAACAAATCTGTCTGTTGTTTGAAAAAAACTCAACCCGTACTCGTTGTGCCTTTACGGTGGCGGCGAACGATCTCGGTGTCGCTCCAGAGTTTCTCGGTAAAGACGATATTCAGCTAGGCAAGAAAGAATCTGTTGAGGATACTGCAAAAGTTCTTGGACGTATGTTTGACGGAATCGAGTTCCGTGGGTTTAAACAAGAGACTGTTGACAGCCTAGCTAAGCACTCTGGCGTACCAGTTTGGAACGGCCTGACTGACCAGTTCCACCCGACTCAGATTCTGGCAGACTTTATGACGATCGAGGAGCACCTAGGTCGCCTCAGGGGTGTCAAACTTGTATTTGTCGGTGATGGTCGGAACAATATGGCGAATAGCCTGATGATCGGCTCGGCGATTATGGGGCTAGACTTCCGCATCCTCGCGCCAAGTAGCCTGCACCCAGAGCCAGCTTTAGTCGAAGAAGCACGGCGTCTGGCTGCCGAAAGTGGCGCTAGGATTACAGTTACAGATAACCGTCGAGAGGCGTTGGATGGTGCTGATGCGATTTATACGGACGTCTGGGTCTCAATGGGCGAGGAATCACAGTACGAGGAGCGAATCGCTCTTCTGCGCGACTACCAGGTAAACCGCACAATGCTAGAAGAGACTGGTAACCCTAATGTCAAGTTCCTTCACTGTCTGCCGTCATTCCACGACACGAACACCGAAACGGCCAAGGAGATTGCCGAGAAATATAACCTACACGAAATGGAAGTAACAGACGAGGTATTCCGGAGTGAGGCTAGCGTCGTGTTTGACGAAGCAGAGAATCGTATGCATACCATCAAAGCCGTTATGGCATTGACGTTGTAACCAAAAAAGGACAATAAGGAGGGTCCGCTATGAAAAAACAACCTGTAACGTCGAAGAAAGCGACGCGTAAGCCGATCCGACACTTACGAATGCCATCGGCGTTCACGATTCTGTTCGTGATCATCGGTATCGTAGCTGCGCTGACATGGATTATTCCGTCAGGTCAATACCAGACAAAGGAGACCGAAGACGGTGACTCGCTTCCAGTTGCTGGTACTTATAAACAGACTGAAAAAACTCAAACAAATTCTGACGGCAACAAATATGATGTTCGTCAAGATATTTGGGATGTAATTAAAGCGCCGATTGCTGGTACAGTTGGTCAGACGGACGATGCATCAAGTGGAAAGCAGGCGATCAGCGGTGGCATAGAGGTGATGCTCTTTGTCCTTGTGATCGGAGGTTTTCTCGGTGTTACGATGAAAACTGGTGCGCTTGACGCCTTCTTTGCTTCTATCCTCAAGAAGCTAAAGGGTAAAGAGCATTGGCTTATCCCGATTATGATGACGTTTTTTGCAATCGGTGGTACGACCTATGGTATGCAAGAAGAGACAGTTGCGTTTTATGCCCTTGTTGTACCTCTACTGCTTGCTGCGGGTTACAACGGTATGGTTGCCGCACTGGTTATCATTCTCGGCTCGGGCGCTGGTTTGATTGGCTCGATTGTTAATCCGTTCTCTGTTGGTATAGCTTCAGGCTTTGCTAACGTCAGTATCGGAGATGGCATCATCGAGCGTATTGTTATCTTTGTGCTCTCACTTGTAACTGTTATCTGGTTTACGATGCGCTATGCCGCTAAAGTCAAGGCCGGTAAGTACAAGAGAGACTCAAAAGCTGAGCTGGCCGACTACAAGCAGGCTGGAAAGCGGGCGCCAGCGTTTACTGGTCGTCGTGTTGCGGTCATGTCGGTATTTGGCCTGACATTTGTCGCCATGGTTTTGGCGGTAATCCCTTGGGCAGGAAAGTTTGGTGTCACGTTCTTTGAGAACGCGCTTACATGGTTGAAGGATGTACCGGTCTTGGGTATGCTTGTTAGCCACTCGGTTCCATTTGGTGACTGGTGGTTCAACGAACTATCTATGCTATTCTTGGTCTCGACATTTATAATCGCACTAATCTACTACGCTGGTAAGACCAACAAGGGTGGAGTCCGCGATGTTGTAGGTGACTTTATCAACGGCTCTCGTGACCTATTGGCCGTCGCTCTTATCATTGGTGTTGCGCGCGGTGTTACTATCGTGATGTCAAATGGTCAGATTATGGACACTGTGATCCATGCTGGAGAGCAGCTTCTCACAGGAGTTGGGGCGTGGGCGATGCCACTACTATCGTTCCTCGTATTTCTGCCGCTCTCGTTCTTCATCCCATCTTCATCGGGCTTGGCGACAGCAGTCATGCCAATCTTTGCGCCGCTTGCTGACTTTGCGAACATTGACCGACAGTTTATCGTTACAGCGTATTCTACAGCCGTATCGATCGTAAACATCATTGCACCAACAATTGCATCCGTGATCGGAGGTCTGGTTCTAGCTAAAGTGTCTTACATAACCTATATCAAACGTACATGGTGGTTAGCATTAATCCTCGCGGCGATTAGTATAACCGTGATGACAATATCGGTGTTGATATAAATGAGTCAAAGAGAAACTATCGTTGTTGCGCTGGGGGGTAATGCCCTCCAGCGCAACGGTAAGGCGACGGCTGAGGCTCAAATTCGCGTTGCCGACGAGACCGCGCGAAAGCTTGTTCCACTGGTGCGGCAGGGATACCGACTGGTAATCGTCCATGGCAATGGCCCACAGGTTGGAAACATTGTTCTTCACGAAGAGGCAATCAATACACCGTCCGTACCAACTCTGCCACTTGATACCTGCGTTGCAATGAGCCAGGGGTCGATTGGCTTTTGGCTGCAGCAGTCTATGATTGATGAGTTTACAAAACAGCGTATGCCGAGTACGGCGGCGACGATGATAACTCAGATGCTTGTCGACAAGAACGACCCAGCTTTTACCAATCCAAGCAAGCCAATCGGCCCGTTCTATAGCGAGACTGAGGCTAGAGAGCTCACTAAGACGCGCGGATTTGTCGTCAAGGAGGATGCTGGCAGAGGCTGGCGTAGGGTAGTTCCGTCACCGAAACCATCAAAGATTGTCGAGAGCTATACACTTAAGGCTCTTATCGGTGCTGGCGTCACAGTTATTACGGCTGGTGGCGGAGGTGTGCCAGTAATTCAAGAATCCGATGGTAGCTACACTGGTGTTGAGGCGGTGATCGACAAAGATTTCTCGGCGGCTATCGTCGCTGAAGAAGTTGGTGCGTCACGCCTGATTATATTAACTGCGGTAGACTACGTGATGACAGGATTTGGCACGCCAGACCAGCGTAAGCTGGACAAAATAACTGTTGCTGAAGCTAACGACCTAATCGAAAAAGGTGAATTTTCAGCGGGCAGTATGCTCCCGAAAGTCCGTGCAGCACTTCATTTTGTAGAGAAAACCGGTAGATCAGTTTCAATTGGATCACTTGATCGTATCGATGAAGTGATTGCAAAGACTTCAGGAACAGTTATTTCGGCTTCGTAGTTATAGCATTCAATACATAAGCCTGCCACGAGTTGAACCTAGCGCTTAAGGGTGGGCTTTTGTTTTTTTAGAAAATTAAAAAGCCTGCGTTTGACATATAAAAATACATCAAACGCAGGCTGACTCGATGGTTAAAAAGCTTTATGAGCACTCTGGGCTATTTGGAACGGCCGTAAGGCCGCCGCGTCTATAATCATACATTACGTACAAAAGCGTACCAGCGTCGCACCGCTTGTAAACTTTTCCGCACTGTGGGTCAGTGGACACATACACCCACCCGACCTTTGGATCGGTATTCTGCTCAGGTCTCGCTTCTTCCGAAGAAGACTGAGCTGGACCACAGGACACAAGTAGCGCGACGCTGGTGATTGTACCGACAATTACGCCCAGCAGTTTTCTTCTCATAGGAGCTTCCTTTCGAAAGAGCAAATCGCCTTGTTGCGATTTAAGTAAACAATAGCATGGCATGCTCGCTGCGTCAACAGATAGGCTGGTTGCATTTATTTACTAAACAGAGTATAATAGGTGGGTATTATTTAATCGCACTAGAGAACTCGGCCAGACGCTAACAAAACCGATTCGAGCAGAGGTTACTAGAGCAAAAGGAGTATATCTATATGGCAGATGCAAAACCTGCAGAGGGCTTGCGTATTCGTATACGTCTCAAGGCGTATGACCACAAAGTTATTGACCAATCAGCAAAGCAAATCATTGACACGGCTTTGCGCACTGGCGCTACTATCGCTGGTCCTGTGCCACTTCCAACTCGTCGTAGCACATACACAGTCGTCAAGAGCCCACATGTTTATAAGATGGGCGGAGAGGCGTTCGAGATGCGTGTCCACAAACGTTTGATTGATATCACTGGTGCAACACCAAAGACAATCGATAGCCTGCAAAACCTCAGTCTTCCAGCTGGCGTAGACGCAGAAATTCGTATGTAGTCTGGCACTTAACTAAAAAATACCCCTCCATCTAGAAGGGGTATTTTGTTGATCGCACTAAAGTTGAGCTAGTGTGACTTTTGGACTTTTGTAGTCTCGGCTTGTCGTCTAGCGGCGTCATTTTGGTCGTATATGTGTTGAATTTTGTTACTAATATCAATCACCCAAAGACCAAGAAGTAGAACAATACCAGTTAGAACCAGCCAGTAAACAGTCTGACGAGTTATCTTAAACGTCATAAACTGCTCGTCTGACTTTGCGGGACGGAACGACCGGACAGCTGCCTTTTTTGGTCGAGAGACGCGAGTTACTTTTGTAGTAGATTTTTTGGCTGGCGCACGTTTTGGTGCAGTCTTCTTAGCTGGCGTACGTTTTGTAGCAGCTTTTTTAGTTGTTTTCTTTGTGGTTGCCATAAAAATAACCCCTGTTTAATAACCGTTAGCTTCATTATCCTACAGACTAAGCTCTTATGCAATATGCTTATGTTATACTGCGATATATGACAAGCAAGCGAAATAAACAGCGGACCTACGCACGTAATCGCATATTTAGTCGAACGGGTCGTGAGAAGCTATACGAGAGTGATGGGGTTTATTTTCTGAAGCTTGTTCTGGTTGTGGTACTAGGGACTTTGTGGCTGAAGTTTCGATCGCCTATATTTTTGGGAGGATTGCCCTTTTCTGGAGTCCCGATCGGCATGCTGTTTGGACTGGTTATTGTTAATCGATTTGAAAAATATCAATTCAATAGAAAAATTTGGTATGCGATTCTGATTCTGGTGACAATTGTTAGTTTCTTTTTGCCAGCCGGGATGCTGATTTAGCTAGATTATCTATATCAAACCAGCTAGTATCAGAAACGCTCCCAATTCGTGTAAAATCTCTAGTAGCACTCTTGACGAATAGTGAATTATTTGCTAATATAAAAGGCGTAACTTATTACGTAATAACAACTTGGCTCGCGTGAATCAGTAAGTCCACATCGGATACTGCTGGCCACCGAGGCTTTTAAATGGGAGTAAAGAGGGCTATGAAAGCACTTCTCGGTACCAAAATTGGTATGACCCAAATCATCGGTGAGGATGGTGTTACTACTCCAGTAACATTGATTCAAGCCGGCCCCGTGACTGTGACTCAGGTCAAGTCTGTCGAAACCGACGGCTATAACGCAGTCCAGGTGGCATATGGTGAGGGTAAGAACCTGAGCAAGGCCGAAGCAGGACATGTAAAGTCCGCAGGTGTCACCCCGAAAGAAATTCGGGAATTTCGAGTCGACGATCTTGGTGAAATCAAGGTTGGTGATTCGTGGAATGTCACAGAGTTTGAACTGGGTGACATGGTAGATGCGACTGGCATCTCAAAGGGTAAAGGTTGGGCTGGTACAATCAAGCGGCACAACTTCAAGCGTCACCGCAAAACCCACGGTGGCAAGGGTAACACACGACGAGTCGGCTCGATTGGTAGTATGTACCCACAAAAGATTTTCAAGGGTAAGCGCATGGCTGGTCACATGGGTGCTGAGCGGGTTACTGTACAAAACCTGCGCGTTGCATATCTGTCGGCCGAGGACAACCTGATCGGTGTCAAGGGTGCTATCCCTGGCCCAAAGAAGGGTACGATCGTTATCAACATAAGCAAGAAAGGTGCTAAGTAATGGCTGAAAAAACTACGCCAGCAAAAGCAACCTTGCCAAAAGCTGTGTTTGCAGTAGAGGTGCCAAACCACCAGCTACTCAAGCTTGCATATGACGCATTCCTTGCGAATAGTCGCAAAGCAAGCGCAACCACGCTACAACGCGGTGAAGTTCGCGGCGGTGGCAAGAAACCTTGGAAGCAGAAAGGCACTGGCCGTGCACGCTTTGGTAGCACACGCAACCCAATTTGGCGCGGTGGTGGTGTCGTTTTTGGTCCACGTGGTAATGAGAACTACAAACTTAAGCTATCAAAGACAAGCAAGCTGGTAGCGCTTCGCCAGGCGTTAACGCTAGCAAACCAGGCAAAGAAGATTATTGTTAGCGATATCAAGACAACCGGCAAGACTGCCGAGGTCGCGAAGTTTTTTGCTGACAACAAGTTTGACAAAGATGCGAAAGTTCTCATCGTTGTCGATGAAAAAACACCTGAGATCATGCGCGCAACGAACAATCTCGAGAAAGCCCTCTTGGTTCGTGCAACCTACCTCAGTGTTTATTACATCCTAAATGCAGATAAAATTGTCATGACACCAGGCGCTGTGAAAGCGGTTGAGGCGTGGCTCGGAGGTGACAAATAATGAAGCTTAACATCGTCACTCCACGCGCTACCGAAAAAGCCTATCGCTTGATCACTACGCAAAATACATACATCTTTGATGTGCCACTAAATGCCAACAAAGATGAGATTGCTCAGGCTGTAGAGGCGCAATTCGAGGGCACAAAGGTTGCCAAGGTCACTACTGCCGTACAGAATGGCAAAGCGGTCCGCTACTCACGTGGCAAAAACCGCTATCCAGGCACAACCACTCGTCAGGATTCAAAAAAGGCCTACGTCGCCCTAGCTGAGGGTAAAATCAAGGTCTTTGATACCGAAGAAGTGAAGGAGGAGAAGAAATAATGGCTATCAAAGCATACAACCCAACTACTCCTGCACGTCGCGGTATGACATCCCAGGATCTGTCAGATATCACTACTCGCAAGTCTCTTAAGTCACTGACTAAGAGCAAGAAGCAAAATGCTGGTCGCAACAACACCGGTCGTATCACTGTTCGCCATCGTGGCGGTGGCGTCCGTCGTCATTATCGCCTGCTGAATCATCGCATGGCGTCAGACATGGTATTGACTGTTGAGGAAATTGAGTACGATCCAAATCGTAGTGCACGTATTGCGCGTGTCAAGGATCAGCACGGTCTATACCACTATATTTTGGCCGACACCCAGATGACAAAAGGCAAGGTTATCAAGACTGGCGCTAACGCTCCTGTCGAAGCAAGTAACCGCATGCCTCTGGCAAATATTCCTGTCGGTAGCCAAATCTACTCGATTGAAATCAACCCAGGAAAGGGCGGTCAGATGGTTCGCTCAGCTGGCGCTAGGGCTCAGCTCATGGCAAAAGAAGGCGACTACGCAATGGTCCGCATGCCATCGGGCGAGGTTCGTAAGTTCCGTCTAGAGTGTGAAGCAACGCTAGGTGTTGTCGGTAACATCCAACATCAGAATGTAAAAGTTGGTAGCGCTGGACGCAAACGACGCAAGGGTATTCGCCCAACTGTTCGTGGTGTTGTCATGAACGCCGCAGACCACCCACACGGTGGTGGTGACGGTGGTCGCCACGGTAGCGGTAAAGCGCCTCGTACGCCATGGGGTCAGCTCACGCTGGGTTACCGTACTCGTACCCGAAAATCAACTAACAAGATGATTGTCCGCAGTCGTCACGAAGCTAAGAGGAAGAGGTAATATATGAGTCGTTCACTCAAAAAAGGCCCATTCGTCGACGCAAAGCTTGCAAAAAAAGTAGCTAAGCTTACAGTTGGCGACCGCACAGTGACAAAGACCTGGGCGCGCGCGAGCACGATCACTCCAGAGATGGTAGGATTTACGTTCGCAGTTCATAACGGTCGCGTGCATGTTCCGGTGCTTGTCACAGAAAACATGGTTGGACATAAACTCGGTGAGTTTAGCCCAACTCGTAAGTTCCGTAAGCACGGCGGAAAGGATAAGAAGTAATTATGGCTGACGAAATCTATACCGTCCGCGCGATGATCAAGGGCGTTGATCAGACTCCACGCAAACTGAGTCTTGTTGCTAGCCTAGTTCGCGGGCGTAGCGTGGCCGATGCTTCGGTTATCCTTGATCACACTCCAAAACGCGCTGCTCTCGCTATCAAAAAAGCGATTATGTCAGCATCAGCAAACGCTACCAATAATCACGGGCTCGACTCAAAGAGCCTTGCGATCAGCACTTTGAGTGTTACCGCTGGCCCACGTCTCCGACGCTACAAGCCAGCGTCTCGTGGTCGCGCGTTACCGTTTGCGAAAAAATCTAGCCATATCCTCGTCGAGGTGACTGGTACGCTAAAGCAAGTCAAGAAGCCTGCTGCAAAAAAGGCTGAAGCGGCTGAAAAGCCAGCTAAGAAAGAGGAGAAGTAGGACATGGGCCAAAAAGTTAACCCAATCAGCTTCCGCCTCCAAGTCCATAAGAACTGGAGTTCACGTTGGTTCGCTGGCAAACGCGATTTTGCTAAGTGGCTGGCGGAAGATATCAAGATTCGCGACCTAGTTGAAAAGAAGTTTGCTTCTCGTCCAACTATCGCGAAAGTAGAGATTGAGCGTAGCGCCAACCTAATTACTATCACAATCCATACTGCCAAGGCTGGTGTAGTGATCGGTCGCGGTGGTGCTGGTATTGCCGATCTTAAAAAAGAAATTGAAAAAATCGTCAGCTTGCCTGTGCGAATTAACGTTGAAGAGGTTCGTCGACCAGAACTTAACGCTAAGCTTGTCGCCGAAAACATTGCACGACAGCTTGAACGTCGCGCAAACTTTCGTCGTGCGGTCAAGATGGCGGCTCAAAACACTATGAACGCCGGCGCTAAAGGTATCCGTATCGAGGTAGCTGGCCGCCTAAACGGCGCAGAGATGAGCCGACGCGAAAAGACTATTGAAGGTTCCGTGCCACTTCACACCCTTCGAGCTGATGTTGACTTCCATGCTGCTCGGGCGTTAGGTCCAAACGGTACTGGTATCATCGGTATCAAAGTGTGGATATATAAGGGCGAAAGGAGTGACCGCTAATGTTGCTACCAAAGAAAGTTGCCCACCGCAAGGTTCGTATCGGCAAAAATAGGGGAAATGCGACTCGTGGTAACTACGTTGCATTTGGTGACTTCGGTCTTCAGAGTCTAGAAAACGAGCGTATCACTAGCCGTCAGATTGAGTCAGCGCGTCAGGCAATGACCCGCTACATTAAGCGTGGCGGCAAGATCTGGATTCGGATTTTCCCGCACACCCCAGTTACTCGCAAGCCACTTGGCTTGAAGATGGGTCAAGGTAAGGGTAATCCAGAGTTCTTTGTTGCAAAAGTAAAGACTGGCACAGTTCTCTTTGAGATGAAGGGTGTAAACGAAGAGGTTGCTCGCGAAGCGATGCGCCTCGCTAGCCACAAGCTCCCAGTCAAGACCCGTTTTGTAAAACGAGAGGAAGCATAAGATGGCTGAAGCAAAGAAAACTACTGTAAAGAAGCCTGTTACGAAGAAAGCTAACGAGGTTAAGAGCATTGAAGATCTCCGTAAGGAACTAACCGACAAGCAAGCTGACCTCGTAACAAGCCGTCGCTCACACCGCGCTGGCGAACTGGTAAATCCACGCGCCATCGGTACGATTCGCAAAGAAATCGCGCGCTTGCACACTGCTATCCGAGCAGCTGAGCTTGCCGCAAAGGAGAGTAAATAATATGGCCAAGACATTGTTCGGCAAAGTGACCTCGGACGTCGCTGACAAGACTATCGTCGTCACCGTAACTAGCCGTGAGACTCATCCGATTTACAAGAAGCAGTATACTGTCACTCGTAAATACATAGCTCACGACGAAAAGAATGAGGCTCGCAAAGGTGATATGGTACGCATCATCGAGACTCGCCCAATCAGCAAACGTAAGAGCTTTACGCTACAAAATATCGAAAAGCGCTCTGTTGGCAGTATTGGCGTCAAGGACGACACTGCGGAGGTAGAAGCCTAATGATTCAGCAAGAAACTCGTCTCAAGGTCACCGACAACAGTGGCGCAAAGGAAATCCTTTGTATCAAGGTTCTTGGTGGTTCACGCCGCCGCTATGCTCGTGTCGGTGATATCATCACCGCTAGCGTCAAAGAAGCTAGCCCAACTGGTAACGTCAAGAAAAAGTCAGTCATCAAGGCGGTAGTTGTTCGCACGCGCGCTCAAATCCGTCGCAAAGATGGCAGCACTATTAAGTTCGACGACAATGCTGCTGTGATCATCAACGAAGACAAAACGCCAAAAGCAACTCGTGTGTTTGGTCCAGTCCCACGCGAACTTCGTGATATGGGCTATGCAAAGATTATCAGCCTGGCTCCGGAGGTACTATAATGGCTCAGCGTATTCGTAAAGACGATCTAGTCAAGGTAATTGCAGGGAAAAACAAAGGTACAACCGGCAAGGTTCTATCTGTTTTACCAGCAAAGAATATGGCGCTGGTCGAAGGCGTCGGTCTTGGTCATCGACACGTTAAACCAAGTCAGATCAACCCTCGAGGTGGTAAAAAGGACATCCACGTAGGCATCAGCCTTCATAAGCTCGCGCTAGTTGTTGACGAAAAGACAAGCAAAACTAGCCGTGTTGGATACAAAGTAGCAGATGGCGTCAAGGCTCGTGTCGCACGCCAGCAAAAGAATAAGGAGATTAAGTAATGGCAGAAGCTAAGAAAAAAGCCGCTGTTTCTACCGCTCCTCGTCTGAAAGCCTTGTACAAAGATGTTTATGCCAAGGAACTTCAGGCCGAACTCGACCTCAAGAACGTGAACCAAGTTCCTGTTCTAGAAAAAATCGTCGTGAGCGTAGGAACTGGTAAGAACAAAGATGACAAGCGTATGCTTGAAGTCGTCAGAAACACCCTCGCACGTGTCACTGGCCAGGCGCCCATCGAGCGTCTTGCAAAGAAGTCTATTGCAGGCTTTAAGATTCGTGCCGGTATGGGCGCACCGGTTGGTATGAACGTTACCCTACGTGGCGCTCGTATGTACGAATTCCTTGATCGTCTAGTAAACGTTGCTCTACCGCGCGTCCGTGACTTCCATGGCGTAGGCGCAAAGTTTGACAAAGGTGGCAACTACAACCTAGGTCTAACCGATCAAAGTATATTCCCAGAGTTGACATTTGAGGAAACGCAACTTGTGCACGGTATGCAAGTCACGTTTGCTATCAAGAATGGTAGCAAGGTCGCTTCACGCGCCTTACTCGAGAAATTCGGTCTACCATTTGAAAAGGAGGCAAAATAATGGCGAAGAAATCTATGATTGCTCGCGACCTTAAGCGCCAAAAGATGATCCAAAAATACGCCGCATTGCGCGCAAAACTTAAAGAAGAAGGCGACCTAGATGGTCTTCAGGCGCTTCCAAAGAACAGTAGCCCAACTCGCTGGAAAAACCGCGATATGATCAGCGGTCGTCCTCGTGGCTACATGCGCAAGTTTGGCCTCAGTCGCATTAACTTCCGTGAAAAAGCCGCTAAGGGTGAAATTCCTGGCGTAACAAAGAGTAGCTGGTAAAGGAAAGGAGAAAAAGATATGAGTTTACAATCTACTGACCCAATCGCGGACCTCCTGACCCGCATCCGTAACGCCGCAATGGTTGGCAAAACCGAAATTCGCGTTCCTACTTCAAAACTAAAGAAAGTTGTCGCTGAACAGCTCGTCAAAAACAACTACCTGGCAGACGTCAAAGTAGAGGACGGCAAACCGCGAGGTACGCTCGTTGTGACACTGGCAAAAGAGGGCGAGAGCTGTCCAATCACAGAGATTGCTCGTGTTTCAAAGCCAGGTCGTCGTGTATACACCTCGGCAGTCGACATTCCAAAAGTCAAGCAAGGCCGCGGACTGGTTCTCGTCAGCACCTCAAAGGGTGTTATGACTGGTCAAGAAGCAGTCAAGAACAAACTTGGAGGAGAGATTCTCCTCAAGGTGTACTAAAAGACGCTTCGCCTCACAAAAAGCACCCGGATAAAGCCTCGGGTGTTTTTTGCTTGCCAGAATATATGCTAACGCTAGGGATAAACCATAAATTTAAGCGAAGTTTGTATTTTCTGTAATGCTGCTATATAAAATATATTAATAGCTAAATCTACGGGGAGAATAGTCATAGAAAAAAACAAAAGCTCATCACTTCGAATAATGTCACTTAATATCTGGCATGGAAACTTTCATGATCCACTACTAGAATTTATCGAACAAGAGTCTCAACGAAACGACGTTCTGTGTTTTCAAGAGATCGACGAAAAAATATGTCGTGACATTAAGCGCATTCTAAAAGATAGTTTCAATTTATTTTACGCCGAAAAACCTGGCGAGCATGTCGTGAGCAACGCTACTTACATCTCTAAACGACTACCTGTCATGGAGTCGCGTACTATACTCGGCGCCGATCAGGAAACTGGTCTCGGGCTTGTGTGTGTTACTTCGCTAGAATCTGGTCAGCTAGTCGCGATAACAAATGTGCACGGCTGTTCACGCCCTGGCGATAAACGCGACACTCCAGCGCGACTACGTCAATCAGAGGCGATCGTACGATCGACAACCGAAAACGGCGATGCTCTCAACATCATCGTCGGTGACTTCAATTTGATGCCAGATACAAAATCGATTTCTATGATTGAGGAGGCGGGGTTTGATAACCTTATTGCTCAGTACGCCATCCAAACGACCCGAAACGAGGTAGCGTGGAGCCGTTATCCAGATGATAAGCAACTTTATGCTGACTATACGTTTATTCAAAAAGACCCGCATATCTGCCATGATTTTATGGTAATAAACAATCTAATATCAGACCATCTACCAATGTTTACGACTATCAACTATAAATAGTATTTTTGCGATGAAACAATTGCATCTAGCGAGGCTGTCATTGCGTCATAAAAGGCATCTTACCACTTGATTTTTGTCTGCCAAAATGCTAAAATTGACTAGATAATAATTTGCGAGTGAAGTCGAGGGATTTTGCGCCTCAGCTATCTAGCTGAAAGCACGAGAAAACAAACACTTTACCTGCATTTAACGAAAGGTAAGAAATGAGTCTGAGTCGAATCGGAAAACTACCAATCGAGATTCCGTCAGGTGTGACAATCACGGTTGACTCTGGAAATATTACTGTCGAGGGCCCAAAAGGCAAGCTCGTCCAGTTCATCACTCCAGCAGTTGACGTGAACATCAACGATGGCGTACTCACCGTCAATCCAAAAGACGAGAGCAAGCAAGCGCGTAGCCAGCACGGCTTGATGCGTGCGCTCATCAACAACATGGTAATTGGCGTCACCAAAGGCTATGAGAAACGTCTAGAGGTCAAAGGTGTTGGCTTCCGTGTTGCATCAAGCAATAACGAATTAACCATGAGCCTTGGCTTTAGTCATGAAATCAAATTTAAAGCTCCTGAAGGCGTAAATGTCTCAAACGACAAGATGGTAATCATCGTCAGTGGTATCGACAAACAAAAAGTCGGTCAAGTTGCCGCTGAAATTCGTGCTCTCAAGAAGCCTGAGCCGTACAAGGGCAAGGGTATCATGTACGAAGGTGAGCAAATCTTGCGCAAGGCGGGAAAGGCAGGTAAGAAATAATGAGTAATTTCGCACAAAAACTGCTTAATCGCAGTCTCCGCAAGAATCGTGTGCGCGCAAAGATCAACGGCACGGCTGAACGACCACGCCTCAGCGTAACGATTAGCAATATGCACGTATCAGCTCAGCTGATCGATGACACAAAAGGTCACACGCTAGCAAGTGCAACAACCGTCGGCGCAAAAGCATCAGGTACTATGACCGAGAAATGTGCCGTTATTGGTACCGAAATCGCGAAGAAAGCAAAGAAAGCTAAAATAACCGCAGTTGTCTTCGACCGTAACGGTCGTCAATACGCTGGTCGCCTAAAGGCACTAGCAGACGCTGCACGCAAGGAAGGATTGGAGTTCTAGTATGGCAGAGCAACAAATTGCGCCTACTACACCCCGGACTGAAGCTCGCACGCCACGCGGTCGTCAGCAGTCACGAGGTGGTCGCCGCGATGACCGGCGCGATCGTGCCTCAGAGGCACCAAAGGAATTCGAGGAAGTCGTAGTAAATATCGACCGTGTTGCACGCGTCGTCAAGGGCGGACGTCGTTTCCGTTTCAAGGCGCTTGTCGTCGTAGGCAACCGCAAGAACAAGGTTGGTGTTGGCGTCGCCAAGGGCGCAGACGTCCAGGCCGCTATCGCCAAAGCGACCGATGTTGCCAAAAAACACCTTATTACAATTCCAGTTGTGAACGAAACGATTCCACACGAAATGGAAGTCAAGCTTGCAGGCGCTCGCGTCTTGATCAAGCCAGCCGCTCCTGGTACTGGTATCATCGCTGGTGGCGTGGTCCGTGCCGTTATCGGTGTAACTGGCATCCGAAACATGCTGTCAAAATCGCTCGGCTCAACAAACAAGGTAAATATTGCCTACGCAACTGTTGAAGCCCTAGCTGGACTTGTTCCTCGTGATCAATGGCTAAATGCCGACAAGGCAACCAAAAAGCCAACTGCTAAAAAATCAGCAGTAAAGCAGGAGGAGAAATAAGATGAAATACAACGAACTTCAGGTGGCTCCACACAAAAGCAGGAAGCGCGTCGGTCGTGGTATTTCTGCCGGTGGCGGTAAGACTGCTGGTCGTGGTACCAAAGGTCAAAATGCGCGTACTGGTAAAAAACTTCACGCCATGTTTCAGGGTGGTCAGAATGGTATTAAAAATGCCGTGCCGAAGGCTCGCGGATTCAAGAGTCTGCGAATACCAGCCCAAGTTGTCTATCTCGATCGCCTCGAGGGTATGACTGGTGTAGTCGACAATTTTTCACTCTACGAGGCCGGTCTTGTTGCAACACCGTTCCATACTATCAAGGTAATTGCACGTGGCGAGCTTTCGAGCAAGCTAACTCTAAAGGTTCAGGGAGCTTCAAAAAGCGTCGTCATCGCGATCGAAAAAGCTGGCGGAAAGTTTGAGAAGGTTCCGACTCCACTCCAAAAGTCTGCAAAAGAAGCAGAAGAGGCTGATAGATAATTATCCAAGTCTACTAAATAAAAGCTCCGAAAACATCGGGGCTTTTTAGTTATGCTTGCATAGTCGTGCGAGAGATGAGATACTTGCATGGTAGTTTCATCCCTAGTACAGAAAGGTTAAAGGATGAGCACTAAGCACCTTGAGGATCCGATGCAGATCTTGCCTGAGATCAGCAGGATAGCTGCAGTGGTTAGGCTATCGATTGTAGAACAGCTGCCTAAGTGGCGAGAGGCGCGAAATCGATGGCTGGCGTTTTTTGAAAACGCAGGGCGCTACTATATGGGTTCGGGCGGCGAACGCCATGACCTAGAGCAAGGTCGTTTCCCGATTGGTAGATTTTATGTAGGTAGGCCGAGCAGGCTACTTATTAACTACGAAACGGGTACTCTAGAGACTCACCCCTACCAGCTCGCCACGGACGCAGAGGTTATCTCTGCATACATATTCGAACCAGAGTGGTTCGATATCGAGCTAGTGCTAAGCTGGCTTGACAGCTTGCAGGCCAAGGTAGAATACGGTAAGGGAGTCAAATGATAAAAGCATACGCCACATACAATGGCGGAATAGTTTGTAGCCCGAGCGGCTGCAGAAGAGTGTTGAATATCAGGCTGGGAACTATACACTGGAAAGCCTACACGGTCGAGGGATGTCATCCTGACAATCTGCAAAATAACGGAAAGATTATCGTTAGACGCGTCAGAAGCCGGCGCGGAGAGCTACGTCAGGTTCAGGTGGATGGAGTTTGGTATAGGCTCGTACCGCTCCTGAGCACCAACCAGGCAGCATAGCAAACAACCCCGCAATCTTTGCGATTGAGGCGTCTCGTCTCTCCCAAAGGTTGCGGGGTATTTAATATCCTTAAGTATGTTATAATAACGAGGAATTATAATCGACTGATTTAAACAGGGAAGAAACAATACAGATATGAATTGGCGAACCGTATTCCGCTCTCTCAAAAACCGTGATATGCAAAAACGCCTCGGCATCGTGCTTGGGTTGCTTATTGCTTTTCGCTTCATGGCGCATATTCCAGTGCCACTAGCAGAACCAACTAAGCTTAAAACGATTATTGAAAGCGTCATCGGCAATAGCGACTTTGGAGGCTTCCTCAATCTAATGAGCGGTGGCGCTCTGGCACAAATCAGTATCGTGCTTGTCGGCATGAGTCCGTTTATTACCGCTAGCATCATTACTCAGCTCCTGACCAAGGCAATCCCAAAACTCGAGGAACTGCATAAAGACGGTGAAACTGGTCGTCGCAAAATCAACCAGTGGACACGTATGATTAGCGTCCCACTTGCCGTAATTCAATCAGTCGCATTTATCTATATTTTGCGCCAATCAGTTCTCGCTGGTAGCACAGCTGGTACGGTTACAACATCACCTATGGAGTGGGTTGTTGCCGTGCTAGCAATGACCGCTGGCTCTGTGCTATTGATGTGGATTGGCGAATTAATCACCGAGCAAGGGGTCGGCAACGGCATCTCGCTAATTATTTTTGCTGGTATTGTTTCGCAGCTGCCAAAAACATTCGGCACACTGATAAGTTCGCTACTCGACACCTCAGCGGGTAAACTAAATGTCTTTGGCTGGTTTGAGCTGCCTGTTAATCCAACCGCTTTTTGGGTAGTACTAGTCATACTGACGCTTGGTTTAGCGATCCTATACACGCTGGTTAAGATAAACGAAGCCCAACGTATCATCACAGTGAACTACGCTAAGCGCGTTGGCGGGAACACTAGCTATGGTGGTATCAAGAGTATCTTGCCGGTCAAACTGATTGCTGCTGGAGTTATCCCTGTTATCTTTGCGGTTGCCTTTCTCAGCCTGCCTGCGTTTGTCGGCCAGGTTATGAAAGCGATGCCAAACGCCGATCAAGCACTTGCTACAAACCTCGTTAAATGGTTCCAAGCACCAACAGCAACCAGTTTCACGAACGGTGACTGGGGAGTGGCGGTCTATCCAATAGCTTATTTCTTACTGGTTATTGCCTTTACTTATTTCTACACAGGGATAGTTTTTAACTCTAGCGAAATTGCTGAAAATCTCCAAAAGCAAGGTGGCTTTATCGAAGGTGTCCGCCCAGGTATTCAAACCGAAAAATACTTATCTCGCACTGTCAATCGCTTGATCCTATTCGGCTCAATCGCGCTCGGCATCATCGCCGTCATGCCATTTGTCATCGACTACGTATTTGCCAAACTAGGAGTTAACGCCGCGAATATCTCTATCGGCGGTACTGGACTACTAATCGTTGTGACCGTCGGGCTAGAGACCTTGCGTCAGATCAACTCACGCGCCCTAATGGTGACATACGACGACTACAAATAGCTTTTATGCCGTGAATCAATAACTGACCCGCCAGGATTAACTAGCGGGTCAGTTATTTACTTGACCAAACTCTAGACATTTCGTACCATAGGGTTATCGGAATATACCCACTTTAGGGGATTTTACTATTTACTTATGTCATTAATTTCGCTATAATACTAAGCTGTATATCTATGGCGAGTTCCAAGGAAGTAATTAAATTGCGCGGAAAGGTAGTGGAAGCACTGCCTAATACTCAATTTAAGGTGGAATTGGAGAACGGCCTGAGTATTATCGCTCATATAAGCGGCAAGATGCGCAAGCACTATATCCGCTTGGTACCAGGCGATACCGTAGAAGTCGAGTTGACCCCGTACGACCTCACAAAGGGCAGAATCGTCTTCCGCGTACGTGATTAATAACGTAGCCTCGAAGCCCGATATCACTTCGAGACTCATTAAGACAGGTTTTTCCTGTAGGAGATTTGTACGCTCATGAAAGTTCGTGCGAGTGTCAAAAAGATCAGTCCTGATGATCAACTGGTCCGACGCAAAGGTCGCCTCCGTGTCATCAACAAGAAAAAACCTAAGAATAAGCAAAGGCAGGGTTAAGCATGGCTCGAATCTCTGGGGTAGTTATCCCATCTGAGAAACAAGTGCAGATCGCGCTGACGTATATCTACGGCATCGGTCCAAAGCACGCAAAGAGCATCCTTGCGGCGGCAAAGATTGAGCCGACCACTCGTGTGAAAGACCTCACCGAGGCTGAAGAGCAGAAGCTTCGCGACATTATCGACAAGGATTATGTCACCGAAGGTGATCTGCAACGCCTGGTCGCAAACAATATCAAACGCCTCAAAGATGTAAATGCCTACCGTGGTCTTCGCCACAAGGCGGGACTACCAACACGCGGTCAGCGTACCCGAACGAACGCACGAACTCGCAAGGGTAAGGCAGTCGCAGTCGGTGGAGCACAACCTAAGGCAGCAAGTAAGACGTAGGAAAGGACTTGAAATATGGCAGACGCTAAATCAGCATCAAGCAAAAAGAAGCAACGCCGATCAGTCCCAATTGGTCAGTTGCATATTCAGGCAACGTTCAACAACACGATTGTTACGTTCGCCGACACAAAAGGTAATGTCCTCAGTGCAAGCAGCGCTGGAGCATGTGGCTTCCGCGGAAGCAAAAAGGGTACTGCGTATGCAGCCCAAGTTGCCGCAGAAAAGGCCGCAGAAGCAGCTAAAACAGGCTATGGTCTATCAACCGTTGACGTATTTGTCAAAGGTGTCGGACTCGGTCGAGACGCTGCTATCCGCGCACTCAGCAACTTTGACATGACCGTAAATAGCATCAAGGATGTCACCGGTGTTCCACACGGCGGTGTACGTCCACGAAAGGCACGAAGGGCATAACTTTATGGCACGCGATACTTCCCCAATTGTGAAGCAGAGCCGCCGAGAAGGCGTTGCGCTTCACCCAAAAGCACACAAAATTATGGCTCGAAAGAGCGGTATCCCTGGTGAGCATGCTGGTGGACGCCAAGGCAAACAGAGCATGTACGCAACTCAGCTTCGCGAGAAGCAAAAGGTTCGTCGCATGTATGGCTTGCTAGAAAAACAATTTGCAAAACTGATGGACGAAGCAACCAGGAAACCGGGGCTTTCAGGCGAAAACCTTCTCCGCTTCCTAGAACTTCGACTCGACAACGCTGTTTATCGCGCAGGATTTGCCACTAGCCGTCGCGCTGCTCGTCAGCTCGTCAGTCACGGACACTTCATGCTAAACGATCGTCGTGTCGACATTCCATCAATTCGCCTAAAGGTTGGCGACGTTATCACCGTCCGACCAAAAAGCACAAAGTCTGGCTACTTTTCTCAGATAAACGACATTCATGGCAGTACAACTCAAGGCCCACTCAGCTGGATCAAGAGCGATATCAAGAAGCTAAAGATTGAAGTAACTGGGCTGCCAAAGCGAGAAGAAGCTGAAGCAGATATCAATGAGCAGCTAATTGTTGAGTACTACTCACGCTAAAAAGGGTAAGGAGATATATCAATGTCTAAAGTAATTCACAATCCAGCTCTCGCTAAAGTAGTCGACAACGACAGCAACAGCGCGACATTTGTCGTAGAACCACTTCAGGCTGGCTACGGGAACACTCTAGGTAACTCACTTCGCCGAGTACTACTTTCTAGCATCAGAGGCGGAGCAGTTGTTGCATTTCGCATTGAAGGCGCAACTCATGAGTTCACGACAGTTCCTGGTGTCCAGGAAGATGTAGTCGACATCACCCTTAATCTCAAGGGTATCAACTTCCGCGTCGAGACCGACGAGCCAGTTGAGCTTCGCCTCGAGAAAAAAGGCGCAGGTGTTGTCACTGCTGGCGACATTAAGCTCACCGCTGACGTCGAAGTCATGAATCCAGACGCAGTGATCTGTACCATTGACGACCCTAAGAAATCGGTTGTTATTGATCTCGTCGTAGAGGCGGGTCGTGGCTACCAGTCGATCGAAGAATCGTCAAAAAATCGTCTACACAGCGACATGATTGCTGTCGACGCAATGTTTAGCCCAGTAACTCGCGTTCGCTTCAAGGTTGACTCAACTCGCGTTGGCCAAGAAACCAATCTCGACAAGCTCGAGCTAACTATCGAGACAGATCATTCAATCAGTCCACGCGACGCGTTTGAAGAGGCCTCAGCAATCCTTGTTAACCAGTACACGGCACTTGCTGGATCGACTACTGTTGAATCAGCACCTGCACTTGGTACTACTAGCGAGGAAGAGGTTAGCGAGCTAAACACCCCAATTGAAGAGCTTGGTCTGAGCGCTCGCACTGCGAACGCACTGATCAACAACGAAATCCGCACCGTTCACGACCTGGTCACACTTTCAGAGCAAGACCTACGTGAGCTAAAAGGATTTGGCAGTAAGGCTCTCGACGAAGTTAAAGATAAATTAGCAGAACTGGAGCTATAGATGCACCGACACGGATACAAAGGACGCAAGTTCGGTCGTGAAACCGACCAACGCCGTGCGCTCATCAAAGGCCTCGCGACTAGTCTCGTGATGGAGGAGAGAATTGAAACTACTCTTCCAAAGGCCAAAGAGCTCGTACGGTATATAGAAAAACTCATCACCAAAGCCAAGAAGGGCGATCTAGCTAATCGACGTGCAGTAATTGCTGGTCTCAGCACTCAAATCGCAGCCGTCAAGCTTGTCGATCAAATCGCTCCTCAACTCAGTGGTCGCACCAGTGGTCACGTCCGCGTTGAGCGAACCCGCCTACGCGTTGGTGACGGAGCGCAAATGGCAATTATCGAGTTCGTTGACGAACTCAAAGCAATGCCAAAAGAAGTCAAAGAGGAGGCTAAGAAATAATCATGGCTGAATTCAAGACATTCTCACAAAAACCAGCAGATATTAGCCGTCGATGGATTCTAATAGACGCAAAAGATGCGACGCTTGGCCGTCTCTCAACAGAGATTGCTAAATATCTTATCGGTAAATATAAGCCAACTTACACACCTCACGTTGATAGTGGCGACTACGTTGTTGTCATCAACGCTTCAGAGGTACCGGTAACTGGCGCCAAAGAAACTGATAAGATTTACTACCGCCACAGCGGGTTCCCAGGTGGACTCAAAGAGGCACAGCTCAAGGAAGTTCGTGAGAAATACCCAGAGCGCATCATTGAGTCAGCGGTAAAGGGCATGCTGCCAAAGAACAAGCTCGCAAAAGAGCGTATGGCACGCCTCCGCATATTCCCGGGTGCTCAACATACCCACGAGGCGCAAAAGCCAGAGAAAGTAGAGGTAAAGTAATATGGCTGAAGCAAAATACGACTACGGTCTTGGCCGTCGCAAGAGTGCAACCGCTCGCGCACGTCTCGTAAAAGGCAAAGGTCAGATCACGATTAACGGCAAGCCAGCAGCAGAGTACCTCGACGGTAACAAAACGCTACTCGCTGAGGTTACCGACCCTCTAGCGTTAGTCGGCAAACAGCAAGAGTTCGACGTCAGCGTTCTTGTAAAAGGTGGTGGCCTCGCGGGGCAGGTCGACGCAATCAAGATGGCTATCGCAAAAGCGATCACCGTTGGTGCGCCAGATCTTCGCGGTTCACTCAAAAAAGCCGAGCTACTACGCCGAGACTCACGCAAGAAAGAACGCAAGAAGTACGGTCTTCGTAGCGCCCGCAAACGCGAACAATACTCAAAGCGTTAATCAAAACATTTACAAAAAACGTCTCTACTTCGGAGGCGTTTTTTTGTTAGGTCGATATGATTAATATTTTCCGCTATACTAGGGTCTATGTGGCAAAAAATCATCCACAAATACCTAAAAATTCCTTACACGCTAAATACGCGTGAGTTTCAGTCTCCAAAAAAACCCAACTCCACCATCGTGTTGCTCCATGGTATTGGTAGCTCTCTGGACATGTGGGTGCCTCATATAAAAAAACTACCAAAAGACGCCCGAGTTATAGGCATTGACCTACTAGGCTTCGGTAAATCCCCAAAACCAACCTGGGGTACATATAGTGCGAAGCTCCAAGCTACCAGCGTCTCGGCAACCCTCCTCAAACTCAGGGTGTTTGGCGACGCCGTTATCGTTGGGCATTCCCTGGGCGGTCTTGTGGGTATAGAACTGGCGAGACGTTATCCTCTAATGCTAACTTCACTCGTCTTGATTAGCCCTCCAATTTACACGCCGCGGACAAACTCGTCGAGATTTGACTTCAACCCAAAAGTCATACTACGCAAAATGTACGGTATCATGCGCGATAATCCAGATGCCACCGAACGTATCCTACGCATGGCCGGAAAATACTACCTAATCAACCCTGGATTTAAGGTTTCCAACGTCAACGTAAACTCATTTCTAGCCTCCCTTGAAACCGCAATTCTTAATCAACAATCTTACAAGGATATTTTACGCATCAAGCACCCCACGAGAATCATAACAGGCAAGCTAGACATTCTGGTTATTAACGATGTCATCAAAAATATTGTTCAGCAAAAACCAAGCATCACCTGGAAGTCGGTTATTGGTGGTCATGAGGTAACCGGAAATGTTCAGCGTGCATCAATAGAAGCTATCAAATCAGCTGTTAACGAGGCCACGACTCATTGACATAACCGTAATATTGGAGTATAATAGAGGTATGACATATCGACACTTAAGCAAAGCCTGGCGACTCTACTTTTAGTCTGCGGTTAGTGTTTGATATCTTTTACAGAATTCAAATAAAGACCGCTCAGGTCTTTTTTAGGCTCCGCCAGAACAATTCGACCTTTAAAAGACCACTAAATCACCCGTTCCCAACAGCCCCAGAAGCTATAACCTCAAACTGATATAATAGGAGCAACATGACTAAACCAGTAATCCTCACAGGCATTCGTGCCAACAACGACCTACACATAGGCAACTACTTCGGTGCGATGCTACCGACTATAGACATGGCCACTAAGCGGTCTAATGAATATGAGATAAACATGTTTATCCCTGATTTACATAGCTTTACGACGCCGATTGACCACAGTCTGCTGTTTGACAGCATCATGAACAACGCCCGCGTATATGTTGCCGCAGGTCTACCACTTGATAACGACAATATCCATCTATATCGCCAGAGTTACGTCCCGGCTCATAGTGAGCTGGCGATACTACTCAACAACTTTACAGGTTTTGGTGAGATGGAGCGTATGACACAGTTCAAGGATAAATCCACAAAGCTCTCAAACGATAGAATTAGTGTCGGGCTATTTGACTATCCAGTCCTGATGGCGTCCGATATCTTGCTTTATGGCGCAAAATACATTCCTGTCGGCGATGATCAAACCCAACATCTCGAGTTTACCCGCGACATTGCCCAGCGCATGAACCACAAATTCGGCGAGCTCTTTACTGTGCCTGAACCAGTGATAAAACAACACGAGTTTTTTGGCAAAGACCAAGGATTGCGCATCAAAGACCTAATTGACCCAAGCAAGAAGATGAGTAAGTCGGACGACACGGGTAGGGGGGTTATCTTTCTAAGCGACAGCCCCGAGGTGGCAAAAAAGAAAATCATGGGCGCAACCACCGATGGTCTGGCTCGCGTCAACTACGACAAGACTAGTCAACCAGGTATCAGCAATCTACTTGAGATTCTCACGCTTGTCCGTCAAGCCAATGGGCGGGAAACGACCCTCGAGGAGGTTTGTGATGAGTTTACAGGCATGGAGCGCTATGGCGACTTCAAGAAGATAGTCGCCGACGAGATGGCGCGATTCTTGGAGAACTTCCAGGCGAAATTATCAGCCGTCTCTGACGGTGAAATCTTAGACAAGCTAGAGAAGTCAGAACTTGCCATGAATACAGTCGCCAAAGAAACGCTACTTCGGGTTCAAAAAGCCATCGGATTAAGGCGATAGACGAAACGACAGAGTTAAAATATAGTGAGCGAAAAAATATGAAAATCACTACCAGCGACCTTTTATCGATTCTCCGACAGTTTAGAATTGCTGACGATAGTCATGTTCCACGCAATATTGACCAAATCAAGCAAAGCCATCCCAATCCGATTAATCAACTAGTTAAATTTCGCTTCAATCGACATCACTTCTACGTGCTACTAGACGAAACGGCCGAAGACCGAGCGAGCTACATAATGGAGCAAATTTACACCGCCGACAGTAACGTTCAGGGTGAGATTTTAGAAAACCCGATTAGCAAGCTAACAACCTACGGACTGCCGTTCAAGGGCAAAGATGTCTACCTATTTCAGCAGGTAGATAGTAAGAAACGCCTCGACGTACTGCTAGCTGAACGCTACCCAGAAACAAGCCGTAGCACCTGGCAAAAACATATCAAAGCTGGGCATATTGCCGTCAACGGAACACCTGCAAAGAACGCCCGTCAAGAGGTGACTGCTGCGGATCATATTGCCATCAGCACCCCAGATCACACGGATTTCTCGAAACACGATCTACCAATTGTCTATATTGACGACGATGTAATTGTCATAAACAAGCCCGCTGGTGTATTGACCCACAGCAAAGGAGCATTAAATGATGAGTTCACGGTCGCGGACTTCTTTCGTCGCTATACAACGGTTGGACTAGACACCAATCGTCCTGGCATAGTTCATAGGCTTGACCGCGATACAAGTGGTCTGATTATCGGCGCACGTACGCCAGAGTCATTTGATCTATTGAAGTCGCAGTTTGCTAGTCGCAAAACCAAAAAAGATTACATAGCTATCGTAGATGGTTCGCCAAAACAACAACACGCCAAAATTGATATCCCAATCGGACGAAATCCAAGCGCACCAAGCACTTTTCGCGCTGACAGCAAAGGTAAGTCTGCCATTACAGATTATCGTGTTCTAGACCAGGGTGACGGTAAATCGTTAGTGGCACTTCATCCGCTGACTGGTCGCACTCATCAGCTCCGAGTCCACATGCAGTATTTAGGTACGCCTATTACTGGTGATCGTGTCTACGGTAAACCATCTGACAGGCTCTACCTTCACGCCTACCGACTTGAGGTGACAACCGCTCCAGGATCTCGAAAAACCTTTACCGCACCCGTACCAACAGAGTTTGGGAAATACTTTCCAAAGGTAAATCAGGATGTCGCTTCTATATAATCCCGAAACCAAGCAATTACTCGACAAGGTGACGATCGACATGCCTCACGCATTACTACTTGAAGGTCCGGTCGGGGTGGGTCTATCTACGATAGCTCGTGACCTAGCTTGGCATGACTTAGCAGGCTTGATCCAAGGCACGGACAATGAAAACAACGTCGACATATCATCAAAAGGTGTGATTAGAATATCGCAAATCCGTGATCTAATAGAATCAACTCGCGGTAAACTAACAAAAAGACGAGTTTACGTGATTGACGAGGCAGACAAGATGAGCATACAGGCGCAAAACGCATTTTTGAAACTACTCGAAGAACCAAACAGATTCGTGTCGTTTATCATGACTTCTCATGCACCGCAAAAGCTACTACCAACGATAATCTCACGCGTTCAACGAATACACATCAAGCCAATCGATCAGGCCTCTAGCCGTAATTTGATCAAAAACAAAGGCGTCAACGATGAGCGTAAGCAAGCTCAGCTGCTATTTCTAGCCGACGGACTGCCAGCTGAGCTTTCGCGCCTAATAAATGACGAGAAGCTATTTACCGAACGCTCGACCTATGCCGCCGATGCACGTACTTTTATCCAAGGTACTCCTTATCAAAAAGCGATGATTGCTCAAAAATACCATGGCGATCGAACCTCAGCCCTAGAGATGCTTACGGTGGCCCAGCAGATTCTCCGACATTCGCTCAGCTCCAACCCATCTCCGTCAATAGTGAGGCTTAGTGATCAGCTCGCTGACGCCTACGACCGGATCCTAGCCAACGGAAACATCCGTCTCCAACTAATAAACCTTGTGTTACAATAATATAGATATGTTTGGATTATTACTTGCAGTAGCATTTGGTGCGTTGGCGATCTGGCGACAGTCAACTGTCAATGATACTCCAGGTGATATATCACAACGTCTTTCGAGTAAGCTAAATAAACTATGGGACATAGCTCAAGAGAGCCTGAGAGATCGCAAATATTTACGAGCCGAAAAGGCTCTTTTGACGATTCTCCGTGTAGATGAACGGAATGCCACTGCCTACAACCGACTCGGTATCCTATACGCTAAACAACAGGCCTACACCGACGCAATCGAATGTTTTGAGATTGCCCAAAGTCTTGAACCGAGTGCCTCAAGCCTTCATAATGTCGGCTTGATTTACTACGAAACCGCCAATTACGACAAAGCGGCTTTGGCTTTTGAGCAAGCCTTATCTATGGAGGACGACCTAGCAGCACGACACATCGCCTACGCCAAGGTACAGGAAAAATTAGGTCATCAAAAAAAGATGATTGAGAGTCTAGAGCGCGCCATAAAAATCGAACCGAGCATTCAGAGTTACCATATCCTTGCCGATGCATACGAGCGCACCGGCCAGACAGACAAGGCAGGTGAACTGCGTGCTCGCATAGAAAAAGCCGTTGCAAGCAAAAATCCTCCAGCACGAAGCGTACATCAAGTGCGCAAAGTGCAGATGTAGCCTTGTTTTTTTACCTCTGACGGGTTACAATTAGGGCTGTGCCGCTTTAGCTCAGTTGGTTAGAGCAGCTGTTTTGTAAACAGCAGGTCCTGGGTTCGAATCCCTGAAGCGGCTCCACGGTTTATAAGCGACATGGTTCGTATTTGCCGGAGTCGTCTAGTGGCAATGACAAGAGACTGTAAATCTCTCGGCGCAAGCCTTCGTAGGTTCGAGTCCTACCTCCGGTACCAAAGCAGGACAAAACTGTAAAACTGAGCGCGAACGCGCTCTTTTTTCTAGCGTTTTGCGTAACAATACCCATACTCCAAGGGGGGAGAGAAATTTCTGGGACAGTCGTAGGCTGGGTATTTTTGGATTTTAGAAAAAGGTTCAATTATTCTATTTTCACTAACACCCCCTTGATGACACTCGACCGACGGTATTTACAATTGTATTGAGGCCTGGAGCTTGATTTAACCATTGTCGCATCGGTTCAATCCACGCCATTGGTGACAAGAGCTAACTTGCTGATCTGTTCCTCCAGCAATTGCGATCCGGTGCATTTAATCATTTTACTCTTACGTGTACAGCGATAATACGCATATTCGTGTATGTTGCCGTTCTGTATTTTATTTTCTTTTCAGCAATTAGACATATCGCACACACCATAGGTCAGCAAAATGTATGTTTGCGTTGGTGGTAGCAAAGCAGACAACATCATGGTGCGTGTCAATGCAGACACACACGAGGACACACTGAAACGAAAGGGCGCGCGCCCGACAATCATGAAAGGTCGTCCGATCAAAGGTTATATCGACCTCGACAGCGAGGGGCGAAAGGACTTGAGGGGGTGGGTAGAGTTGGCGTTGAGGTTTAATGAAGAATTGGTAAGCAAGAAGAAGTAATCCCAGAGATATGCTATATCTAGCGCGTATACACCAGATATAGCGTAGCTATTACCTATTGCTCTCTTCAAAAGCAAGTCGCCCACGTGTCGCAACAATCGCCACGATTGCTAGTACTGTCAGACTGAGTGCAGCAGGCCAGTTGTTGGCGACAGCAGCGCCGCTGAGTGTCGCGACAACAAAGAGCGACCAATTGACGCTATTGTGTGCGAGTACAGCAAGAAACACACTGCCGCGCGCCTTGTTGACAATCCATGACATCACGACCGACATACTCACCACGAGTACAAGGTACGCCCATAACTGCGAAGCCTCACTGCGCGCCGTGTCCCATTCGGAAGTAAAGAACAATGGCACATGCCATAGACAATGCACAACGCCCAGAATAACCGCCGCAACTAGCGGGTGATACCGCTGCTGCAAACGATGAAGAGCAAAGCCTCGCCAGCCGCCCTCTTCCTGTATCGGACCACCAGCAAGATATGTAACAAATGTAACGAGCAACGTCGTAATAATCGCAGGCGATATGTTGGACGAAATCCCAACACCACCAAAGAGGAAATACGCCGCACAAATCGCTAGAGGAATTGCCACGAATGCGAGAATATATGCCAGTGGGTGCGCTCGCCACTGCGTAAAGCTCTTTTGTAGTTGCTTTACTCCTTTGCGTCCACTCGCGATGCGAGTAACAAAAAACGCCGCAACCAGCGGCCCCGCAATAAGTCCGAGCTGATTGATACCGGCAACCGCAGAATGTGGCAGTTCATACGGCAGCAACCCGACACCTGTCTGCGACAACCACCACGGACTCCACCCAATCCACGACCCAAGATATGCGAGAATAAAGAATGACACTAGGGGATGGGTGCGAACAGTGCTAATAAACTTATTTTTTATAGATAGTTGGCTCATAGAGCTATTATAAATGACTGGTGATGTTATTGCGACCAGCGGTACAACTCACAGTTTTTAGCATTTTGTACTAAAATAGATTCTAACGGAGCTGTAAGTTCCGACAAGATAAGCACACCAAGTACTTGTGACTTGGTGTATTATTATGTTAAAAAGGAGTTATATATGAGTGACGAGCTGGAATTAGAGCTGACATTTCTCGCCAAAGGGCTACCCCCAGAGATCGAGTCTACATCACCGACTCGTATTGTAGATATCTACATCCCAGATACACCTGGTCATTCACATCTAAGACTTAGGCAAAAAGGCGACAAATACGAAATCACTAAAAAAACACCAGTCCTTGACGACGACGCTTCTAGACAAATTGAGCGAACAATACCGCTGACAAAAGATGAGTTTACTGCTCTTGCAGGGTGCAGCAATAAGCGCGTAGCAAAAGACCGCTACAAGCTTAACGTTGATGGCAAATTAGCCGAAATTGATGTTTTTCTAGAGGGCTTAACTGGCTTGGTGCTGATAGATTTTGAGTTTAGAACTCTTGAAGAAAAGGCCAACTTCGTAGCGCCATCAATAACTCTATCAGACGTCACCCAGGAGGATTTCATTGCGGGGGGACTGCTAGCCGGTAAAAAATATGACGAAATTACCCAAAAGCTAGATGAGTTTGGCTACAAAAAGATTACTTAAATAATCACAGCCCCCAATTAACTAGAACCTAAAAGCTAATCTCTCCTTTTTAGTTTTGGCGCGACATCTATGCATCGTTTGCAGTAACCTTGGATCTCTAGTTGATGAGTTGGTCGGTAGATGTTGTGCTTTTTAGCCAGCTTGGCGATCAAGTGCTCGATTCTATGATCCTCTTCCACGGCAATTATGGTCCCACACCCCAAGCAGGAAATATGATGATGGTGGTCAGAGAACGCATCAGATAGCTCAATCTTATATTTCCAGCCAATATATATCTTGTTGATGATATGTAACTTTTCAAATAGCGCGATCGTACGATAAATACTCGTGCGGTCAATTTTGTCTTTTAGGCACTGATAGAGACTATTCATAGACTGAGGCTCTTTGTGATGCAATGCCAAAAACACCTGCTTACGTGCATTTGTAACATGTAAGCCGTTGGCTTTTAGTACCTCTGCTAGGGACGATTCTGGGCTACTCATTGTTGCAATAGTATAGACAAATTGCAACAAATTTGCAATGTATATCAAAGTCAACTTAAAATAATTTCATGAAAAAAGCACTTATAGTCGTGACGGGGGTCAAATTCTCGCCACTTAAAAAAGAATTTAATGGTGGACAGATCGTTAACTATATCGATCATAAAGGCAAAAAATACAAGATGAATGCTGGTGCAGGAGTCGTTCGACAACTGATTGACGATTACGAAATAATTGCGTGCGGTTATTCACAATCTGACGCTCAGATACTTGAGTCTGAATTTGGCCTATCAAAGGATCGTTTTTATGAAGTAGACCTTCTAAACAAGCAACGGGTAGGTGAGTTTGTCAAGCAAGTCACCAGCCTCAAGCGGTCGCTCGGACTACCAGTCCATCTTGTCCATTATGGTGGCGCTTCAGATACAGCGACACCTCTACCAAATAACAGTCTATTAGCACATACCTGGGAAATGCGGGCAGAGGCAATTCCTGACCTCGTAGCCAACAACTGTGTCACCCTAATAAACATCCTACAAGCGATGAAGCAGGCAAAAATCTTTGCAGACCAGCCAATCAGCAAGGTAATATTTATCTCAGCTGCTGCTGCCGTACGTGCCAAACAGTCGCTCGGGCTAGATGTTGCGCAAAAAGGTGCTGGTCACGGACTTATCCGAACCGTTGCCCTCGACCTAACACCCGAGAACATATTTGTGACCGAAATAATGCCAGGCAGTACCGATAGCGGGTTCTTTGACAACGACTACACGCTCGACACAGCAGTAGACATCACAAAAAACCTCGGCTACCATCCAACAGTCGAGACTTATCCCGTATTTACGGCCGAACAAATCGGAGACGCCGCAAAATATAGCCTAGATGCAAACTGTAATATTCGCGAGATCGTCCTATTGCCATACGGACAATTCCCGCACCTAGGAGCCTAGCTTATGGAAAGCAAAAAATTTGAAGTCATCTCAGTACTCGGTCCGCTTGGGGCAGGCAAGACTACCACACTAAACCGTTTAATCGAACATGTACCACTTGACGATAGCTATGCAGTTGTCGTCAATGATGTTGGCGAAAACAACGTTGACGCAAGACGTATTTGGGATCACCCAGCAAATCGTAGTGAGAAAATCATTCCACTCACCGCTGGCTGTATTGGCTGTAGTGACGTCACTCAATTCAAAGATGCCCTAGAACGAGTCCACGATTCTGGCATAAATGTCCTGTTCATAGAGCCAACTGGCATCGCTCCTGGGACAGAAATTGCTAACGTGGTTCGTTCGAGCGGCTTTGACCTCAGTGTTATAGCCCTAGCAAACGCTCAAACCGTTGAACGTGACCTCAAGTGGCAGGTTCTCCCAAGTCAACTTTCGGTCGCAGATATAATCGGCATCACTCACATACCAGACAGCAGTAATGACGCTGACGTTATGAATACCGTTTTAGATCAACTTCCACCACTAGCCGATGATGTTTCGGTTGAATTAATCAAACCTAACTCTACTGATTTTTTTGAAATCCTTGCCAAACTTCGTGGCATGGATCGTGAGCTAAGATTCGGTCGTCATCTGCTAGAGGTGTGCGGCTGCGACTGCGGTCACGAACACGGCCATGATCATGTACACAACCACGGAGTAAGCGCCAAATCTTTTCGCCTCAAGCCAGATATCAACGTCTCTGATATTAAAAATATTCTTATGCCATTGACCGCCAACGATGCCAATCCGTTGCTTCGGGCAAAAGGCACCGTCGGTGGCATCCACTTTGACCTAGTAGGCAACGAATGGAACACTCAAGGAGGCGTAACCAGTGAACAGTCGACTATGAACGTTATCTTTGGAGGACGCATCCCACAGACATTCTCTAATGATATTTCCAAAGTGATCGAGCCTATCGAACGCATCGAGGTGTCTGGCGATAAAAAGTCCATAGTCAAATCAATCAGCGATTTGTCTATCGCAGAACGCTCGTCTATTGTTCACGAACGTACTAGCCAATATCCGTCACCGATTAGTATTTCTCACGGCGAGCTCATCCCTGACTGCGAGGCTGACGAAGGCTATGAAATTGCTTTTTGGGGAAATCACGATGATATGCCAGACGACGTCAAAAAGCTAGCGATGAATAAATATATCTCTTTCCGCTTAGCTGGACTACACGAGCTACAACATCACCCGGAAGCAATTACCAATGTAGACAGCAAGCGCTCATACTGGATGAGGCGCTATGGTGCTACATTAGGCTATAATGGCTATTATCTGGCCGACTTTATAGACGGGGATAGTCTCACAAAGCTACGTGAGCACAATCCTGCTCATCTACTTACTCAAGGGCTACTTGACCTCGATGAGCTAACCTTTGATGAGGGTAGAGCAGAAGAAAAACCAGAGTTCGTCAAAGCCGTTCTCAATGAGGCAATCGTAAATGGGCACGTTTCTCCTCGTGAGGTGACTGAGCTAGGTGCGCATATGCTCAAGCTGTCTGAGGCCAATCCGTCGTTTCACGAACGCTGGACAAAAGCATTACATAGCCTTGAGCTCAAGTCATAGACAGTCCTACATAAACGCAGTACTATACTACGAGTTATCAAATAAAATAATCGCCAATTCGGCGATTATTTTAGTAAAATCTATTCTGGAGCCACGATCGGGGCTTGAACCCGAGACCTCATCCTTACCATGGATGCGCTCTACCAACTGAGCTATCGCGGCACGACGTGCGATGACATCTGAAATGGTCAGGCTATCTCAGATATTGTACCACACCAACGCCATATTTATAGCAAATATCAGTCAGCCTAGTCTATCTTAACTACTTCTTACTGCCTGAACGAGAGCTAACAAAAGCCTCAACCAACGCCCACATAATTGCGTTCACGAAAAATATAAATATCGCACCTGCCGCTACCATAAGTAGCTTTTTGCCTAGGCTGTCATTTAGTAACGTAACTACGCCAGCCAGAGCAGCCAATATAGAGGCAACGATAACATATGCTTGTTGGAGCTTACGACGCTGATTCTTTTCACTTGACCACGACACATAAACTTGCTTAATCACATCTTGCATATTTCTATTATAGCACTTTACGTATAGAATGTCAATGTAGGGTGTTTTGCGCCGACAAGCTATACTGAGCTTATGGCACAATTTAGTTTTGATATCGAATCTACCTACGACAAAGCCGAAATGAATAACGTCGAGCAGCTAGTTGTTCGTGAGATAGCTAACCGATACGACTTCAAGGGCACACCAGCAGGAATTGAGTGGCTGGCCGACAAAAAGGGATTCAAGGTCATCGGCAGTAACGAGTGGCAACTTGAAAGCGTAATCGACATGATAGGCAAGCAACTAGCAAAACGTGGAATGACCAGCAAGGTACTTGACCTGTCTGGCAAGGTTACCGAGGCAAATATGCGTGCTTGGAAAGATGTACCGTTCAAGGATGGTCTCAAGCAAGATAACGCCAAGCAGATTACCAAGCTTCTCAAAGAAAAACACCCCAAGGTGAAGGCGCAGATTCAGGGAGATGCTGTGCGCGTTATGAGCAATAGTAAAGACGAGCTTCAATCGGTCATGCAGACTCTACGCACTGGCGACTTTGATTTTCCGCTCTCGTTTACAAATTACCGATAAGCTATTGTAATAGAGGTAGCTATCTGGTATACTACGTAGTTGAAGTTTTATATCAACGTATAAAGGAAGTTTATGGCTAAGAAGACGAATACCAAGCGCAAGACCATCGCTCTCGTAAGCGAGCTGACTGGACACCGCACATACGTGACCCGCAAAAATACACAAAACACTCCAGACAACCTGGAGCTGATGAAGTACGACCCAAAAGCTCGTAAGCACGCAAAATACGTAGAGACTAAGAAATCTCTCGGCCGCAACGAAGTTAAGCCACGAAAAGGCTAGTTTGCCGCCTATTTTACTGAGTAGATCGTGTCGATCGACTCAGCGAGCCATAATCCATTTGAAAGCATCTTCTCAAGTAGCGCCTCATTGGGGCGCTCGCTTTCGATATAGAGGTATAATGAACCTTCTTTGATTTCTATACTAGCACCCGAAAAGTGTGTCGCGATAACCATAGCCACCTGAGGTGTTATAATACGCTCAATATTAAGCGCGTGAGTCGCTTTTCCATAAACAGTATACTCGCTGATAAATCGGTGCGGATAAGCACCATAAAAACTACCTATAGCCAGCGGGTAAATCCGCTCATAAGACGCTCTGAATACAGAGTCCTGGGAATGATGACCGACGTAGCAATGGGGAACTTCCGCCTTCGTATGAAGGTCTATCGCCACAATCAGCCAATGACAACGACGCTCTTTGGTGTCATCAGGCCGTTTGAGAACATCATTACGAGAAACAAGCATCACGTCGTAGCCACGGATAGTACCCGCACAGTAGTTGTCGTCGATGTGAGTCGCCGAAACAGTATGTCCACGCACTAACCGATGTTCGTCGTTTCGCTGATCAACATGGCCAAAATAAACTAGACCGACCTTTTCAGCGAAACCTTCAATTGTCTTGCGTGTCATTTGAGCGCGAATGACATGCCGCGGTCGCATATGGTGAACTGCACGCTTCATCCGTAGTATGGCTCGCTGTCTTGCCGTCATATATCACTTATCCGTTATCGTATCTAGAAGGGTTGAAACATATTCCGCTTGACTCCAACACAGAGGCGAGACCGACGCCTCCTCGAGAGTCCTTGGATCGATCTGCTCCGCCAAAATACCGCTAGACCAGGCCGAATCACACACCCATCTTAGGATTGCGTTTGCCGACTCGGTTTTTCCGACCTCGAGAAAATATTGCGCCACCCAAAGCGTTGTTACAAACCACCAGTTAGGATTATCAGATCCATCAGCACGACGATAGCCATCGTGTTCATAGCGGGGCAGACCCGGCCGATCGTCGGTTGCTCCAAAAGTCGTCAAGGCAGTCTCCACCGCGTACTTGGTCTGTTCGCTACTGGTAGGAAAAAGTCCAAACATGAATGTACCAAAGATACTCGACATGTCGATCGTCTCATCGGGCGTAATCGTTCCATCTTCGGCAACCGACACACCCTTGTAAAATGCCTTGCGCGACTCATTGTAGAGATGCTTTTGAGCCGATTCATGAATATCCTCCGCAACTGCCCGCCACTGAACCGAGCTATCATTGTCTTTATAAAGCTCGGCTAAATCAGCCGCCGCAAGCAGTGCCGCATGAGTTACCGCAGTAGTGTAGGTTGTAGTCATAAACTTCTCTTCCCAAAGGTCGTATGACGGCTTCGGCAATCCAGTATGTTTGTCTACATAATGTGCCAGGAAATTTGCCATCGGTAATACCATTGGCTCATAGAACTCTTTGAGCAGCGCTTCATTGCCAGAAGCGTGATAAAACTCACTAAATACGAAAAGCACCAGAGCAGTTTCGTCCTCTTGAATCGGCGCAGAAACCGTACCGTCAGCATGTAAATACGGATGCCAACTACTACCAAGCGCTCCGTCCGCCCTATATTTGTGCATCAAAAAGCCACCTGCATTGAGTGCACGCCGACAAAACTCGAAAAATTTATAGGCTTCTTCTCTGTAGCCCATTCTAATTAACGGCCACAGTACGTACGCACCGTCGCGCGGCCAGCAATAAGCATAAGCGTCGCGCCAGTAGTTAAGCATACCACTATCGGTGCTAGCAATAACCGCTCCGCGCTTATCGATGTGAGATTTTATCAGCATAACACTTCGGATAAATTGATCTCGATGTCCTGTGTCGATCTTGTCAGCAAACACTTTAGCGGGTTTCAGCCAATTGTGCCACCATTTTACAGTGACGTCTAAGCGTTTGTGTACGCCCTGGGAGACAATTTGTTTATTAACATACAGCGCCTGTCGAGTAGACGTACCACACGCAATCCAGTAATGAAATCGCGAAGAGCTGTGTGGAGATAACGTAATTTTAAACCGAATAATTGAATCCACTCGACCGTGCTCAACCGGACACATCGACAACTCACCATCATCGGCATCGCGATAAGTGCCTTCGCGCCCTTCAATACCATAAAGACCGACCGAATACTGATCAAAATACTCTCCATCATCGTCTTGGGCAGAGATAACAAACGCGCGACGGCCTCGGTAGTGCAGAATTGCATTTGCGTCAGGTAAGTACTGGGCCGTATCGGTATTACTCCTAGCGTCACCAATCACAAATGACTGGTGTAGGAATATACGAACGTCACGCGGTGAGCTCTTCGTATTTATGATATGAATATTGCGCATAAAAGCATTAAACTCAGCGTCGACTGTGTCATCGAATTCAACAATAATTCCCAGTCTGGCGTGCTTAGCGATAACGTGTCCGACTAATGCTTCATGAGGATAGGTAAAATTAAGCTCCCAGCTACCATCGTCTAGCCAGCTCAGTATGCCATCGACCCAAATACCTACACGGTGACGAGTATCTTTGCCAGCCGAATGGTTTTCAAGCCCAACATAAGGAAAATAAAAATCGTGGACCTCGCCAAACTTATTGATCCCAACATGAAGCTCGCCGTTACTGAGAACAATCGGTCGCGCCACCTACAAACCCCCGTTCTCATGATGTTCACAAACACGATATCTCACATCGCGAACAGCATTCATGAAGTACAAGAACGCATCATATGGAGAATCGTATGGACTAAAGTACGCATGAACATCGCCATCAGTAAAGTACTTTGTGCACATGTAATAAGCGTGGTCACTCGTTGTCAACCGTCGCCAATCTTCTATCAACTGCTTATCGTTGGTGCGAAGAACGTCCGACTCTAGATCATAAAGATGGCGCATCGCCTCATGTTGCATAGAATTACCAAGCCATGCCGTGAGATCACGCTCTGTGTCTGCCCAGGTGATAGTCTGCGGACAGTCAACCATATCTACTGGCTCAAAAGAATCGCAGGCTTCGCTTACTGTATAGAAGGTATTTGCAGGGTTCTTTAGCCAACGACCGACAAAATCAGCAAAGAAGTCAAAGATCCCTGTATCTGCCCATTGGTGTTCACCAAACGTCTCGTAGTCCATAAACAGATTCACCACATTGCCATCGTCACCCAGGGCGCTATTGACCCATACATCATACGTATCAGCGTGAAGCGGATACGACTCCCAGGCTTTATTGCTAAACCGAAAAGCGATATCGTCACTGAGCTGATAGTTCTTCATCAAAAGTTTGATGCTAGTAGTATCAGTCGGCCTATAGACGTAGTTTGCATTTCGCCAGCCCAGCACAGGATCCCAACCTTCGGTCAAAATGCCCTTAAAACCATATTCATCGGCCCATTTGGCGAGTTCGTTATTGTAACTTAACTCTGTGTTACGAAAGACGCTAGTTTCAACCCCAAAAACATCGCGAATTTTTTGGCGATGAAGCTCAACCTGATGCTCAAATTCGCTCCGGCTGTAGAAAAATGCCAAGCTATGGTAATAGGTCTCAGACACTATCTCAACCCGACCTGTCTTGACGAGTTCACAAAAACTATCAAGCACATCCGGCGCCCACGCCTCAGCTTGGTCAATAAATGTACCAGTGATAGACAAGGATACTTTAAAGTCTGGATATCGCTCAAGCAATGTTCGGAGTAGAGCATTCATTGGTCGATACGATTTATCGGCAACTTTTAGAAATATCTCGCGGTTATCGCGGTGTAATTCTCGGGTGGTTGAGAAATAATCGTGGTTTTCGGCCGTATCAAATACCGTATACTCACGCACCCGCCATGGCTGGTGGACGTGAAGGTATAGAACTACGCCGCGCTTGCTACTCATGCGGTTGCTCCTATCTTCATGCGTTTATAGAGATGTAGACATGTCCGTGCGACATCATGCCAGCTCAGACGCGCGTATTCGCGCTTAACGTCTTGTTTGAGTTGCGCACAAAGAGCAGGGGACTTAGCGATACCGACCAATTGATCGGCCAGTCTATCGACATCCCAAAAATCATAACGAAAAATACTATTTAGCACCTCGCCGACACCCGACTGCTTGCTGATAATTAGTGCCGTACCGTGATGTGCTGCCTCCAGCGCGGTCAGTCCAAACGGCTCTGAAACGGAGCTCATAACAAATATATCAGCCACACTATAGGCGTCACGCCATTGTTTGCCCCTGACAAAGCCCGTAAAGAAAACTTTGTCAGAAATGCCCAGGTCGGCAGCAAGCGAAATCAACTCATTACGCTGCTCACCATCACCCGCCAGTAGCATAACCAACTTATCATGCTTACTACAAGCTTTTGCCATACCACGCATAAGCTGCACCAAACCCTTTTGCGCCGTAAATCGAGTAACCGTAGATACAACTGTATAGCCCTCCTCACGAAGCGACTCAAGATACTTATAAGTACGCTTGTCATACTCGTAGTTACCGAGTGACGCCAGATCAATTGCATTATGAACAACCTCAATTTTGTCGGCAGGGATATGGTATTTATGGATAATGATGTTTTTAGTAATTTCACTAACTGCGATAATTCGATCCGCCATCATCAGCCCCTGATACTCGATCTCGTGAACAATTGGATTACCACTTCCAAATGACCCCGCACGATCAAACTCAGTGGCGTGAACGTGGACAATCAATGGTGCGTCGGTCAGCTCTTTGGCGCGCATGCCAGCCTCCATCGTCAGCCAATCATGGGCATGAATCACGTCAGGCATACCAATCTTTTTTATCTTGATTAAACGCTCGACAAATCTGACATAACGCTTCTGCACCCCACGCATAGTCTGTAAATCTCGCAGATCTACCGCGTCGAGGTCTATCTCATCTACATATTTGCTATCATATGCCCCCATCAAGCCAAACTTATGAATAGGATTGAGCCTAGTAGCAGCGTGAATATTCATATACTCGGTACCAGGATGGTGCGCGTCATAAGGCAAAACGAAATCTATCGACGCACCCTGGTGGGCAAGAGCTTTTGATAGATGGTAACAAGCCACACCCAGACCTCCGCTGTTGTGCGGCGGGAGCTCCCACCCAAGCATAAGTATGTTCATGTCACCCATGTTAGATTACAGTCTGCAATCTAATTTCCCCTTTTTTGCTAACATATCCACAACTAGTATACGCCTCTCCATAAGCGTTTTGCAACCGATTAAATACATTTAACGAAAAAAGTCGCTCTTAGAATATAGTAGAGAGACCTGCAAACTGCTACAATACTGAGCGTGAGTAATACAATTAAACACCCCCAAGCATTTTTAGATGATATGCATCATCTATTCATAGAGCCAAACGCATTCCGCTCTATCTTAATCCTGATCGCCTCACTGATCATAGCCTATTGGCTTAGCCGTTTTCTTGCAAAAGGAATTATCTATATCGCTCAAAAGGTTGGGCGTCGTAGTGACAACGAATCAGACGATGCCCGTGTGATGCGCCTACGCCAGACCGAAACTTATCTTAGTATCACAGTTGCAATCGTCCGTGCTCTGGTTGTTGCCGTTGTCGGCTTCGTCGCCTGGAGAGCACTTAGTCCGTTCTCTTCAAACAGTGCGGCGGCAAATAGCGTGGCCGCAATTGGGGCTAGCGCATTCTTTATCGTCATCGCTGGTCAGACGATCGGTATCATTTTGCGCGATCTAACCGCTGGTTCGACTATGATAACTGAAGGTTGGTACAAGATTGGTGACTTCATCAAAATTGAACCATACTGGGATGTAGCTGGCGTCGTCGAGCGATTTACCCTTCGCTCCACCCGAATACGCGCACTCAACGGTGAGATCATCTGGGTACACAACCAGAACATCACTGGTGTCCACGTAGTACCAAAGGGTGTTCGAACATTAGCCGTTGACGTATTTGTCCGCGACAAAGAGGCCGGCGAAAAAGCGATCAATAAAATCATCTCCGCTATTCCAAAAGGCAAAACCATGCTCGCCAAACCACTACGAATTATCCGCACTGAGGAGTGGGGAAAAGATCGTTGGCGAATCACCGTCCTAGGACAAACCGCACCTGGTCGTGAGTGGCTGATCGAAAAGTTCTTTGTCGAAGCCTGCATCGATCTCGACGACGGCAAAGTAGGCTCCGAAAAACTCCTCGCACTTCCGCCAATGTCACGCTACGCCGACGAAGGAGCTGACCGTCACTTCAAGCGCGCTGTCTTAGTCAAGCCCGAAGACGAGCAAAAGTAGCAGTTTTATCATAAAATCTGGTATAATACTCTGGTATGCGAGAAGTACAGGGGAGTAGCTCAGTTGGTAGAGCACCGGTCTCCAAAACCGGGTGTCGCAGGTTCAAGTCCTGTCTCCCCTGCCAGAGGAGCATGTATAAAAAGTCCACTAGCTGGACTTTTTTATTACAAACCTAAAAATAGTTTCTTCGCCAAAATGAATAAAGCCGGAGCCCGAACCCTCTTAGAGGGAACAGACTCCAGCTTTTAGACCCTGCTACCCTAGCAGCTCCGTATCGTATACGGTATAGTCCGCTCGATATATAAGTAGATACCTACCATCAATACGAAAAGCCGTTGATTTAGGGATGTCAGTCGAAAAGGTCTCGACATGATCCCCGGCAAAAACGGCCAATGGCGTCCCATCCTGACTGCGCACCATGATGGTGCGTGCTTTGCCTTGCCACAGGTTACCATAGCGGTACCTGATATCATTAAGCCACGGAGCGCCTGGCTCAGTGTTAGAAAACCGAACCTCATTCGGCAGACTGCTCGAGACATCAACTATACCATCTTGGGCAAATATCAGCGTCGAGCCAACATGGGTGATATGATTATCACCCAAGCTGATCAGTAGGACGGATGAGTCTTTGTTTGACTCTCCATCCCTAGACTTTGAGTCAAAAGTCTGGTCTCTCGAAAACCTGAATGACGTCCCGGACACTCTATCAATCAGCCGTGACGATTCATTGTAGGTGGATACCGTACCCGACACGCCTCTGATAGCCCGCGAAAATTCCTCCGAGGACATACTGATGGCTGCACACGATGACAGCAAAATTGTCATCAGCACAGCCAAAACAATGCTCAAGAGGCCGAAGAAACGACGAGACACTTACACTCCTAGGTTAGTAGCTACTTGCACGACATCTCTCATCGTGCAACATTATATATTATGCATTATGATAAATATTTTGTCAATATTACAAAATAGCCCCGCAGACTATGCAGGGCTATTCGTTAGAGGATTTGACTGTAGACTTTTACCGTAGGTTACGGCGACTTGCCATGTAGGCTGCACCGACACCGACGAGACCACCGATACCGATTACACTCATAGTGTCCGTGAGACCAGTGTGCGGCAACTCTTTGACTGGTGTTGGAGGTACCTCAGCACATTTGCTCATATCGGTTGTCATAGTATTTTCATCGTAGTCTTTTTTAGCAATCTTCTTGATCTCTTTTGTACTTATGACACAGACCTGGATGTCACCACATCGCGCGATATCAGTTGTCATGTGCGACTCGTCGTATTCGCTACGTTCGATGGTCTTGATCGTGTTGTCTCGGAGATCACAGACCTTAATTCGCTCTTTGGTCTCAGTAGTCGCGTCATCACAATCATCTGGGGTGCCAGGTACGGTTGGCGTATCAACACATACTGAGTTTTTGTGAGTACCAGATGAGTACTTCATATACTTAGCTGTAAGCGTGAATCGCATCGACTCACCAACCTTTAGTTCAGGAATCGTATGAGTCCAAACGTTATTAGCAATCTTGCCAGCATCTGCTGAGACAAGCGTTACCTCAGCTGGCGCCTTGTCAGTAACGACTGCATCCTTTAGAGCTACGTTACCAGTATTTTTAACGACAATTTCGTAAGTGAACTGCTCACCAACGGCAACCTTGTCGTGCTTTTTGTTGTTTACGGTCTTGACGATGTCGATACCAGGCTTGAGCTCCTGAACGACAGTGACTTCAGTTACACATGTACCAGGCGCTGTTACAAGCTGACCATTTACGTTGACACGAACCTGTGCAGATACTTTGTAAGTACCAGGCTTGTCATAGTTGTGCGTCACACTTGAACCGCCAGTTGCACTAGTGCCATCACCAAATGAGTATACGTAGTCTTTGATAGATGCGCCATTTGCCGCACTTGCGTCAGTAGTGAAGCGGTACTCTGTTCGGCTTACTTTAGTAGCAGATAGCGAGTTACACTTATAGACTGGCTTTGGCGGAACAGGTACTGGTGTCGCTACCAGCGGGTTACCACATGAGTAGTAAACTGCTGAGACAAATTGGCCATTTGAGTCAAACCAAATGTGCACAGCGATACCGTCGGTGCGCATAGCCGAGCCTGCACGACGCTGGTAGAGCGTCTTGCCGCCGATATTAACCTTTGTGTCGCCTGAGAAATACTGACGACCAACAGTTACACCATTTGTAGCAACGAGTCGACCGTCGTACCAGACTTCACCTTTTCGGTTAACATAACCCTGCTTTTGAGCCATTCCATTAATCTGTGAAGAACTAACTCCATAGTGACTAAATATAGCAGGTAGGTCACCAGTTTTGTTGGCGTTATATTTTGACTTCAACTCCTGAGGCGTAATTGCACCACAGTAAATTATTGAGTTACGATTACAGTCACGCGCACTTGGATTGACCGCATCGGCACGGTCTCCTGCGAGGTAGTTGATCCCCGCAAATGCTGCAGCTGCAACTGCAACTCCTATGATAATATTCCTTAGTTTATTCATGTATGCCTCCTCTAAAGCTCACATTTTTTACACGGCTTTTCCGTGTTTATGGTTTACATTATAGCAAGTTATTTACATTATGTCAATATGCATGAGTAGTATATGGTACTTATGGTTATTTTTGTTCTACCTCTGTTAATTGCCTCCAAAAGTAGGTATTAAACGAAACCTGAGAAAAAATTGTCATCTTTTTTGATATAATCAGCCTATGAAATCGTTACATCTGACGCGGCCGCATGCGATTATGATGGTGGGACTCCCAGGAAGCGGCAAAAGCTTTTTTGCAAGCCAATTTGCTGAAATGTTCAATGCGCCCTATATCGATAGCTTAGCGATCGAATCAAAAGCGTCTGATGCCGCTGCTGCTAGCGACCTGGTCGCGATGATGCTTGCAGAAATCATAAAAACCGGTCAAACGTTTATATTTGAAGGTAATAGTGACAGTCGCGCACGACGCACCGAGTTTGCTAGATGGGCAAGGGATAAAGGCTACCAGCCGATGCTCATCTGGGTTCAAGCCGACCAGACCACTTCACTCGGTCGTTCATTGAGAGCAAAAACTCTCACCCGCGATCAATTTGCCGATGCTGTTCGTAAATTTAGCCCTCCGCACCCACACGAAAAACCAGTAGTAATCAGTGGTCGACACACCTACGCCAGCCAGGCAAAAGTCGTTCTCGGACGTCTAAGCAAAGATAATCGCCCAACCGAATCATTACAAACAGACCGTCCATTATCTGGCGGTGGACGTTCGATCATGATTCGCTAATTTTATGACCAGCTTTGATGATCCAGAGTTTGGAGAAATCCGGATTCAAAAGCGCAAAGGCTCACGAGCGGTTAGAATCCGCGTCGGCACAGATGGTCGATATATCGCCACTGCGCCCACCTACACACCGATATTTTTCATTAAGCAAGTCGTTAATTCGTCGCGCGAAGAATTGCGTAAATTGGCATCACACACCTCTATAGAAAATCCGTACGTCGACGGTCAACTAGTCGGTCGGCATCACACCTTAGCCGTTGTGCCGACACAGATGGTCAAAGAGCCAGCCACCAAGGTCCAGCGCAATCGCTTGCTAGTCTATTTGCCACCAGGCTTCGCGCTCGAGGATACACAGGTGCAACAAAAAATTCGAAATAGCGCTATTGCTATCCTTCGCAAGGAGGCGAAGGCTTATCTACCATCACGGCTCAAAGAACTAGCGACCAGGCACGACTTTCACTATGAGCGAGTTAGATTTAGTCATGCGAGTAGTCGCTGGGGAAGTTGCAGCAGTAGCGGCACAATCAGCCTAAATATCGCACTGATGAAGCTTGCGCCCGAGTTGATAGATTATGTTTTGATCCATGAACTATGCCACACCAGACACATGAACCACTCGACGGCGTTTTGGACAGAGGTGGGCCGCTACGACCCCCACTATAGAACCCACCGACAGCGAATCAAGCGCGAAACCCCGACCGTATAATTTAGCCTTTGATTTCTTTCTGCTTAAGATTATAATGAGAGACAATGAAACAGAGAAAGGGTGGCGCTCGGGGGACAAACGCTTACGTAGAGCGGATTGTTCATATTGCTGGTCTGGTCGTTCCTATAACGCTCCTCTTGTACGGCGCCCTGATTGTCTTTGATGTCATCAAAAACAATCACCACTTTAACCACTTACTGTTTGCCATCATTGGGATACTCTGGATTGCACTTAGCATCTATCAGTTCTTTGTGCCGTCACGCTCGCGGGTTGAATCAATAATCCGCATCATTGCATATCATGTGCTAGCCTCGCTACACATTTTGGCGGTTACGGGACTAGACATGCCACTCACTGGCGCCTGGATCGTCCTATTCCTGGCGTCATACGCCTATTTTGGTAGAAGAGGACTCAATCTAAGCATATTTGTACTATTTGGGGTTACAGTTATCGACTGCGCCCTACACATTCATAACGCCGAATACATTATCCGTTCGGGTCTATATTTCCTAGGCACAATTTTGGTAGGAAGTATAGCTGGCATCGTAACCGCATCGGGCGAAGTTGACAGGAGAGAACTCTCCAGGTCTCAGGCTCAAGAACTGCTTCAGCGCGACCGAATCTTGACAATTGTCAACAACCTAGCTGATGGCATCCTCAGTACAGACAAGGACGGCATCATACAAGTCTACAATGCCGCCAGTCTAAATCTACTAGATACCAACCGTGAGTTAGCTGGACAACCAATCGACAGTGTCATCCGTCTAATCGACAAGAACAATAAACTATTTCGATTCTCAAAAGCCTTTCGTGCCGCTCGCAGTGTCGAAACCCGAGAAGATTTAAGTACTACAATTTCTGACGAAACCATTCACTTAAGCGTCATTTATTCACCAATTCACAGCACAAATAGTCATAATCAAGGTATGAGCGACGGCTATGTTGTAATCCTTCGTGATATCACCAAGCAAAAATCTCTCGAGGAAGAGCGTGATGAGTTCATTTCGGTCGTAAGCCACGAGCTACGCACACCAATCACGATCGCCGAAGGGTCGCTAAGCAACGTTCAGCTCATGATGGACCGAGATGATATTCCCAAATCAACCTTATCTGCCAGCATCAAAGCTTCTCACGATCAAGTACTTTTCCTAGCCAAGATGGTAAATGACCTAAGTACGCTGAGCCGCGCCGAGCGAGGCGTTGGCGACACGGTAGAGGAGATAAATATAAGTGAATTAATCCACAGTCTCTATAACGAATATGCACCGGAAGCCGAAGCAAAGGGCCTACGCTTCAACCTCGATCTTTCACCTCAGCTCGGCTCGGTGATGGCTAGCCGCCTTTATCTCAAAGAGCTTCTACAAAACCTCGTAACAAACGCCATCAAATATACTAAAAAGGGCGAAGTAACTGTAGAGGTCAAAAAACGAGACGGCAGACTGCAATTCAACATCCATGACTCAGGAATTGGCATCAGCAAATCCGATCAAAAACACATCTATGACAAATTTTGGCGTAGCGAAGATTACCGTACTCGAGAGACTGGCGGTACGGGCCTCGGGCTGTATGTCTCTGCCAAGCTAGCCAAGAAACTTGACACCCAGATAGAGCTCTCGAGTCGCCTCAATCATGGCTCTACTTTTGGCTTCTCGTTGGAGGCAAAGTAAACCCTCCTCGCTTGACACATTGACCATAAACAGCTAGTATAGACTTGACAGTCTGCAACCAAGCAGACTTTTAAATTTGGGAGAATCACTTATCGTGGCGAAACCATCAGCATCAAAATCAGGTACAAAGATCACGCGCATCAGCGCCTCTGATAGCGCCTCAAAAGCAAAAAAACCAGCACCAGCAACTAAAAAATCCATCAAAAAACCAGCCCAATCTGGGTCAACAAAACCCAAGAATGAGAGCATAGCGATAGAGTCATCAACCAAGTCGCAAACTCGCAATCCACTGGTTGCATTTGGACGCTACATAAAAGGTTCGTGGCGCGAGCTACAGCAGGTCCGCTGGCCCGACCGACGTAGCACATGGGGCATGACCGGCGCGCTACTCGTGTTTACGCTATTTTTCGTCATCCTCATCCTAGTTATGGATTATGGATTTTCAGAATTATTTAAGCTCATCATGAGCAAATAACCACAGTAAAGGAAACTTAATTTATTATGGCAAAAACAAATCGCTACGACAGCACCCGCCAGTGGTACGCTATCCACACCTACTCAGGCTATGAAGAAAAAGTTGCCGACTCTATCCGACAGCGCATCCAAGCCGTCGACATGGCAGACAAAATCTTTGACGCCATGGTGCCAAAAGAAAAGCAAATTCAGATCAAAAACGGCAAACGCAAGGTAGTTGAGGCAAAGATATTCCAGGGCTATGTACTGGTCGAGATGAAACTCACCGACGAGACCTGGTACATCGTCCGCAACACGCCAGGTGTAACTGGATTTGTCGGCAGCGGTACAGAACCAACCCCTGTCTCTGATAGCGAAATTGCTAAGATCAAGAAACGTATGGGCGTCGAGGATCCGAAACATCAGATCGACTTTGAAATTGGCGAAGTCGTCAGTATCACCGACGGACCATTCAAAGGCTTTGACGGCTCGGTGTCTGAAATTGATACCGCCAAGGGTAAGCTTAAAGTCATGGTCAGTATGTTTGGTCGTGATACACCTGTCGAGCTGGACGCCCTCCAGGTAAAGAAAGTCTAGCTTCAAGAATACATATCATAGCAACCCCGCAAAAACGGAGATAATCACTATCTTCGTTTTTGGTATTATTGACTAAATCAATAACTACTGTTATAAATATAAAATGTGGTGTAGCCCTCTACGCCGTGGTAGCGCTATACAGAAAGGGTAAAAACGAGGTGGAGCTATTTGTTTTTTTTGCGATTCCACTAACAGTTCTTCTGCTTGCGGTAATGTATACCGCAAGAGAGGACCACGAACCCCCAAGAGGGGGTTCCTCCCAACTGCTACGATAGCACTTGCCGAGGCGGACGAACATTCGTCTGCCTCGGCACAACTAAACCACACTGAAACCCTCATTGGAGGGTCTTTTTAATTTATATAGAGTATTGCATTTTTGTAGTATTTATGTTATAATTCGAGTAATGGAGTTTCCTCATCGAAATCACACACAATATCTAGTCGATGCAAACATCGGTCAACCGTTTGTGGCGTACAACGTTTCGGTATACGGCGACAGAGAAAATCATGTTCTTGAAAACGGCGGTTTCATAGACGAGACTCTACGTGTTTCAGAAAAAACTCGCCTCTATATCGGACAGACCGCTATAGAGGAGTTGTTAGACGATAGGTTTGAGAGTTTTGAAAGAACAGGCGAGGCGGAATGGGCAATTGACGCCCTAACAATCATCGCCCTATTTCCTGAGGCCGTCGACCAAGACTTCTCGCTGCCAAACCCTTCAGAGGCGATCATTGATGAAGTCAGTGCTGCCGCGGCAAAAGAAGTCATACAGCCATCACAGACCTTAAGCGACACCTATGGCCGTCTCATTCAGCTAGAATCAGCTCCTGAGGCGCTACAACGTCAGTTTTACACTAAACTAGGAGCCTATGCTAGTGAACTGACATTATCACACCCATTCTTAAGTGCATACACGCTGTTTCAAGAAGAACAGCATGGCAACGACTTTTCGACTGCTATATCCGTACTACAAAAGCGCTTGCAACAATCAGAGGAATAGCGTATAATTTACCACTGTTACGCACTGCAAATGCTTCAAACAACGCAGTAAATAGTATCAAAAGGAATCTTTTATTATGGCAAAAAAAGTTATCGGCAACTTGAAACTCCGCATCCCTGCCGGTCGTGCAACCGCTGGGCCTCCAGTTGGCTCAACGCTTGGTCAATGGGGACTTAATATGATGGACTTCATCAACCCATTCAACGACGCCACCAAAGGTGACATGGGCAAAGATGTAATTGTACACATCAAAGTTTACGAAGACCGCACGTTCACATGGGAAAGCCTCGGCCAGCCAGTCGACGATATGATTCGCGCAGCAATCGGCATCCAAAAGGGTAGCGCAAAACCTCACACCGACAAAGTAGGCAAGATTACTCGCGCTCAACTTGAGGAAATCGCCAAATCAAAAATGGGTCAACTAAACGCAATTGATCTTGAAGGAGCTGTCAAGGTTGTCGCTGGTAGCGCCCGCAGTATGGGTGTCGAAGTTGTCGACTAATCATAAACTAGTTCAAATTTCAAAAAAGAGCCTCTTAATACGAGGCTCTTTTTAGATCGTAGGCTAATTGCCTTTATCGAAAACGACGAGTAAAATATGTACTTATGTCGGGGTGTGGCGCAGTTTGGTAGCGCGCACCGTTCGGGACGGTGAGGTCGCTGGTTCAAATCCAGTCACCCCGACCACTATCATTATCTTTAAAAGCCATTCAAATAGTCTAGAGACTTAAATCTCTAGACTTTCTTCATAGCCCTGATCTTCGGACTTAAATAATGGATATATCTCGCAAGCGCTATTAATACCAAGCTCGCCCTTCTCAACCGCATCACAAAGTAGACTGGTGGCCGCCTCCTCTGTAATGTCCCTCTCACACACAAGCCGCCCGAGGGCCTTTGATATACCAAGAGGCGCTTCCTGCGTATAGTCACCCTGCTCCAAAACAGCCTTTAGATCTTTTTCGTTTCCTACTCTCCTCACATTGCCTCCTTATAGCGTGACTTATTGCCAAATAATTATAAAGCAGTCAGGAATAAAAGGCGAGCACGTCCAGCTTGATGAAAGATTCTCGCTAATTATAGTTATTGCTAATCACCGAGAGAATAGAACCAGGGTCACACAAAATTGCACTACAAAACTTTTGATGATTGTAGCTGTATATATAGGACTCTTATCGTCGCCTTGCTCGTCTAGCAATGTGCGCGCCGATCACATTGCCATACTGTGCAGCGATACTGTGGTCACTGGCAACGGATTGTGGCGAGATGCGGTGCGCAATGTTGTGGTTGAGCCAGGTACCGACATGAAGAGCGGCGCGATAGGCATAGGCGTCAACTGCAACACGCGATGACATAGGCCCAAAGATGAGCTTTGCCATGGCGTGTGTCCACACATAGTATGTGTCGCCAGCACTATCTTGGGGATGTTGTCCATCGTGATACTTGAGGGCCGCAACTGACCGATACCAAGTCTTCATGGCACGCTTCGCCTGACCGTGAGAAAGCGGACGAAAGTCGTCGATCGCCTCGCCGTCGTACCAGCGAGCATATTGCCGAGTTGTAACAAGCAGAAGCCAAAGCGCTTCGACTGGGTCACCTGCAACCTGCATAGCGTGGTGAAATTGCTCGACAAGATTAACTGGACGATGATGCGTACGCGCATCTTTAATGATTTTGTCATGCAACGTATCAATGTCGGCTTGTTTGGCGCGGAAATATGGCTGGATAGTCGGAAGATACATGGTAAACTGCATCAGCGCAGCGAACAACCCAAGTCTCTCTCTGACGGTGATTCTTGGAACGACGAAATCTGTTGGTAAAAGAGACTCAATTGACTTAACAGTTTCATCCAGTGGAGGATTTAGCGGTATTTGCGTATCCATAAGTTGTTGGCTGACACTACGATGAATGACGCGATCTTCATGCGGTGGAGTCCAGATAACGGTATGGATCGCTCGTAGACAACCGGTTAGGGTCAGCCAAAAATGTTGCTGCGTAGGTAGAGCAAAGCGACGGAAGGAAATTTGACTATTTGTCTTTTTCATTATATATGATATTATAACACGGTGGAAGAAAAAAAGAGACAAAACGAGCGGTACGCTGCGATCAGAGCAGGAGACAAACTCGCGAGGTCCGTAATTACACTGTTGATAACTCCACCTCACGAAAAACTACACGTAGAGGCCGAGCTCGCAGCCGAGGCTACCGAACAGCCGCTAATGCCGGCAGTTGAAGAGGCTTTGCCAAATGTACGCGAGAGACTAGCGGGATATCGCGATACGCCACGAGTACTTGGTGCGGTTGCGATGCTGAACTTAAGCGCTGCGCTAATGCAATTTACTGACCATTCTGGGGTCGGTCCAGATGACATAGTGGGCACGCCGAGCTTCACTCAAACTGAAGCGCTCCGGATGGAATACGAACAGCGGTACGGCGTCTCGGGCCCGCTAGACGCAACTGAGCAGCTAGACGCCGCGCTGTCACTAACTGAGCGAGTTGATGATTCATTGATGTTGCTTTGGGCGTCATCGCGCCAATATGCGCGCTGGCTCGACAGTACGCTACTGCCAAACGAAATTACCGACAGGCAGCGGCGACTCGATACGATGCTTGCTTGGCGCAGAACAATCAAGGCGCACAAAACACGTGAAAACGGCCCACAGGACCCAGCTGGTGACAATTACTATATGTGGACACACGCACTGGCACAGTACGCTTGGCGAGTTTCATCAGGATGCCCTCGTTTCGTCAATAATGTGGTAGCTCAGACGTTTTGGAATGGCACAGACTTGATGCACGGGATTGTACATCGGTTCAACAGACAGAGCGTGCCAAATGACCACACGGCGGCGGCTCGATATGGCAACGTTTTGGGTGATGCGATCGCTAAACAGGCGACGAATTCACCTCTAGAAAACTGTTGACCCTAGCAATATCATCTGGAGAGTTTTACAGTACAAGGATATTAGCAAGGTCGTACAGGGCACAGTAAAAAGATCCTTGTTAATTATAATTATGCTTTATACTAGAGCTATGGAGGAGCCTACCGAGCGACCAGTCAATCAGGTCAACAAAATCAAGAAACCCCACTTCTTGCGTCGACATCTTATCTTGGTAATTTGTATACCTACTCTAATTATCGCCTCCGTACTATTTGTAGTTATTACCGATCACCGCGAGAGAGTGACATCAGAATCACGCAAGGTCGCACTACAAAAAGAACTGACAGCAATCGATGAACGGGCTAAGGCTGTAGTAAAAGAAAAGAAACTTGCCGCCCAACGAGCTGAAGCAGAGGCTCGAGCAAAGGCAGAGAAGGATGCCGCCGAAGCCAAGAAAAAAGCAGCCACCAAGCCAGCGGGAACCGCACCAGCAACTCCTAAATGTGACGTTACAAATCCATCATCGATAACCGCTGTCCTCAATAAAAAACACTGTTTCTCACCGATAGACTGGGCGCCAACTGACCTAGTAACTATCAAAGGCTATCCTCTTCGCCGCGAGGCTGCCAGCCAACTACAGGCCTTGATGAACGCCGCCCAAGCCGAAGGCTTACAAATCGATATATCAAGCGCCTATCGTTCCTACGCCGACCAACAATCCACCTATCGATACTGGGTCAATGCCAACGGCAGTCAGGCGGCCGCCGATACAATATCAGCACGACCAGGCTACAGCGAGCATCAGACAGGCTTAGTTGTCGATCTGAAAGTAGGCTCATGCTACCTCGAGTGTTTCGGCTCAACCGCCCAATACACCTGGCTCACTCAACATGCGGCTGACTATGGCTTTATTCGACGATATCCCGACGGAATGACCAGCATAACTGGCTACAGTCCAGAGTCATGGCATTGGCGCTATGTCGGCGTCGCCGTTGCCAAAGATATGAAAGCAAAAGGTGTCGAAACCATGGAAAAGTACTTTGGTATAAGTGGCGGTGATTATCAATAGATACGTCTTTTATCTATTTTTCACGACATTTCACAAAGATTTCTAGACTTGACCAGCTACCGATACGCCACGGTATCATAGATATAGGTTATAGTTGTACTCCAATTTGCTGGTTTCCACAGCCAAGCCATCTAACGCACTAGGCTCTGGGAGTAACCAGAACCTCTGAAATCACGACCTCTGGCATACGCTGTACTCTGCATAAAGTGGGGCAGGACCGCGGCCATAGTCGTTCATACTCCACCACTTTAAATCAAAAAATAAACTAGCAAGCCAAATGTCAATACAAGAGGCGAGCTACACCATAGGAGAGTATGCTATGATAACCAACCAAATTAACAGTCCTGTTTCTATCACCGCAATCGACTTCGGTCAAGATATGGAGGCAATCCCAAAACGCATGGAATGGGGTGGTCGAACCTATCAATTTATTGATCGCGGTATCCGAGTCGTCGCACGACGTGGTGAGCGAGTGAGTAGTACTGTCACGATGAGCGATGGCGAACAAAGCTTTTGTTTACGTCATCACAGTGGCGTCTGGACGCTCCTAAGCGTCTGCTAATAGGAGCCAAACAGGACGAAAAGCCCCCTAGACAACTAGAGGGCGTTTTTCGTAGCTCTATCAAAAACACCGCAGAGGTTGCGGTGTTTTTATTACTAGTAGATAAACTTACCAAATGTACCGGGGCTAACAGTTCGCTTGTTGTAGCTTCCTCGCTTATAATTCCAGCCCATCTCAGAAACGACATATGTACCGTCTGGATTAACTGATTCAACATAAGCAACGTGACCATTTGTTACAGCTACTGCTCCCGCCTGGGGCGCTGAACCAGTTGCCTTACCGGCCGCCTGCGCCGAGCCTATCCAGTTATAACCAGCATTACCATAGACAGCAACATCTGGACGGCGCGAGTGAACGTAGTCAGTGCACCACATACCGTTACCGACATATCGGCTACTTGAACTGGTTGGCGCTGATGAATAACGACGTGTTGTGTATGTCGTCGCAGTTTGCGCGACAACCTTTGTCGCAGCCGGCTGTGGCGCAGGTGCAGGAGGCGTCATAAACGCGCTGGCCGCGGCCTGAAGCTTGTCGTACTTGTCAATGAGCTGTTCTTTGCCAGGCGTGACTTTGATCACTTGACCTGGCTCGACAAGGTTTGCGTTAGTGATACTGTTTTCAGCCATCACTGCTTCAACCGTCGTGTGATGCGCCTTGGCAATAGCAGTTAGCGTGTCGCCGGCGTTTACCGTCACATCAACTTTCGTGTTAGCGTTAGTATTTGTGTGAGCTTGGCTATCTTTGCCAGGCTCCAGGGTTTGTTTGGTGTCTGTGGCGTAAGCATTGTGTCCGCCAAATACGGTGAGGGCAAGCGCAAAGGCGACCACCGTCACTGTCTTGTTGAAACGCATGTTTTCTCCCGAGTCTATCGACTGAATAGTCGACGTACGACTCTTACATTTACCAACCCCCACGGCTAGGTTTAATTTCGATTACACGTGGATTTTGTGCCTGAAAATCCTCCCGAGATTGTCTACGGTTTTCAAGAGACACAAAGTCGATGATATCGCAGGATAGCGTTTCGGTCAATAATTAACACGCTAGTGCTAGCGCCACCAGATGAAAATACGTAGTAAAAATATCAACGAATTTGGCTTTTTAAAATCATTCTGTGCACCAGAAAATCTTGCATAAACCGCCAAAATCTGGTAATATGCCATAGATATTTACATCAAGGTTGGGAGGTCTAACGACCGTTTGTACCACAGAAAGGATTCTACTATGGCAAAAAAAGCCGAGCTGCTTGAAAAAGCAGCTGAACTGAAGCTAGAAGTTTCAGAAAAAAATACTATCGCTGAGATCGAAGAGGCTATCGCTCAGGCCGAAAAACACGAAGTCCGTGAGGCAGTCGTTGCAAAAGCCGGTAAGCGTTCTCAAAAATCTCTTGACGAAGCCGAGGAGAAGGCCAAAAAAGAAGCTCGCAAAGAGGCCGGTGATACCACCCCGCAAGGTGACGCAGTTGCGCATGAGAAAAAAGGTCCCGCACCAAAAGTTCGTCCACTGATTGAACGTCGCGGCAAGAACTACCGCAAAGTTGCCGAGAAAATTGACAGCACAAAGGTATATAACCTTGCTGACGCATTGGCACTTGCTATTGAAACAAATCCAGCAAAATTTGATGCTAGCGTTGAGGTACACGTTCGCCTCGGTGTCGATCCCCGTCAGGCCGACCAAAATATCCGCGCGACCGTAGCACTGCCAAACGGCACGGGTAAGGATATCCGGGTTGCAGTGTTTGCCCCAGAAGCCGAGACCGCAAAAGCCGTAAAAGCTGGCGCAGATATCGCAGGAGATGAAGAAATCCTAAAACTCCTCGATAAAGGTGAGTTAAACTTTGATATCCTAATTGCAACTCCAGCTTATATGCCAAAACTCGGCAAATACGCGCGTCTGCTCGGGCCAAAGGGCCTCATGCCAAACCCAAAGAGTGGTACAGTTGCCGCTGATGTTGTAAAGGCTGTTTCTGAGGCAAAAGCCGGTAGGGTTGAATACCGAGTTGACAAACAGGCAACAATCCATCTTTCAATCGGCAAGGTAAGCTTCGGCGTGGACAAGCTTAAGGAAAACGCATCGGCCTTCTTTGCCAGCCTTCAAAGCCAAAAACCGTCAAGCCTAAAGGGTAGCTATATCAAGTCGACTGCAATCGCAACCACGATGGGTCCTGGAATCAAGGTAGAAAACCAAGTCGGCTAACGACTACTTTTACTATCACAAAAAACAACCACCCAGGTGGTTGTTTTTAATTTCTTCGTTAGCACTAGAATTATAGTCTCGTCTCTGTTATTATTTATATAGTGAAACGACCCCTTTTTAGTTTTGGCCCAATAAATCGAACACGCAAAGCGGAACGTGATTACGTAAACTACCGTCGAAACAAAAACATAGACTGTGATTTCTGCAATTTCAATGACTCATCAGACGTGCTCATCAAAGAGTATTCGTTGTTTTGGCATGTAATCAATAAATTCGGCTATGCGACCTGGGACGGCTACTGCGTCCGCGAACATTCAATGATCGTACCAAAACGGCACGTAGTGTCGATCAGCGAGTTCACGCCCGAAGAATCCCAAGAGTATATCGCGCTGATTTCAAAATTTGAAAAAGAGGGCAACAGTATATACTCGCGTTCAGACAAACAGGTAACAAAATCTATTCCGCACCAGCACACACACCTTATTCAACTAGAAGACAAACAGGTGCGATCCCTCATCTACAATCATTCGCCACACATTCTCACATTTCGCTAGTATTCATCGTTTGAGTAGACACACACGTCCTCGCGAAACGGAATCCCGATCGAAATCATCTCAAAAATTGATGGCGTAATAGCAAAAAGACGATCTTTTCGTAGAAGTTTTTCAAGAGACATCCACTCACTATAACCTCCAGACCACTCACAGGGCGTAACTGGTCGATCTAGTTCAGCTATCATGAGGGCAAATATCTTGTCTTCAAGAACAGTATTTCGATGATTAACGTCAATCACGCGGTATGAGCCAGCAACGCGAAACTTTGCGTCAATTCCAGTCTGCTTTTTGAGTTCACGGGCAGCCGACTCAGCTAGTGGTACGCCTCGAAGTACTGGAGCGCTCGCAATACCCCAGTAACCGTTAAACGGCTCTCGATCGCGTCGGTGAGCAAGAACATATTTTCCGCATCGCACCACCATAAGCATTGATGATTTGGGCTGCTCAATTTCACGCCCAGTGCCCTTATCCAGACGACTTGCAAAAGCCTTACCTTCGGTAGTCAATTCATACAGCCCGTCATCAGCTTTCAGGATATAGCCTAGCCTTACCAGCTTATGGATATGAAACTTGAATATATCGCTCTCCATCTTTGCGGAACGCATCAACTCTGAATACCGCGCCCGTGTCGCATATTGAAGTGTATAAAGCACCGCTGTTTGCGCTTTGTGAAGCTTTTCTGTTGATTTCATATAATAATTTTAGCACAGAGTCTAGGGTATAAAATCGCCCTATTATAAGCAAATTATGCTATATATAATCAATATATCGTCAACAATGAATAGGGGGATAAAATAATGAAAGAAACATTACGACCGAGCCATGAGGATCAGTATCTCGATCTAGCCGAAAGCATATTGCTCGACGGAGAAACGAGGGACGATCGCACCGGTGTTGGAACTCGAGAGTTATTTGGTGTACAGATGAAATACGACCTGCGCCAGGGATTTCCGGCGCTTACGACCAGAAAAGTGCCGTTTGGCACTGTCGCTTCTGAACTAGCCTGGATGCTTCATGGCGACACAAACCTCCGCTACCTAGCTGAGCACAAAAACCACATCTGGGACGAATGGCCATTTGTATCATATTTACGCCGGACAAACCAAACCGTCCCGAAGCAAGGTTCAGAAGAGTGGAGCACCAAAAAGTCTGCTTATCTAGAAAAAATTCTCAACGATGATCAATTTGCGTCAGAATACGGTGACCTAGGACCAATTTATGGCCATCAATGGCGTGCCTGGGAAGGCTATGACGGTCAGCCAATCGATCAGCTGAGAAATGTCCAGGAAGCAATCCGAAACGAAGACCGCAGTATGGGGCGTCGTCTAATCGTCAGTGCATGGAATGCAGCACAAATCGAAGAAATGAGTAAAAGCGGTTTACCACCATGCCATACTCTATTTCAGTTCAACGCATCAGATCAACGCAATCCAGAGACGGGCAAAAAATACCTCGATATGCAGCTCTATCAACGAAGTGCAGATTGGTTCTTGGGCGTACCATTCAATATGGCGCAGTATGCGATGATGCTGAGCGCCATGGCGCAAACTACCGGTCGTACACCGCGCTATTTCACACATACATTTGGCAGTGCACATATATACAATAATCACATCGATCAGATAAAGGAGCAATTGTCGCGCCGTAACGAAACCTACCCAGCACCACGACTAGAACTCAATCCTGAAATTACCGATATTGGTGATTTTGACGCCAAAGATTTCAAGGTTGTCGATTATCAATCGCACCCATCAATTCGTGCACAAATTGCTATTTAGCAATACGAACATAGGTAACGAAGTCATAAGGATATTTGTTACGGTCATCAGCCTCAAATGATTCGCGAGAACGCTCCTGCCAGTCCTCCCCAAGCGAAGGGAAAAACACCTCCGCCTCGGGGAACACCTGGTCGACTTCCGTCGCATAAACTACGTCAACATCAGATAGCGCTTGCTCGTAGATACTCGCACCGCCAATAATAAACTGATTGCCATGTGCTAACCGATATGCCGAAGCGAGACTATCGACCGCGATTACATCAACCGCATCAAGCGGACGATGCGTTACAACGATATTTTCGCGGCCAGGCAAAGCGCGTCCAATCGATTCAAACGTCTTACGCCCCATGATTAACGACCCGCCAGCAGTTAGATCCTTGAAATGCTGAAGGTCTGCTGGTAAATCTCGACCCCACAATAGGTCATTATTTGCACCGATACCTCGGGCACGATCATAGGCGACAACGATGCTTTTCATACACTTTATTGTATCAAATAGCGTGATATACTAATGGTAATAACAGGGGGATTTACAATAAAAATGACTTACAGTTCTTTGGGTAGTGCCGTATGAGCGTTTATAGCAATACCGAAATCAAAACAGCGATTCGTGAAGGTACGATTGTAAGCGTTCCGTTTGAGCCAGACCATGTCAGTGAAGCTAGTCTGGACTTTACGTTAGGCTATTATTTTTATAAACAAGAAGTCCGCGAGGATAATCGCATCTATAATCCGTTCGACGAAGAGGACGTTGCCCAGTACTTCAAAGGACCACTAAAAGCCATACCTCATCACGAATGGTGTGAGCAATACGGCTATCGTCCATTCAAAAATATTCCACGTGACCATCCGATAATCGTCCTGCGTCCCGGTGAACGTATTCTGGCGCACACTCATGAATTTATCGGCATCCGTGCCCACGGTGGAGCCGCCGAAGTGCGTGCTCGATCAAGCTGGGGTCGCAATGGCGTGGCAGTTTGTTTCGACGCTGGTTGGGTAGACCCAGGTTACATCAACCGAATTACCCTCGAGATATACAACTTAAACAAGCACGAGAGTGTCGTATTGCCAGTCGGGGAACGAATGGGGCAGCTAGTGTTTCATAAAACTGGTGAGGTTGATGGAGATTACAGTCGGGGTCGAGGAGGCATGAGCGGCAAATATCAATCAACCGACAACCTAGACGAGCTAATTGCTAATTGGCGACCTGAAGCCATGCTACCTCGTAACCACAAGGATTTGCGCAGAAAACCGAAGAAAATCAACGGATTAAGCGAGGGGATGCTATGATGTCGCGACAACACAAAGGAGTTTATATCGCCATCGAAGGTGGCGACGGCTCAGGTAAGGGTACCCAGGCCAAGGTGTTAGTAGATAAACTTAAAAAACTTGGATTTGACGTCTTGGCGATGCGCTACCCTCAATACGGCAAACCATCAGCTCGGTATGTTGAGCGCTACTTGCGTGGCGAATACGGCCAGGCGAATGACGTTCCCGCCGACCTAGCGTCACTGGCATACGCCCTCGATAGGGCCGACGCCGATACCCTGTCGACGCTTCGTAACCATCTAGCGAAACCAAACGGCATAGTCGTCAGCGATCGTAGCCCAGCTTCAAACATGGCTCATCAAGGGACAAAAATTTCATCTCCTAAAAAACGCCAACAGTTCTACCGCGAGATGGTAGAGCTAGAGTATGAAGTCCTTCGAGAGCCACGACCAGACTTGAATATCGTCTTGCGCGCAGACGCCACTACTGCTCAAGCAAATGTCGACCGCAAGGACGCAGACACTCATGGCTATACGACGGCAAAACGCGATATTCACGAGGCAGATACCAACCACTTGACGCTAGCGCTCCGAAACTACGACGAACTATGCGAGATCCTGCCTGAAGAGTTTATTCCGATCAATGCACTTGATGACGCGGGCAAGATGCGACCAATCGAGGAAGTTCACCAGCAAATCATGACACTGATTCAAAGGCGCAGACTACTCCCAGGGCTACAAGACGACAATACAAACGCTCAAAAATTTTAGCAAGAAGCGCCATTCTAAGCCATCAGCAACATCCCAATCAATATACTCGACACCTCGCTCCATAAATTGACATTTTGGCTATTTTATGCTAAAATCAAAGAATGGACACAAGTCGTATTCAGAAGGCTAGAAAACGAGTAGCCTATCCTGACCATGCGTTCCCGCTTGCTTCGGATGCTGTTCGAAGTGCCTATCACGATTATTGGAGTACAACCCTAGAAGACCCAGCTACTATCCGTCAGCAACAGGTTTCAATGGCCCAAACCAACACTCTAATTTCAGATTTTTGCGACAAATTTCTGACCCCCCAAACTTATCACGCTGCCACACTAGGAGGTATTGTCGACGCCCTCGACATCCCAAGCCACACGAACGAAGCAACTCACGCCCTGCGCGTATATCGCCATGAGTCAAAAGAAACCCCAGAAGAGCAGTTAAATGTGCTCGGGCTTTTACAAGATAGACAAGTTATCAATAACTTTTGGGAGCGCCGCGTTCTCGAGCAATACGGCCAGGAGGAGCGTCGACTTGACCTCCTAACCGACATCAACAACCGACTGGAGGTTCGGCCCGAAGAGTGGCGAGCGCGCGCTCTTGGCACTAGAGCAACAGATATTTTAAGAGTCCGCTCTCAGGAGGGCGTCAATATTGAGTCTTTACTAATTGGCTCTGCCGAAACCCTCCAGTGGCTACACTCTGATAAGGCCGAAGCTACAACAGATACTTATAGGCATATCCACCAAGCCCAGCAGTTTTATGCACCTCTTTCGGAGTTTATCGGGTTTGATGGCCTGGCTATGGGCCTACAGAGCCAATCCGAGATCCTAAAAGCCAAACACTCAGGGCAAGAACACCTTGTACAGCGAGCGCAGACTATAATTGAAGAGCTCGGCAGTCCCGAAGTCGTCGAACAGCGAGTCGAAACAATGCTTCGGGCTGTCCTCGGCGAGACCAATCAAAGACAAGTCTTGACCCACACCAATAAACATGGTGTTATTATCGGAGAAGGCAAGTGTCTTGACCGCGATCTACGAGTTGTCTGGCGCCGAAAAACCCTAGGCGGAATTCTGCGTAAACTAAGCTGCCTAGAAAAAGATCAGATACCGATGGATATCATCGGTGCTACAGTTATAGTCCAGGATCCTGAGCAGATTGGACGCGAACTTCGTGCCATCATGACAAAGGCCGAACTCGATCCACGGATAGTCCTCACACCATCGCCGAGCCGAACAAAGCCCTTTCATGTCAAAGGCTCAAGCGAGTACCGTGCGGCCGTTGCTCGTGGCATGGGTTATACAGATGTCGACGAGATGGCTCGTGATGTTGACGTCAAAGACGGAGATTATCAGGTAGGCAAAGTAACATTCCGCTTCCAGCGCTGGGGTGAACCGCTACCACTTCATACGGAAATTCAGTTTTGCACTGTGACGGACCGTATCGATGCACGCATCGGCAGTGCCGCTCACGCCGCATATAGACTAGCCGAGGGTCAGCCATATACACTAACCCAAGAGGACACAGTCGCTCTTGCAGACTTTCGTGCCCAAAAAAAGCACCTCGGACAAGACGATCTAACTCCACTCAGCCGTCCACGTGCTCACGAATTACTACGCCGCATCTCTTGACGTTTTACCCATAATTTGCTATCATAAAGCTTAGACATTCACCAGAGACAGTGGCTGTGAGACATATCACTTAATTAGCCACCGAGGGAATTATACTTTTCCGAGAGGTCTTTGGTCGTGTAGCCAAAGATTTTTGTTTTTGGCGACACTTCCACCAAGAGATGTCGAACATTGACAACGCGGTCATACATTTAAAAATATCAGAGCAGGAAAGTTTTTCTAGTTCTTAGTTCAAAGCGGCTAGAAGCTTTCACCCCGAAAGGATTATTATCTATGGCCATCACCAAAGATAAGAAACAAGCTTTGGTCAGTGAACTTACCGAACTCTTTGCTAACGCAAAGGGGACAGCAGTCGCAACATACCAGGGAATCAGCGTTGCTGAACTCCAGGAGCTCCGCAAAAGCGCACGCGCCGAAGGTGTCGTCATCAAGGTCGTCAAGAACCGCCTCGTACGGATCTCGATGAGCAGTAGCGACACCTACAAAGAGACAGACACGTCGGCACTCGTTGGTCAGCTTCTCTACGCGTTTAGTGCTGATGACGAGGTTGCGCCAGCAAAGGTGCTAAATGAGTTTGGAAAAACCCACCCAGCACTTGAGCTTGTCGCTGGATTTAGCGGAGATGGTCTTGCCCTCGCGCAAGCTGAGGTCAAGGCGCTTGCTGGACTTCCAAGCAAACAGCAACTCATCGCCGAGGTGGTTGCTCAACTGCTTTCACCAGTTCACGATGTTACCAACGGCCTATCTGGCAATCTCCATGCATTGCTTGATGGCGTCGCTGACAAAGCTACTGCGTAGTTTACTACGCTCAAATTACATTAGAATATCAAGCCAACCCCAGAAAATATATCTGGGTTTATAGATAAGTACTATAAGGAGAATATCCCATGGCAGACGTAAAGAAACTTGCTGAAGAGCTAACCAAGCTCACAGTACTCGAAGTAAACGAACTCAAAAATGTCCTCAAGGACGAATATGGCATCGAGCCAGCGGCCACAGCTGTCGCTGTTGCTGGTCCTGCTGCTGGCGCTGAAGCCGGTGCAGCAGCCGACGAAAAGACTGAGTTTACCGTAACCCTCAAAGACGCTGGTGCGCAAAAAGTTGCTGTAATCAAGGCTGTCAAAGAGCTTACTGGTCTCGGCCTAGGCGAAGCAAAAGCCCTCGTCGACAACGCGCCATCTCCAATCAAAGAGAAGGTCAGCAAAGACGACGCAGACGCAGCCAAGAAAGCCCTCGAAGAGGCTGGTGCTACTGTCGAAGTCGCGTAAGTTACCTCGAAAAAAAGACCGCTTTTGTCATTTTGCAAAAAATACCCCAGATTTTGGGGTATTTTTTATTAGGGTATTGCTTTTTTGTATATTTTATGCTACAATATAGATATTGGTCGTTAAGAGGAGGAAAAAATGACCAAAAGCTCTCGTCGGCCTCAACGGTCGAAACGAGATAAGGATCACCGCCCTTTCTCAGGTAACGCCGGGAAGCGTCGCCTGAAAGAGTTGCGCCTTCGATCGAAGGGTGGAAACAGTTTCGCTCACGCCGGTTGCCCCGGCTGTGAGTACTGTGATAACCTCAAGCGCAATGCACTTTTGCGCAGAGGTTTTTCGGACGAATGGCAGCACGAATACTGCTAATCGTCCCCAGCCCAGATCCACGCACCAACTGTACGTGAGATCTGGGCATTTTTCTTTGGTTTTATCGCTATATTGCATTTTCTTACATTTTATGTTACTATAGTAAAACTGGCCAGAAGAATAGGAGAAAGGATGGCCAAAAAGTTTCATAGACCTCAGCGGTCGAAACGAAAAAGGCAGCGCTGTTGGATTTTTTCTGGTAACGCCCATGGGCGTTACCAAAAGACAAGAAGGCGCGACAGAAAGGATTGGATACGCGGCCCCAAGGGCGGTTGCCTAGGATGGACCTGCCGGTGTGGAGGGGAGTTTAAGCGCCCCTCCACGCCCTGGAGACAAGACTGGGACGGCTGGCTGGACGGCTAGAGCCATCACTAGTCGCCCTATAGGCCCAGATCTCACGTACAGTTGGTGCGTGGATCTGGGCATTTTTCTTTGGTTTTATCGATAATTTTTACAACGCTTTTGTTTTCACCTCATAAAACCTTGTGGAAAATTTCTGTTCTTGACTTTTTACCCATAGAGATGTATATAATGGGTTGATATAACAAAACACAGACAAAAGATTGCGAGATTTACCAGATGTCTGAATTACCAGAAAAACAAGTTAAGCGACTTAAATCGCTAATTCAAGAGGCGGAAACCAACTTAGCCGCTGCCAAGGAGCTCTTGATGAGTATCCTCGGAGACGATGGACATGTCGTCACACCTACTAACTCCCGCGAAGATGTATCGGGCAAAGTTATTGAGGGTGTATTTGACGGGCAAGTGATGATTGGTCCAGATGGCAAGAGCTATCCTGTACCAGCCAACTATGCAAGCAAGTCAAAGCTTGTCGAGGGTGATATCCTTAAGCTCACTATCGCCAATGATGGTGGATTTATCTATAAGCAAATCGGTCCAATTCCACGCAAGCAAATCATCGGCACGCTTGTCCAGCACGATGGCGCATACTATGTCGAAGCCCAAGGTCGAGAATATCGAATTCTACTTGCTAGTGTTACGTATTTCCGAATCAATATCGGTGACCAAGTCACGATCATCGTACCAGAGGACAACCCAGACGCTACCTGGGCGGCCGTTGAGGCGGCACTTTAGGCCAAATAGCCATATTGTAAAAACTACCCACGACAGGCCTATCGCCGCTAGGCTATACTAGAGGCAATAGACGATAAAAATCAACAGGTGGGCAGGGGGATTTAACATGGCAAAATTGCATTTTCTCTATGGAGCGATGAATTGTGGTAAAAGCGATACGATGATCAGTACCGCCTTTAACTATGCAGAAAATGGACTAAAAGTTGTGACCATGATGCCAGAAATGAGCATGCGTAAACCTGGGTTTACAACATCACGCGCTGGCAAAGAATGGCCAATCGACATAGCGACGCACAAAGCTGGCGACAAACTCCCTGATGAGACCAAATTTGAAGATTCAACCCCAGTATACGAGACACTGCACAAGCTAATTGGCGATAGAGCCGTCCAATGTGTCCTAGTGGACGAGGTTAATTTCATGTCTCCCGAGCAAGTAGATGACCTAGAGAAAATTGCAAAGATCGACGATACATCGGTGATTGCGTTTGGTATTCGCACTGATATTCAACGACATTTATTTGAAGGCACACGTCGCATGTTTGAGCTGGCTGATACGGTCAAAAAGATGCCGACGATGTGTCCCTGTGGTCAGCAAGCGGAGTTTAACGGTCGATTTGTGGACGGAAACTTTCATGTCGGTGAACCGATAGTCTGGATTGACAACGACCCAACTAGAGTGCGTTATCAGTCGCTTTGTGGACAGTGCTATCTCGACAACGCCTCGTCACCAGGCGCAATCACGAAATAATACAACAGTGTAAACACCTCTCTCGAGGTATAATAAATTCATATGGGGCAGGCGTTATATCGAAAATACCGTTCGAAAAGTCTTGATGAGATTGTTGGCCAATCTCATATTACTGATATGCTAAAACGCGCAATTGCGAGCGACAATATCGCTCATGCCTACTTACTGACTGGACCGAGAGGGGTAGGCAAGACTTCGATTGCTCGCATATTAGCTCACGAAATTAACCAGCTACCGTATGCTGACGAAACCAATCACCTAGATATTATCGAAATAGACGCGGCAAGCAACAACTCAGTCGATGACGTCCGTGACCTACGCGAAAAAGTCATGGTTGCACCTAGTAGCGCCAGAAAAAAGGTGTATATCATTGACGAGGTCCACATGTTGTCAAAACAGGCCTTTAATGCTCTCCTCAAAACACTAGAAGAACCGCCTGAGCACATCGTCTTTATTCTTGCCACAACTGACGCGAACAAGTTACCAGCGACTATCATTAGCCGAGTGCAGAGATTTAATTTTCGGGCGATCCAACCAGATACAGCCGCAAAACATCTGCGCAAAATTGCTGACGCTGAAAATATTATGATTAACGATGAGGCGCTAGAACTGATCGCACATCAAGGCAAGGGAAGTTTTCGCGACAGCATCAGCCTACTAGATCAGCTACGTAATATTTCAGATGAGGAGATTACTGTTTCGCTAATCGAGAAAGTTCTTGGCCTAGCAGAAACTGACATAATTGAGCGTCTGATTGAAGCTTACAAATTACAGGATATTCATACAATCGTTCAGCTACTCGATACCGCAGAATCACAAGGAGCGCCAGCTCTCACGCTAGTTGAACAGTTAATTTACGTAATTCGTAATTGCATTACGGCAGAACCAGAGCTCATCTCACTACTCGATAACCTACTCGATGTTGCGCGTAGCGCCTGGCCACACGTTAAACTACTCACCGCGTTGACCAATTACCCTAAATCTAGCTCAGTAGCTCAGCCAGCAAAGCCTAGCGTTAACACTGACCTGGCAGCCAACAAGCAATCAGACAAAGTTGCCGAACAAAAACCAGTTTCCAACAAAGATCAAACAGGTACACAAAAAGAAACACTTGACACTTCGGATAGTACAGCGTCAGCTCAATCTGACGAATCCAAGGCACCAGAGACGGGTCAGCCGTTTTCATGGGAGGACTTTGTTTCAGCGCTTTCATCACATACTGGAGCGCATAGCATCATCAAAAACTGTAAATATAATTTTGACGACAACAAACTAACAATCTACGCTGGCAAGAAATTCTATAAAAATAAGCTTGATGCAGCCCTGCCCGCACTCGCCGAGGCTCTACAGTCGATTGGTGTCATAAATACTGATATATCGATCCTCGAATCGTCTGCACCACCAAAAGATAGCCAGGTAGCAGCCGTCTTTGATATCATGGGCGGAGGAGAAGAAGTGGAGTTGTAATGGCTGATAAAAAAGAAATTGTTGCTGGAAAAGTTCCGCCCCAAAATCTCGATGCAGAGATGAGTTTGATTGGCGCAATCCTGATAGACGATGAAATTGTTGCTGATGCGTCTGAGATCGTCACGCCAAAAGACTTCTACGACAAACGCCACCAGGCAATTTTTGGGGCAATTATGCGTCTATACGAAAAACATAAGCCGGTGGATCTACTGACTCTTACCGAAGAGCTCAAAAAGAAAGATGAGCTAGAAGCAATCGGCGGATCAGCCTATCTCACCGAACTGACCAATTACGTGCCAACCGCGGCGCACGCTGATAGCTATGCCGAAATTATTGCTCAAAAAGCCGTACGCCGACGCCTAATTAAAGCCAGTGCTGAGATTAGCGAAATGGGGTTTGACGAAGAGACCTCTACCCAAGAGCTTCTCGAAAAAGCCGAAGCGGAACTATTTAGCGTTTCGGATCAGTCGCTCAAACAAGACCTTATCAGTATCGAGAGTATTTTGACAGAGAGCTTTGACCGTATCGAGGAGTTACATCGCAACAAAGGTCAACTACGCGGTATTCGTACCGGCTATCGCGATCTAGATAACATGACGGCTGGCCTACAACGTAGCGATCTAATTATCCTCGCGGCGCGCCCAGCGATGGGTAAGACGACGCTCGTCACCAACCTCGCCTATAACGTTGCCTCGCTTGCTAAACTACCAGTGTTATTCTTTAGTCTAGAGATGAGCAAAGAACAGCTAATCGACCGTATGCTAGCGGACGCGTCGGGAGTTGATAGCTGGAATATCCGTACCGGCAACCTGAGTGATGAAGACTTTTCGAAACTTTCAGAAGCAATGGGCGAGATGGCAGAGGCACCGATATTTATCGACGACACGCCAGGCTTGAGCGTACTTGAGATGCGTACCAAAGCACGCCGCGCAGCACACGACCAGCCGCTCGGGCTGATCGTCGTTGACTACCTCCAACTCATGCAAGCTAGCGGTAATCACAACGGCAACCGCGTCCAGGAGGTTTCAGAGATTTCACGTGGCTTAAAATTGATTGCTCGCGAGCTCAATGTGCCGCTAATCGCCCTTTCACAGCTATCACGTTCAGTCGAGAGTCGCACACCACCAATTCCACAGCTAGCTGACCTACGCGAATCGGGATCCATTGAACAAGATGCCGATATAGTTTCGTTTATCTATCGACCAGGCTACTACGAGCCAGACAATCCTGAAGTTCAAAATATCACCGATCTAATCATCGCCAAGCACCGTAACGGCCCAGTCGGCAAAGTTCAACTGTACTTCCATCCAGAGCGTCTTCGCTTTATGTCGCTCGACAAACGGCACGAGTAGCGTGATATAATCATAGGCAGTATGAAATCACACGTCACTGACTACGCTCTCTATCGATGGCGATACAAGATAGGCTACAGCCTAATCTTTTTGATTGTCGTCGTCATCCTAGGCCTCACTTCGATATACATTCCTGGATCACTTCGTGAGGCGGAATTGTCAAGTGCACTCGAAAGTGGCGCGCTGTCAGCCCAGTCACTCGACCCTGCAACCGTTGTCAATTTGCCATATCATATACTTCAACGCCTAGGTTTTATGGTGTTTGGCGTCTCAACGCTCACAATCAAGCTTCCATCAATTATCCTTGGTACGCTAACTAGCGTTGGTATCTGTCTCCTGACGCGCGCCTGGTTTCGAAGAAATGTCGCCGTACTCGCGACAGTCCTCGCGGTAACGACTACACAATTCCTATTCTTGATTCAGGATGGCACGCCAGCTATTTTATTTACGTTTGTCACTATATGGCTTCTAACAGCTGGAACTTACGTAACACGAAGCGCTATATTTAATACTTTTTGGAAGGTGATAGGGTGTGTGCTCATGGCGACTGCCCTCTATGTACCACTCGGTGTTTACGTCGTAATAGCACTACTGATTACAGCATCGTTTCATCCCCACATTCGCTATATAATCCGCAAGATATCACGACCGCGCCTGATCCTAGCTCTGATACTTGGACTAGCCTCAATAGCGCCACTCGTATACGCATCAATCGTCAATCCTTCCGTCGCACTGACGCTTCTTGGCGTACCAACCGCATCGTTTGATATCGTCGCAAATCTAAAAACCGTTGCTCTAGACCTATTTGGCTTCTTTTCTACCTCAACCAGCGCGCTACTTCGACCGACTTATTCGCTTGGCGTGGTCATATTGATGGCTGTAGGTATATACAAATTTTTCACCGTAAAATATACCGCTCGTAGCTATGTAGTTTTAATTTTGGCAACATTCATGTTGCCGCTCATCATCCTAAATCCAAAATACCTATCGAGCCTTTATCCACTCAGCACCCTCATGATAGCAATGGGTATGGCTACAATGATCACAAGCTGGTATAAGCTATTTCCACGAAACCCTTATGCACGTGTCACTGGGCTTTTGCCGCTAAGTATATTTGTCGTAGGCTTGATATTTTCAGGCATGATGCGCTACATGAACAACTACTCATACAACCCTCAGGTACTAGATCATTATTCAAGTGACCTCGCACTTCTAGATCAATACCTTGCAAAAAACAAAACAGACGCAGATTCAACTCGTCTAGTCGCCTCAAAAGATCAACTAGCGTTTTATTCGTTAGTAGCTCATTATGACAAACGATTCAGCGTCTCAGTAGACATCACCGACACGCCTAAGACCGTCTTGTTGACACATGATTCTCGCCACATTCGAGTACCAAATCTAGAACTATCGCACATCGTCACCAGTCACAAGATTCGGAGCGCAGATCGCTTCTACGTCTACACGACAAAACAGTAACAATAGGTTATAATACGTCTAGTTAATTATTCAGGAGGAATTACTTATCATGGCACTCAACCAGATGAAGATGCTCAACGACCTACGAAAAGCCCAAAAAGATCTTGCAAAAGAAATTGTTGAAGTCGAAGCAGGCGATGGAGCCGTAGTCGTCCAAATCTCTGGCGAGCTAAAAATTAAATCAGTTAAAATCGACCCAGAGTATGTTGACCTTGATGACATTCATCAGCTCGAGCATTGGATCGAAATCGCCGTCCGTGACGGTATGACCAAAGCTCAGGAAATTGCTGCTGAAAAAATGAAGCCTCTGATGGGCGGACTTGGCAAGCTTGGACTCTAAAATAAACCCATGCCCGAACTACTGCCAAAGACGCTCGCAAAAGTGATCGATGAGCTCGGTCGACTACCCGGCGTTGGCGCTCGTACTGCTGAGCGCTACGCTTATTATCTATTACGCTCCGACGCCCGCGCTTCAGAAAGCTTGTCTCATGCGATATCGGGGTTGCACAGTGGTGTAAAAACCTGCCCAAAAACGTTTGCTCTGATAGACAGCGAAGAGGAGATATCCCACCTATACGTAGATGAGTCGCGAAACAAAAAACTGGTTGCTGTCGTCGAAGAGCCGCTAGATATCATCGCTTTAGAAAAAACAGGGCATTTTAGCGGCACATACCACGTCCTCGGCGGAGCAATCTCACCAATCGACGGGATTGGCCCAGAACAACTCCACATCCCAGAATTACTTAAACGTCTCCGCGACGACGAGGTAGAAGAGGTGATCATCGCCACAAACGCAAGCGTCGAGGGCGAGTCGACGGCATTGTTTATTCAGCGCCAGATCAAAGAAGCGAACATAGAGACTAAATTATCACGTCTTGCAAGAGGCATACCAGTTGGCGTCGACCTTGAGTACGCCGATCAGATTACCCTCAGCCACGCCCTAGAGGGTCGTCGCGCATTATAGTAAATCTCGTTACCAGAAATTTTGAAAATTATTCAAACCCTCTGGTAACGAGGCAGGAGAAATGAGTCCAGCCTCGTGCTCAGATCATACAAGGCAAAAGGGTCTCGCCTTTAGCCCATTCTGTCGAGCAAGCTTCCATAGCCAGCCCTCAGAAAATGACCAAACGAGGTCACTCTCTGGACTCCACCAAGCTACGGTATTGTAGCTACGACCCAGAGGCCTTCCAAGGATATCTTGCTTGAAAAAATGCTCAGAGAAGTCTGAGTAGACCTTGGAATAACACCCCTGGTTTACCCACTTCTGTAGCTCTATTGCCTTGAGAGCAGCCTCATTTCGGCTACATAGAAAATATACAGCCTTGATTATACCTCTAATCTGTATAGATCCGTTCGAAACGGTCAATTCCTCGTCGGCACTTAGCCTCTGTAGAGACTCATTAAGCGCCCTTTCACTCTCATCGTCCACATAATCGCAGACGAGCGCCCCTCCCAGTGGGACAACGCGCTGTACAAGCCAAAAACTACTCATTTTTCCTGCCTTTCGTCTCCAACCCAACCTAGGATGGAGCATAGAACTAGGACAGAATGATCACTCTGTCCTCTCCCTTAATTATACCACTCTTTTATATAAAAAGCAACTAGTCTATCGTTGCCATGATTGATAATCCTCCCTAGATAGGACCATCTAATAGGCAGGCAATATGCTACAATATACCTGATGTTTGACACCGTAATCTCTATGATCAACAAGGCTACAAAAATTGTAGTGATACAAGGCGAGAACCCAGATGGAGACAGCCTAGGCAGCAGCTTGGCACTCGAAGAACTACTTAGTGAACGAGGCAAATCGGTCGTCATGTACTGCGCGATTGACGTGCCAAAATACCTCCGATATATCAGCGGATGGGACCGAGTAGTAAACGACTTCCCATTTGACGCCGATCTAGCGATTATCGTCGATACCGCCGCTGAAGCGCTCCTTGAAAAAGCTCTCCAAGCCCCAGGAGTACGTCATTACCTAGAAACGCATCAAGTCATCGTTCTCGATCACCACGGAGAAAGCGACGAGGACGAAACTCAAAATGACCTAACATTTAACCATGAGTTTATTATGAGCGGTACAGCAGCGGCGACTGGTGAGCTAATTTACGATATTGCCTCAACCGCTAAATGGCACATCAATGCAGCTGCCGCTGAATCACTCTACATATCTATCGCTAGCGACACACTCGGACTAACAACTCAAAGTGCTGGCGTCCGCACCTACCAGACGGTAGCCTCACTAGTTGAGTTAGGCGCTATACCCGCCGAAATAGAACTGCGTCGTCGTGAATTTATGAAAAAACCAGCCGACATCTTGGACTACAAAGCCGAGCTCATCAAGCGTATCGAGTATCACCTGGATGGCAAGCTCGCCACAGTTCACATTCCCTGGGAGGATATTGCCGAATATAGCGATCGATATAACCCAAGCGTACTCGTGCTAGACGAGATGCGCCTCGTCGAGAACGTAGAAGTTGCCTGCGCAATCAAAACCTACCCCGATGGCAAGCTCACTGGTAAGCTACGCTGTAACACGCCAGTTGCTTCTGATATAGCTGGATTTTTTGGCGGAGGCGGCCATAGCTATGCGGCAGGCTACAAAATATACGAATCATACGAAGAGGCCCTCTGCGAACTAATCGACGCAACTGACAAAGCCCTAAAGGAGTACCATGACTCTCAAGCTTCACAATACGCTAACTAGAAAAACTGAGACATTTGCTCCGCTCACATCTGATAAGGTGACCTTATATACGTGTGGACCAACCGTCTACGACCACCTACACGTAGGTAATTGGGCAGCCTATATATACTGGGACACCCTCATTCGAACTCTGATCGCCAGCGGCTACCGAGTTGAACGAGTTATGAATATCACAGACGTTGGACACCTGGTGAGTGATGCCGATGACGGGGAGGATAAACTCGAAAAGGGTGCTCGTCGCGAGAAAAAAACCGCCTGGGAAGTGGCCGAATACTACGCCGAAGACTTTGTCGCTGGCATGGAAAAACTCGGCCTAATTCCACCCGAGCACCTCGTCCGCGCGACCGACTTTATCCCGCAACAGCTCAATCTAGTGCGTGCTCTCAAGGAAAAAGGCTACACTTACCAAACATCTGACGCAATTTATTTTGATACCAGCAAGTTTCCAACTTATGCCGATTTTGCTCATCTAGACCTCGATTCTCAGCGTGCTGGCGCCCGAGTCGAAGTTAATAGCCAGAAGCGCCAACCTTGGGATTTTGCTCTCTGGAAATTTACTGAACCGAGTAAAAAACGTGACATGGAATGGGAGACGCCAGGTGATCTCTTGGAACTTCCGCCAAAAGACGATGAACCTATCATGGGATTTCCGGGCTGGCACCTAGAATGCTCCGCAATGGCGATGGATATACTAGGACCAACGATTGACATCCATACTGGCGGAATTGACCATATCCCAGTTCATCACACCAACGAAATCGCTCAAAGCGAATCAGCTAGCGGTCAGAAGTTCGCTAACTACTGGTTACACAACAACCACTTGAAAATCGATGGCGGCAAAGTTAGTAAAAGCCTCGGTAATGGATATACTCTAGCGCAACTAGAAGAGCGTGGCTTCTCACCGATGGATCTAAGGATGTTTATATTGCAAGGGCAATACACAAATGAAGGGAACTTTACGTTCGATAACTTAGAAGCGGCAAAAAATCGTCTGGCTAACTGGCGTAGTTACGCCGTACTTCGCCATCAAACACACGACAGCTTACACGACGACAAAAAGAATGACGATACCGATGAGTTTATATCGGTGGCCGCTGCATCAAGAGCTCTCGTAGAAGCCCTGCAGAACAACCTAAACACTCCAGAAGCACTAAGAATCGTCGATGAAACTTTTAGTAAGCTCGACAACAAGCCACTGGCATCGATTCACCAATATGGGCTGGTTCAGTTCCTCGAAACAATCGACGACCTATTGGGGCTACAATTATGCGAAAGTACTCCAGACATCAACGACGAAGAAAAGATGCTTATCCTCAAGCGTCGTCGAGCCAGGGAGGTGAGCGATTGGAAGCTTTCAGACAAGCTGCGCGATGAGCTACTGGAGCGTGGAATAAAAATTCGCGACACCTCTAATGATACGATTTGGTCACGAGTTTAGTATTAAGCAGCTAGACACCCCCCAAAAAAAAGACACTTCCAGCCCAAATGTGGAAGTGTCTTTAAATTATCAAGTACGATGCCCCTAGGCCTTTTGACTCTTTATTTTCTTGACAAGCTTCGCTAGCGGTTTATTATTTTCGGCGTATTTCTGACGATTCATCTCCAAATACTCCTCAACCAGAACGTTAATACAACCTGCGATAGGAATTGATATAACACCACCTACAACTCCAAACACATAAAGCCCAACCGTTACTGAAACAAGTACGGTTAGCGGACTGAGTTCAAGTCGTTTTGATTGGATACGTGGTCCAATTATGTTGTTTTCGACCTGCTGATAGACGAGGAAGTAGATCGCAAACAAAATACCCGCTGGCACACTACTAAAGAATAGCAGTATCGCCACAAGCATGCCGGCAATTGTTGCACCAAATACCGGAATCAGCGAAAGCGTAAAGCAGATTGCTACAGTCGGTAGGGCAAGATTTACTGGTACCTCATGGATAAATTGACTGAGAATAAAGACTGTTGCACCTGCCGCAAATCCATCAATTGCCGATATTGTCAACTGTCCACCGACATAGCCTGAGACGATCGCGTGCATACGACCGACTAGTCGCCTATGTTGCTCCATACGCTCCTTATTTCGATATAGGCTCCAAAGTCGATGTACCCAATTAGGCCCCTCAACCAACATAAGAAATGTCAGGACTAGCACCAAGATACCAGCCACAACCATATTAAACGCTGAGCCAAGACCAGATATAAAATTCTTCCCCAGGTCGGTCGTCCAGCGCGCTGCATCAGTCTGAATAGCAGCAACTATCTGATCTACCTGGTTTTGAATACGATACTTTTCGATAACTTCACCAAGCCCATGCCATTGGGCCGAGATCGTTCGCACCATCTCGGGCGCGCTGTCAATAAATTTAGCCGTCTGCTGAACTATTGGTGGAATAACGAGAAATATTACCATGGCAAGAAACACCACAACGACCAGAAAAGATAACGCCGTCGAGAGAGTTCGACTCCGACCAGGTAAATAGCGAGCCAGTCGGCTGACTGGTCCATTTAACGCTAGCGCCAAGAATAGCGCCGTGCCTATAATAACAAGCGCCGTACGTGCACTATACAGCGCCAAAATTGCCGCAGCAAAGCCAATGACCACCAGCCAAAAGCGAATAAAAGTCTTTGTGTCTATCTCAATGCGTACTTTCATACATTTAAGTATACTCTATGTATACCCAAATGAGATACTACTGCCAGCCGTGATACGCGCCGTACACCGATATCAAAGCAAATAGAACCAAAACCGTTCCCGCCAGTGCCGACACGGCTACAGTCATACGGTTAGGGTAGTAATCAACCTTAGTCGACTTGCTAACGCGTCGTTTGCGCGTAGCCGGCTTCTTTGCCGAAGTACGGTTGACCTTTGCTGAAGATGCTGCTTTCTTTACCATGCCTATAGTGTATCCTAGTTAGTCTAGAGTCGCAACCCGCTTATGATATACTACACTACATGAAAAAGCCTCTCCGTGAGTTTATTAAAAACTACTTTGGCATCACTACACGACGACTCACTATACCAACTTCGATACGTCGTCGAGCTAAACGTATCGACACAATAGTCATCGACTCTACCGCGCTAACAGACGGTCGCTTAAACTTTGCACAGTCATACAGTTTGGACACATCACCAAAAGAAGTGACAGCTATCGCACAACGTGCACTCGTTGGCAACACCTCACCACGATCGCAGCTACTACGTGACAGTATGGGAGACCACGCTTCTCTACCATACGACCCAGTTTCGTCTCATGATGGGACATTAACCCATAGTAGTTGGCATGAGGGTGAGCTTTATCGCACCTATTGGCTAGGTGAGGTTGCCGATATCATTAATCATACAGATTTAACTGATAATGAACGCGAGAAACTACTTATCGCTGCAAGATCTTATAGTGCGCGAGGACGCCAAGTTTATGCAGTAGGAGTTTCTCTGACAAGAAACTTGCCAGGAGCTAGGCCAAAAGGAGGTGCACTACGTTCAGTAGGATTAGTATCATTTCACTACACCCTACACCCAGACATCCCATATGCTATCGAAAAAATAAAACAAGAAGATATCGATATTATTTACGCTTCAACGGACTCGGTGCTCAATACTACAACGCTTGCGCATCTATCGTGTCTCGTACCGGCGACTATACTCGCCAAGAACGCAAAGATAGTTAGTGTATCAACGGCTGATACCGTAATCGGCGGATTTACTCCTGAAGAGAAAGAGCGGTTCTGTCGTCGATTCAACCCAGCAACGACCCTGTTCGTCAACGAACCTTTGATTCAATTTTGGAATCATTTTTCTTCACTTCGCTCTTGACGGGGTGGTGCTGTAGATACTGCTTTAATAACGTGATGTCAGCAAGGTCTTTCCGACGCCCAAGGTGTCGTTTGCTTTCGATTAGCATTTGGATATTCATGAGCGACACACCGTCGACGACAAATGCATCACGCTTGAGGCGCTTGAGGGAATTGCCCATCCAGGTACGCATCATGTTGTAACTGTTATGCACCAATACTCGCTTACCATTGTCCTGAACGTACTCTTTCCAGTGTTTTTTATCGCGATAACGTGTATATACCTCATCACTAACAACTATATCGATATCCATCGTATCCCGGAGATGCAAGGACTCAAGCACCGCACCGCCAATTACTACATAATCATCCTGTTTTATACCAAGCTTTTTAACTTTTTCCACCGCAGTCTGCCGAGTGTTCGGCTGTGATTTTATGGCACCAGATAAAGTAGAGTAGATGTTATCCTCGCCAACTAGGTCAGTGACGCCATATTCATTAAATTGATGGTAAAGATTTGGCGAAACGTGCGCAAAGCCGAGACGGATATCGTCAGATGACAAATGCCGATACAGCGTCTTGAGCGATTCTACCGCTGTGTAGTCAATATTATCAATTGCACCAGCATCAACAATGATATATTTCACAGGTTTTTCAGCATTTTCAACCGCCCGCTTGATACGAGTTGTAAAGTAGTTGATACTATCAAAAAATAGTGCACCGTCAAATGCATACACTAGTATACCCTCAGAGTCAGCAAGGTAACGACTATCAACGCCCAACCGTTCAACCGCCCATTCCGACAGCTTTCCATCGCGCAGCAACACGTCATCTTTAGGATGATATTGTCGGCTGATACGTTCCATCAGAGAAACTATTACCGCAATCAATACGCCCTGCAGCACACCAAAAAGCACCGTCCCGACCAAAGCAATCAACGAAACAAAAAACTCAATTCTATGAGTCCGCCAGATGTAGTCTAGCTCACTGAATCGGATCAAACGCCAGCCAAGCATAAAGACGATTGACGCAAGAGCTGCTTCTGGCATCCAGCGAAAAAGCTGATTGCCAAACAGCAAGAATAAGCCGATGAATCCACCCATCATAATATTTACCATCTGACTCTTGCCGCCGGCGAGGTCTGCCGCAAGACTACGTGGCGGGCTACCATTGACGACAAAGCCTCTTGTTAATGCCGAGAAGGCGTTTGCCACGCCAAGCGAAAATAGGTCCTGGTTAAGCCGAACTTTTTCGTCATGCTCATTGGCCGAGCTTTGAATTACCGATGAACTCTGAGCAAGGATAACGACTGCAACTGAAATAGCGGTAGGTAATAACATCACGACCTGTCCGAGGTTAACATGTGGGTAAGTTGGCATTGGCAGTCCAGCTGGCAAAACCCCAACCAGCTTGACGCCCAGTGTATCGACGTTAAAACCAAACGCAAATAGCATCGCCAAACCGAGTCCAATTAACTCACCTGGTATCTTGGTTTTTCGCGTAATCAAAATAATACCAACAACAAGAACCGATATCGTCAACGCCATTCCATTGATCGACCCGATCTGCTGAAATAATTGAATGATATGTTGAGACAGGCTTCCGTGAGCCTCTACGCCCAGCATCGTCGGTAGCCGAGTAATAATCAGCTGAACGCCAACCCCCGCCAAAAAACCAACAAGCACCGGACGTGATATTAAGTCAGCCAAAAAGCCAAGTCGCGCTATCGCCATAATTATCAGAATCACCGCCGTCAGCAAACCAATTACACCAACCGCATTGGCATAACCCACAGTACCAGATTGCGCGACCAATACCGCACCTGACGCAATCAAAGCTGCGGTCGCAGAGTCTGCACCAACGATCAAACGACGCGTACTAGCCAAAAGTCCAAAAACAATCGGCGCCAACACGGCCGTATAAAGCCCTGTAACGGGCGGTAGTCCAACAATAACCGCAAAAGCTAGCGACTCAGGAATTGCAATCGCCGTCACCACTAGCGCGGCTATCAAATCATGTTTGAGATATCGTTTTTTGTATTGAGCGATACTCGGATGGAGCAGCTTCTTCATGTGATTTATAGTAGTGATATTTTACTTAAGCGTCAACATACTTCAGCCCATACTCTTCACTTATATATCAAAAAAACATACGACTAGCAGACAGCGCCTATTATTGACAAGTTAACTGTGGTATAATGCGGTAGCGTTAAGTGTATTATTGGGCCGTCGCCAAGCGGTAAGGCACCAGGTTTTGGTCCTGGCATTCGGGGGTTCGAATCCCTCCGGCCCAGCCAAATACGCAACTAAACTTTTTTTGAAACCCGCAAAAAGCGGGTTTAGTTTTATAAAAATCAGTGGCTGTATAACATAAACAAGACCAGCTTGCTACCCCACAATATTATAAACTGCCGGCGTGACGTCTATGATTGAACCACGCAGTTATTTTATTATGCTTACATCACCCAAGGTGAGCGTTGCGGGCCGCTGACAACCATTCTTCAAGTGTTAATTCTGATGGTTTTTTATGTTTAGGTGCGGTCGACCTAGCAAAAGTACGTGGATCAGCATAACAACGCTCAATCCAGTCCATATAAGACTGCATCTGCTGGCGTGGCAATAGGGGAGTATCTCGCAATTTTAGCTCAAGCAGTACGGCGTCAACCGCTGGTGGTGGAGTAAAGTCAGTCCGACGAAGCGAGCGACGAACTCGCGCTGTCCACCAAGGAGCAATCCCCATACCAAGCGCACTATGAAAATGAACACCCTCGACAATCATCTTTTGTGCAAATTGTTTTTGGACGATCAGATATATAGACACCGGTGGATTTGTGCTACACGTCAGACGACGAACTATCGACGAGCTAATATGAAAGGGGATATTTGAAAACACCTTATACCGTCCCTCTGGCAGCTCAGCGCGCAAGAAGTCACCTCTGACAATCTCTACGTTCGAGAAACGTTTCATGTTATGCTCTAGCCGTGAATATGCCGACGGCTCTGACTCATAGGCAACTACCTTTTTTGCACGACGCGCCAGCACAGCAGTAATCGCACCACTACCCGCACCGATATCAATCACCGTATCATTTTTACGTATATTGCTATGGCCAACTAGCTCAGCAATAAAGGCGTTACCGCGCAAGAAATGCTGAGAGTGGCTCGTAACAAGTCGTTTCATATCTATATCGTACCACTACCTAAAACGATAGACAGCAATCAGCTAGCGTCGTATACTAACAGTATGAAGAAAACCATGAGCGGATTTACACTTATAGAAATCCTCATCGTTGTTTTTATTATCGGCATCCTCGCGGGCATCACGCTAGTCACTTATAACGGCGTTCAGGCGCGTGCTCGCAATTCACAAACACTTAGCGCTGCCAATCAATGGGTTAAGATTCTAAAAACCTATCAGCTACGAAATCATCGCTATCCCGAATTATCTACCTGCTTAGGATCGGGGTATGGCTATGGCGTAAACAACGACAAAGGCTCAACCGGCGTCGGACAGTGTCGCCAGACGAGTACTAGCTCTGGTATCATAACCGACCCAAACGTATCAGTTGCGATCGCAAAATATTCATCAAATGCACCTAACCCCGCGTTTGTCACCGCCGCAAACAGCGATACCGACTGGCACCGTGGCATTTATTACTCTATAAGTGGCACTGACGCGTTATTTACTTTCATACTAGACAGTAGTGGAGCATCAGAGTGCCCACGTAAATTTGCCGACATGAGCCTGACTAGCTCCCAGAGGTCAACTCGTGATGGTAATCATATATGTACTTATAAATTAGGAAACGCCGACAGCACATTCACCAATCCAGAAGGTCTGTAAGCGTCTTTTGATTGTCAAATCACGCCCTCAGAGGTTATACTAAGCATTAGCATGAACAATCACGAAAAACACTCAATGAATCAGTATTTGCGTGCAGCAAATTATCTAACCGCGGCGCAAATCTTTTTAGCAGACAACCACCTCATGAAGCGTGCAATCAAGCCAGACGACATCAAAAATCGTCTGCTCGGACACTGGGGGAGTTGTCCAGGTATCAACTTTGCCTACGCCCATTTATCGCGCTATGCTAAGAAATACGACCAAGATATGATGTTTGTCCTCGGGCCGGGGCATGGATTCCCAGCGCTACAAGCCAACCTCTACCTCGAGGGTACGCTGAGCCACTTTGACCCAACCTTGCCGATGAATCTTGACGGTATTCGTCGACTATGTCGTGAGTTTAGCTGGCCATACGGATACCCAAGCCACTCAAACCCAGAAACTCCAGGCGTTATCCTCGAAGGAGGCGAGCTTGGCTACGCCTTAAGCACTAGCTATGGTGCCGTCATGGATAATCCAGACCTTATTGTCGCTGCGCTAATCGGGGACGGCGAGGCAGAAACCGGGCCAACCGCTGGCGCTTGGCATTTAAACAAGCTCATCAACCCGAGAAAAGACGGCGTCGTTCTACCGATCCTCCACCTAAATGGCTACAAAATTAGCCAGCCGACAATCTTTGGTCGTATGAGCAACTACGAACTGATGACGCTATTTTCAGGCTATGGCTACGAACCACGAATTGTCGACGCAACCAAGGGCGACGTCAACCCTCATGACGCAATGGCAGAGGCACTCGACTGGGCACACGATCTAATAGCTGAGGTTCGCTCCAGTCACGATACCGTCAGCCCTCGTATGCCAATGATTATTATGCGCACACTCAAGGGCTGGACAGGCGTCAAAGAATTGCCAGACGGTGAAAAAGTTGAAGGCAACTGCCTTGCACACCAGGTTGTCCTAAACGAAGCCAAGACCGACAAAGAGGAGCTAAAACTACTAAACGAATGGCTCGGTAGCTATAAGTTCGACGAACTATTCACAGAGGCAAACGGGTTTGGCTCATATGTCGACGATATCTTACCAGAAAATCCGGAAAAACGACTAGGGCGCAGTCGTCATGCACACGGTGGCAACGCCGTCTACAAGCCACTTGACCTCCCAAGAGCCGAAGACTTCGCCGAAGACGCAACTATACCCGGCACGATGGGCTCAAGTAGCATGCGCCGAACTGGTCTATATCTCGAGGAAGTGTTTCGTCGAAATGCTGATCACAAAAACTTTCGCATGATGAGCCCTGACGAAACGTACTCAAACAAACTTGACGACATATTCAAAGCCACTAGCCGTAGCTGGCAATGGCCTATCATGAGCTGGGACAAGGACCTCACCCAAGATGGCCGCGTTATGGAGATGCTCTCTGAGCATAATATGCAAGGTTTGATGCAGGGCTATGTCCTCACTGGACGACACGCTATGTTTGCTAGTTACGAAGCATTTCTCACTGTTGTCTCGAGTATGGTAGATCAGTACGCCAAGTTCCTGACACAAAGTCGTGGCGTCGAGTGGCGCGGAACTATACCGAGTATCAATTACATCTTGACAAGTAGTGGTTGGCGACAGGATCACAACGGATTTAGCCACCAAAACCCAGGATTTATCGACGACATCTTGCGTCGTCAAAGCAACTTTAGCAATGTCTACTTCCCAGCAGATGGCAACTGTACACTCGTCGCTGTTGAGAACATGCTAAAAAGCGTCCGCCAAATCAATGCCGTTGTCGCCGGCAAAACAGTCGAGCCACGCTGGCTAACGCCAGAGCTAGCACGTAAACAGATTGATACCGGGTTGATGATATGGGACTTTGCGAGCGACGAACAGCCCGACATCGTCATGGCGGCCGCTGGTGATTATCCGACCAAAGAAACCATGGCGGCAATCGACATTATCAAGACCGAGCGTCCTGACGTAAAAGTCCGTTGCGTCAACGTGTCGTCACTGACAACACAAGGATTTGGAACGCTTGCTAACACCGCCAGCCAGCAACTCTTTGACGATATATTCACCGAAGATAAGCCTGTCGTCTTTAACTTCCACGGCTACCCACAGACCGTTAAGAGTATCCTATTTAACTACGCGGTCGACGGAACGCGCTTTGATGTCCGTGGCTACAAAGAGATTGGCTCCACCACTACACCGTTTGATATGCATGTCCGAAACGAGACCAGCCGCTACGACCTCGCTATTGCCGCGTTCAGGAAGCTTGGTCAAACGGACGCTATACCAGTCCAAGAGGCCGAACATCTGATAGCGAAATACCGCGCTCGAATCGAAGCCAATACTGCCTACATCAAACAGCACGGCATCGACCTTCCCGAGCTTGACGCATGGGTATGGCCAGCAGCACGCGACCTCGAGCGCACAAAAGAAGAAGAATGGCGCGGCCAAACTAACTAAGATAGGAGAAATGGGTGGGACTGATACTTGTCGCAAATCCTGGAAGTTCAAGCCGTAAATACGCGCTGTACGAATCAGACAAACTCGCGCTACGAGCTGAACTTCATATTGAATCGTCAGATGGCCAAATAGTCGCAACACTTCGCACAAATAGCGGTTCACGACAAGTCGAAACCACACTGTCAGAGGTTCATGACGCGCCGCGAGAAGTGAGAGGTATATTGGTTCGCGAAAATATATTAAACGAAAACGAAGCAATTACCGCAATAGGTCTGCGCGTCGTCGCCCCTGGTTCATACTTCATGGAAGACCGCGTCATATCAGACGAGGTCATCGCGAAGCTCGAAGAGACCAAAAGCCTCGCTCCGATTCACATTTTTGCAACACTCGAAGAACTAAAAATACTACGCGAGTATTTCGGACAGACACCAGTCGTAGCGGTCAGCGATAGTGCGTTTCATCGCACAAAACCACCATATGCCTGGAACTACGGTATCAATATCCAAGACGCCGACAGTCTAGAGATTAAGCGATACGGATACCATGGCATATCAGTAGCAAGCGCTGTCGATGAGCTGTGGAATCATGGCAAACTACCACCAAAAGTCGTAGTCTGTCACCTCGGTAGCGGTAGTAGTGTGAGCGCCATTTTTCACGGCAGAAGCATCGACAACACGATGGGGTTCACGCCACTCGAGGGTGTACTCATGGCGACAAGGAGTGGTGACATCAGTCCAGGAGCTGTGCGCGCTCTACAAACCAAACTAGGCATGGACTGGTCAGGAATTGAATCCTATCTAAATCAACGAGGCGGTCTGCTCGGAATTGGTGGCTCAAACGATATTCGCGATCTAATCGAACGCGAAAAAAATGGCGACCATCTGGCACACCTAGCCCTGACAACTCTCGTTCATACAATTCACAAGGCGATCGGCAGTATGATAGTAACCTTAAACGGGTGCGACCTACTGGTGTTTACTGGTACGGTTGGCGAGCGCAGTGCAATTTTGCGAAAACGCATCGTCGCTCATCTGGAATTTGTCGACTTCATCATAGACGGCAATCTAAACGATGGCTGTACGGAACCCGACCAACTCACCAGCATCTCTCAGTCTGCAAAATCCAAGCCTATCATCGTCATACCAACAAACGAAAGTGTTGAGATCGCAAAACGGACCCTCAAGGCGGCCAAACGATAAGGTAAACAGGCTTCATCTGCAAACACCTGCGTAGTTACGAGCTTTTATATAAATCAGTTACACGCTAGAATAGGGTGATGGCTAAAAAACCTCAATTTGAAACGCTAAAACTAGATGTTATCGTAGGCGGAGGACAGGCTCTCGGCACTCTTGAAGATGGCCGAAAAGCCTTTGTGTGGGGTGGGCTACCTGACGAACGCGTCACTATTCGCATAACAAAAAAGAAATCCCATTTTGTAGAAGGTGTAGTAACCGAGATCCACGAAACGTCACCTAAGCGCCTCACACCAAAAGACCCTACCAGTTACCTAAGCACTAGCCCATGGCAAATTATGGCTTTCGAGGACGAGCAACACTACAAATCAGCCCTCATAGAAGAGGCTTTTGAATTGCACGACATCGTATTGCCTGACGCCATCGAGGTCTATACCGATGAAAAAATATATAACTATCGCAACAAAGTCGAATTTAGCTGGTTTGGCGACACCACCCCTAGTGGCAACACGCTAGATCTAGCGTTCTTTCAGCGCGGAAGCAAAGGAAAAATTGTCGTTGATTCATGCAGCCTATTGCCTGATTCAATGATAAATCTGGCTCGTTCAATCCGCGACCTGCTTCGGACAAAGCCCGTCACCGCACGCAACCTAAAAACACTTTTGATTCGTGCCGACCAGCAGGGAAATTGCGTTTGGCAACTTTATCTAAAAGATAGGCTACCTGAAATCATTTCACCAGAGGAGGCGTCAAGCCTCCCCGCACAAGGAGGGGAACTGATCTACAGTGACCCACGCAGCCCCGCCAGTCGCATCACTGAACGGCTGGCGTCATTTGGCGATATCGTCCTATCCGACAACATCCTCGGCATTCCATTTCATTATGCAACCGAAGGTTTTTTCCAGGTAAATATACCCGTTTATGAACAAGCTCTTCGTGATATGCAACAATGGGTCGAAAATAAATCAGTCATCGACCTATATAGTGGCGTCGGTACAATCGGACTAACAATTGGCGGTGATGATGTTACGCTTGTCGAGATTAATGAGGACGCGGTCCGTGAGATGAACCGTAATATTAACGACCTTGGGCGCACCAATTCCGCTCGCGCTATCTTGTCTCCTAGCGAAAAAGCCCTCGACCATATTAATACCGATCACTGCGTAATCGTCGATCCACCCCGCGCTGGCCTGCACTCTAATGTGATTGCTCGGTTACTGGAGACTGGTCCAGAACGAATTATTTATCTCAGTTGCAATCCAGTCACTCAAGCACGCGACATCGCTCTGCTGACCGAAATTTACGGAGTCCGATACCACCGCGGGTATAACTTTTTTCCACGCACCCCTCACATCGAGCACCTGGTGATACTCGACAAGAAACATTAGCCTAGCATAAGCACCATGTGGTAAACTAACTTTATGAAGCGTTCTAAATCGCGCGGTTTTACACTTGTTGAAATTGCTGTTGTTATAGCAGTCGTCGGGATCCTCGCTACGATGACAATCGTCGTTTATCATCGTGTTCAAAAAGAATCTCGCGACACTAAACGACGCAACGATATCTTGATTGTCATGAAAGAGCTCGAGAACTACTATCAAAAGAATGGTGAGTATCCGACTCTAGCTGGCTTTCAGGCAGCAAAAATGTCGCAAGTTGCACCAAAACTGGTAGATAACGCCGTAAAAGATCCGCTCGACAATATCGCCACCATGCCAACAGGTAGACTAGGCTCGACGCAGTTTTGCGTAGGCGAGCCTCATTTACACAATAACCCCGGGCAGTCGTGCAAGGGCTATGGTTACTATGCAGACAATTCAGACTCCAGTGCTATAGTGTCTAACTGGGGCACAATGGGTACGCGACCAATTCACGGCTCGGGCTGTTCTGTTCTCGCTAAGCAATACCCAGGCCCGACATTAACCGACTGGTATGTCCTAGCCTGGTATAGCGAAGTCGACAATAAAATTCACTTCATAAAAAAAGAGCATGACGGTTCAGCAGAAGTAAAAATTCAACAAACCGAAAGCCAATCAAGCACCATCTATCCCACTCAGCAATGCGTGTTTGATAAAGAGGTATAAAAACTAGCTGGTTTTTATTCGCCGATAGGCAAGTCTCACAGCCGGACGCCAGCCGCCACGGGCGTCACTATCAGCGCAGCGGATAGTTCCACCCTTTATCTCGCCGACGAGAATCAGCGCCGGGCAATAAGGCGCAAGTGTGCGATAAAACCTCAAATCAGACTCATGAATGTCTTTGCGCCCCGGAAATACATCACGAAATTTTTCACGTCCGATCTCATCGAAATAGTTCGGCTGACCTTTAGGCGGGAAAAATATCTCAGGCTTTATACCAATACGTGATGCAATCTTTTTGACATCACTCAATAAAAGACGCGCTGGCCCTTCGATATAGCAATACAGTTGTTTCTTTTTTGAAAGGTATAGCGTCGCCCGAGCTGACTGACCTACGTCCAAGTTACGAGCAATAACCTTATCGATCTCCAATGAAACCCCAAATAGCTCTTTAGCGCTCTTCTCCAGTGCGAAATCGTCGAATAAATCGCCGTTATTCATACCAGAATTATAGCACATTCACCTCTGGTGACTAGAGTATTTTTATATTTTCATATAATATTGACGAATTATCAATATATATTTTTTGTATCAACTAGTCAATATAATACAGTCATATTTTCAGGTATAATAGGGGTGATGGACGTGTTTTCTAAACGATACAACAATCTAAACGACGAGCAAAAGACGGCCGTCGATACAATCGATGGACCGCTGATCGTTGTCGCTGGACCAGGCACCGGCAAGACCGAACTACTCAGTATGCGTACCGCCAATATTCTGCGTAAAACCGACACGCTCCCTGAAAATATCCTCTGTCTGACTTTTACAGATAGCGGGGCGGTAGCGATGCGCTCACGACTATCAGAGATTATTGGACCCGACGCTTATCGAGTTGCAATTCAGACATTTCATAGCTTCGGCACAGAGATTACTAACCAGCACAACAGCTACTTTTTCCGTGGTGCGCAGTTTCGTCCCGCCGATGAGCTATCTAGTTACGAGATACTAAAAAGTATCTTTGACGAATTAGATCACGCCAATCCGCTCGCCAGCAAAATGGCAGGCGAATACACTTATCTACGCGATGCAATGACAGCGATTAGTGAACTCAAGCAAGCTGGCTTGTCTAGCGAAGAACTGCGCACGGTCGTCACTGCCAACGAAACTGCGCTAGACAGCATAGAGCCAGAACTACAGGCGATATTTTCTCAAAAAATTAATATCAACATGCTAAAAGCACTCAGCCCAATCGCCGAAAAAATCGCCACGTTTTCACCTCAAACACTCCCGCCAGCCATCTTACCGCTAAACAATAACTTATCCCTCAGCCTAGCACACGCACTAAGCGAAGCGATCGAGACAGGCAAAACCACTCCAATTACTGCTTGGCGTAATCGCTGGATGGAGAAAAATATTCAAGGTGATTTTATCTTCAAAGATCGCAAACGCCACGCGAAACTTCTCTCGCTAGCTCATGTTTACGACTGCTACGTCGCGAAAATGGAGCAGGCAAAACTCTATGACTATGACGACATGATTCTCAACGCAATCCAAGCGATGGAGACATACCCCGACCTTCGATTTAATCTCCAAGAAAAATACCAATACATCATGGTTGACGAGTTCCAGGATACCAACCTGGCTCAGATGCGTATCCTGTTTAACCTCACCGACACAACACTGGGTGACGCGCCAAATATTATGGTTGTCGGCGACGACGATCAGGCAATCTACAGCTTCCAGGGTGCTGATGTCGGCAATATTCACCGTTTTCGTCAGGAATATCCGACATACAAAACAGTCTCTCTGATCCACAACTATCGCTCATGTCAAGCCATCCTTGATCATGCCAGAGAGGTAATTATTCAAGCAGACGGACGACTCGAAAACTCCATGGAGATTTCAAAAAAACTTATCGCTCACGCTACCGCGGCGCCAACTGTCAATATAAACCACCTGGAGACACATAGCGATGAATACGCATGGGTCGCAGACGCAATCGCGAGGGACATCGCTTCTGGCACAAAACCAGAATCTATCGCAGTCCTCGCGCGTCGTCACCAAGAGCTCATAGAATTATTGCCCTATCTAGCAAGCAAAAAAATCTCTGTTAACTACGAACGACGCGATAACGTCCTAGACCTAGAGTGCATCACAACGCTAGAGCTTCTCGCCAATATAGTCATCGATATCGCGGCAGGTCAACACTCTAGGGCTAATAGTCGCTTACCTGAACTACTGGCCCACCCGATGTACAAGCATAGTGCAGAGTCAATCTGGCGACTGAGTCTCGCCGCACACCGCAACAACCACTCGTGGCTAGAGGCAATGATGGGTTCGACCGAGTTCAAGCCTCTTGCTGATTGGCTGGTTGAGAGTGCGCGCGATATTGTACACAAACCACTCGAGGAGGCGATCGACAGGCTAATTGGCATACCGGCTGAAAAAAATGATCAAAACCCTGTTTTTATTTCGCCATACTACAATCACTATTTCGGCGACAACACAAGAGAAACCAACCCTGAAGCCTACCTCACTACGCTGGAGGCCCTACGAACAATCAGGACAAAACTACGCGAGTATCGACCGGACTCCACCTTGCGCCTAAATAATTTTATTGAGTTTATCGAAACATATAGGCAGCTAGGCGCGACGATAGCCAGTGTACGAAACCGGAGTACCGAGCTTGACGGTGCAATCAATCTCATGACTGCGCATAAATCAAAAGGACTAGAGTTTGATACAGTATACGTCGTTAATTCAATTGATTCGGTCTGGGGTGAGCGTGTCCGTAGTCGATCGCGCTTGATATCATACCCAGAGAACCTGCCAATCATGCCAAACGCCGACACCTACGATGAGAGACTGAGGCTCTACTATGTCGCGATGACACGCGCAAAACGACAGCTCCATCTCACGTTCTCATCTGTCAATGACACCGGCAAAGACACACTAATCGCTGGGTTCTTGACTGGAACTACAATTTCACAAACCACACCAGAATCACACCACTCTCTCGACACACTAACAGCACAAGCCGAACTCTCTTGGCACGAGCGTCTAACAGACCAGCCAACTGCCAGTATGAAGCAACTGCTCACGCCCGTGCTAGAACGATATAAACTTTCGAGTACTCATCTAAACAACTTCATAGATATCACTCACGGTGGGCCAGCTACTTTTCTCACCAACAACCTACTAAAGTTTCCTCAGGCCAAGAGTCCTCACGCCGGCTACGGTACAGCGATTCACACTACGTTACAGCGTGCCCACAATTACCTGGTAGCACACGGGGAGCGACGCCCGGTCAAAGACGTTCTAGACGATTTCACCAATATACTCCGCGAACAACGGCTCGATGATAATGATTTTGCGCTCTTTTCAAAACGAGGCGTAGATAATCTGACTCGCTTCCTAGGAGCACAGTACGATACTTTTTCAGCTAACCAAAAAACTGAGCTTAGCTTCGCCAATCAAGGCGTCGTCATAGACGGCGCAACCCTCACCGGATCGCTTGACTTAGTCGAGATAGTCGACAATCACATTACCGTCACCGACTACAAAACGGGCAAGCCCAGCTACAGCTGGAAAGGCAAAACCGATGCCGAAAAAATTAAACTCCACAAATATAGACAACAGCTGATGTTCTATCAACTACTCTGTAATCATTCGCGTGACTACGCCAAGTACCAGTTTAAAAGGGGAGTTCTCCAGTTTGTCGAACCCGACAGTAACGGAGAAGTATACGCACTAGAAGAGCAATTCTCTCAAGATGACCTGGTTCGATTCAAAAAGCTTATCAACGCAGTCTGGCACTGTATAACGACACTTGAACTACCAGATGTCAAGGAATTTGAGCAAAACTATCGAGGTGTGCTTGCCTTTGAGGATTATCTTATTGACAAATACTCAAAGTAGTATATCATGGCTACAGGCCAACCCCGGCTAGCCTTAGAGGGCGACAAGAGAAAGGGCGAGCATTGCCCACTGTAAAGTGTGACCATAGATACCCAATGGAAAAGTGCAAGCGCTGCGACGGAGGCGGGTGCAGCGCTTGCGACAACACAGGAAATAAATGCAGCAAGTGCAAACAACCCCCAACCAGAAGTGGTTGGGCTAGGACGTAAGAGTCGTCTACCTGTGGGGTTGGATGAAAGAAGTCGCCGGTCCGCAAGACCGGAGAGCCAGGTGCAATACCGGCCCCCACTCTACACCCCCTCAGGCTTGTAATTATTATGAGCCTGAGGGGTTTTATCTTTTGTGAGATAATGGATAATGATGAAATCATTCTGGAACAAACTACCCAAACCATTTTTTGTTCTCGCCCCCATGGAGGCGGTGACAGATGTTGTATTTCGGCACGTAGTGACACACGCCGGCAGACCCGACGTTTACTTCAGCGAGTTTACCAACGCAACTGGCTGGTTTCGCGCCGGCGACAGGGCAATTGGCGGGCGTCTCGTCAAGACCGATGACGAAAGCCCAATCGTCGCTCAGCTATGGGGTAGCGACCCAGAGGCGATGAAGGCTATGAGCCAACATGTTGCCAAGCTCAATTATGATGGCATCGACATCAACATGGGCTGTCCTGACCAATCGGCAATCAAGGGTGGTGGAGGTGCTGACATGATTCGTAACCCCGACCGAGCCTCGGCTATAATTTCCGCCGCAAAAACATCTGGCCTACCCGTAAGCGTCAAAACCAGACTTGGCTATACTTATGTTGATGAATGGAGGAGCTGGCTGAAATTTCTCCTGGAGCAAAATATCGCTGCCCTGACAATTCATCTACGCACCAAAAAAGAGATGAGTAAAGTAAGTGCTCATTTTGAGCTAATACCAGAGATCAAAGCCTTACGTGATGAGATTGCCCCAGACACCCTGCTCATCATCAACGGAGACATCCTCGATCGTGGACAAGGCATGAAGCTGTTCAAAGAACACTCTATTGATGGCGTCATGATTGGTCGCGGTGTATTCCAAAACCCCTTCTGTTTCAAAGACGGCCTAAAGACAGAAGAGCGTTCTGACCGAAAAGCTAAGCTTATCAAATTGCTCCAATATCACCTGGATCAATACGATCATTATCAGTCACTAATGGGGCGACCGTTTGAAACGCTCAAGCAATTTTTCAAAATATATATCAGGGATTTTGAAGGCGCAAGCGACCTCCGCGACAAGCTCATGCACACCAGCTCAACCGACGAAGTAAGATCAATCTTAAAGCAATTCGGGTAAACCTATGACCTCAACTACGAAAAAGACATGGCCACATGACCATATCTTTTTCGTTCCTAATATAGACGCTATGCGCGTGGACGACGCCTGCGATGCAAGTCTGCAACCTTGAGGCGCACTGCATGACGGTCAACCAGCTGGTGAGCTTTTTCGAGCTCGACCTGCGTCTTGGCCTCATCACGCAATTTGATCGCACGCTCAAGAGCCGCCTGGCTTTCAGCTTCTACGATATCTTCACCGTGTTCCGCCTCATCAACCAAAATGCGAACTCGATCTGCACTAATCTCAACCACGCCACCCGAGATAGCGAAATAGTCCATCCGGTCATTGTCATGCTGTTTATCGCGACGAACCGCTATCACCCCAGATTTTGCGACCGTTACTAGAGGCTCGTGACTGGGGAACACCGATATCTCACCATCAACTGTAGGTATGATCACCTCGTACACTGACTCATCGACCTTTACCCCCGCTAGCGTCACCAACTGGAAATTCATCGACTAATCCTTCTTCTCCGAAAGTGGACCTGGCGCCATGTAGAACCAGTTTTCTGGCTTGTCATCGTATTTACCAGCCAGAATATCCTTTACGTCTTTGACCGTGTCAGACACCTTGATGTATGCACCAGGGTTACCCGTGAATTGTGTAGCCACAAAGAACGGCTGAGCAAGGAATCGCTGAAGACGACGTGCGCGATTAACTGTCTGCTTCTGATCATCTGACAGCTCTTCCATGCCAAGAATTGCGATGATATCCTGCAGCTCCTTATATTGTTGGAGGACGCGCTGAGCTTCACGCGCCACCTGATAGTGCTCCTCTCCAACCACCTCTGGATCAAGGATCGTCGAGCTAGAGTCGAGCGGATCAACTGCGGGATAAATACCGATCTCGGTTAGTGCACGGTTTAACACAATCGTCGAGTCCAAGTGAGCAAATGTCGTTGCTGGAGCTGGGTCAGTCAAGTCGTCGGCTGGGACATAAACCGCCTGGACAGATGTAATCGAACCGGTCTTTGTACTAGTAATCCTCTCCTGCAGAGCACCCATCTCTTGTTGCAAGTTTGGCTGATACCCCACAGCACTCGGTAGACGACCTAACAGAGCCGACACCTCGGCGCCAGCCTGAGTGAATCGGAAAATGTTATCGATAAACAAAAGAACGTCCTTACCCTCATCGCGGAAAGCCTCTGCCATCGCAAGGCCAGCCAGCGCCACTCGTAGACGCGCCCCAGGCGGCTCATTCATCTGCCCAAACACTAGCGACGTCTTGTCTAGCACGCCGGCCTCTTTCATTTCATAATAGAGGTCGTTACCTTCGCGCGTACGCTCACCAACACCCGCAAAAACTGAGTTACCTGAGTGAAACTTCGCAATATTATTGATAAGCTCCTGGATCAAAACAGTCTTACCGACACCAGCACCACCAAACAGACCAACCTTTCCACCCTTAGCAATCGGCGCAATTAGGTCAATCACCTTGATGCCGGTTTCAAGAATCTCGGTCTTATTAACTTGCTCAGATAGAGCAGGGGGCTCACGATGAATCGAAGCCTTCTTTACCTTATCAGAGATAACTCGGCCATCAATTGGCTCACCGACGACATTAAACATCCGTCCTTGAGTCTCCGCACCAACTGGGACACTGATCGGTGCACCAGTCGGGATCACTTCCTGGCCCCGCTTTAGTCCATCGGTGCTCTGCAGGCTAATTGTCCGCACGGTGTGCTCGTCGAGGTGCTGAGCAACCTCAAGCACTATCGTCTTTTTGTCGTGCTCAACATGGAGCGCCTCATAGATCGCCGGAAGATTGTCGCCGCTAAACTCAACGTCGACAACCACGCCCATGATCTGAATTATGTTTCCGTTACCTTTACTCATCAATTACTCCTCCGCAGTTCCTTTCTACTAATCTCATCGCAGTACCGTATCTATCGTCTCTGATGGTCCGTAATTATATCCAGAGAATAGCTTTTTCCAGACATCGCACGACGAGCCGATTCCATAATATCATCAGGAAAGCGCAACTTCAGCTCCTCTAGAGCCTCTAGCGTCACAAACTCAACCTGTTGAATTCCTTTTTCATGTCCAGCCGGAGATTCATCAACAACATGCCCCAAAAAGAACACTATCAGCGACATGCTCGCGTTTGTATTCTTTAGTTCCAGTGATAAAACGCCATCGATTGCAACCGTATAACCAGACTCTTCTTTTACTTCACGCACCGCTGCGTCAACCAGATTCTCGTTAGGTTCAACGTGTCCAGCTGGAAGATTCCATGTACCCAGCTGTCCATAGTTATTCTTACCCTCCTTGACTACCAATATTTTACCGTCTCTTACAACAACTGTACTGACAAATAAGGTTGCATTATTCACTTGGTCCTCCATAAACATTCATTAGCCCATCGCCTCCACGCCACCTGATATTTCCGCTAACTCTTGGGTAATTGCCCCCTGACGAGCCTTGTTCATGGCGAGCGTAAGGTCATCAACAAGATCGCTGGCGTTATCGGTCGCATTTTTCATCGCCATCATACGCATACTGTGCTCACTTGCCCGAGCATCGAGAAATGCCTGATACAGCTCAGCACCCACCAATCGATAAGCTACTGCATCTAGCACCTCGGCAGGACTCGGCTCGTAGCGAGCGTCCTGAATGTTATCAGGAATCTTGGCTGGATCACTATCGACTGGTGTACCAGCTGGAAGCAGGCGCATCCGCGACGCTTCCTGAGTGATGCTAGTTACGAAATTTGTGTAGACGACCGTCACGGCATCAACTTCTTTGTTGCGATACATATCACACGCCGTATTGAGGATAGTGTGAAACGTCACGCCTTCAGGTTTATCTGGCAGATCATCATAGTTACCGATAATCTCTGTGTCCTTTAGGCGCGAAGCAAACTGCGATGCCTTGCGACCGACAGTAATCGTTAGATTGTTTATACCTCTATCGTCATCACGCTTCAGTAGCTCAACGTACTTCTTGAGTACACTAGAGTTATAGGCACCAGCCAAACCTTTATCGGCAGCAATCACAATGATAAGGCGGCTTTTTATCGCACGCTTACGAAATAACGGATGATTATCAGTCACACCCTGGCTGGAAAGATACGCCAAAAGATCATCGGCACTCGATGTATAAGGCTTTGATGCTTTGGTTGCATCTTGTGCTCGACGCATTTTGCTCGCCGCCACCATTTGCATGGCCTTTGTAATTTGCTTGGTGTTTTTTACCGAGCGAATACGCGATTTTAATTGCTGGGTAGAGGCCATCAGCCTTCAAATCCTTTCGCAACCGACTTAGCAACTTTTGTGATCAGCTTACCGGCATCGCTCTCAACCTCAAGCTTTTCAAGCCCCTTGTTGAGTTCTTGCATGTCTTTTTTGTGATCTGTCCACAGGCGGGTCAACATGGCACGCTGAGCTTCCCTAATCTTTGAGGCGGGTACTTTATCAAACAGCCCCTCGCTCACCGTAAACACGCTAGACGCCTGCTCCCAGACGCTCATTGGTTGATACTGTGGCTGCTTTAGAAGTTCCGTTAGGCGCTGACCTCTTTCAATCTGAGCTTTCGTCGCCTCATCAAGATCACTACCAAACTGCGCAAAACTTGCTAGCTCACGGAACTGACTCAGGCCTAGCTTGAGGTTACCAGAGACAGATTTAACCGTCTTTGTCTGAGCATCACCGCCAACGCGAGAAACCGATAAACCAGCACTAATCGCAGGACGAATACCCTGGTAGAACAGGTCTGTCTCCATAAATATCTGTCCATCGGTGATCGAGATAACGTTAGTAGGAATATACGCCGATATGTCACCAGCCTGCGTCTCGATAATTGGTAGAGCCGTCAAGCTACCAGCGCCGAGGTCGTCAGACAGCTTACTTGATCGCTCAAGCAAGCGAGAATGTAGATAGAAAACATCTCCAGGAAAGGCCTCGCGTCCTGGCGGACGGCGGAGAAGAAGCGACATCTGACGATAGGCAACCGCGTGCTTCGTCAAGTCATCATAAATCATCAAAGCATGTTCACCGTTATCCCGAAAATATTCACCCATCGCCGTACCAGCGTATGGAGCCAAATAGAGTAGGGAAGCTGGATCACTTGGGCCAGTTGCAACGATAATCGTCTGGTCCATCACACCCTCACGCTTCAGCGTCTCAACCAGTCGGGCGACCTTCGAGAGCTTCTGTCCAATCGCAACATAAACATTCACGACACCAGTTTTTTGACGCGCCTGGTTGATCATCGTATCGATGGCAATAGCAGTCTTGCCCGTCTGACGATCACCGATAATAAGCTCTCTCTGTCCACGACCTATCGGGAACATCGCGTCTATCGCCATGATACCTGTCATGAGCGGTTCATGGACGTGCTTACGACCCATCACGCCGACCGCCTCACGCTCTACCGCACCACGTTGCTTGGCTGTAATCGCTGGACCGCCATCAAGCACCTCACCAAGCGGGTTAACCACGCGACCAAGTAGCTCTGGGCCAACAGGAACAGATAGGACTTCGCCCTTGAGCTTCACCTTGTCACCAGCTGCCACACCCTGATCGCTACCGAGCAAGACAGCACCAATTTCATCTTCCATGAGATTGAGGGCAAATGCCTCAACCATACCAGTTTTCGTTTCAATTTCGAGTACTTCGCTATACCCAGCGCTCGACAGGCCGTGAATCCATGCCACGCCGTCGCCCACGCGGGTAACGACACCAACCGACTCAAGCTTACCGCTCGTATCTAGGTTAGCGATTGCATCGCGCAGGCCTTTTGATAATTCTGTAACTGCTATATCAGCCATCATGAGCCTTTCTTACATCTTAGCCTGGCGAAGCGCCAGAAGTTTACGTTTTATAGTTGCGTCAAGTGATTCGCCTGGCGTGTCAATCCGTACGCCACCGATCACAGTGCTATCGACAATCTCATCAAGGTGAACTTTATCGCCACCAACAAGCTTGCTAATCTCTCGACGAAGTACATCGGTTAGCGGGTGAGCGGTCGTAACACGCGCCACTACTAGCCCACGCTCGGCAAATACGTCTTCGATCGTACGAACTAGCAAGTCCGCCTCTCTAGTGCGCTTTGAGTCGACAAGATAGGCTGCAACCTCCTTAAGCAAGGTAGCAAGCGGTGCCCCCGATTCAAACCTGTCGACAACATAGCTCGCCAGTTTTCGTCTAGAGATCTTTTGTGTCATTGCTACCGAGACTCCTTGAGAGACTCTTCAATTACTACATTATCAAGCTTTGCGTCAACCGTCTTGCCAACGACTTTTTCAGTTGCACGGGCTACTAGTTCGACAGTCTCGTTGTGCAGAGCTTTTTTAGCGGCAATAACCTCCTTGGCAATTTCACTTTGCGCGGCCGCAACCACTCGTTCAGCCTGCGCCTTGCTCTTGGCCTCGGCACTTGCTACCAGCGCGTCAGCCTCTCCCTTGGCAGTCGAAACTATCTCTTTAGCTTCAGACCGCGCCTCATCTAGCAGTTTCTTAGTTTCATCTTGACTAGCATCCGCTCGGGCCTGAGCTTCACGCGTCGCCTCTGCAGCTGCTACAACCTCTTGCTCACGCTTATCAAGCATCGTAACCAGTGGTGGATAGACATACTTCTTGAGAAACCAAAGAAGGATCAAAAATGCAATTGTCTGCAGCACCAACAACTTCCAGTCGACACCAATCGACGCAAACAGATCAGCTTTTCCAGCCGTCTCTGCCGTTGCAAAAGTGTTAATAAATGAAAACACGCGTATTCCTTCGTCTTGCTATCTACATTACCTTACCGACGATAGCGACGATAAAACCAATAATCGCAAGCGCGTCGATAAACGAAATACCAAGAATCATCATCGTACGTAGATCGTTGACTTTTTCTGGGTTACGACCAGCCGCGTTCATAGCAGCCGCACCGACTAGACCAGCACCGATAGCAGCAAATGTTGCCGGTAGAGCGTAGGCAAGAGTAAATGCGAGGCTTTCCATAATATTGTTAATTCTCCTTAAATTATTGTTTAACCATTATTTAATACTCATTCGTGTACAGCCGTCTGGATTTTACGACTGCTCGAATGCGAACCTGAATGCGTAGATTTTTCCTCATCATCGCCATGATGCTGTAGTCCCAGTGAAATAAACACTGTCGAAAGCATAAAGAATATGTAAGCTTGGATACCACCGATAAACAGCTCAAATATATAGAACGGCTGAAGAGCAACTGGTGAAATATATTGCGTGAGATAAGCGATCATAATAAGAAGCACTTCTCCCGCCAAAACATTTCCAAACAGACGAAAACTCAACCCCAATAAGCGTGAGAACTCCGCTATAAGCTCGAGAATTCCGATAAACGACATGATTGGATTTTTGAGTGGACTGATAAAATATCGCCCCATATTACCGCGAAAACCTAGGTACTTAAATGCGTAAATCTGAGCTGCGACGATCGTCACCCCTGCAAGAGCAAAGGTCATATTCAAATCCGCAACACCACCACGAAATAGCGGTGTATGATGCTCGCCAACCGTAATCGGACCAACAAATGGCAGCAATCCCATCCAATACTGCGCCACCACAAAGAAAAAGATCGTTATCGATAGCGGAGCTACACGTCGTGCCCACTTTGCGTCTGGAATCACCTGTCCAACAGTTGCGTACAGCCCCTCAAACGCCCAGAGAAATAGCCTTGTTATAAAATTGTGCCGCGTTCGCCCCATGGCGGCACGCTTGGTCGCAATTAGCGCCCAAACCAACACTATTAGCCCAAGAATGCCCAATAAGTGTGAGTTAGTGATCGAAACACCCGCCACTGAAAATATCTCATCAGCCTTGACAGATATATGAGGGCCAGTAGCAGCAAACCATGTAATCATAATGTGTTCCTATTCGTATTGATTGAATTAATCTGTCGCCTAACTAAAGCAATTGCAGCGATTGTCCCGACAACGATTCCAGATATCATAAACCAGGGCTTCATGTGCCACTCGCTATCGAGCCAAACCCCAAGAAGCGTCAGACCGATAGATGGAACAAACATCCGCCAGGTCGTATCCGCTATCACTGCAAAAAACATAAGACCCGACGAACCAGCTTGGCGGTCGTTAGATATTCCATCACCGTCACTAGAATCAGGCAATTTACCCATGTAAGATTATTATAGCAGTTTATAGCATTTGTTTAAAGGGTTAGTGGGGTATAATAATCACAACATGCCACGCAAAAACCGAACCCCCAAACATAAGCCATATCAACCACGCTCAGCGACCACGCCTGACAAGAGGCGCTTTTTGAGTCGTGACGCCGCCCTTCGCGCAATAAAGGAACTTCAAAAGTATCACCTAGATCTCGAACTCGACATATACCAATCTCCGATCGATGGCGGGTGGTATCTGACTAGTAAGAAGTTGCGCTAAAGTCGTTGAGATATTTGGCACGAATTGGTGTCGAACTATTATTCATAGTGCCGTCGCCGAGCTGCCCGTGCGAGTTATTGCCCACACTGTAAACCGAACCGTCCGTAGTGAATATAACCGTTGTTCCAAGTCCGACCTGAACACTCCGAGCGCTTACCGCGCTTCCATCAATCACATTCATCGCTACTGGAGTCGTCACCGCTGGTGCCGTGCCGCCGTTACCAAGCTGACCATAGGAATTCGAACCAGCGCCATATACCCGTCCATCCGCCCCAACCGCAAACAGGTTCTGGTATGAATACTGATTTGTTGTATCGTTATTTGTTATGTAAATATATTTTGCAGCAACTGGTATAGCAAACTTCACCGGCTTGAATTGTGTCACACTTTGACTGCCGTTACCAAGATGCCCAGACGTATTTACCCCAGCACCCCAGACCTCACCATTGGATGTAAGGACAGCCACAGCCCACTGGTCAGACACCACATCAACTACCACTCCCGAAAATACACTATTGTCAAACTGCTGAAGACTGGCGTTGACAGGGTAGAATATTCGGTTGGCATAATAAGCACACGGCTCCAGATCCATTGCTCCACCAGCAACATTGTAGTCGCGGTTATTGACACATAATCCGCTTGATGCATGCTTTAAGTAACCGCGCATCGCGGTAGTTTCTGGCTCCCAGCGAAACTTCTGCGCGGCACTCCCGTCGCAAGCCGCCATCTTGAGACCATTAGAGCCAACCGTCGTGAGACAAACGTTTTTGCTTGCATTATAGAATGAGCCGTCACTCCTCAGTTGAAACTTTTGTGAAGCCGACTCATTACAATTCCAGATATGCGCTGACGATCCATCTGTATCTAGGCAGAAGTTAGTCGTATTTACCCTCAGAGACATGACGCCAGTCCCTGCTTGACCGTTACTATTTGAGCCCATACTCTTGAGGGCTCCCACGCTATCAAGCACATAAAGTGTTAGCCCGTCAAAAGCGATCTTGGTGGCCTTTGGCTGACCAGAGTCACCGTAGGTGCCGATCTTAACTGGACTAGAGCGATCGGCAAACGACACGTCACCAAGCTGACCGTGGTCATTTGAGCCCCACCCATACACACGACCTCCAGCCATGCGAATATACGTCGTCGTACGGTCAGCAACGAGGTTGTCTGTAGGAATAGTGTTTGGATCAGACGGATCTGGTATAGGCAGAGACACTCGGACCGGTATTGATTGGTTCAAACACCCCGATATCGTATAAGTTGTTCCGAGAGCACCACCCTCACAATTACCAGCTGCATACAGATTATTGTCGGTAGTCAGGAAATAGGTTGTACCACCTCGCACCGAAATATAGCGAACCTGCTTGCCTAGGGGCAATGAGACCCGGGCTGGTGATGATATATTGTGGAACCCTGACCCAGTGCCCAGTTGCCCATAGTGATTTGAGCCAGCAGCGTACGCCTCACCATTAGAATCGACCGCAAACATCGACGTACCAAGTGACAGAAAACTTGTGTAGCCGGCGACAATTGGCGCTGATGTTGGTGCAAGAAACTTCTTTGGCACCAGAGTCGGATTAAACGTACCGTTCCCGAGCTGGCCAAATCCGTTGTATCCAGTCGCACGCATCACACCGTCGCCACCAACCGTAGCAAAAAATGCTCCAGTTCCTTGGCCAATATACCCAAAGATAACCTGGTTCGCGCTAACCTGAGCACCAGTACGCACCTTTAAGGTCTTGCTGAAAGTCCGCCAAGCCGCTCCAGTCGAAGCCCTCGTCAGAGTTAATGTGCTCTTGACCGTTACCGTCTGAAAACCTGAACCACTATCAGTAACTGGACTAACACTATATGTACTATTGTAGGTATCCGTCCTGACGACATAGCAACTATCCTTATCTGAGCATGGCGGACCTCCGTTGCATCCAGTATTTGGATGAAGCTCATTAGATCCCCACGTACTTGCTTGGTTATTGTCCATCAAGCAACTTTTCGCGTGATTCATGCCTGATTCAGCTGCATCTGTCGCTAACGCCTCATAAAACTGCGTATTAATTGCGTCGCCCGTACTAGACACCGTACCAGTCGCAGCGACCAATATAGCAAACATCACAACAGATGTAATGATAACCGTAGGTAGGGCAAAACCCTCAGAATAGCGACGCCGCAACATATAACCCTATCATATACCAAGTGACAAAAAAGCAAAAGCACATTGCTGACGCGCTAACCACCGTGCTATACTCAAGCTGAAATATACGAGGAGAAATAGGGGAGTTCATTATGGCCAGTACAAGTCGCATCATCGTCTATAGCGCACCATGGTGTGCGTTTTGCAAAACTGAGAAGCAATATCTCGAGCATCTAGGCGTCGATTTTACCGTACGAGATATCGAGCAAGACAAAAGAGCGATGGAGGAGTTGCTCGAAAAAGTGGGTGGCGAGACATCCAGCGTGCCTGTAACAGATATCGACGGTATCATCATACGCGGCTTTGATCGAGCCAAGATCGACGCCACTCTCCGAGACAAAGGTCTAATCAAATAACCACCAAGCACGCTACATATAGGCACACTAAACCTAGCGTGCCTTTTCGTCTCCACCGACCGTAATGACCTCACCACCAAGTTTTGCTCGAAAATAATTGTCATGGCTCACATACAAAATCGCACCGCTATATCGCTCAAGCGCCACCTCCAGCTCTTCAATACTCGGCAGATCTAGGTGATTGGTCGGTTCATCAAGAATCAACAGCTGTGGGTCATTAGCAAGCATACTGATGATCTGAAAGCGTGCTTTCTGTCCACCGCTCAAGCGCCCTAGGACAATTCCGCCATCGCTCTCGGTAAATAAATAATCACCCATCAGTTGACGAATCTTTGTCTCGCTAATCGCTAGGTTGCGGTCAAGATACATCCGCTCAATCGCATCATGCAGAGTCAAGTCGAGATAGGTCGAGGCGATCTCCTGCTCGTACACTCCCACCTTCACATGCGGATCAAGCTTTAGCGTACCGTCAAAAAAGGTGATCGAGTTAAGCCGGTCTACTTCTGATTCCGTCGGCGCCAATAACGCCCGGATCAAGGTCGACTTACCGGCACCGTTTCGCCCACGCAGTTCAGCTACCTCGCCCTCGCGTAAATCTATATTTACGCCCTCAAACAACAAATTATCGCCATAACCAAGCGCTAAATCTCGCGCTTCAATCAGCTTTCTCTGGCTACGCATAGCGCCATCACGAACCGACAGGCGAATATTCCGTGCCTTGTATTTGTCATATCGCCCAGCCATCTTGTAGTCAAGTTGCGCCACGTTGTCTCGGTCAATCCAAAATGTTGGCCTCTCAACCTTCTCTAGCTCTTCCAGTCGTGCCGCTGCTTGCATCTCACGACGCTTAAATTGCTTGATCGTATCAGGGTCGCGCGCCCTCTCCTTGAGGCGGCGAAACTGAACAATTTTGTCGCGCAAGTTAGCTTTTTGACGCTCAACCTGCTCATAATCTCCCATCGCATTGCCGGTGGCGAGGGCATTCTGCTTGAGATAATCATCATAATTACCTCGATAACTCACCGTATTACCATCTTTTAACTCAATAATCCGATCGACATGCTTCAGCACATCTCGATCATGGGTAACTACCAGCATCGCTGTCGTCGACGACTTCATCCAGTCAATAAACTGTGCTTTTGCCACATAGTCCATGTGGTTGGTCGGCTCATCGAGTAGGGCAAGATGAGCGTCAGAATGCATAACCTTTACCACTTCCACGAGACGTTTTTGTCCACCGCTCAGCGTCCCAAACGCTCGTTCTTCAACACCCCCTAGCTGAAAATTCCTCAGTTCTTCAGCTACCAACTCTTCTATCTGATAGAATCCTCGTTGCCCAAACCGATCAAGCGCCGCCGTATACTCATCAATCAACTTCATATTGTCACCCATCTTGGCTGGATAGGTATCGATAATGTGCTTTAGCGAGGCATACTCAGGCAGTCCACGCAAAATGTACTCTATGACCGTCATGTCATCTATCTGATGATGCTCCTGAGCGGTCGCCACTACGCTCACGCCCTTGCGGTAAATGACTTTGCCCATAAAGTCTTTGTCAGCTCCCGTCAAAATACCAAACAGCGTCGATTTACCAGCGCCATTACGCCCGATAACGCCAACTTTCTCTCGATCGCCCACACTAAGCCGAACATCCGTCATCAGCAACTTCGGACCAAATGATTTTTCAGTGATATGGACATCGATAACCATAGCCACATTTTAGCACACCTCTGTTGAATAGTTTGACTTATCTATACTTTTTTGATGTAATATAAATAACGCAAATGCGCGCACTTAGACAACCTCCTGCCAAGAGAAAGGCAAAAAAGATGTACCGCAACACGCTGGAAATACCGGCCCTAGACGTGAGCGTCATATACATAGCACAAGCATTTAAGGCTGCAGCCATATTTGGGCTGCTATGTCTACTGGGGTTTGAGTATCTCAAGTGGGATATGTTGTCTCTGATAACATGGAACCCATACGGCCTTTTAATGGCTTGGCCCATATTGCTATGGGCGACCGCTTGGGCAATCGCGAATTCCATAACCGGTCGCTACGACCAAACGCTCAAAGAGGCCAGAACAAGGATCTTGTCTAGAGCTGTCTGGACATCAATACAGATAGGCTTCTGGGAGGAGCTGATCTATCGATATCTGTCCTTTGGAATCGCGATGATCGTCCTTCCACTCGTAGACTGGATCACCCGCGGGGTAACTAGGTGGGTTTTTGAGAGCTTTCTCATGCCCGCCACACATCTGATGACCTTTGGGGCACTGGAAGGACAAATCCTCACGACCCCTTGGACAGTTGGAGCCGGTATAATCACTGCAAATCTCGTATTTGTAGCAGCCCATGTCTACACTGGCCATAGCATAATCAGCTGTGTTAACGCCTGGTTCGTGGGTCTAGTCCTTTTTTGGCTAGCCCTCCACTACGGTCTGATCACGTCTATGGTAGCGCATAGTGTATACGACGCTGTACTGCTACTGACGCAGGCCCTCAAAGCGAAGTGTGTCAAGACTAGGAGTAGGAGATTACCAGTATAACCGTCTCAGAGAAGCCACTCCAGAATTGTCTGTTGAGTAATCGCTACCACCTGGGGCGGCTTTTCATTTTTACATCTTCGGATTTATATCGTATAAACTTTCATCTGTTATCTGTTACAATGGCCCTATGGCAAAGCCCAAAAAATCATCTTCAAAACCAACCGCACCGATCATCAATCGTCGTGCACGGTTTGACTATGAATTGGGCGACGAAATCATCGCTGGATTAGTACTAACCGGCCCCGAGACTCGATCCGCCCGAGACGGACACGTCCAGCTAAAGGGTGCTTATGTCACAATCCGCTCTGGTGAGCTTTGGCTCAACAACGCTAGCTTTGGTCTAAAAGTTACCGAACGTGGCGTAAGCAACCATCGAAGTATCGACACCTCACCGCGTAAACTACTGGTCAGCAAAAAACAACTTGAGCTATTTAAGGCTCACAAAAAAGAGGGTATGACGATCGTCCCCACCAAACTACTGACAAACAATAAATACATCAAGCTCGTGATCGCCCTAGGCAAGGGCAAGAAGCGCTGGGACAAGCGTGAAACTATCAAGCGACGCGACCTAGACCGCGAGCATAAAAAATCAGTACGACTCCACATATAGGTACATAGACGACCTCTCGCATAGCCCAAAACAGGCTACGTATCTCTTGACTTTATGATACAAAAAGTGCTGTAATATCTATACTGGTTGATCAACCCGATCAGCCCCTTACCAATTGAGGTGAAGAATGAAGAAGCGTCACACACTACAAGTCGCCATAGCTACGCTGACTGCGGCTGTGTCTCTGACGGGTTGCACTACCGGAGGGACCTATAGGATGGTAGTTGATCGGATAGGCGCCACACCCGGCTACTACGGAGATACTATACTTGAAGGGAGAGAAAAGGAAACCGGTGAGCGATGGCAGATCATCTGCTCCACAAGGAGCCAGTATGAATGTGCCCTCGTAAAAGCAGGGGACCAGATCGAGTTCACCCTGACTAGCCAACACGGGCGGCGGATAGCAGACGTGCGTCGTTTATCCGTATCCGATTAGCCTCAATGAGGTCGTGCGTGGGACTACTTTTCCTACGCACGGCCTCGCACAACCACAGCTCGCTTATTCGCGGGCTTTTTCTAATTCTTTGGTTCGAATTGCTGATTCATATAGGGCAACTAGGTCTTTCGCCATCTTGGTAGAGTCAAAGTTCTTAGCGACCTTTAGCGCACCAGCCGAAAGCTCGGCCCGCTTCTTGTCATCTCCTAGCAGATCAGCAAATACTTTCGCAAATGCATCGCCCTCGATTCCATCGGTCAATACCGCGTTCTTTGGTGTCAGCCCCTCGGTCATACGCTCATCACAGTAGACAATCGGCAAACCACAGGCAGCCGCCTCTAGAAAGACCATCGGTTGGTTGTCAAAATGATATGACGCTAGGACAAACAAATCAGCCTGCTTGAGTATACTTGCTACTTGATCACCAGATAGCGCACCCGTAAAAATCACCTGATCAGACAGCCCACGAGAAGCTACCGAGGCAATCAGCTCATCTTCGGTTGGACCATTGCCGACCAACACCAGCTTCACGCCTGGATCATTAAGTTGCTCCATCGCGTCGATCAGTACGTGTTGTCGCTTCTCGGCAGACAATCGGGCAACACAAACAATATATTTTTCGCCAGGAAGCTTAGTTAGCGGCGAGTTCTCCGTAGTCGCCGACGTATATCGGCTCGTGTCGATACAGTTAGGAAATACCGAACTTGGCGTCGTCAAGCCAGCGTTCGTCAGGATCTCCGCTAGGTGTTTTGATGGTGATATACAGTAGTCACAGCGATTTGCAAACTCTGCCGTCAGACGCCAGCCTTGACGCTTCATAATTGACTTGGCATCCTCTTTGCGTAGGTCACGAATATCACTTCGATCCTTAAATGGCAAAATTGGCTTACAACGGAACATAATAGGGTAGCCAAATGTAACCGCGATCAATCCGGCAGAGATCATGAGCGGATAATCATCAATTAGTTCGGTATATAAAGAGTGAATTGTTGTAAAATGCGGAACCCCTTGACGCTTAGCAACACTCATCGCTAACAGACCGAGGTAAAACTGCATGTGACTATGGACAACATCAAACTCATATTTATCGAGCTTCTTAGCTAATCCAGGGTAGATTACAGAGGTAGGCCGTTTTTCGAATACATAGTTGTTGATTGACGGCATCCGAATAATATGGTCATCATGGTCGTCGTGACCAGGCTTATTCGGGGCGATGATATAAACCTCATGGCCTAGGCGCTCCAGCGCCTCACGATAGGTTTTGATAGAAGTTGCAACACCGTGGATGTGCGGCAAGTAGTCATCTGTGAAGAATGCGATTTTCATAATGTTCTTTTATTATATCAGACGCTGTTATCGCGTCGGACAAGGGAGCTAATCGCCTCAAAGTGCAAAATATGCCCAGCTGGACCAGCACTAACAAACCTAGCGTATGGGAGTTTTCTCATCAGATAAGCCCTTGCATCAGAGGTGACAACATTATCGCGCTCACCTAATACGACCGTAATCTGTCGCTGAACATCATCTGGCAGCTGCTCTCCCTTAAAAGGGTTGTCGCGAATTATCATATTTGTCAAAATCGGTGAAACATTTGGAGCAATATAGTGATATTTGCGCCTTTCGGACTCAACTAGCCAGTCATAGGACTGACGATCACTACCACGATACAAGATCTTCACACGAAGCTTCCTGGCTGGCGAAGTATTATATACATACCATGCGATACGATCGGGAACCGCTTGTCCGATACGATTAAGTAGTCGCGACATCAGCGCGACAGTTGGTGTCGGACAACCAAGGATCACATGTGTATGCTTGGACAGAAAACCCTGGGATATGTAGCTATAAACCACGCCTGACGAATAAGAATTACTGACAATCAGCGACGGCTCCACACCAATTGCCACAACCAAGTCACGGAACCATCGGCCCAGATCGTCGAACTTCGTCACATGAATCATCGCTGAACCGCCATGACCGACTAAGTCGGGGCAATAAACACTATAGCCAAGCGCGATATACTCTTCGGCAAGTGGCAACATATCATCCTTACCTCCAGTTACGCCGTGGATGATGATGGCCGACTTTTTAGCGGTCGTATTTGCCTCGAGCCAACAAAATCCGTCACGCGAGACAGTGCGAAAACCTTGGTGCCGAGCCTCTAGAGTTCTATGAGCCATGCGCCTAGCATATACCATTTGCTATACTGTTGTCATGCAGATAAGCGTACTTATCCCTGGTAAAAATGAAGCCGGCACTGTCGACAAACTTCTAAAATCACTCACCAAGCAGACTCGACAGGCTGATCAAGTCGTATTTATCAACTCCCACAGCACCGACGACACACTCGCACACGTCGAAGCATTTAGTGATCGTCTACCGCTTACGATCGTCACCGCCAAGAAACGCGGTGTCGCCAACGCCCGTAATGAGGGTAGCCAAAAAGCGACAGGCGACATGCTCCTGTTTGTCGACGCTGACATTATCCTACCTCCCCAGTTTCTAGCCGACTTTGAACAGCAAGTTACCGCTAGAAATCTAGAAATTGGCGGCTGCACCCAGCGTATGCCATCGAAAAAGCTCAGTATCCGCATAGGCGCTCGTGTCATGAATGGATACCTCCGCCTGATGCAACACACACCGTGGCCGATATCGTTTAGTTGCACCTTTGCAACAAAAAAGGCTTTTGAGTCACTAAACGGCTTTGACCCTACACTCTACATCATGGAGGATTACGACCTGGCTCTACGTGGACATCGTGCAGGCTATAATGTCGGCATCGTAACATCACCGTTCATCGCATCGGATCGTCGATTCATCGAAAACCCATCACAAGGCTGGCGTGGCGTCTACGGCGAGCTATATCGATACACCCACGGCCTACGTGTTACAAAACCGATATACGAGTATGAGATGGGCGGCAAGTCAAAAACCGACAAAAATGCTCCAGACTAAGCCGTATCAAGGTTGCTAGAGGCTATTTTAGGTAGTGTTTGATTAACCGAATTACTGGTAGCGCCATCGTATCAAATGGCAACTCAATACTCCGATCAATAATTACGTATGGACACGAATCTGTCTCTGGCAACTTCGCAGGTAGTTCGCTCACAAGATATTTTGGCGCACCAGCTGGCGGAACAACTGGCTGAATAGCTCGTTCACGATCAGCTTGGTTACGTGTTTTTATCTGCTCTATCAGCTCATCGACACGTTTTTTAGTTTCATCATCCAACTCTAGATAAGGCTTCGGCATCAGACCCAATGTCCGCTGAGCACTGACGACTGGATCGCAAACAAAAAACAACCCCAATACATGATTACAAAGGCCTTCGCTCTCTAAAGCATCACCAACCTCAGTCAGCGCCCGCCCATCGAGCAGTATCGTATCAAACCCCTCTGCTCGTGCGTCACGAAGCCACTTGCGAAGCAGTCCGTCTTTGAACGACTGACTTAGCGGTCGGGTACCTACTTTTGCGCTATTTACACCGATCAACGGCGTATAGAACAACGCGCTACGCTCCGCTTTTGTCATGCGATACACCTCCTTGACCCGCCTGACACCACGCTCTTGGTTGCGCACATCAGCTAGGTAGGTGTCTATCGCTCCCGTATCATCTAGGTCAATGCCATCCTCTGTCATCATCACGACCAACACACGAAACACCTGGCCCGCGTCAATTAACATGACTTTTCGATGATCGACATCACGAAGATAATCTTTGACGAGACTAACAATCGTCCCTTTACCGCTTCTTGCGTCTCCGTCAAATGTTATTAGCTTAGGTAGGGGGTTATCCATTAGTTATTAGTATAGCCTATCTCTCTAGCAAAATCGCGTGATGAGATGGTCTATCTCTACTAGATTATTGACTTTTTTGCTATTTTTTATCATAATTATAGCAACGGCTCAACCTGAGCTGTAGTGCAGTTTTCGACTGCATTCACAACGTAGAAGGGACAAAATGAAAAAGTCGCGCCTTGTAATCATCCTGGTGGCAGTAGCCGTCCTAACGGCCCTGTTTGTCTGGCAGGGAGGAGGGAGTGCGAGTGAGGAAAGCACTCCTCCTGCACCCCCAGCTAGCACAACAGTGGCAACTTTCTCAGATATCTATAAGGCCCTTGGCCCGTGGGTTCCTGTGGACCCACTAAGGCCGACAGGACAGAAAGTCGTCCTGTCGCGAGTTAACGGTACTCTCGAAGAGGGAAGTAGAGCCATCGTGCGCGATGAGGCCTGGCGTGAAACGAAAGCGCCGACCACGTCGTTTACTTACGACATGCGAGACGGCTACGCCAGACTAGCTGTGGATAATTGGTTTGCCCAAGAGGTAAACTACGAGCAAGCCTTCATCTTTGAAATCGAACCCTCAGCAGTTTATATAATCACTGCGGACGGTACCCTATACTGCAGGGAAACTTCCGCCATCCTTAGTCCTTAAAAATGGGTCCACTGGACGAGATAAACTCTCGTCCAGTGGGTCTAACCCCCAAATAACGCTTCTTTTTCGCCCTAAAAACCAGGGCGTTTTTTGATACCTTGATATACTTAGACACATGAAACTATACTCATGGAATGTCAATGGAATTCGCGCCGTCATAAACAAAGGCGCCCTGCAACAATTTATCGCCGAACACGACCCTGATATTCTGTGCCTACAGGAGACAAAAGCCTCTCGCGATCAGGTTGAGATTGATTTACCTCAGTACGAAGAGCATTTTTTTTCTGCTATAAAAAAAGGCTATTCTGGTACGGCAATTTTTTCGAAAACTCCTGCTATCCGCTATATCGACGGCTTCCCCGATGAGATTATCACGCAATTTGCGCTAACAGGCGACAGTTACGGCGACCCAAACGCCGAAGGGCGCATAATTTCGGCGGAATTCGATAATTATTGGGTAGTCACTTGCTATACACCAAATTCAAAAGGAGACTTGTCTCGTCTATCCTTGCGCTACGACAAGTGGGATAGGGCGGTGCTAGCACACCTCAAGCAACTCGAAGCGACCAAGCCAGTACTCTACTGTGGTGATATGAACGTCGCTCACGCTGAGATTGATCTAGCAAACCCAAAAGCCAACGTCGGTAAGCACGGCTTCACAAACGAAGAGCGAGAGAGGTTTCAGGATTTTCTGGACGCAGGGTTTGTCGACACCTTTCGCATGGCCCACCCAGATACGCCAGGTAAGTACACCTGGTGGACGCACTGGGCAAATGCTCGAGCGCGCAACGTTGGCTGGCGTATCGACTACTGGCTAGCTAGCCACGATATCGCTTCTTGTGTCAAAAATCCGCAGATTCACCCCGATGTCATGGGTAGCGATCACTGTCCAGTTAGTATCGAGATATAACGCCCTCTACATTGCCTCAAACAGAGGTACGTGTTATAATAAGCCAGTAATCTCGCTATTTCGTCAAGAGGAGGATTTATGACGAACCACGACCCAGCGCGACAAAAGCCAGGTAAGCTTGCGGTTTTTGACCTCGATGGCACATTATTTCGCTGGCAATTGTACCATGAACTTGTCTTCAAACTAAAAGACAAAGGCTGCTTCCGCGACGACGTCGCCGAACAGCTAGACGAAGCTCTTTTGGGCTGGACGTCTCGTCGTACCTCTTTTCATGACTACGAAAAGAAGATGATTAAACTGTTTTCCAGCGAGCTACCACGTATTCCGACGCAGATTTTCGACCAAACCGCCAAAGAAACCGTCAGCTCAAGTAGTCACAAGATATACCGCTACACCCATCGATTACTCAAGCAACTCAAAGATGAGGGATATTTTCTACTTGCTTTGAGCGGTTCACAGCAAGAGCTAGTCGACCAATTCGCTAAACTCTACGGTTTTGACGATTGGATTGGGTCATTATACGAACGAAATGAGCAGGGCTTTACTGGCGGGATCGTTCGAAATGTGCCAAAAGACAAAGCAGGGATAGTCACCACCTACGCCGACAAGCATGGCTATGATCTACTAGACGCCCTAGCCATCGGCGACTCGGAAAGCGATATCGGTATACTGGAACTGGTCGGTACACCCATCGCCTTTAATCCCGCTGGAGACCTCCTCGGAACGGCTCACGAAAGAGGTTGGCGAATCGTAGTTGAACGAAAGAATATCGCTTACCAGATGATCAAGCAGCCAGACGGCACGCTGGCAGTTACCGATATGACCGTTTACTAATCGCTTATGCATGACAATCACCCCCCTAGGGCGTATACTACGACAACTATGGCAAAGCAAAAGTTTGCAGTATTTGATATCGATGGCACGCTATTTCGTAGCGGTCTATATCGTGAGGTCGCCTATGAACTGATGAAAATGGGTGCATTGCCCGACGATATCCTCGAAGAGACAACCATGGCCAATCGCAAGTGGCGCCATCGAATCCACGGTAATGCCTTTGAAGAATTTGATATGCTCGTCGTTGATCGCATCGACCACATACTGCCACAGCTACGTATCGACGACTACGAAGAGGCCGCCCAGATGGTTATCGACAAGCGTGCCGACAATGTCTACGTCTACACACGCGATTTAATTCGCCAACTTAAAGAAGAGGGTTATTTCTTGATTGCAATCTCTGGCTCACAGATCGAACTTGTCGAGCCGTTTGCCGCCAAATACGGTTTCGATGTCTGGGTCGGCCAGCAGTGGGAGCGTGGTGATGAATACTTCACCGGAAACATCATCAAAACCCACACCAACAAAGACATCATCCTAAAAGACCTCATAAAAAAGCATAAACTAACCCTAAAAGATAGCATCGCTGTAGGTGACAGCAACGGCGATCGCCACATGCTAAAACTTGTCGACAATCCGATAGCGTTTAATCCAACCGCTGAGTTATACGAGCAGGCGATTAACAACAAGTGGAAAATTGTTATCGAACGCAAAAATATGATGTATACACTTGAGCCAAACGACGATAATTATCGACTTACACAAGCTACACCGCACTAGCGTATACTAGGGGAGTGACGATACATCCATATTGGCATCAACAAGCCATTGATAAGCCACTTTTTCCAGATATAGAGTGGCAAAAACCCGAGCAACGCAGTATGCGCGGTAAGCTCGGCATAGTCGGCGGCAATAAACTCGGATTCGCCGGAGTTGCTGAAAGCTATTCAACCGCCCAAGAGGCCGGTGCTGGCACTGTGCGAGTTTTACTACCAGACTGCCTGAGAAAAATGATCCCGACCAGTATGACCGATGTCGTATTTGCTGATTGCAACCAAAGTGGCGGATTGTCGCACGACGCTCTCGGCGAGCTTCTAGCACTAGGTGCATGGTCAGACTGCGTACTACTAGCTGGCGATGCTGGACGCAGTAGCGAAACAGCACTTGTCTACAGTGACTTTATCCGTGAATACACCGGCCCGCTAGTCATCACACGCGACGCCATCGACCTCGTTAGAAATGATACTGAGGCCCTTGTTGATCGACCAGAAACAACCCTGGTACTGAGCTTTGCCCAGCTCCAAAAGCTGTTTCGGTCGATTTATTATCCAAAGATGTTGACTTTTAGCATGCAACTGATGCAACTTGTCGAAACACTTCATAAGTTTACAGCCATATATCCAGTAACGATCGTTGTGCTACATCGCGAAAATCTCATTGTCGCACACGGTGGGGAAGTCACGACGACAAAATGGGACAACCCTATGGCAATCTGGCGCGGACACACCGCCACCAGAATAGCAAGCTATCTAATGTGGACACCAAATCAGCCGCTCGAAGCAATCAGCACCAGCTTGATTAAGTAAGTCTCGGCAATCAAGCAACCTCTAGCTATTTTTGAGCTTTTTAAGCAACTACCTCAAACCACCGAAAAGTGCTTGATCCGATACTACCATATATCTAGGCATCCTTTAGAAGCTTGTTCATAGTATTCACATCACCAGGAGGGCTTTAGTACAAAATACATCAACTTGGTGGGCCGGGCGGGACTTGAACCCGCACGAGATATTTCTCACCAGATTTTGAGTCTAGCGCGTCTACCAATTCCGCCACCAGCCCATCAAGTTAATATATTTTAAATTACCGACTAGACAAACCCTTTTTACGCATAGCGTCAAACAGGCCCTACTCATTGTATATCAACGTCCTCTGAAATTAAACAGACCAGTGTCGATAAGCAGACAACAACCGAACCTGACATACACCTCTATTATAGCATAAGATATAGATTTTTACAATATATCACCTCTGTTAATGAGAGCTTTTGACACCAAAAAGCATAATCGTTATTAGAGTGGCGTGATATAATTAGAAAAGAATATTCTACTATGCGTCCAGAAGATTCAAGACCCACCAACCCCCTTGTCATCCCATCTCGCCAGACGGTGGGCGGCTTGTCGTCGACAAAGCGGCAAGCTAGTAACGATGCAGCAGCAGAAGTGGTACGAAATCAAATAGACAATATCTACCGGCAAGACCCAAACCTAACAACAACTGCCCAGTCCACCCCTCCGAACCAGCCATTATCACCTCCGCAAACTCAGCCCGCAACTCAGCCAATCGGGTCCGCCAAAGACACAAACGGTATGCAACCAGGACCCGGTGCGGTCAATATGCAAGTAGCAAATCAGCAGGCTAACGTACCAAACCCGTACGAACGAACTCCTCAGCAACACCGTCAAATTCAAGCCAACGAATGGAAACAGTACCATAGCGCTTGGCAGAATTATTACCAGCAATACTACGAGCGCTACTATGTTGGACAGGTTCACGCTGCAAAAAAATCCCTCGAAGCGACCGTACAAACCCAGAACAACAAAAGCAAAGACGATTCAATCAGCACCGACGAGGCAATGCACGACCTGCGGAGTAGACTACGCCATCAGATCAACGAACGTGCCAAAAAGGTCCGCAAGAGCCGTCATTTTGTCCCCGTATTAGCCGCAGTGATGGTGATGTTGATATTTCTGTTTCTCCAATATAACCGTGTCCTTTTCTCGAATGTTAGCGCTTATATCACACCCGGGAACATGGATCCAGCAACGCTTATCGTCGATCCAAATGCATCGTCAACCGTCTCGTCTGATCCGCGCCTCATAATTCCAAAAATCAATGTCGACGCACCAATCGTCTGGGACGCAAACGCTGCCAGCAAAGAATCACTTGACGCCGCAATGGACAAGGGGGTCGCTTGGTTTAATATCCAGGGCGCAAGCGCACGACCAGGTGAAAAAGGCAACTTCGTCCTGTCCGGACACTCATCAAACGACTGGCTCGACAGAGGTGATTATAAGTTTATTTTTGCTCCACTCGAGCGCATGAAAGCGGGCGACACTATATATGTCAACTACAATAGCACCCGCTACGTCTACACGATCACCCACACAAAGGTCGTTAAACCAACTGACGTTGCCGCTCTACAGACTGGTACCGACAAGCCACACATGACACTTGTAACCTGTACACCTCTTGGTACAGACCGCGACCGACTGCTTGTATTTGCTGATCAAGTCAGCCCTGATCCAAACGGCGCGACAACCGCCAAACAAGACACTAACACTTCTGCAAATGCCACAAAGATGCCAGCGAACTCACCAACATTCCTCCAGCGACTATTTGGTGCTCGCTAGACTAAACCAAATATCAGTCTATTCGATCATTCTGATACGTTGAAGCTTTATCTCTAAACCAGCCTGCGCAAAGTAGTATAGATAGGTGTTGCCATCGGCCATAAAGGCTGGCTGTTTCACAATATTTTGAGCAAACACCTGAGCATTTGTACCGTCAAAATCATAAAAGCTACCGCGCCCGTCACTAGTATTTATCAAGTGATAGCCATCCATCCACTCTGGCTCACGATCAAGCGGTGTCGACAACGTAACCACCGAGGAATGTAATAACTCTAGATCATAAGTAGTGATCTTCGTGCCTTTTGCGGCATAAACAAACCGATTCTCACTGGGCGATAGACCGAGATAATCAGCCCCGCCAGGAATTTGATACGACGCTACGTCTTTGAGCTCAATAGAGGCCTTTGTGTCACTCGACGGTAAATTACCTCTATAAATATCAACCGTATCGCCATGCGAAATCACAACGTATCGCTGACTATAATAAATCCCGGTCGAGATATGCAGTGGATCAGTAGAGATATCAGCATAAGATTTCAACTGCTTAGCGGTTGATGAACCAGAACTAAGGTATCCAACACTACGCGCACCTTTCTCGTCTGTTAGCGTCGTATACACGACCGTATCGCGGTCTGGCATCGAAAACTCAGCCACATTAGACACTAACGGACCAGTTATAGTCGACTGCTCCAGATCCGCTCTACGCAGTTCATGGCTCATCGTCAAAATATAAGCCATTCCACTATTCGCCATCGAGTAACGAACATTTGCAATATCGACTCCCAAAGAAGTTGTGATATTACGAGAATGAGACAAGTCATCAGTATCAACCGAAAGATACTCGGTCTTGTCGCCATAAACATGTTTCACGATGAGATATCGATTATTAGCGTCCCACATCATCAGAGAAAAGTCCGACGTCGTACCTTCGCCAGGTACAGTATAGATGCCAGCTGGGATTGTCAGTTTTTTCGTTTCGGGCTTATCTGTGTTGATCGTCGTCATCGAGATCACAGGTTGCGACGAGGACTCAAAGAGAGCTAGCTTCTTGTGATTTGGAGCAACAAGTGGCGTAACTACACCAGTATAGGTAGCACCGGTTGAAACTTTAGGAGCGACTGGCAGTAACTGCGCATAATTTAGCCACAACACACTACCCGGTTTTACGTTCACGGTTTTTTTCCATGTCGTGTAACCCTCGCGAGAAATCATAACCTCGTGCGGACCAGCCGAAAGGGTAATTTTGCTTGCCGTACGGTTAGCAAGCGCCATCCCGTCAACCGAAACCGTCGCACCCGTCGGACGAGAATTAAACTGAACCAAGCCACCCTGTTCAAGCTTTCCATCAAAATGATTAAACCTATAGCCCTGTGTAATCAGAATCAGCACCACAACAATCGAAATAACCGAAAGTACCATCAAAAAATATATAAACGCTAGTTGAGTACGCTTTTTGCGCTTACTTGGTGCATGATACATACACCAACATTATACCTTGTCGACCCCAAAAACAACACTTGCACCCAGCGAGGGTGATAAGCTATGATAAAGTAAGCATGAGCAGGGTAGGCTCTTTATAGCAGGGGAGAAATACATGACCAAACAAACTATATCAGTAAATGGCACCGTCTATGACGCACAGACGGGCATGCCACTGCGTGTAGAGCGGGGTAACACCACTGCACCACGACAGCACAATGCGCGCCATATGCACGCTCAGCCACAACGCTCAAAAACACTTAATCGAAAATATGTTCGTCGTGAAGCGAAAGAACCCGCCCCAAAGGCTACCAATCAAACCGCAAACCCTACCATCATCACCCGTCCAAAACCAGTGCGAGCTCCTGCCGCTACTCAGAGCGAGCAAATCACCCACTTCACAAAACCCACGCCCAAGCAGATCACTCCCGTCGCCGTAGACCTTGCTCCTACCAAGCACCATCTAGCTGAACGCGCCAGTATCCGGATGTCCGCCAAGCGACCAGTGGAGCGTATGGTCAAGCCTTCACAAGTACTCAAACAAGAGGCTATCAGCCAAGCAAGTGCTAAAATGCAGCCAAAGTCCCTCAAAAAAGACATCAAACCAGCCAAAAAACACCGTTCAATTGGTAGGTTTTTGAGTATTGCTTCAGCCTCGCTAGCCATCCTCGTGCTCGGAGGTTATCTAACATATCTAAACATGCCAGCCTTATCGACTCGCGTAGCAGCCTCACAAGCTGGCATTAGTGCCTCGTACCCCAGCTACCAACCAAGTGGCTATAGCCTAAACGGCCCCATTACATACCAGCAAGGGAGCGTTACCATGAAATTCGCCGCCAACGGTGGACCACAAAACTTTACGCTATCACAGACTCGATCAGACTGGGACTCTAGTGCTGTTCTCGAAAATTACGTCTCACCACAAGCTGGTAAAAACTACACAACAACTACGACCGGCGGCCTAACTATCTATGCCTACGGTAGCAATGCTGTTTGGGTCAACAATGGAATCCTCTACACTATATCCGGCAACGCAACGCTTTCTGGTGACCAAATTCAGCGTATCGCAACCAGTCTATAGCAGCTACTAGCCAATAAGCCAAAAACATCCTTTTAGGTAGTCTGGAATTGACTAGCTTACATCTGTTATACTGTTGGTCATGAATGTTCGTACTCGTTTCGCTCCAAGCCCTACCGGCTTTTTACACGTTGGCGGTATTCGCACCGCTCTTTTTGCTTATTTAGTGGCACGTCAGGCTGGTGGCACTTTTGTGCTACGACTAGAAGATACCGATCGAAAGCGTCTAGTTCCGGGCAGCAAAGAGCATTTGATCGCTAGCCTAAAAACTATTGGCATAAACTACGATGAAGGTCCAGATATCGGCGGACCATTTGGGCCATACGTCCAGAGCGAGCGACTCAACAGCTACAAAAAATGGGCCCAAAAACTTATCGATAGCGGACTGGCTTATGCCGACCCGTATACACCCGAAGAAGTTCAGGCCTTTCGAGAGCAGGCACAGGCAAACAAAAAAGCCTTTCTATACCGAGACCATCGCCCCGAAAATCCACCAGCTTGGGACGGCACACAACCGCTGAGGTTTAAATCTTCACCAAAGAGCTACACCTATCATGACGAGGTTATGGGCGATATCACGACCAGTCCAGACGTCATTGACGACATAATTCTCATCAAATCAGACGGCTATCCGACCTACAACTTCGCTCATATCATCGACGACGCCGAGATGGAGATCACCCACGTAATCCGCGGACAAGAATTTATATCAAGCATGCCAAATTATCTGGCGCTCTACGAAGCTCTGGGTATCGATCGACCGATTTTTGCTCATATGCCACATATCATGAACGAACAGGGCAACAAAAAACTTGGTAAACGTGATGGCGCAAAAGACGTTCTAGATTATATTCGTGACGGCTATCTGCCAAAGGCCATGATGAGTTTTATCGCCACACTCGGCTGGAATGACGGCACAGAGCAAGAGGTTTTCACGGAGGCAGAACTAATCGAAAAGTTTAGCCTCAACCGCATCCAACGCAGTGGTGCTAGATTTGATGAAAAGCGTCTGCTCTGGATGAACGGCCATTTCATCCGTGAGCTATCAATTGATGAACTAGCGATACGAGTTGAATCATTTTGGAGTGAGAGCGCCAAAAAAGCCACCGAAACCTACCGCAAGCAAGTCCTCGCTCTGGCTCAGGACCGCCTAAAAACCCTCAAAGACCTACCAACTCTAACCAGCTATTTCTTTGAGGAGCCAACACCAGACAGCACACTTATCACCAGCAACAAGCAACTCAAAAAATTATCACCAGAAGAAATTTCTAATCTACTAAAAATAACCAAAGACGCTTTCGAAAAACTCGACGACTGGAGCTCAGACTCAATTCAAGCATCGCTCAACGATCTGCTGGAACGTACGGGTCAAAAACCGGGTGTGCTATTTAGCCTCATCCGTATCGTTACGACCTGGGCACCATTTAGTCCTCAGCTAAATGACACCTTAGCCCTACTTGGCAAAGAAACGACACTAACACGCCTACAAAACATCCTCTAATCTAGTTCTCTAGAACCATATGAAAAGCCCCCGACCGATAAAAGTCGGGGGACTTGGTTTTGCCCCCTGAGGACGTCACGTATCGTGACACCACTCAAGAAGCGAGAAAGGAATCTCAGAAACGATCAATCTGCTGGTCTATCTCTTTCAATCTGTGACGATAGCCCCTGATTGTCTTTCGGGGTACTCCTATACGGATCACCCTCCTCCTATAGTGGTATTCGTCATCCGTCAGTACGGCCCGTCTCCACAGACCGAATAGGCCGAGGCCAACATAATCGTCCATGGACAACAAGAACGACATGAAGCCAGTGGCCACCATGCCCACAATCATAGCCCCGGACATCCATGATATCCAGGGCGGCGCAAATGACAGCGCCCCAGCCAACGCGACGAGCCCGAAGACTCCAAACCAGCGCAGCCTATAGACGCCATATTGACGCCTACGTCTGTTGGCTTCAAGCGCTGATTCCAGTGACTCTTCGAGACAATCTCTCTCATCCTTCAGGCTCTTGCGGTCCTGCTCTTCTTGGGCCAGAGCCCGGATAATACCCAAGCTAGGTGGGGTGACGCCCTGCTTAGCCCAATAGGCGATAAGGAAGCGATGTTCGTTACCCTCATCAGAGAGATAACCAACTACGGCCCACTCCTTATGGCCCTCGTTATCGCGGCCGATTGTCCGCTGATATGAGGCAACCATGAACCCCCTAAATAAGCCAGAAGCCCTGGCCCTGACTACCGACTCAGCAACACTTCGCGGAATCGCGCCACCCCTGGGGACGCTTTTGTCAATTGGTGCCCAGCAGCTGGCGTATGAAGCACCACATGATGTGTTGCTGAAGAATACGCGAGATACATCGTCAGTCAGCTCGAGGTACTGGCCCCTGCAGCGATTCAACGTCGCGAGGCTTGGGCTTGATAGTCTCTCGTAGGCGGCGGTGAAGCCTGCTTTTTTCAATAGATCGATATCGGCCAGTCCGCCATCTTTTTGTCCTGGCTCGTCCGCAGAAAGACTATCGCAATACCACATCTCTGGTGTGACGGTTACGGATTGCATCTACATGCCCTTTCTCTAAAGGTGCAAAGCAACTTGCTTCGCATCGTGTACCATAGCATAATTTCATCAAACCGTCTAGTCATGACTAGCTCCTATGACACAATCTTGATACAATAGCCATAAGCATGAAAAAAGATACCATGTCACACCCACCAAAAAAACCGCACCAACTGCTATCGCGTGTGCGCAACTGGATGCACCGCCATCCACATCGCACCTATGCGATCGCTGGGGCGGGGGTTATTGTCATCGCCTTGATAATTGTTGCCGTTATATATGTAGCAAATCCGCAAAAAACTATCGATATACCACCGATCAAAATAACCAAACGACCACCAGCTCCAGTCGTACATTATTCGCCACTCACTGGAGTAAAAGTCGCCGACGAAGCCGCTACAAAACAGGCGGTAACAGCGATTATGATCGAGAACAGTCCCGACGCACGCCCGCAAAGCGGGATCAAGCAAGCTGGCATTGTCTACGAAGCAATCGCCGAAGGTGGAATCACACGATTCCTCGCACTATACCAAGAGGCCAAACCCGGTTTGATCGGACCAGTCCGGAGCGTACGTATGTATTATGTCGACTGGGCAGCACCATATAATGCTAGTATCGCCCACATCGGCGGTAGTGCGGCCGCGCTAGCTGAGGTCCGTAACGGTAATTACCGCGATATTGATCAATTCTTTAATAGCGGTTCATACTGGCGAGCACGTGATCGCTACGCCCCGCACAATGTATACACCAACTTTGAGCGCCTCGACGCTATCAACCGATCCAAAGGCTATGTCGAATCAAAATTTAACGGATTTGCACGCACCGATGACAAGCCACACGAGGCTCCAAACGCCACCAGTATAAATATGACTATCTCAGGCGCACTCTACAACACCCACTACGACTACGACAAGGCATCCAATAGCTACCTCCGTAGTATCGGAGGTGCCCCATCTGACGACCGCGAGGAGGGTCGTATCACACCGAAAGTCGTCATCGCCATGAAAGTCGACATGGCCCATGTCATGGAAGACGGCTGGCGTGAAAGTATAACCACTAGCGGAGCAGGAAGCGCTGTCATCTTTCAAAACGGCATAGCCAACGAAGTAACTTGGCGTAAAAACAGCCGAAACGATCCATTGCAGTTTATCGACGGAAATGGCAAAGAAGTACCATTAAATCGCGGTCAAACCTGGATAACCGCCATACCAAATAGCCATGGGGGAGTGTCATGGCAGTAGAAAAAAAGTCAAAAGAGACCAAGAGGCCAGAACCGCAGATTCGCGACTACTGGAAACGCTACCATCGCTCGGCGATGATCACGACGACCCTCATGGAGATACTCGTTACACTAGTGATCGGTTTTGCTCTACTTGTCGGTGGTATCTCGCCAGAAAAGGAGTCATTCTGGATCACTATGTTTGCTACACTTGTGACAACGACACTCCTCAATTACGTCATCATCGATCTACTGCTTGCGCCACTACGCGACCTCGCTATGGCAATCACAACATCAGCCGGCCAGAAGCCAACCCATCCACTCGCAAATCCAAACATTGAACGCTACCGAAAAAACGGATTTCGCCCCGTACTTCAATATATTTACGAAACAAGCGCTGAAAAGAGTCAACCCCAACCCGAATTCGAAAATAGTCCAAACTCAGAAGAGTCACACCGCCTAGCTACCGCCTTAAACCAGACAAATGCCGGCATCATCATCATGAATGCAAGTGGTAAAATTGTATACGCCAATAACTCTGCACCCGTCAAAAAGGACACCTCAGATACACTACAGTTAGATCTGCTGTTTGAGCGAGAAAGCGCATTTGACGACTGGCTGGCAACTTGTCGCGATTCAGCCGTACACGCCGAGCAGTCGTGGCTACGCGTTCCAGACCGTATAGTCGGTGAGGAGGGTAGGCGTATATTTAACGTGACCGCCAATTACGAAAAAGGCAGTGCCGCTGAAGTCGTACTTGTCACCTACGACGCGACAAATATGTACCAACAGGAGGACGAGGATCTCGACTTTATATCATTTGCGGCACACGAACTACGCGGTCCGATCACCGTAATTCGTGGTTACCTAGACGTTCTCGACGTAGAGCTCGAAGGACAACTCGCGCCAGACCAAAAAGAACTATTTAGTCGTCTCATCGTTAGCGCTAACCGCTTATCGGGATATATCAACAACATCCTAAATGCTAGTCGGTTTGACCGTCATCACCTCAAGATCAACCTCGCTGAGGACTCTCTGCTAGCAATATACGACACTATTCGTGATGACATGCAACTACGTGCCAGCACCCAACATCGCCGACTAAACATTTCAATTCCTCCGAATCTACCAACAATCGCCGCCGACCGATCCAGCCTCAGTGAAGTGCTGTCAAACCTAATTGACAACGCCCTAAAATACTCAAACGAAGACGGAACAGTGTCGGTCACCGCCAGTGTTGAAGGCGACTATGTCAGAGTAGACGTCATCGACCATGGCATCGGCATCCCTGCCAATGTTGTCAGTAATCTATTTCACAAATTCTATCGCAGCCATCGCTCACGCGAGACTGTCGCCGGTACAGGCATAGGCCTCTACATCTGCAAGGCTATTATCGAGAGCCATGGTGGTAAAATAGGGGTAACCAGCACTGAAGGCGTTGGCTCGACATTCTCATTCACCGTCCTGACTTATGCCAGCGTGGCCGATAAGCTCCAGGCAAATGATTACACAAACGACGGACTAATCTCGTCGAGCGACAGCTGGATCAAAAATCATTCAAAATACTCAGGATAGGAGCTGTATGGCAATCAAGAAAATACTAGTTATCGAAGATGATCGATTTATCGGGGAAATGTATGTCCGTAGTCTCCAGCGCGAAGGCTACACCGTCGACTGGGTAGTAGATGGTCACGACGGCTTTGTCGCCGCCACAAACAAACCCTATGACCTAATTCTACTTGATATCATGCTCCCGGAAATGAGAGGGTCAGAGATACTAAAAGCCCTGAGAGACAATAGCCAAAACAAAATTCCTAACACCCGTATCGTCGTCATGACAAACTTTGATCAAGACGCCGAAAGTCGCATCGCCATGCAACACAACGTCGACGCCTATCTGATCAAAGCCGAGATCACGCCTCGTCGTTTGATTGAGATCATCAAGAAATTCGACGCCGACAACTTAGAAACAAAACAAGACCAATCGATAAATACTTGATGAAACTTAACTTCAACTAGAAAAACGACGACACCTACCATCAGTATTGCACAAACTGTCACGTATAGGCATTTGAGCGCGTGTATGAGGACGGTAAGACCTGTTATTTTTGCAGCATTTGTAAAAAACGTCATGAGAGGTCTAGAAGTGAGCTCGTGACAAAAACTCCCGAACTATAGACAATTTCGTCTAAACTACTCATATAATACTTATGCTAAAATAACCCCATGGAGTCCGCCGTCGAAACAGCATCAAGGAGACACATTTTACGTCTCGAAAACGTCACCCGCACCTACAAAACTAATGCAGATGACGTTGTAGCAATAAAAAACATCTCCCTCACGATATATCGCAGGGAAGTTGTAGCGATCGTTGGACCAAGCGGTAGCGGAAAGAGTACGCTACTACACTTGCTGGGCTGTCTAGATGTTCCTAGTAGTGGCAATATCTATATAGATGACCAAAGAGTTAATAACATGAGCGACAAAAAGCTTAGCGAACTCAGAAATCGTACTATTGGTTTTGTTTTTCAATCCTTTTATCTACAACCATTCCTCTCCCTCAAGGATAACTTAGCCGTACCTGCTATGTTCTCTAGGAAGAGTCCAGAGGAGATTGACAAAAGAGTTACTGAGCTACTATCGAAGGTATCTCTAGCCGATAGGGCGTCACATCTTCCGAGTCAACTTTCAGGAGGACAAATTCAACGAGCAGCAATAGCGCGTGCGCTCATGAATAACCCCTCTATCATCTTGGCAGATGAGCCAACCGGCAACCTAGATACAGAAAACAGCGAATCCATCATTGATCTATTCAGGCAAATTCGAGACGATCACGGTACCACAGTCGTAGTGGTCACACACAACCTAGATATCGCTTCTCGAGCAGATCGTATAATCACTCTAAAAGACGGAGAAATCGTATGATAAGGGCACGCTACGCAGTTATGCTTGCGCGCACAAAACTTCGGTCGAAACGCGGGGCTCTGCTAGCCACCATAGCCATCTCAAGTACCCTGTTTGCCGTACTGATTTCGGGCGTTATCATATTTACCGCCGCAGAAAAAAGCACCGTTGCACTAGTAAAAGCCGTCAACAACAATCAATACCTTGTCGAAGTCCAACCCGTAATACCAGGAGGAGCAGTAGCTGGCTACGACCCCTCTCATCTGACAGCAGAAAACATCAAGACAGCGCGTGAATATGAACTAAATCACTACAAGACTCTAAAAGAAAAATGCACCAGGCTAAGACTCACATGTGTAGAACCAGACCCGAACGATAGCCTCCTGAAACCCGACGTTTTCGCCGACCCAAACACACCAACCGACTTACGATACCAGCTAAACACCAGCTCTTCGCTATTGGCAGAGTTTGAGAAATCTCAACTCATCAAATACAGCAAGACTGCAAAAAATAGCCTTGGCAACCTAAAAGAGAAGGCTAGCCTATACGGAGGAAGCGGCTATTACGCCTTGGGCAAATATCCTCTACCGTCAATTCCAAATCAACTACTGATCACTAATGGCAAGGAGAACTTTTCTGACGCGTCACTCAAGTCAGGTGATATGTCATCATATGGATACGCTACAAATGCCGTCAATAATAGTATGTACGAGGTTCGAGACTTGTCGCTAGTCAATCGATATATAACCTATAAGGACACGTCTAATCTAAAAGGTATACCGGTTATCATTACCACCAAAGAGGCGGCTACATTGTTTGGCAAACACAAAGGTATTGGCGATGAGCCAAAACACGATCAGGATCGACGTGTCTGGCTAGAAAAAATACGCCAAGAACTTAGTGGATACACCTACCAAACCTGTTATAGGAATCAAACTGAGCAGACGATGCTTGCCAAGATCCAGCGTGACTACGCAGATATAAAATTACATAAAGACGACAAGAATTACAGCAAACCTTCTCTTATATATGAACATCCGTCAACGGCCTGCGGAGAGATCACAGTCAAGCACGACACGATAACCCAAACTGAAAAGGATACCGAAAATAAAAAAATCAACACTCAGAAAAAACTTGGCGAGTTTAAAGAACCCTCTCACAAGGTACTTACTTATCAAATCGTAGGCTTCATCGACCTACAGCCATACGACGAATTCCATAAAAGCGCATCATCGTATTTAAAAAATCTGCTATCTTACCAAACCGACCTCACTAGCGCCATAATCCCTCTACAACTTTTTGACAAGTTGCCGAACGAGCTAAAACCGAACATTGAATCACCACGATCTGGAAGTCCAGAGTACCTATCAGCCCTAGAGTCGCTCTCGCCACGAGTTGTCGCATTCTCATCGGTGACAAAAGCACGCGACTTTATGGATAATGAAACCTGCCCATCGAGTGAAACTAAATGCAAAAAATTATACACCGCCGCACCCCACGGCTCTAACTATTTAATTCTTGACGAGGTAGGGAAGTTATTTAATAAGCTCATGACATATGCCACACCAACAGTTATCGCGTTCTCTATTTTCATCATTTGGCTTATGATATCCCGCCTAATGTCCGACAGTCGCAAAGAAACTGCTGTGTATAGAGCGATGGGAGCACGTCGACTAGATGTCGCCGCCATTTACCTGGTATATGCCTTAATTGTAGGATTTATAATATCCACTGTTTCGTTTATCATAGCTATTTTCGTATCATTTACCATAGATTTATTAAACAAAAACCATCTTACGTCAATAGCTCATACGTCATTTGGACTCGGCAGCTCGGCTGATACTTCGTTTACACTATTTGACCTATCGTCGCCACTACTGGGTCTCATATTTATCACTATTCCGGCAGTCTGTATCCTAGCCTCAATCCAGCCTCTGCTACGCAACGTACTCAGACCGCCAATTGAAGATCTGCGTGCAGAATAATATTAACCTTGCAGGGTACATATGGATGGCAATACTGAGTTCCACCATTTGGTGTCGTCAAAAAGGGCGCCAGTATCCAGAAGTAATGTAGATACATCTATGGTCTCAACGCCTACAATACTGGAGGCGCATACTCCTGGTACTGCGCATAGCCTCCTGTCGACCTAAGCCAAGTCGTAAAACTGGCTTATTTTAACCCGCGTAACCGCACATTAATCTTAGTTGTTTTATCAGTAATTTTATGAGTCAACTATTTTTCTAATCTTTTTGATAGCTGACAAGATTAGCCACACTAGGATCAGTCCGATTAGCGACACTAGGGAGAATCCCATTATACTGCTTAGAAAAATAGCCTGAAAGAAATATATGTACAGAGCTACCAAGCCTAGCATACCTGACAGAATAAACGCTATCTGCAACCTAGGGTGAGCCGATCTACGCGAGTAAAGGAGGCCCTGCCGCTCCGACCGTTCAGCGCGAGCCTCATCAGCCGTCTTGGGACTTGGGTATATCTTATTGATGAGCTCTGGGTCGATTTTTTGCATATATTTATACTTAACCGTACTTTGGGGATAGACTTATTATACATCCCGCCACTCGGCAAGCCATCGATCTAATTTGCACTAATAGGCAATTACTTGACTATCTGTCTTCATTCTGCTTATATGGATTCTATAAAGCGTCCGAGTTCCAGTCACGCCGGAACGAGCTGGGTGTCAAAATACACCACGGGAGTGAAGCCGTAAAGTCACACAACCGAAATCGCGATCCATCGTAGAGCCGGTAATGAGCGCTATAATTCAGCAATGAACTATAGAACAAGGATGGGACCGCGGGAGGTCTCTTTTTTGATCTCTCGTTCCTTGGGTAAATAATAATTTATTGTGCCTGAGGAGGTTTTATCAGATTATGAACACGGTGAAGCAAATTCAAGAAAATCCTAATTACATTAACCGACACATTATGACTTACGACGAAATGGCGAGCGCAGAGCAGAGCGCTAGCCAAGAGCCGCTAGTTGATGTGCAAAAGTATGATCCATCAATAGTGTCACAACACGAGCAATCTGACATGCAAGCTTATACTGGTGAATCTATTTTAGTGCGCGACACAGTAGCTAAAAAGCTCGCTGAAGTAAACAAGCAGTTGCGAAACACTAATAACCTACGGCTACGTATTGTTTATGGATTTCGCCATCCAAAGGTGCAGGAAAAGTACTTTCGTGAACGCAAAGAGGTTCTACGAAGAGAGAACCCTAGTATGTCAGAGTATGATTTAATACGCCTAGTCCACGATTTTGTCGCAGTACCTGATGTAGCTGGGCATCCAATGGGCGCAGCAGTCGACTTAACGCTCGTCGATGATAGCAATAATCCTGTCGACATGGGCAACGCTATATCCGACTATTCTGATCCGGACATAATTAAAACCTTTGCAGAAGTGACCTCAGAGCAGGCCTTGTATAGAAAGATATTGCACGATGCAATGATAGCGCAAGGCTTCGCGCCGTTCTACGGTGAGTGGTGGCACTTCTCATACGGTGACCGTGAGTGGGCGACATTCTATGGCAAAAAGAAGGCAATTTACGGCCCGATAAATATATATTAAGCTACGAAACCGTCTCAATTGATACCGCAGGAGAAAGGTTAATTAATCGCAGTATCTCAATTAGAATAAATAACTTCCATATCGCTCTTAAGAGAAACCAGGTCGTCATTAATTTCAGCCCAGATAATTTTCCCTGTCGGCTGAACAATATCTGAGACCCCAGTGACAGCACACGCTGCGATGGTCCCAGAGCCGCATGACGATTCATAGAAAAACGTATCAACACTCCTTACCCAAACTACAGGGTGAATATCAACAGAATCACCCTTACGTTCAACCCAGACTACTCCAACAGCATCTCGTTTACGAAGATTCAGCTCTTCCGTCAGGCGATGATGTATCTCCTGATAAGCATCCTGCTGAACCGGAAATTTATCTTCTATAACAACATGGACAATACCACCGAGATCAACAACATCTACTGTCTGCTCACAGCTCTTGGTGGGGCGAATGTCGACAGACATGCCCGGGAACCTGCAGCATACAGAATATTTGCCATCCATCTGCTTGTCAACGGTCGCACAGACAGTGCCCTTGAAGCCAGACACTGTGAAATTTACGTCTCTAGCGTTTCGCAGTTCAGAAAACAAAACGGCGGCCGCCCTCGACGCATTGCCACAGAACTCTCCGCCGGCCATTTCAAAATGACCTTGTGACAGCACAAGAAAACCGGCCTGTTCGGCACCGAGCTTCTCCATGCGCTCTCCGAGAAGTCGTCCTCGACTAGAGTACTCTGTACGGGTAAGCGGGTCGTCGATAATTTCTATCGCCGTCCCGTTGCCGCCTGCCGCGGTTATAACAACCATTGAACTCATTATCGCCACCTCCTGGCGTGAGCATTATACTTATAAACTATAATAATCTCGCTATTATCGATATTCCAAACACTTAACTCGACATAGCACAACCACTACGCCTCAATTATACCACCCACTCCATAACCAACCTCACTATCTTAACTACATAAAATACTCCGCCCTTAAGCCGTATACAGCATCGCGCCCCACTAATACACGTAAATCTAACGCTAAAATTATCAACCTCCAAAATTAACGACCATATAAAAAACGAAAAAGTCGCCATATAAGGCGCCAGTTCCGAAATAATTTCTTTTATGGTGAGCCAGCACATATAAATTTGGAACTTTTGTTCAATGATTTGTTCCTGCTGCGGGATCGATTCAGAGAACTTGGTATGACGATAAAAGATGGCGAGGTTTACTTAGCCGATTTGGAGAATGAAGATGTTTAAGATGATACAATCGCTAACTCCTAGCCTGTACAACCAAAATACCTTTGATGCTCATTTTCTTCGTGACATGAGAAAGGCACGTTGTAGTATCATTATCGAAAGCCCATTTATCAGACTAACTAGAGTTAAGCAATTCCTTCCGGTGTTCAAGCGTCTCACTAGACGTGATGTGAGGATCATTATCAACACTCGTCACCCCGATGAGCACGACACACAATATCGCATGCAGGCGATTACCGCTATAGAATCGCTGCAAGAAATTGGTGTAGAGATACTGTTTACTACCAAACATCACCGTAAACTTGCTATAATTGACAAAGAGATTATTTATGAAGGTAGTCTCAATATCTTGTCGTACTATGACAGCTGCGAAATAATGCGTCGGATTACGTCAAAAGTAGAAGCGGAAATGTTGATTAATTTTATCAAACTTAACAAATTTATGGAGGTGAAGTAGTCATGAAAAACGAAGATACATTCAAAAATCTTCATCTGTACGAAGACGAAGAGACAATTCAGAAAACATTACGCTACTTAGAGATTCATGATCCTGAAAATGCGACGAGAGACTATGCGATCGGATTTCTAAAATTCATGCAGCGATTTGCGCATGTTGCGAGCAAGAGCGAGAGTTTTGATTTTGAGGGATTTTTGGAGAAGTATAAGAAACAAGACGGCAACTTTTAGCAGACAGGTCTACAGTATACTAAAAAGTTACACCCAGTAGCGTGCCGTGCTCATTTTTGTCGTGAAATTTTGCGATAGTATACTGACTTAGGTTATCGGTAAATTCCTTTGATAAATAATCGTACGGCATATACCCAGAGTTCATGGAGCAAATATACTGAAAGCCCAGTGACTCAGCTTTATGACTAGAAATCTCTAAAGCTTTTGCTACCTGCCTAGGGTCTACGTCTGCAAATATTTTTGAATCGTGGAATAGAGGAAATTCTCTGTGGCGTATAGTAGACCAATATTCGGCTAACATAAGATCGTAACAGAACACTTTCATACTACTGGCTCCGTCGCTACCGGCTTTTTTGATATCAATTTTAAACTTGTATCCTTCTTTACCTACATCAATAGAGAGCGTCCCGGACTGTTCGTACAAAAACCGAGAGTTTGAGTTAAATAAGCTTATAGCTTCTGATACGAGAGGCTGATTTCCGCTATATTCCTGCCGCATTTTTGATATAATACCGCTAATCTCTATCCGTATATCATCAATCCTTGACTCAATCTCTGTAAGCCGAGTGATTCTACTCTCTATGTCCGCTATCTTAGCCTTACTTTTATTGACCTCATCTTGAAGCTTTGTATACTCATCAAGAGCTCCATGTGTTTTTAGTATATTCATGTAGCCAGCTCTCTCGTTTGAGAGTTTCTCCATTTTACTATCTAAAGTTCTGTTTTTTGTTAAGTATAACTCAATCTCGCTTTCTAGATAATTTTTTCTATTAAGCACCACGTCCCTATGGAAGTTGATTACCTCATCAAGTGTACGTAGAGAGGACTTTTCGAAGACAGCGCCTGCTGCTTCGTATATTTGTTCTATTCTTATATCATCACCGTTTTCATTTTTTAAACTATCCTTGTATCTTTCTACAATTTGAGAGTTTATAGTGATTTCATTAAGAATATTGTGGATTTCTTCGGTTAAAGCGTCTGCTTTAGTTTGTATGTCTCTATAGTCTTCGTGAACTTGAAAATTTTCTAGTCTTTTCATCTTCTCTGTAAGCTGTAATTCAATGTCTATTTTTTCTGAATTTAAATCACCCACCGTACCCCCAAACACATTGAAAGCACCAGTTTCAATGGCTTTGTTTGCGTTGTCCAATTTATTAAATTCAGATTTAAGTTGCGAGAATTTGACAGATAGTCGCCAGTTTAGCCCTATTAGAAAAGCAGCATTGTTATTTCTAGATAGCGCGTTCTGCCCAGCAAAGCATAAGAAAGGATTAGAAAATGCGCCGTCATAAGTCCTCATGAAGTACGATGCTAATGTGCGATACGTAGGGTGATTGCTTTTGTCTTTTACCTCGCGTACACTAAGGCCAAATAACTTCTCTCCTAGGGTTAAACAAACTTCATCTACGTTGATGTCTTCAATTCCTAGCGCCTCTACATATTTCTTACGATCCTTTACTGCCCGTTTGAGGATAATTTCTTCTCCATCTATCTCGATAGTTAAACTGAATATCCAGTCTCGCATCTCCTCTTTTTTGAGAGTTTCTGATGGACTGCCTCCGAGGCAATAGTTTATAATTTCAAGTAATAGTGTTTTGCCTAAGCCATTAGTAGAATGCTTATCGCTGGAATCTTGATCGCGATCGGCTATGATTATATTAAAACCTTTACGAAATTGTATAGTTTTAAAAATGCTTTTATTTGCGCTTAGCTTAACTAATTTCATGTTTTTTATTTTTCTCTATTATTCCATTATTATACAGTATGGTTCCAGAGGAAAACAATAGCACTAAGGCCGCGACGAACTTTTCAAATGTGCCCACTTCTTCATGCGTCTTCACTTTGCTCCACAGTGAGCTTACTGTTTCAACCGAGTCCATGTTTTGAAGAAGTATTGCCCCAACTCCAATGACCGAAAATCCCACGCGAACAGTCTTATCTGGAAGTATTATCATTTTTCGAATACCTCGCATAGTTGAAAATAGTAGGCCACTATTCCATAGGCTGCAGCCATATAACGAGGGTAGCTACTGTCGTTTGAAGCTGCTTGTACTAGAGAATAAAATATGACATCACCACTATCAGTTTCTCTTCTTAAGTCTTTATATTTTTGCACGAAAAATACTCTCAATTTTTCTGGATAGTCTTCACCAGCATTTTTGTTTAAAAAATCACCAATCAACGATACGGAGGCCATGCCTAGTTTTAGCATTTGTTCCGCTTGCGGACCTAAACTATTTTTGCGCACCTTATCTTGTATAGGTATGAGGTCAAAACCTTTATTCTCATATTCAAGAGGAGGATTGTCAACTATATGCTGCAAGGTTTTCTCAAGCTCTCTAAACGTGACTGTAGGTAAGTATTTCTTTATAGCTTGCTCAATACTCTTCTCGTGTTTAGTTTTAATTTCCAAAAGACGACCAACAGAATACTTTGTCACATCCTTGTCAATAATTGTATGACAAGTTGGACAGAGAAGAATTAGATTACTATATGAGTTGCGTTCAATGTTACTTTGATTGCTATCGTAGCGTGCAGAACCTGGCTTATCTCCCTTAATATGAGCTTGTTCGCCTATGGGATACAAGGAGTTGACATGGGGATCGATTACTAATATATTATTGCACATCGCGCAACGATTACCGCTCTTCGCCCAGAGAATTTTTGTGTCAACTAGCTTTATGGGCATATGCTTAGAATTATAGCACTAGATACCGCTTGTGCCTATAGTTAGATGTTACAGTCATCTATCATTGGTATTGATTTTTTCTCCGCATTCTTATCTTTTGTCGTCTGTTTTTTCTTTGTAGTGCGTTGGCCACTGCTATTTGTATTCTCTTGCTTCCTTGCGTAACACTTCCGTGAATGTGTAATAACAGCATCCCGTACGGTCTTATTGCCCTGGTCTTCTAGCAATAATGTTTCACCAGATAACGGCTCTTGTGCATTCACTGCGGCTAATCGCGCATAGTAATTATAGGCTGGCAAATTGCTAATTTCACCTGGCTCAATATACGGGCTAAACATCGGTAATAGCCGTTGTTCATCCTGTGGGTTGCCAGTTCGGAAACAGATAGCCGTACCGACATTGGCCAGAATTATATTTACAGTTTGCTGATTGCTTTGTTGTGAAGTAGATTGCTCTGCCATGATCATGAAAACTTTATATTTACGGCTTTCAGATAACATTTGCACAAATGAGGTTGTGGCGAAATTTTGGAACTCATCGACGTAAATATAGAACGCGCGACGCTCCGATTGTTGCAGTCGGGCGCGCCGCAGACTTGCGAGCTGAAGCTTCGCAAGTATGGTAATACCAAATAATTCAGACGTATCCTCGCCAAGTAATCCTTTCGATAAATTACAGATCAGTATTTTGCCCGAGTTGATAATATCGTCAAAATCAATAGTAGACTTTGATTGTTCAAGAATCTGTTTAGCTGAAGCCGAAAACAAAAATCGACCAATATAACATTGTCGTTACAGAGACGATTATTTTGCTTGAGTCTGCTTCGCATGAAGTACAACCAATGCAAAAGGTCATTGATGTCTGCAAAGATAAGAGCAAAGGCTTTCAGGTTGTTCTTATTAAGTCAATTGATCGCTTTACACGAGGCGGTGGTGATTATTATTCACCGCTGAAGCGGCAGTTGACTAGGCTTGGTATCGCGCTTGAAGATATGTATGGTGTTATTGGTAAGCAACAAATTAACACCCTTGAACACACTGGTTTTAAATACTATTGGAGCGAATTTAATCCTACACAAAAATCTGAGTATCTTGAAGCTGAACGAGCTAAGGACGAGATGCGCGATATTATGAGCCGTATGATTGGTGCGGAGATTCGCTACACGCAGCTTGGCTATTGGATGAGACGCCCGCACTATGGATTCCGCAGTGTCAAAATTGATACTAAAAATGGCAAGAGGACTATTCTTAAGCCTGATAAGAATGAGGCAAAGTTTATTATCAGACTGTTTGAGATGCGCGCTGCGCATGTTTATACAAACCAGCAAATTGCCGATGAGCTTAATTCTATGGGCTTTCGTTCTCGCGTGACGATTGTACGTGACAAATACGACCGAACGAAAATTAAACGACAGATTGGCGGCCGAAAAATGACCGCCAAAATGATTGATCAATACACCAGTAAATTGGTATATTGCGGTATTATTAAAGAAAAATGGACACATGATAAGCCAGTTAAAGCGCAGTTTGATGGGCTCGTCAGCGTGGATTTATTCAATGAAGCTAATCGCGGCCGAGTCTTCGTGGAGGTTGATAGCCATGATAGTATCACTATTAAACATAAGGCAGTTCCGGATCATTTGAAAAATAAACAAATTTATAATCCAGATTATCCATACAAACAGGTAGTCGCCTGTCCTAAATGTGGTAAGACACTATCTGGTAGCGCTACTCGTGGCAAACTAGGTAAACACTATCCAGCCTATCACTGTAGCCGTGATGGCCATTACTTCCGCGTACCGAAGCCTGAATTTGATGAGACAATAGAAGACTTTGTAAGGACTATCGCTATCAAGCCAGAATACATTGACGATGTTATCGCCGCTATCGCTGAATTGTGGCGCGAACGTCAGACCAAGCAGATTGATGCTAATAGGCAGCGCCTAGAGCATCGCGATATCCTGCAAAGCCAAATCAAGGCAACCGTTGATCGGATGCGTATTGTCACAAGCGAGACGGCCCTAAAGTACCTTGAAGAGGATATTGTTAGCGTCGAAAAAGAATTAGCAGAGCTGGATGAAGAAATTGCCAGGCAGCCGAATTTGCAAGCTGAATTTGACCAAGTTTTGCAATACGCTAAATATATTTTGGAACACCTGTCAGAACTACTGCTTGACCTCTGTAATCCACTGCGAAAAGCCGCCTTTTTCGGTGCTGTATTCAACAAACTTCCAACCTACGAACAAATAAACTTTGGAACCCACAAAAACAGCCCGCCACCAGAGGTAAACGAGCTGTTTCAAATCCGAACGGAATATAAATCCCTTTATGGTGACCTTACCGGGAATCGAACCCGGATTGCAAGGATGAGAACCTTGTGTCCTAACCGTTAGACGATAAGGCCGAACTCCGACTACTATAGCAATTATCGTCTGGCTTGTCTAGCTATAAAACTACTGTCGGCCATCAAGCTCTTTTAACCGCTTGATCCGATCCTCGGTCGATGGGTGAGTGCTAAACAAATTCGCTAGACCCCGTGCCGAAAACATATTGGCAAACATCAGTGCATTTGTCGCTTCCTGACTGGGGCTACCCTCTATAGGCGGTGTCTGCTGCTTCCAGCCCTCGAGTTTCATCAACGCCGACTCGAGATGCTTACCGTTTCCTAATACATGCTGCGAATGCTCGTCAGCCAGGTATTCTCGAGAACGCGAGATGGCCATCTGGATGATCATTGCTGCAAACGGCGCTAATATCATCATTGCAATCGCTACAAACGGGTTACGGTCGTCGTCCGACCCACCGAAAAAGTACGCAATCTGCGCGAGGTAACTTATCGCACCAGCCAAACAGGCGGCAATCGTCGAAACAAGCATGTCTCGGTTTTTGACATGCCCTAGCTCATGCGCTAGGACCGCTTTTAGCTCATTATCGTCTAGGATCTCCATAATCCCATCGGTTACCGCAACCGCAGCATGCTGTGGTGACCGACCCGTCGCAAACGCGTTTGGAATTGGGGTAGGGACGTAGTAAAGCTTTGGCATCGGCATACCCTCACGCGACACGAGATCCTGAACTATTTTCTCTACCTGTGGGTATTTACCATCAAGTGGATGCGCACCTTGCATTTTCAAGACTAGAGAGTCGCTGAAAAAATACATACCGATATTGCCGACACTCGCAAAAATCAGTGCCATGAGCATACCATTTTGTCCGCCGATTAGATAACCAAGAGCCATGAAAAGACCCGTCAGACCAGCCATTAGAAGTGTAGTTTTGAAAATCTGATTCATATACATCCATTATACTGATCGAAGCGTAAAATTCGTAGTATTTCCATTAAAACGCCGCCAAGACACAAACTACAGCCTCACTAAACCAACCAAAGCCAGCGTCGCTAGTACCGTTTCCAGTTGTCTGGTATACTAAACATAAGTACTAAATAGAATAACTATGGGGGGGCAATACCACGTCACGCCAGCTTAGCCGTTTTTGGCACCGCCGCACTAGCGAGGCGCTATTTCTCGTAGCGACCGTAATAGGTAGTCTTTTTGCATGGTCGACATTTGCCAGCACTAACACCCTGAACCATAATCTTGTTGTCCCACTTATCCCAGGGGTTATTGCACTTACGTCTCTGTTTGTAATTGGTGTCAGCTATTTTGTAGTGCCACTCCAAAAACTTCGATCATCTCTACTCGTCAATTACGGCCTCGTTCTTGTCTCTACTACTATACTCGTCGCCCAAACTGGTGGTGTAAGCTCTGTATTTTTGGGTTTATTTATATTTTTGCTACCATTTGGTGCATTTATCAGCCTCAGAGGTCTGACCATAAGTCTCACCACCTTTGCCGCACTCCTAATTTACCAGTACCTCGCTGTCGATCCCAGCCCCGGACAACTAATCACATTATCAGTACTTAGTGGCACTCCACTAGTGATAGGGCTTATTCTATGGGGACGCAATGCCTCATCGGCAGACGAGACCAAACAGGACAGAGCCTACAACGAACTCGCTAGCGAGCTTAGCCAGGTTGCTGGAACCTCAGAGGTAGTTATCAACGCTATCGGAGAGGGCGTCCTTGCTTTAGACGGACGGGGAACCGTTCAGCTCATCAACCCAGCAGCTCAGCAGCTAATTGGCTGGGGCAAGCAAGATGCAACAAACTTAAGCTACAAATCAATCCTCAAGATGCTAGACAGTAAGAATCAAGCCGTGTCCGAAACGAATGACCCCGTCGCGCTAGCTCTCACGACACATAAACCACAAAAAAACGACAACTTCAGCCTCGAGACCCAGTCTGGCAAGACCTTCCTGGCTAGCATCTCCGTCAACCCAGTTGGCCAGCTTGGCAACGGAGTTATAGTTGTTTTTCGAGATGTCACTATCGAGAAGTCTGATGAACGCCAGCGAGCTGAGTTTATCTCAACCGCCAGCCACGAAATGCGTACACCAGTTGCTAGTATAGAAGGTTATCTCGGGCTAGCTCTCAACCCAGCTACCGCACAAATCGACGACAAAGCCCGTGACTTCATCACAAAGGCCCATGAGTCCGCTCAGCACCTAGGACGATTATTTGCCGATCTGTTAGACGTCAGCAAAGCCGACGACTCTCGCCTCAAGAATGATCCAAAAATTATCGACGTAGTTCCGTTTATTCATGATATCGTCGAGGGTCTCACCCCAAAAGCCAAAGAAAAAAATCTCCGCATCATCTACAAACCAGATCCTGATGAGACCTCTGTCGAGGATCCGGTGAAGCGTCTCAATCCAGTCTTTTATGCCTACGTAGACAACGACCATTTACGTGAAGTTGTTCAAAACCTAGTAGAAAATGCTATCAAATACACGCCCGAGGGAGAAGTGAGCGTCGACGTTACAGGCGATCATTCGCATATAGTTATCAGTATCGCCGACACTGGCATCGGTATCCCGCACGAAGATCAGTCTCATTTGTTTCAAAAATTCTATCGTGTCGACAACTCCGACACGCGCGAAATCGGTGGCACCGGCCTAGGCCTATACCTCTGCCGACGACTCACCGAAACCATCGGTGGACGTATCTGGGTAGAAAGCGAGTACAAGCACGGCAGTACATTCTTTGTTGAAATTCCACGCACCGATCACGATGAAGCGCGAAGGCTAATCGAACAATCCAAACTCAAAGCCGAAAAAGAGTCAGCCGATAAGCCACAACAAGCCACAGCACCAGGTCACAATCCCCAGGCTTCAGATTCCGTAGCCACCAACGCCCCGATGCAGCCTGTCGTAACTACACCGCCAACATCATCAACACCGACGCCAATGACAGCACCCGAATACCCTACAGCTCAACATCAAGCACCAGGACCTCAGCACGTGGCCCCAGCACCCGTATCAGAGGCTGTTCAGCTAGTCAACACGCCCCTCAGCACAATCGAAGCCAACCCCGAGCAATACCTGTCGAGACGGGATAATACGCCGATCAATATACCCCCAAGACAACAATAACCATAAGGGGTATGGCTTTTTTGCAATTCACCAACTACAATAGGAGATAGTTATGACCAAGATTTTGCTAGTAGAGGACGACAAAAGCTTACGCGAGATTTATGGCGTCCGCCTCCTTGCGGAAGGCTACGACATCGTCTCCGCCGGTGATGGGGAAGAGGCTCTGGCAATGGCGATCAAGGATCGTCCAGACCTGATTTTGAGCGATGTCATGATGCCAAAAATCAGTGGATTTGACATGCTCGACATCCTCCGCAGTACTACTGAAACAAAAAACATCAAGGTTATCATGATGACAGCCTTGTCGAGCGAAGAACAACGTCAGCGCGGCGTTGCTCTCGGGGCTGATCGTTATCTAGTCAAGTCCCAGGTTGGTATCGAAGATGTCGTACGAACCGTCCACGAAGTACTGAGCGATGCTCCAGTTAGCGGACAGAAGCCCCTCGTCTCTCCGAGGCCCGCAGCTCCGGCAAACCCAGCTCCTCGACCAAATCCCCCTAGCGCAAGCACACCCCCAACAACACCTACACCGCAGGCATCAGCTCCAGTCCAAAGCCACACCGCGCCAGTCGCACCTCAGCCGTACATTGCTGCTCCTCAGCAAACTGAGAGCACACTTCCTCAGCCCACGGCACCATTCTCCACTCCGAGACCAGGCAACCTAGCTGATCGAATCATCCAACCTCTTACACGCCCTGAGGGTCAAAATGAGCCCAACTTTAATGAGCTAATGGACAAGGAGCTGGCTAGCGTCGACCAAGCTCCAACTCCAGTATCCGATATTGCCCCTCCAACAGCACCTGCACCCCAGAACTCAATTCCAGCCCCAACGCCAATACCGAGTCCTGCCCAGGAGTCAATACCAGGCCCAAGCCCTGTAGCTCCAAGTGTGTCAACTGCACCAACTCCGATACCAGCACCTACGATACCGACTCCTCCGCAGACACAAACCCAAGCTACACCACACCCCGAGCCAAGTGGTCTTGAGTTTGAGGAGACACCACGCCCAGAAGCGCCTCAACAAATCACAACCCCAGCACCCACCGCCCCTACTTCCGCTCCGATAGAGCCAACACCTCAAGCTCCCGCTCCGGCTCCATCTCCAAACTCAAGCCCAGTCCAGATGCCAATGTCAGGACCGATACCAGTAGCTTCGCCCGTAAATCCAGGCGTGTCGTCGGCTACAGCATCTACACCGCCTGCAACCCCAACCGCGCCACAGGCACCAGGTGCGTAGAAAAACTACATGACGGATAACTCAACCCGTCTCAATAAATACCTAGCTCTCCAGCTGGGTATTTCGCGTCGCGAAGCAGATGTGCTGATCGACTCATCGACAGTCGAGATAAATGGCCGACCAACCGCGCTAGGTGCTAGGGTGAAACCAGGCGATAATGTCACCGTCGCTGGCGCCTCAATCTCGAAAAAGCCTCAAAAGCTCATCTACCTAGCCCTCAACAAGCCAGTCGGGTACGTCTGCTCACGGAAACCCCAAGGTAACAGCCCGACAATTTACACACTCCTACCAGCCGAGTATCACAGACTCAAGCCCGTAGGGCGTCTCGACCGCAACAGTTCCGGGCTCCTGCTTCTCACAAACGACGGTGACTTCGCCTACCGGATGACCCATCCGAAATTTACAAAAACAAAGATATATCATGTTCAGCTGGACAACGACCTCGCGCCACTACATCAGCAAATGATTAGCGATTTTGGCGTCCAACTCGAGGACGGACGATCCCAGCTCACGCTCGCGCGATTATCAGACGAACGTCGTGACAAGTGGCAGGTAACGATGAGTGAGGGTCGCAATCGTCAAATTCGCCGTACATTTTCTGCTCTCGGTTACGAAGTGAAGCGCCTCCATCGTGTACAGTTCGGCAATTATACGCTAAACAACATGAAGCGCGGTGACTATCTAGTCATTGATCGTCAATGAGCCCAGCTTCATCGACCCAGGCTAGACCACCAACATGAAACTCCAGCCAGCTTGATTTTTATATGGATTATTGAAATAATGTATAAACCGATGTTTAGGGTGGGACGCATCTGTTCATTAACAACCAACCACCCTAAAAACACAAACTAAAAAAGAGGTGACACATGTTCCTAAAAGGCGCCTCCGGCTTATATGACATACAAGCTCGGCAGCTAGCAGATACCGAGTCGTACTCTTTCCATCTCGCGAGAGAAGAAGAGTCCGGCCGATGGCATCTAGCCCAGATTGCCGCCTCTCGTAAATATAACGGGGGCCTTGAGCGTGCGGCGTTTATACTGCGACGTCTTGCGACAACCGCAGAGCTATTTGACGCTGAATACGCCAAGCTTACCAACCATCACCTACATTACGAACGACTCTATCCACTGCTAGTAGAGTCTGGAGTATCGCCCGAGCGAGGTAGACGACGAATCAATATATATCGTTTTGCCGATGTAGATGACGTTCGCCGTATTCTCCCCATGTCCAATATTCGTCGCAAGAATGGCCTGAGGGTCGACATCAAGACGAGTGCATGGATTATGGGACGACTACTCAAGATGCTCGCGTATATTCACGGTGAGGGCGTCCAAAATCGCAGGATAACTGCTAGTAATGTTCTGCTGGACCATCAGCAACATTTTGCAATTACCCTAGACTGGACGTCTGCGTTCCTCCACCAGGATCAAGTGCCGGCCGACAAGGCCGTCCTTGACATCAAAGACGCCGCTTCTGCGGTGATGTTTAGTCTTGGCGGAGAGGTAAATGGCCATTGGCCCTACGGAGAAACAGGCGCCTATATTAGACTGCTTCAGCAGTTGATAAAAGGAGCCTACAAGAACGCCGAAGAGGCTCTGGATAGCTTTTACGAGCTCGTCAGGGCCGAATACGGACAATCGTTTCATGAGTTCACCACATTGTCGCTATAATAGCGACCCAAACAGAGAGGATGGCGATGGGATACCGTCGTTTTACCCATGATGCCTACCTGGCGGCCCGTTCTAAATACGTGCCAGCTACTGGCCCGGCGACTAGTACCGCTGAGCAAGCTTACCGAGAAACCAAAAAGCTGGATCCACTAGTTGATCCAGCTGAGTTTGGGCTGATTCGAGAATCGCGTATACGATTCGTCGAGCGGCCAGACGGTCTGTTTGTCAATAAAGTCGGGATGCCAGTCCCTGTCGAGATACGTCTCGATACGACCGGCTCAATGGGAAGTAATGTCGACAAGGCGCTAAAAGTCTTGCCAGACACATACGACCTATTGAGTAAAGTCCTGCCAGACATGGATCCGCAGATTGCCACTAGCATCTTCGGTGACCGAGATGACAGAGTGACCCTCTGTCGTTCTCAATACGAAGCGCTGGCTAAGCGGATCGTGCGACAGCTGGCGCTCATGGTGCCGGAACGCGCTGGCGGGGATTTTCCAGAAGATCCTCAATACGGGCTGTTTGCAGGCGCGTATCTAACGAGCGCGTACATAAACCGAGTCGGACTAAAAAGGTACGACTTCACGGTGACGGACGCCCCCGGCAGGGAGTACGTCGACCACCGAATGCTCATAGATATCTTTGGTGAAAGTGTCTATGACAAGGCATCAGAGAATGGCTGGCAAATACCAAAGAGCCGGCCAATCTCGACCAAGCGCGTCATTATTGACCTACTCAAGCAGGCTCACGCCTTCTTGTTGCAGGTCAATAATGACGACGAGACGCGCGAGTTTTGGCAAGATATATACGGCGAGGACCGTATAGTCACCCTGCCAAAGGTCACCCTGTTGCCAGAGGTACAAGCAAGTATCATCGGTCTAACCGAAGGTACGCTTGAGCTGGAAAAGTTGCCCAAATTTCTCGAGGAACGAGTCGCGTCCAATAGTGATATTGATAAGATCATCCGATCTATCACTAATATCCCTATTGGTGATCAAACGATACTCAAAAACTTTGGGAAAGGGCCAAAACCAGGCGACGTCTTCCGTAACAAGACCGACCTTTGGCCGCTCGATCCAGCAAGCGTACCGCCGCTTGATCAAAAGGATGAGGCAGAAGGTGATCTCGACTGGCTCTAGTCCAGCTCTATAGACTAGAGGCAGTATGACTCACAAGGTCTACGTCGTCACCGACCTCGGGTCTGGTGACGGCGGGAAAGGAAGTGTGGTGCACGCTGTGGCGAAATCCCAGCGTGCCCACACCGTCATCAAGCGCGGAGGCGCGCAAGCGGGACATGGAGTGAAAACATCAGGAAAGAGCTTCACGTTCTCTCAGTGGGGCTGTGGGACACTTGACGGTATCCCTACACATCTGTCTCACCAAATGGTCGTAAGCCCAGAGGGGCTACTAAACGAGGCCACCGAGCTACGTTCACTACTCGGCATCAACCCGTTCGACACACTAACACTAGATAGACGAGCGCTCGTGTCTACGCCTTTTCACGGCATAGCCTCACGTTTGTTCGAACTATCCCTCGGGAATACTCCACGTGGGACAGTAGGTACAGGTGTTGGACAGGCCTATCGCGACATGATGCGATACCCCGAGCTTATGCTAACAGTCGGCGACCTCATGGTTACCGACCTGCGTGAACGACTTGAAGCGATTCGTAACAATGTCGTTCAGTATGTTATGCCAGTGGTTGAAGACGCCGAGTTCCTGAGAAGCGATAGTATCGCCGTTCGACGCGAACTCAGCCTTCTTCGTGACGACAACTTCATCGACTTCGTTCATCGACGTTTCAGGGAAGTATCACAATTGGCCCAAGTGGTCGATCCAAGCTACCTCCCGGAAGTCGTCCTGGCGAGACGTGGGGTTGCCGTCATCGAAACATCGCATGGCGTACTAACAGACCGTGTGTACGGTTTTTCACCTCATACCAGCGCTATTAGGACCCTACCGAGTATCACTCGGCGCATCCTAGACGACTCAGGTTATGAGGGAAAAATCGTCAATATCGGTGTGTCCCGTGCGTATGCTGTCCGGCATGGCGCAGGACCGCTGCCGACGGACGATCCAAAACTGGTCGAGAGACTACTACCTGGTGTCCACGAACAATACAATCGATGGCAGGGTAGAGTTAGGGTGGGCGCCCTAGACGGTGTACTCCTCCGATACGCTATCAACGTTTGCGGAGGAAAAAACGCCTTTGACGGGTTGGCCGTCACCTGGATTGACCAGGTCAAAAAAAATGGTGATTGGCTCATTGCCAACCGGTATGAAGATACGATTAATCCCGCATTTACTACTCAGGGAGAATTGCGGGTTCATCGTCATCCAACACCGGAGAAACAAGAACAACTCACTCGGGCGCTACAAAAAGTAGCTCCCGTCATCACTCGTTATTCAGTCGATTCTACTCTCACCGCCGATGCACTATACGCTCACTGCGCAGAGATAATCGGCAACATAACGAGTATCCCGGTCCGCATGATATCCATGGGGCCGACTGAGCTTGACAAGCTCATGAAGTAAACAAACACGAAAGGATCTCGATGTCTGACAAAGACTCAGTTGCCAAAGCTACTGACGAAGTGGCCACCAAGCTCGCCGAGCATGGCGCCTCCAAACAGGTTATCGCCAAAGTGCTTAACCTGGGCGTAGAGAAGATTGCCGACCTAGGGGATCTCACTGTCGATGATTTGCGAGAAGCTGGTATGCCTGTGGTAAAGGCACGCCAACTGATTGCGAACGTCAAACCAGCCGTCCCCGCAGTCGACACCGCTGTTCTAAATACAGCGACCTTCGACAACCTGCTGCCTAGCCCGCCAGATGATGAATCCTGGTTGAGGGCACTAAAGACTGGTGGCGTCCTAAAGGTAGACCAGTCCACAGTAGTTGCCGCTATACGCGCTGCACTTGCCGAACGGTTTGGCCTATATAGCCTACCGTCCAAGCTAGCTAACGCCATGGAAAAGTGGGCGGACGAGACTGATGAACAGGTAAGCCCAACGTTCTATCAGCTACGGAAGCGGGTGACCAGACTTCGATACGGAGACGTCTTTGATGCTATCGAAGGCCTAGACGGGGCCTTCATTACAGAAGCGCGCAAGAAGCGTCTCCTTGGTAGACTCAACGACTACCTGTGGCCAGCTATCGATGGGTTCCGCGAACAGCTCAAGGGTTGGCAAGAAGCGTACCTGCAAGGTGCAGCTAACCCCGCTATGCTGTTGATAGCGTTGACCGGAGGCGGAGCGGCCAGCATGCTACAGCCCAGCATAATGCAGGCTGATACGTCTGGTCTGCGAGACGCCGCCGACGCCGTCAAGGATGCCATTAACCGCGTCTTTGCGGGTACGGGAGTCCAGATCACTGCGGGCCTTGCCTACGAGGCTCAGCAGATAAAACAAGCTCTGGAAGAGCCGCGCCTACCGAGTATGGTCGGTGCAGCAAACCGTGAGCAAATGCTGAAGAAGCTCGGCCTAGGGATCCCCGGAACCTACCCGCGCTTCGAAGTAAACCTTGTAAGGTTTACGCTGTCTATTCTAGAACTCGAGAACCAGACCCCTGGTCAAGAGGAAATAGGCTACCTAAGTGCCATGTGCATGTTGGGTAGTCAGCTAGATATGAGACAACTAGCTGAGCGTAAATATGCCACACTTGGCTAATCACGCCCTATAGAAAAAGGGCCAAAGACCTCCTTTGGGGCAGTATCGTCTGCCCTAAAGGAGGTCTTCTTCATATTCAAGACAAATTATTTCTTAGATGGAGACTGTAAACGAATCTTTTCAGCAAACAACTGCGTTGCTAACCGGCGATAACCCGGGTCCCAATAAACACTCTGCCTATCAACACCACCCCACTCCTGCCGCCTATCATCACCATCGACCGCGTAGTGGCGTTCATAGCCCTTATGCATCAAACGATACTGCAGAGCATCCTGCTCAAGCCGACGCAATGCAATCCGCCTAAGTGTTGGGTCATTTTCATAAGGAGCAGTCAACTCCTTACGTAATTGCTCGATCGTCTCCCGCTCGCCAATCCAGACATTGTTATACAAAAGATGACTCCAGGCGTCAGACGCTCTATCAGCAATATCCGCCTCGCAGCTCGGCAACCGCAAGCCCTCTGGCGTATCAGAAAGCCAGCACTGAATCGGTCGCTCGTCGCCAAAAAGTGACTCGAGACTCGACGCAACATCCGCCTCCAGAGCCCCAGGACGAATCATAACCGCAAGATCAAGATCAGAGTCATCATTACCGTAACCCTTGAGTCGCGACCCGCCCATCGTTACTACTGGATAAAACAACTTCAAAAGACGTTCATCACTACTAATCCGTTCAATAATTTCAGTAATCCACGTGACCTCAGTCTGCATATAACAAAGATTTTCCGACCAATCTCCAGCTAAAGCTGGGGTCGTCACGCCACGCGATTCAAGTAAGTCCCGAGACAATACTCCAGCATGTGACAAGTGACGATACGTTCGCTCCGCGCGCTGGCGTACAGCTATATCATCGTTTGACAGCTGAGCGCCAAGCCACGCTTCATGAGACTGCTCTATACCTGAAAACTTGTCTGATCGCAACATCCGACCCAGCGCCGCCATAGCAATCTGCACCTCAATCGGTTCATGAGAGCACATCAATTCCTCTAGCTCGTTCGGCTCGACGCTACGGGCCATCTCGCGAACCAGCTCATCAGTTTTCACCTCCGCCAGCCATTTACGGCGTGCTGGCGACATTTCACCCAGCGTTGTCTGCTCCGTCAGTCGGTTAGAGGAAGCAACCTTCTCGCAGTCCATAAACGATTCCCTTAATAGATCTCTGTCGCTTTGACTTAGCACGTACCGTATATCACGTTCGCTCACCAAACCACGCTCCTGCAACCACGGTATGAGGTGCATCGCCTTGACAACAAGTGGCACTGGATTCTCATCGTAAAGCTCACCAATATCTCCGTCCACAAAATCCGCCCGTTGATCTACCTGACCAAGCAGACTCCACCAAGCCTCAACATAGGCCTCAGCGTACGCACTACCAGGTCGATCGGGCAACCACCGCTCTGGCAGATATAGAGCAATCCGGGCGCTATCCTCAGACTCGAGAAGCGGTATTATTGCCTCAACTGGCGCTCGATCGGTGGCGCAGGCAATTTCTTGCGCGACAGACGGAACCTCCGCCTCATTAAGCGGCGGCTCAACTACCACCGAAGTCCGTCCGTTTCGTCGCTCTTTCATTATTTTTAGTAATTATAAAATCATAAACTGATAAAATCAACCCAGCCTCGGACAAGCCCCACATAAAAAAACACCTCGTCCCGTGAGGCGAGAGAACTGCACTTATCTTTCTTGATTATATCACTTTTACATATCTAAGTCAATACACGCCACGCACTCCACCTCTATTATCTATTAAGCTTATGCTCGTATTTGACGTAAAACTCTGGTATAATTATCACCTAATGGCAACAAAACTTCCTACCGTCGCTATCATCGGTCGCGCAAATGCGGGCAAAAGCTCGCTCTTTAACCGTATGGTACGCTCTCAGCAGGCAATTGTCGCTCGCGAAGCCGGCACGACACGCGACAACGTCATTGGCAAAGTATCATATCGTCGCCCCGAGACCACCCAAAAACACCCGCTAGAATCAAACTCCGCGCAAACCGACGAGACCACCAAAGCTCAGTTTTGGCTAGTTGATACCGCTGGGCTTAAAGACCCTGACGATGAATTCGAAGCTGGGATTCAACAACAGATTGAAGAGGCAGCCAGCTCCGCAGACGTTATTCTTGTCGTCGTCGATAGCACCGAATACCCAGGAGACGAGGACCGCCTCGTCGCCAAAAAAGCCCTAAAAAGCAAAAAACCCGTTATCCTCATCACAAACAAAGCCGATCTTCGCAACTCGCTACCCGACGACGAGTTCCGTCGTCTCGGTATCCGTGACATTATCCGTACTAGCGCTGAACACAATTCAGGTATCAGCGACATCCTAGATCGTCTGGCCGAGCTCCTACCCGAGGCTCACGAGCGTAGCGATGACGACATTCTACGTATCGCCCTCATCGGTCGACCAAATGTCGGCAAGAGCCATCTATTCAACACGCTTGCTGGCAAACAGCAGGCGATTGTCGCTAACATCGCTGGCACTACCCGCGACCTCAACCGCGTCTCGATCCGTTATCACGGTCAAACTGTTGAGCTAATCGACACCGCCGGTATCCGTCGCCAGGGCAAACAAGAAGTCGGTATTGAAAAATTCTCTGTTCTACGCACTCTTAGCGCTATCGAGGAGGCCGACATCTGCTTCTTGCTCATGGACGTAAACGAGCTAAACGTCGCCCTCGACCAAAAACTCGCTGGAATTATCAGCGAGGCGGGCAAGGGGCTAGTGCTTGTTGTCAGTAAATGGGACTCCGTCGAGGGCAAAGACGCCTTTACTCGCGACGCTCTCGCGCCAAAAATCGCCCACAACTTCGACTTTGTCCCGTGGGCGCCGCTCATTTTCACTAGCTCTGTAACTGGCCAAAACGTGACCAAACTATTTGACCTAGCCCTCGATATACGCACTCGTCGCCGACAGGAGACCAAGACACGCGTTCTAAACGATCTGCTCCAAAAAGCCATCCAAAAACACCCACCGGCTGGGCTAAAAAACTCACATCCGAAACTTCGCTACATAGTACAGACCGACAACAACCCGCCATGGTTTGTTATCTATGGCTCAAATCTAAAATTTGTCCACTGGAGCTACAAACGCTACCTCGAGCGCCTGGTTCGCGAGACCTATAACTACGCCGGTACACCGATCAAGTTCAGCTATCGAGACGAGAAGCAGATCAAGGCCAACAAAGAACGTATCGCTCGCGGTCTCGAGCCAGTTACAAAAGCCTACAAAGAACGTAAAAACGCCGAAAAAGACTAGCCAAAACTACATCTAGCGAGAAAAACACCCCCGCTTTTTACAGCGGGGGTGCCCCTTTGCTTTATCCCTCCGTGTCAACCTCGTCCGTCGACGAGGGGTCGAGGACGGAGACCTGACTGCAGACGGCGGACACCACCAAGGCGGCCAACTCTGCATCTTCGCGGCGAACAACTGCCGCGACTGATGCGATCTGCAAAAATAGCCCAATCGCCGACCCTAGCATCATTACGGCCCCTGCCATTATGACAGGGAAGCTGCCTACTGACGTTCCTGCTGAGGCAGTGCAAAGGCCCAACCACATCAGTGCAGACGAAACCGCAAGAGACAAGAATGCTCTAAGCAGTGTCCCAGCGATGACTGGATGCGCCGTATGACGCAACCACCGGGCAAATCTCCCTTCCTTAAATCCTGGAAGAACGTCCGAATCTTCTTTTTTCATCATGTCTCCATGTCTCCGATCTACAAAAGGGCATACCCCTTGGTTCAGGGGGTATCTACTCTTAATTATATCAACAAATCTTTATCTTGTCAATAAGTACACAATAGCCCTTGTTGCTTAGATTTTTTTCACGGCATATGAAAATAGCCCGCCGAACGAGCTCAAAGCCTATATTTGGCGAGCTATTTTCAGCGAGCAGCCTATTATCCGAGCAATTTCATGACCAGATACCAGAAATTGCCTCGCACCTGGTCGCCTTCCTGCATGGAAGATATGAACTTATTGAATGCATAAGCTCTCATCCTCTCCAAGACAGACGGTCGAGAATCAGGACTGACAGTACCCACAGCGATTCCTCTCTACTCTAGTTGAAGTATGGGTCGTCGTAAATATATCACTTTATAGCATTAAGGTCAATTTAGTATCTTGGCTAGCAAAACTAACATTTAAATAGCCCTGGTCAGTCGATGAGACCAACCAGGGCTAAGGCGTCTACACGAACCGTGACAGTATAGACACCACAACCAACACGATAATAAGATACAACGCCAAGGTATTATACAAAGCATGCACCGTCCCGCTATAAGCGGTGGCCGACACCTGGTTGCGTGTCCTACGGTAATCCCACAGATATACCAGCAGGAATCCAAACCCCGTCAGCGACAGTGCCACTCCCGCCGCAAACGAATACCATATATTAATTATATGGATCGCTCCAAACACCATACTGGCACGAACTCGCTCCAGCCAGGTCCACTTCTCGCACCCGGCACGAAATGCTACCTCCTCCCACAGGGCAAGCCTGAGCCAGGCATTGTAGACGCCACTCTTGCTAGCGGGCTGATTATCCAGCATACGCTGGAAATCGCTACGCTCGACAAGCGGACCGAGTCCGATGACGACACAAATACCAACCCCCCAGGCTAGACCCGTAGCCCAACCTTGCGGTAAAAACAACCCAAACAGCTGAGTTAGCAAGCCAACAGCGGACGGCCTCAAAAATGGCACCTGCAATAGCAGCACGGTCAGACCCACCGTAAACGCCATTAATAGCGCTGCTATCGGCAAAAAGCGCCACACGCTGCCTCTGGCCGTGACTATTATATGCGCTACCCTTGGAGGCACATACAGCGCCCCTGGGTCCTTGGGCATGGACCACCGCAAGAATCCCGCTAACAGTCCCTTGTTGGGTCGTCTGTACCGAATCTCTCTATCGAATCTATCGAGGAGATCGCTGGGGATCGTCATACAAGAAGCACCACCTTCGATGTTGGATTGAAAATGTACAAAGAGGGCCTGGGTTATTCGTCTAAAACACCTCTTTTTTACCTAAAACGTCGACCAATAGTCGGCGCCTAACAGCGATATTATACCACTTACCGAATATTTGTAAATGATCTATACTGGTTGTATGAAGGTTATTTTTGGTATCGGCAACCCTGAGAAGCGATACGCTGAGACTCGCCACAACATCGGCTTTATGGTACTCAATACACTAGCAAGCCAGCTGGGTGTATCATTCAAACGATGCGAAAAATTCCACGCCGATATCGCCCAAGCAACAATTGATGGCGAAAAAATATTGCTCGTAAAACCAACGACCTACTACAACCTAGTCGGGCAATCGGCGCGTGCCATCCTAGACTTTTATAAGCTCGCCTCGGTCGACTTTCTCGTAATTCACGACGACCTCAATCTACCAATCGGGACATTACGCACCCGTATAGGGGGCAGTGATGGCGGCAACAACGGCATCAAATCACTCAACGCTCATCTAGGTGTCAAAACAGCTCGTCTCCGCGTCGGCACCTGGACCGACCAGCAACGGTCAACCGACAAAGCGAATTTTGTCCTCGACACGCTCAACTCGGAGGAGCGCAGTACGATCGAGGATCTACAAGCTCAGATCAGGGAAATTATCGATCATTTCGTTGATGGCTCATTCCAAGCGACAACCTACAAATAACTACTCGCTATGGTCGTAATCGTGACCATGCTTATGTTCATCCTCATGGTCATGATGAGTTTCGGTGTCGCTATGTGTAGATTCTTTGTGTTCGTGATGATGGTGATGAGTGTCAGTTGTGCCATGAGAGTGATTGTGTGGAATCAAGCCACTCACACCAGCAATTACGACCACACCGGCTAGAAGCATAAGCGCCTGTAAGTTGCCCTCACGACGCGGTCGCTCGTGAATATCAGGGATGATATCGCTTGCAGCAACGTAGATAAAGAACCCAGCAGCCAACGCTAGTAGCGGCGACATATCCAGCGATACCGCCGATCCGAGCCAGTAGGTGAATAGCGCGGTAACAATAGTTGCCAATGCGCTTAATAGATTTACAAGTACGACTCGCTTCGGACGCATACCCTTACCGAGTAAAATACCAAAATCACCAATCTCCTGGGGCACCTCATGTGCAGCAACCGCCAGGGCAGTCGCGACACCGACACTAGGATTCACCAAAAAAGCCGCCCCGATTGCTACACCGTCGATCGCATTATGTAGCGTATCACCGATTACCACGAGATTAGCATGAGTTTGGCCCTTTATCCGATCTTCACCCTCGATATCATCGTGATGATGGTGATGAAACCACCCGAGAAGGCGCTCTAGGACAAAAAATGCCAAAAAGCCTCCAAGCGCCCAGCAAAGCACTGGTAGTGGCTCGTCTTTGCCGTGAAGCGCCTCTGGCAACGCGCCAAGTAGCGCAGCCGCTAGCAAGGCGCCAGCCCCAAAGGGTAGCGCAAAACGAATGATTTGTTCACGTTTTTTAACTGAAGTGAGTAGCAGCATACCGCCAGCAAGCGATACAACACTGCCAACCGTTGCCCAAAAAAGTAACTGTAAGTATTCCATATTACTTATCGTATGGCGTTATTTTTATCATTGCAAATCTGTTGCAATTTAACGCCCCATTGCAACAGCCTCGAGCAAAAAAGAACTCTAAAAACAAAAACGACCCCGATACTCTCGAGGTCGCTTTCCAAACTAGTGCCAGGTAAGGGTGGGCATCACCTGGCACTAGTTTGCCCTTCGTCCCACCCTATCGGGTAAACGTGATCCACCTCACATACTACGTGCGATCCGCTGGACAAAGGGGTTAGTAAACGCACCAAGGCTTTTCTAGTGGTGCTATAGTGGAGGGTAGAATACTACAACACGCCTTTGTGCGCTACCTAACATAGTGGGTATTTACCTAGTGGTAAACACCCTAGAATAGGGGGTATAAGGTGCTTGATTGAGCTGTTTCAGCTCATCAATCATGAACCATATTATCATACCTTTTATATAAAGTCAATACTTTTAACCACTTATTTGTATGAAAATCAATAATATATCTCCAGATAAGAATTCCTACCTCCAGATAATAAGCTCTATTGCCAAGCCTCCAAAAAGCTTATATTACATGGGAAAACTGCCCGACCAGCGCCTACCAACTATCGCAGTCGTCGGAACGCGCAAGCCAACCAGATACGGTCAAGAGGTGACTAATCGCTTGACCTACGAGCTGGCAAAACAGGGAGTCGTCATCGTAAGTGGACTCGCCCTCGGTATCGATGCGCTAGCTCACAGCATCGCACTTGACGCAGGCGGGACGACAATTGCCGTACTTGCCAATCCGCTTCCCACCATCCAGCCCGCTACCAATCGTGAGCTTGGTGTACGCATCATTGAAAATGGTGGTGCAATTATTAGTGAACACGATGCCGACGAATCCTATACGGTCGGACGGTGGAGTTTCCTCGAGCGTAATCGAATCGTCGCTGGCATCTCCGACGCCATCCTCATAACCGAGGCAAGCGCTCGTTCTGGTACGCTCAATACCGCCATGCATGCCCTAGATCAAGGCAAGGACGTGTTTGTCGTACCAGGTAATATCACCAGCCCATCAAGCGAAGGCTGCAACCTCCTGCTGAAACAAGGCGCTATCCCCGTTACCTCCGCCGAGGACATTCTCGAAAGACTTCTACCTAAAAGACCTCGCAAACAGAAAACCCTACCACTTGGATCAAATGAATATGAAACCGCCGTCATCAAGCACCTTGCATCAGGCGTCCAAGATGCCGACGAAATTCAGCGCCTCACCGGTATCGACCAAACCTCACTAAATACCGCCCTTACAATGCTCGAGCTTGCCGGCACAATCCGCCCCCTCGGCAACAATCACTGGACGTTGTCATAAACCCCATACACTCAACCTCTAACCTGAGGCAAACGAGGTATAACTATTTTTTAACTCTATCCATATAAGCTTAAGCTATATACTTTAATTTTTGTCAATATATCTACCTCTATGGATTACAAAAAATACTCCTGTTTTTATGGTATTATTTATAAATATGACACGAAATCTCCGCGCAAAAGACCTACTCAAACCACCAACTGCAATTACCGCCGCATCATTTGCGATGGTACTACACGGTAGTCAGCACCTAGACACCAAAACCGGGAAAGCCGAAGTAATTATCGGTCGAATAGGTGACGTTGTCGACGGTATGGTCGCCCGCAAGTTCGAAATGTCAACCGACGCTGGAGCACTGGCTGATGTCACCGCCGACAAGCTTGGTATGCTGGCAATTGCGCTCGGCACAGCCAAGCACGACATAGTTCCGAAGCCTATACTAACCGCTATGGCCATCAAGCACATCACGAACGCCACCGCGACAATCTATAATGGCCTCACCGATAAAAAGCAACGCTCTATCCGTCCACCAAAATCAGGCAAATATGGTATGGCAGCTGACACGATTTCTCTGGGTGCATTCATGCTAGCCGACGAACTAGAGCCAGGCTCGCCAAAATATCGCCTCGCTCGTGGCCTCGGCTATGCCGCATTTGCCGCTGGTATGGTTTTTGGCGCTATCTCAACTCGACGTTATCTCAAAGGCGACTTCGACGAAGTCCCAGCGCGCTAAATCCTTGACTTTTTATAAATTACTTATATAGTATACGGAGGACTTATCGTTCAGATACGATTGGTCTGTCCGCTCAGAAAGTCTGAGCGTTGACAATTTGGACAGAGAGGACCCAGGCTCTATGAGCAAGAAGTATCGTGTGGACATAAAGATAACGGGTGACATGGTCACCATAAACTCAACGACAAGGCTTAAGGAGGAGCACCTCGACAAAATAAGAAAATGTCCTGGCGTATATAACACCATGGCAGTCACCGGACGATACTCGGTGACAATCTTGGTCGGAGAGGCTTTCGACACCCTGGAGACAACAGCCAGGGTTGTCACGATCATAGCAAAGTCTAGGAGGCCAGACCGTCTAGACATAACGGGCGACCATCCCGTGGACATACGCCAATTGGTCGTAGCCGTGAAACTCAAAGAGCTAGATACAGCGATCAAAAAAGCTCTAAAAAAGTCCGAAAGATGCAGGAGTAGGGCAAGCCGTCTCAACAAGAGGCGGATTAAGCTATACTTAAAAGGACAAGAGATCGGGCAGCAAGAAGCCTGATCTCACCCCCCCGAGGGCAGACTCATCTCTCTGTCCTCGCTACCAGAATTACCGAAGTTATTTTTTCGGTGATTGTGGTAGCGAGATAGTTTGACATTTAGAGATTATATATAAGTTACTAAAGCATAGTTTGCAATAACTATTTGACGTTTTATATTTTATTTTGTATAATATATTGCAGACTTTTCGTTCAGATGCGAAAGTCTAGTCCGCTCAGAGAGTCTGAGCGTTGACAATTTGGACAGAGAGGATCAAATGCCCCAGCTCACGAAGCAGGCAAAGGAAATGCGGCTGACGAACATCGAGATAATAGATGAATCTAACGCGACCGTGCACAGTAGTGTGCGGATTGCAGACGAGGAGTCTCTTGAAAGTATCCGAAAGGAACAACATGTAGTCTCAGCCCATGCGGGAAGCACAGAATACGACCTGACGATTGAGGCCGCCGACCACCATGTTATGGAGGCCATAGCCGAGGCCATTGCAACATGCGCCGAAAAACACGGTATCGCTAGAGTATACGTCGAAGGAATAGAAGACTCCTTGGTCCTGGCGAACGCTATCGGTGCCGAAATTCGGTACAAGTGCGAAGAAGCCCTGGCCGACATAAGGCATAGGGGGTCTTTGCTAAGAGAAATAAGAGAGGACGCCCAGAATGAACTCTACGAAATCGGGTGTGAGGAGTATCAGCTCGACATAGAAATTCACGCCCTTGAGGCAGAGCTGAAGAAGGCAGAGGAGGAAATAAGGAAGCTCCGAAGCATAAAGGACGAGCTGAGAGAAGGGTTGGAAGAAATTGACCGAACAGAGAGGATTCTAAAAGAAAAACGGAGAAGTGTTAAGAAGAGGAAGAAAAGTATCAGAGCCACAACCTATAGTGCTCTGATCACAATAGACTAGCCATTTCCCCGAGGGCAGACTCATCTCTCTGTCCTCGCTACCAGAACTACCGAAAAAATACCTTCGGTGATTGTGGTAGCGAGATAGTTTTGTAGCAATATATTTGCTATAAATGATAAAATTAATATACAAAGTACTTGACTTTTTATAAATTATTTGATATAGTATGCTCTAGACTTTTCGTTCAGATGCGAAAGTCTAGTCCGTCCGGATGGTCCGGACGTTGACAATTTGGACAGAGAGGTACGAGAAAAATGACCAAGGACCGCAAGAACCGCATGGTCATAAACAAATACGCAGACAGCGTCTACGTATCCGCAAGAGAGAGGGTGAGCAAGAATAGCTATACTCTCATCGAAGAAGTCCCGGGAGTGGAGCACGTCACCACGAGTTGTGGTGGCTACTCGACGGGAGTCAGGTTCGCAGACACATACGACGCCGAAGAAGTAGCGGCACGGATAGTGATCATCCGAGCCGAGCAGGCGGGTGTTGACCCTGCCGACGTTGCCCTCCAGGGCGACATCGCCAAGGAAACAAGGGTAGAGGTCCTCAGGACCCTACACAAAGAAGCAGCCCTGCGCGGAGCTGAGGCGACGTTGCGTCTCAGGCAGGCCCAAGAGGACGCGAGGCAGTCAACCGAAAGAGCCAACTGGCTCTGGAAAAAGATAGAAGAGGAGATTAGGCAGCAAGAAGCCTGATCTCACCCCCCGAGGGCAGACTCATCTCTCTGTCCTCGCTACCAGAATTACCGAAAAAGTGCTTTCGGTGATTGTGGTAGCGAGACAATTTGGTATAATATGAGGTTATGAAAAATCTCGTCATAGTCGAGTCACCAGCCAAAGCAAAAACCATTGAAAAATATCTGGGCAATGACTTTCATGTATTGTCAAGCGTCGGTCATATTCGGTCAATTCCCAAAAAAACCAAGGATGGCACACCACCGATCGATGTCAAAAACGGATTTGCCACTACCTATGAAATCGATCCAGAAAAGAAAAAAGTTATCAGCGAGCTCAAAAAACAAGTCAAAGCAGTCGGCCCCGCTAACGTCTGGCTGGCTACCGATGAAGACCGAGAAGGAGAGGCAATCGCCTGGCATCTTTGTGAGGTTCTCAAGCTAGATCCAGCCACGACTAAGCGAATTGTTTTTCACGAAATCACAAAACCAGCGATCGAAGAAGCTATCAAACATCCGCGCACTGTCGACATGAAACTTGTTGAAGCCCAGCAGGCCAGACAAATCCTAGACCGTGTGGTTGGATTTGAGCTTAGTCCTGTTGTGTGGCGAAAAGTCCCAGGCGGAAAATCGGCTGGACGAGTCCAGAGTCCAGCGGTGCGACTACTGGTGGAACGAGAGCGTGAGATCGAGGCTTTTAACTCTAGCGCGCAATTCAAGGTTACCGCTATATTTATTCACGACGGACAAGAGTTCAACGCCGAGCTAAAACAACGATTTGACACCGAAAAAGAAGCAACTGAGTTCCTGGAGGGACTCGTCGGTGCGACATATACCGTGAGCGATATCACCAAGAGTCCATCAACCCGCAACCCATCTGCGCCTTTCACTACCAGTACTTTGCAACAAGAGGCAAACTCCAAGCTTGGCATGAGTAGCAAGGCTACGATGACAAGCGCTCAGAAACTCTACCAAGAGGGGCGCATCACCTACATGCGTACCGACAGCGTAACACTATCTAGCCAGGCGATTGCCTCGACAGCCGATCTAGTCAAATGCCTCTACGGTATCGAGTATAGTCATGTACGTAAGTTCAAGACCAAATCAGCAAGCGCCCAAGAGGCCCATGAGGCAATTCGCCCAACCGACATAACCCGTGAATCTGTCAGCGGTAATGAATACGACCAAAAACTCTATGACCTGATCCGTCGCCGAACCTTAGCAAGCCAGATGGCGCCAGCCAAGCTTGAGAATACGACAGTTACGATCACCATCAGTAAGACCGAGCAATCAAGCGAAAAAAACAAAAAACTCGTTTTTGAGGCAAAGGGACAAGTTGTCGTGTTTGACGGCTTTTTGCGAGTCTATGGCAGCAAAGACGACACACTATTACCAGCAGTTTCATCCGGCGATACACTTCAGCAATATAGTGTTGAAGCACGACAGGTATTTTCACGCCCGCCAGCACGCTACACCGAAGGGTCGCTGGTCAAAAAACTCGAAGAGCTAGGTATCGGGCGCCCGTCAACCTATGCGACCATCATCAACACCGTACAGGCCCGAGGCTATGCAGAACGTGGCGAGTCCGAGGGGACACCTAGAGACATTATCGTGCTCCAGCTAATTGACGGAGAGGTCGATCGAGAGGTTATCCAAGAAAAGACCGGCTCTAATCGTGGTAAGCTCGTCCCGACGCCATCTGGAGAGCTGATTAGTGACTTTTTGTCGAATCATTTTGATCAAATCGTTGACTATGATTTCACCTCAAAGGTTGAGGCACATTTTGATGATATCGCTACGAACAGGCTAGCGCGCAACACTATGCTAAGAGATTTTTATGAGCCGTTTCATGAGCTTATCGAAGGCTCTGGCTCGATTGACCGATCAACTGTCGGCAATAGCCGGGAGATTGGCGTCGACCCAAAGACTGGAAAAACTATCCTGGCGCGATTTGGCCGTTTCGGCCCAATGCTCCAGCTGGGTGCATCCGACGACTCTGAAAAACCACAGTTTGCCCCAATGCCACGCGGAGCAAAGATCGAAACTGTTACACTCGAACAAGCTCTCGAGGCGTTTAAGCTGCCTAGACTTGTCGGGCAAGCCGACGATGGTCAAGACATCAAGGCGAATATCGGGCGATTTGGCCCATATATCCAGGTAGGCAAGCTATTTATATCTATAAAAGACCACGACCCGCACGACATCGATCTAGACACAGCCAAGACGCTCTATGCCGAAAAACTCAAAGCCGAAGCCGAAAAAAATATTGCTGATTTTGGTGAAATCAAGGTTCTAAGAGGGCGATTTGGCCCATATGTCACCGACGGCAAAAAGAACGCCAAAATACCAAAAGATATCGACCCCACTACACTCACTGAGACGGAGGCCAAGAAGCTACTAGACGAAGCCCCGGCCAAATCCGCTCGTGGCAAAACACGTCGTGCACCTCGTCGAGGTAGCAAAAAAGCCTAAAACCAAAGTCTTCTCACCGCACAACCCGAAAGACTCGATTATGAGGCTATGTTTGGCAGCATTAAGCCTAACGCAGACGTCCGATCTCAAGCATCAAGATGACCAACAGTCTATGCTAAATCAATGAATTGCCTGTGGAATATAGGTAATTCATTGATTTTATGGTGTAATATTTTCGACATTATTTGTGGAATTTTTTCTGGTTTCAAGGTGTTAAAGTTGACAGCTCGGTGAAGTATGGCTAGCTTGACCATGGTTCTATAGCAAAAAAAGTCTCAAAAAAGTATTTACCATAAGCGTCGATATTGTGGTACAATAAATGTAGCAAAGTTTGGGGGTTGACATTTCCAAAAAATGTATCATAATGTAACCAGACTGAATATTAATTTTTATATAATTTTCCCTTAGGTGAGGCAAAGGGAGCGGAGAGTTCTACCGATGAGCGATACTGCAAAAAGCGATACTGCAGCAACCCTAAAGAGTGCCGTGCAAGAGATACTAAAAGCTATCGATCAGGAGCGTGAGCGTGAAATTATTACACGCCGTTTTGGCCTATTTGAGCGACGCGAAACGCTAGAGCAAATCGGTGAACTACTCAGTATCACTCGCGAGCGTGTTCGCCAGCTCGAAAAAGCCATCTTGATTCGTCTGAAAATCGCCGCAGACGAGGGTAAAATTCCAGCCGTACACGAAATCGAACGCCTCATTGTTCGTGATCTATCTGAGAATGGTCGTGTTGGCCGTGTGCAGGACGTAGCTACGCGCATGGTAGGGAATATGCCTACCATCGAGACAAAAGCACGTATCGCATTTGTTGGTGAGCTATCTCCGAAACTAGTCGTTATCAACGAAAATGACAACTACTACCAAGGTGTCGGCATCGCCGAAAATGGTGACGAGAAAAAAATCCGTGGCTCAGTCGACGAGATCGTCAAAACTATCAAAAAACATGGCGAACCAGTTGATATTGAAACGCTTCACGGCATGCTCAATTACGAAAGCCCTAGCCAGGTTCGCGCGCTTGCCAGCCTCTCAAAGGGCTTAGCCAGCCTCAAAGACGTCTGGGGTCTCGTCAAATGGCCGACCGTTAATCCAAAGAATATTCGCGACAAAATCTACGTCATCCTCGCTGACAATGGCAAGCCAATGCACTTTTCTGAGATTGCTAAATTTATCAAAGATAGCGACTTCAAGCGCAAAGACGTCACTACTCAGGCTATTCATAACGAGCTGATTAAAGATAAGCGCTTCGTGCTGATTGGTCGTGGCATTTACGCCCTAGACAGCTGGGGCTACAGCAAGGGAACTGTTTCTGATATCATCACAAAGGTTCTCAAAAAAGCTGGCGAGCCACTACATCGCGATGAAATCGTCAAGCGTGTACTAAAGAGCCGTCAGGTCAAAGAAACGACAATTTTACTCAATCTCCAGAGTAAACCAGAGTTTAAGCGTGTCGCCAAAGCGACGTACACTCTCGCCGAGCTGGAAACAAACTAGCTCCCGGACTAAACTAATGATTTTAAGCCCGCCGCACTAAGCCAGGCGGGCTTTAGTTATCCAAAACAATCATGCTTACTCTTGCTTTTTTTACAGAGGTATGATATAATGTAATAGAATAAATTATGTCAATTATCGTCGACTTCATCAATATAATTCTCCAGTGGTACGTTTGGCTGCCAATTGTAGCGACTTTAGGCTACATGACGTGGCGAAACTATCAGCGCGTTGACGTAGTCAGAAATGTCGACAGCGTCTTATTGATGCTAGAGATTCCAAAAACCAACGACAAATCCGAGCTCGCTGCTGAGCAGATGTTTGCGTCACTACACGGCATCTTGCGCGACGCCAAAGAACTAAAAGCTAACGGCGGATACCAAGAACATCTCAGTTTTGAAATCGCTTCAGTCGGTGGACGTATTCAGTTTTATGTCTGGACACCAAAATCGCTTCAAAACTTTGTCGAAGGACAGATCTACGCTCAATACCCTCAGGTCCAAATTCACGCCACAGATGAAGATTATGTGGCGCACGAACGTCATCACAGCGTCGTCTACACTTCAGAAATCGTTCTGACCGACAAAGAGTTCTTGCCCATCAAAACATTTCAGAGTTTTGAGGTCGACCCGCTGGCTGGTATCACTGGCACGCTCGCCAAGCTAGAGGACACCGAAGAAGAAATTTGGATTCAGATGTTAATTCGACCTGTAAGAGACGATTGGCACAAGGCCTCTGACGCCTGGATAAAAGCCGTCAAAAGTGGTGGCTTTAATCTATTTGGTGATGGTGGCATGAAATGGGTCACTGGACTGTTTGAATTACTATGGGCACCACCAGAGCAGGGGACTGGTAGTGCAGCGGAAATTTCTGAACGCGACAAAACCCGTATCGCTGAGGCCGAAAAAAAAGCGACAAAGCTGGGCTACCAGGTAAAAATCCGTCTCGCATACCTCGGAGAAAATACCTCCGATGCCAAACTTCGTATGCAAGGTATCGTAGGTACGTTCAAGCAATTTAACTCGACAAACCTCAACGGTTTCAAACAATCCCATGACAGCTTCGCCAAAGAATCTCTCGCCAAATACAAGACCCGCCTGTTTGCCGATAGAGGGTATCTCATGAATATCGAGGAAGTCGCTTCGGTATTCCACCTACCGCACACCAACGTTGAAACACCAAATATCGTCTGGGCAAGCACAAAAACCGCCGAGCCGCCAGCCAAACTTCCGATTCTAACTGGCGACCCAGCTCATGATGAAAATATTTCCGCCTTTGGCATGACTAACTTCCGTGGCATCAACCATCAGTTCGGCATGTTACGCTATGACCGTTCACGCCACGTCTATATCATCGGACAAACAGGAGCAGGTAAATCAGGACTTCTAGAGTTATTTGCGCTATCTGATATATTTCACGGTCAGGGCTACGCGATTATCGACCCTCACGGCGACTTTGCGATAAACAATATGCGATTCGTGCCTGGCTCACGCCTAAAGGATGTCGTTTATTTTAACCCTGCCGATACGCAGTATCCACTTGGATTTAATCCTCTAGAAGTCACCAACCCGTCGCAAAAAACCAATATTAGCTCTGAAGTGATTGGCGTGTTGAAGCGCATGTTCGGTGATTCATGGGGTCCACGTCTCGAGTATATTTTGCGATACACGATACTAGCCTTACTCGACCGACCCGAGACTACCATGCTCGACATTACTCGCATGTTGACCGACAAGAAGTTCCGCAAAGAAACCCTCAGTTACTGTACAGATACTGTCGTTTTGCAATTTTGGAATGTTGAATTTGCCAGCTGGACTGATAAGTTTCAGGCTGAAGCGATTGCCCCAGTACTAAACAAGGTTGGCGCTTTCACTGCTAATCCAGTTATCCGCAACATCATCGGCCAGCCAAAATCAACGTTCAATATCCGCCAAATTATGGACGAGGGCAAGATTCTCGTCGTCAACCTCAGCAAGGGTCTAATCGGTGAGGATAATGCTGGAATCCTAGGGTCGTTCCTGGTCACCAAGATCCAGCTCGCCGCCATGAGCCGTTCGGATATACCAGACATCAAAGACCGTCGACCATTTTATCTGTACGTGGACGAGTTTCAAAACTTCGCGACCGATTCTTTCGCTACGATTCTATCTGAGGCACGCAAATATGGACTCAATCTCACCGTCGCCAACCAATACATTTCACAAATGCAAGATTCTGTGCGCGACGCCGTCTTTGGTAACGTCGGTACGATGATCAGCTTTCGTGTCTCAGCCGACGACAGCCCAATTCTAGCCAAACAATTTGAACCACAGTTCGAGCCAAACGACCTCTTGCAGATGCACAACCGTAATTTCATCATAAATATGGTAATCAACGGCGAAAAAGCTCCAGCATTTAGCGCAAAAACCCTCAACCTACCACCCGCCCAAGACGATAACACTGGTAGGATTATCCAACATACGCGAGAAAACTACGCCCGCAACCGTCAAGAGATCGAGGAGGATATTTCAAAACGCATCCTACCTCCAGAAAATCTCGTTGTTAAGCGTCCTGGCCCCGCCTACACACCGCCAAAATCACCAGAGCAACGTGAGGCTGAGCGTCGTGCAAAGGAAGCAGCGATGCTCGCTCAGGGCAAAACATGGCCCATCAGCAACATCACACCCGATGAAGTCAACGTCGCCTTAAAAGAAGCAAGAGACCAAAAGAAGCAACCAAGTACAGAGCCAAAAACTAGCGACCAGCCTGACGCACCGATCAATAATTCCAATAGCGTAACCGAAAAACCAAAGAAAAAACGTACACGAACCCGCAAGCGTAAGCCATCGGGCAGTAGCGATACTCAACAAGAGCCAAACCGACCTCGCATCATACGCGAATCAAGCGTAAATGATAGCAAACCATCCTCTAGCAAACCAGAGAATGATCCTACTATATTGAGCGTTAGATAGTATACTGCAGCTAACATTACAGGAGAATAACATACAATCAAAAGTAGATTCAGCTAAAAGAGTCTGTTGTTTTTACTGCAAATAGAAGACTCTAGGAGTTTTAAAAAAAACGGGCCTACCGCCCGAATCTTTATAGAAACATTTTAGCTAATGCTTTATTTTAACCTGTAGTGTTATATTGAGATACCGAAACGGTACACTAAGAATTATAGCCAACTAAAACAGCGTTGTAAACCCTAAAAATAAGCGATATACTTAAAAATAATTAGAGGGGATTTACGATGAAACAACCGTATTCTATTGGATTAGATATTGGCACAAATAGCGTTGGCTGGGCAGTTATCAATGAGGATTTTAGACTACACAGGTACAAGCACCAAAATATGTGGGGTGCACATTTGTTTGATGAGGCTCAAAAAGCAGCCACTCGGCGGTCATTTCGCTCATCGCGCCGACGACTTGCTAGGCGAAAACGGCGTATTACACTCCTCCAACGAATATTTGACAATGAGATGCAAAAAGTCGATCCGCATTTCTACCTCCGCTTATCCGAATCAATGCTCCATGTTGGCGACAAAAGTTCTACGCTAGAATTAGACGCCAACATTCTATTCGCCGACCGCTCATTTACCGACAAATCATATAGAGAAAAATATCCAACAATTTATCATTTGCGTAGCGATCTATTTCACAACTCTAAAAAGCAAGATATTCGATTAGTCTACCTAGCTCTTCATCACATTATCAAGTACCGTGGCAACTTTTTGGTCGAGGGCAGAGTAGATAACGTGATTTCATCGTTCGACAGCCAAAATCTACAAACATTCATGGATTTCATTAGCGCTGACGAATCGGTGGCCAAAAAAGTCAAAGCTATTTTACTTGACCGCTCTCTATCGCGTAGTACCAGAAAATCAGCTATTATTGAGCTACTACAACCCTCTCCCGACAACAAGAAGACCATCAGCGAAGCCGTCGGTGCAGTTATCGGCTTAAAGTGGAATGCTAATAAACTATTTGAGGACGATTCTCTCGAAGCAAAAGGGGAGTTCTCGAATAAAAATTACGAAGAGCAGCGCGATGAAATTGCAACCGCAATCGGCGACGATCGCTATGGGCTCGTAGAGACTTTAGAATCAGTCTATCAATGGACAATTTTTAGTCAATTCATCAGAAAAGATAGCTGTCTATCTGACATTATGGTCGAGAAATACGATGATTACCGCCAAGATTTATCTGATCTCAAATCACTATTCCATGAGTTCTTGCCTAAAGAAAGCTATAAATCATTTTTTCACGGCGACGCTGCTGAATTTGAGCTATATAACAACCACAAGCGAAATCTCGATGATTTATACAAATCTATCAAAAAACAGCTCGGCGAAGTTGCCAAGGATGACCCGCACTACCAGCGATTTGAGAAGCGGGCTGAGCTAGAGGAATTTCTCTCTAGGCAACGCATCCGAGATAACGGCGCCATTCCACATCAGATCCACCAATATGAGCTTGAAAGAATCATCGACAACCAAGCGCAGTACTATCCGCTCCTAGCCCAGAACCGTGATAAGATTATCAGCATTTTTACTTTCAAATTACCGTACTATATCGGACCACTCAAAACTGGTGGTAATTTTGCATGGTCAGTCAAAAAGAAAGATGGCGTGATCTATCCGTGGAATTTCGATGAAATAATAGACGATGAAGCTTCTGCCGAGAGATTCATCGACCGAATGCATAATAATTGTACATATCTACCAGACGAAGAAGTCCTCCCTAAAAATTCGCTGCTTTATCAAGAATATGAAGTTCGAAACGAGCTGAAGAATGTGACTGTTAATGGCGAGAGATTAAGCCCTGACATCCAAAACCGCATAGTTGATGAATTATTTACCAAAGAGCTTTCAGTTACTTACAAAAAGCTCATCAAATATCTCTATGATAATCAAATATACAACACTGACTCTCTCATTATTTCCGGAACGGCCAAAGAGAAATCATTTGCTTCGTCGCGGAAATCATATATCGACTTCACGCAAAAAGTTGGCGTCGCAATTACACTAAAAAACCAACAGGCAATCGAAGAGGTTATTAAATGGATTGCTCTCTTTGAAGATAAAAAGATTCTAGCTAAGAAGCTACAAAAGCATAGCGGCATATTTAATGAAAATCAACTACGTACTATTTTAAAGCTAAATTATAGTGGCTGGGGACGGCTATCTCGCAAACTCCTTGACGGCATTACTGCGCACACGCCTTACGGCGAGCTGACCGTCATAGAAACAATGCGCCGTTGTTCGGACAATTTTATGCAGATTATCCAGAGCGACCAATATGAATTCAAGAAAATCATTGACGATATCTTGTCAGTAAACCAGCGTGCCGATATAACCTACGACGATATCAAGAATCTTGCTGGCTCTCCCGGCATTAAACGTGCTTTGTGGCGCAGCGTTAGGATTATTGACGAGATTGTCGATACAATTGGCTACGAGCCAAAATTGATTAGCATTGAGATGGCTCGCAATGAAGACGAGAAAGTTAGAACCAAAAGCCGATACGGCCAACTGGAAAAAATGTATAAGGATCTTTACGGCAAGATATATACCAAATCTGATATAAAATCGCAATTGGCTGAATACAAAGACAAGCTCGACAAGAAAAAGTATTATCTGTATTTCCTCCAGAACGGCAAGTGCGCTTATACAGGCAACCCGCTCGACATCGAAAACGATCTCAGAGATAGTGAGATTGACCACATCTTGCCGCGGTCACTAACCAAAGACGATTCGCTAGACAATACTGTATTGGTGCTACGCAAAGAGAACCAGCGGAAACTTGATGATTATCCTATCGCGCCCGATATCCAAAACCATATGCGCCCGATTTGGACATCTCTGAAAAACGCCAAACTCATGTCGCAGCTTAAGTTTCAACGCCTAACGAGCCAAAAGCAACTGTCTGAAGACCGCGTCGCCGGCTTCGTTAATCGCCAACTCGTTGAGACACGGCAAATTACCAAGCACCTAGCCAGAATACTGACCGAAAAATATCATGACTCAGCTACCGAAGTATTTACCATTCGTGCTGGCATGAGCTCAGAATACCGTCGCATTCATGACTTGCCAAAATGTCGCGAGGTCAACGATTTACACCATGCCAAAGACGCCTATCTAGCCGCAGTACTAGCGCAATATATAAAGATTCGTTATCCAAAGCTAGATAAGGCTTTCGTCTACGGTGAATACATGAAGTTCAAATCTAAAAAACAGACCAACATGGATCGCAGCAGCTTTATCCTCGCGTCAATGAGCTACGATCTTGCCAATACAGAAACTGGTGAAATTATCTGGCAGAGTAAAATCACACACGATATCATAGACCGAACGATGAAATACAATGACTGCCTGATTACAAAGAAAACTGAAATTGGAGACAATCAATTCTACGACCAGACTATTTACGGTAAAAATTCTGGCGCCACCATGATCACCAGAAAAGCGAACCTGCCAGTCGATAAATACGGTGGCTATTCAGGGAGAAAAGCAGCCTATTTTATGGCCATAAGATATCTTAAACAGGTGCGTAACAAGGATGTTTTTGTAAACGAGATTATCAGCGTGCCAACTCAAATTTATACACTAGAAAAAACTAAACCGGGTTCAATCAACGAATATATCCGCAACAACTATAAACAAGCAAAAGTTCTTATTTCTAAAATACCAATCAATCAAAAAATTGAGCATGAAGGCAACGAACAGTTTATTGTCGGCAGCAGCGAAGTTACCAATGCCAAACAGCTGAAGTTGCCTTATAATATTGAATACGCCGTAGCAGTCGCCCTCAAGCAGGGAATTCCGCGAATCACTATCACAGAAGAGCAAGCCACCAGCGACGACGAGCTACAGAACAAGCGCAATAAGCAGATCGAGAGAAGAGACAAAGTTATTGACGGAGTAGAGAAGTTTTGGGGAATTTATGCCGAGAAGCTCGCTAATCAATACCAGCAATTCGGAAATGCTGGCCCTAATGCCCAGAGCGCATTAGCTGAATACAGCGAACTATCACTAGATGATAGAATCAAGGTCATTGGCCTGGTGTTAAGAGCTACGCATGCTGGTTCCGATAGGGTAGATATGAAAGGCAGCGAGAATAAACCTGTATTTCCAGAGCTAGGTCTACCAAACTCCTTTGGCCGTATGGCGGGCAAATCTCTTGACCCAACCAAACTTACCTTTGTTTACGAATCTATCACTGGATTACATCGCCGAAAATTAGACGGAAAGTCGTTAGGACGGGATCTATAAGGCATGTCTTGGCGAACTGTCATCGTCAAGAATCGTTGCAAACTGAGCTATAAAAATGACTACATGCTTATCATCAGCGACGGTAAAGAAAAAGCTCTCCACATCAGCGAAATAGGCACTTTAATTATCGAAAATACCGCCGTCAACATCACTGCCTATCTGCTTTGTGAGCTGGCTCGCTACAAGGTGAAAATAATATTCTGTGATCACCAGCGCAATCCATACAGCGAGATAATACCGTATTACGGCGCGCATAATGCCAGCAAGCAAATGCACCGTCAAATCCAATGGCCTCAGACTGCCAAAGATAAAATCTGGCAGAGAATCGTTGCTCAAAAAATCATCAAGCAAGCTCAGGTGGTCTATAGAGAAACCTCCAACCAAACCTCCTGCGAAACGCTTATGAATTTTGCCGCATCAGTATTATCTGGAGATACTACCAATCGCGAAGCTCATGCTGCCAAATTCTACTTCAAAGAATTATTTGGTCCGCAGTTTTCGCGTGATAGCTCCAGCGACATAAACGCAGCGCTTAACTATGGTTATTCAATTCTCCTTTCAGCTTTCAATAGGGAAATTACTTCAGCCGGCTATTCAACTACTATGGGCGTTAACCACTGCAATGAATACAATCCTTTTAACCTCACCTGCGATCTCATGGAGCCATTCCGCCCTATCGTTGACCGTGAAGTGTATAAGTGTCGAAGTTTCGCGTTTGATGACTTCTTCAAGAGTCGCCTCATTGATATTCTCAACCACAAAGTCATTATTCTTGGTAAAGAACAATTCCTGTCAAACGCGATCAACATTTATGTAAAGTTATTTTTTAGAGCAATGGAAGAGGGCAGCAACAAAGATCTGCCCGAATACGAACTAATATAAGTATGAAGTTACGATATATGAGAATGATATTATTTTTTGACTTACCAATGGTTAGCGCTCGCGAGCGCAAAATATACGCGACATTCCGCAAACAACTTACCCAAGAAGGCTTCGTCATGATGCAACAATCCGTCTACAGCAAGCTAGTGCTCAACTCCACCAATGAAAAATCAACCTACGACAGGCTAAAGAAAATCATACCCGACAACGGTGTTATCCAGCTACTGACAATAACCGAGCGGCAATTCGCCTCAATGGAATATTTGGCAGGGGAGTATGAGGAGCTATCAATTCAAAGCACCGACAGGACAGTGGTTTTATGAATATTAGCATTTCAGGATTCGATAATACGCTATCAATACCAGATGACGGCGGCATTGCGACCCTGATTGTACATAATAACCTATTCTTCAGAAGAGTCGTTGAAGATATGCTTGATATATACACTAAAAGGGAAGATAACAACCGCACTGTTATTTACAACAGTGATCACAATCCGTTGAACTTCGCAAAAGACACCCTGGTTATCACAGATATATATTCCTACGATCTAGCCAATCGAACTATCACAGCGGCCCTATATAAAAACATCCAAGACAATAGCGACATCGACATAGCCAAACTGGCACAAATAGAAGCAGACATTTTGGATGTTCTTAGCGCTATAAATACTAATTTCTCACAAAGTATAAACTATCAAACAGATATATCTATCAATGACATCATGAAGATGGCTCACGTAGGACTAGAAGCCAACGAGAAGAATAACTATCTTGACAAGCTTTATGGTATTATAGATTCAGCTCAGCAATTATTATCAAAACGTTTAGTGATTTTGATAAACCAGCGCCAATTATTGTCACACTGCGAGCTACAGGCTCTTTTACAATATGTACAAAACAATCATTTTTCAGTACTTTTTATTGAGAAAAACTGTAAAGATAAGTTAAACGAGGAGAACATTCTCGTTATTGATGACGATTTGTATGATTTTAGTACCAATTCATAATAACAACAGGAGTAAGCGCTATCATGTTCACCCCTGTAAAACCTTACAATTGAGGTTTTACAGTAGTGTTATATTGAATGGTACTGAAACCTACGACAAGGACAACAATGTGGCAAACCTGTTTTACAGTAGTGTTATATTGAATGGTACTGAAACCAGCCAGCAAGGAAGCACTGGCAGCATTACGTTTTACAGTAGTGTTATATTGAATGGTACTGAAACCGTTGCTCGGTCCACTTCAAGCCTTGTGCTGTTTTACAGTAGTGTTATATTGAATGGTACTGAAACTTTCTGTCTTGTCGTTGCTTTATTCAACATGTTTTACAGTAGTGTTATATTGAATGGTACTGAAACATATCTGCATGGGAAACATACCGCTCGAACGTTTTACAGTAGTGTTATATTGAATGGTACTGAAACTGAAAACAACGCACAACATAAGCGAGTTGAGTTTTACAGTAGTGTTATATTGAATGGTACTGAAACAGCTGAGTTTGAGACGATTTGCACAATTGCGTTTTACAGTAGTGTTATATTGAATGGTACTGAAACCCGTAATTTGCTGGAGCCACCGCACAAAGGGTTTTACAGTAGTGTTATATTGAATGGTACTGAAACCCATAGTCGCCGTGACATTTTCTGGTGGCGGTTTTACAGTAGTGTTATATTGAATGGTACTGAAACTTTGGCTATCTTATCAAGATTTACCGACATGTTTTACAGTAGTGTTATATTGAATGGTACTGAAACCGCGCCAGAGATGATTGTCTGGTCAAGAATGTTTTACAGTAGTGTTATATTGAATGGTACTGAAACGTATTTACGAGTATGAGTAGGGTCAAGAAGGTTTTACAGTAGTGTTATATTGAATGGTACTGAAACGTAAACTTCGCTACCGTCAACACCGTCTACAAATTATGTCCAATATCTAATGTTATATTACAAAACACACCTTTTTAGAAAGCGAAGCGAGCAAACGTTTACCACTAATGAAATTGGCGGTAAATATAATTGGCTCAAGAGGGGTAGGTATTAAAAAGCCCAAGCAAAGCTTGGTACGCCCCTGATGGACGACGACTTGCGGGCGTTACCCCGGCGGGTAGCGATCTAGAATCTGCTACAGGCACAAGTCCTGTTAGTAATCCATCAGGAGCTCGTCTATAAATGTATCACAAAACATATCAAGCGTAACTTGGTTTCCAGTGATTCGCCCCTAGCTAGTAGACGAATCACCGGTTTAGCGTCAAACAACGGAGTTGGAGTTGTCGATAGGCAGCTCGCTGACAACTTTACAGACGCTACGACTATATGTAGTCTAGCAAACAACACGTTAAATATCAATTCCGAGGACACCTACAGGTCAACGAAGTCAGGCTTTTCCGGCGCGCCTCCTGAAGATTACCGCTGTAGGATCTAACAAACACCACGATACAAGTATGTAATCGTTAAAGAATATACTGACGACAGGTCCATCACCGCGACATTCTAAACGCTCAGATATCGACCAGTGCAAAAAAACAAAGAGTAGCGAGGCGGCCACCGAATTACATTGTGAATACCGCCTAAGAGTGATAGACTGCAAATACATAACTTAAATCAACGTCCCCCTAAACTTGTAAAACCAGTTGCGTAGCCTTTGGCTGATGAATAAAAATCTGAGCATCGAATCAGGAGAAATATGACACACTCACACTCAAACCCAAACATAGAGATACCAAAACACCTAAAAGAAATCGCACATATCAGCGATGAGAATTTCAATATACCTCCTATACATCACAATGAACGGCCCATAACTCGACTCGGGTCTAGAGGAATTGTATTGAATGATAACGGCGAGATAGCCGTCATCCACAAAAAAGCTAAAAATGAATATAAGCTTCCTGGTGGCGGTATTGACAATGGGGAGGATCCACGAGAAGCATTTAGGCGTGAATGTAGAGAAGAGCTGGGTTACTCTGTCATCATAACTAATGAGCTGGGCATAACCATCGAATATAAGTCACAGGAAAACTTCCAACAAGTTTCATTTGTATACGAAGCAAAAGTAACAGGCCAACCATACAGGAACAGACTCACTTACAAAGAAAAGGCAGAAGGAGCCGCGAGCTATGATTCGGTGTATAGGACTAAGTTTATGGTCCTTAGGGATGCTCAAATTTTAGAGCACTACATAAAAACAACTAAATAGCAAGCACTATAGAACTACCCTGTATTAACCAAAACACTACAGCCGTTCATTAACCTAACGCTATCTCACGCGTCGTCGCAAACGATATAGACCGATAGAGCCGGCCGCAATCGTGAGGCACACACACCAATGATTAAGTAGAGGTTGTCACCGGTGCCAGCCAGAGATGAGTGGCTCTTTTTCTTATTCTGTTCTGGAGTCGCAACACCTACGCCGCCAGGTTGCGGTAGCTGCGGAGTTAAAGGCGACGAAGGAAGGGAAATTGTCAATACTCCTTGAGTAACCGACACATTACCAGCAATATCTGTAAACTTCATCTTGACCGTATACGCTCCATCACCAAGCGCGGCAATAGAATTTGACGGCAGTGTCCATATGCCACCTGCGACTACGCAGGGTAGTCAACGCCGTTAATCGTCACAACCACCGTCGCGGTCGGGTCATTTACCGTACCGCTCAGAGCCGGTGAAGCGACCGTCGCTTGTTGCGTAGTGAGCGCACCAGTTGGCGCAGTCGTATCTATAGTTAATGTCAGCGGCATTGATGGCGCCGATACGTTGCCTGCCGAGGTTTCCCGACTATAGGTCACAGTGTGACTACCGTCAGATAGAGCGTTAGGCAAAGTAACCTCTATTGGCCCCGCCGATGTACAATTAACAACTTGCACCTCAACACCATCAACTATAAGGTGTAGTTTATCAGTAGCAGATATGCACTGCAACGTTACTACTGGCCTCGTATTTTTAGTGATATTGTCTGAATCGCTACTGCCGGTATCAGAAGATGCCTTGAGAGTAGCCCTCGCCGGTGGTACTACGACATTAGCATCAACATTATAGGTCTTCGACGAGTTGATACTAGTTGTGTTGCCAGCGACATCAGATGCCGTCACAACAACGTCAATCGTACGGTCGGGATCCGACACGAGCTCAGTACCTGGGACTGTCACAGAGAATCTGCCAGTAGCATCAATCGTGGCCTCATATATCACACCGTTAATAGTCAATCTGGCTTTATCACCGGGATGAGCGCCGGTTACCGAGCCGCGGATGAACTGCTGTGCAGCCGCCTCGACAGAATTGATAGTATTATCAGCTGTTACTGGGTCCATTGTTACTGTCGGGGCAGCTGGAGCGGTTGTATCTATCGTAACAGCCAAAGCGGGCGAGCTCGGCGACTCGTTACCTGCTGCGTCCGATTCTTTGAACGTAACAGAATGATTGCCCTCGGTCAGCGGCGCAGTCGGTACCATGTCTACCGGGCCGACATTTGCGCAATTTACAGTCCCATTAGCGGCACCATCAACATACAGTGTAAGTGTACTACCCACCTCAGTACAAACCAACTTAAAGACCGGTTTATTTTTATTAGTAATATTATCTGAATCACTATCGCCAGTGTCTGATGTGGCTGTCATATCAGGGGCAGCAGCAGGAGCGACCGGCGGCTGAGTATCTTGCCATTGGGCATAAAGGGTAATGTCACCAGTGAGGTGGAAGTTGGCGCCTGGGGCGTATGGTGTACCTGCACCGTTAGGGGCAGTGTTCCAGCCGGTGAAGCTGTGGCCGGTTTTGGTGAAGCCGTTGTTGGCAATCTGGACGGTGGTGTCGTAGTTAGAGACAGTGTCTGGGGTTGCGCCACCGGTGCCAGTGTTGGCATCGTAATGTATCTTGTACTGGTTAATTGTCCACTTGGCGTAGAGGGTGGTGTCGCTCGCTGGCATAGTGTCGGTGGCGAAGTTCCAGGCGTTAACTAGACCAGCTCCTTGTACCAACCGGCAAAGGTGTGGCCAGTTTTGGTTGGAGCGGTAGGGGTGGTGGCTTTTGCACCAAAGGCAACAGTTTGGTCTGGTACGTTAGAGCCACCCTTGCTGTCGAAGTGGAGGGTGTAGTTGTTTACTTGCCATTGGGCATAAAGGTAATGTCACCAGTGAGGTGGAAGTTGGCGCCTGGGCGTATGGTGTACCTGCACCGTTAGGGCAGTGTTCCAGCCGGTGAAGCTGTGGCCGGTTTGGTGAAGCCGTTGTTGGCAATCTGGACGGTGGTGTCGTATTAGAGACAGTGTCTGGGGTTGCGCCACCGGTGCCAGTGTTGGCATCGTAATGTATCTTGTACTGGTTAATTGTCCACTTGGCGTAGAGGGTGTGTCGCTCGCTGGCATAGTGTCGGTGGCGAAGTTCCAGCGTTAACTAGACCAGCCTCCTTGTACCAACCGGCAAAGGTGTGGCCAGTTTTGGTTGGAGCGGTAGGGTGGTGGCTTTTGCACCAAAGGCAACAGTTGGTCTGGTACGTTAGAGCCACCCTTGCTGTCGAAGTGGAGGTGTAGTTGTTTACTTGCCATTGGGCATAAAGGGTAATGTCACCAGTGAGGTGGAAGTTGGCGCTGGGCGTATGGTGTACCTGCACCGTTAGGGCAGTGTTCCAGCGGTGAAGCTGTGGCCGGTTTGGTGAAGCCGTTGTTGGCAATCTGGACGGTGGTGTCGTAGTTAGAGACAGTGTCTGGGGTTGCGCCACCGGTGCCAGGTTGATCGTAATGTATCTTGTACTGGTTAATTGTCCACTTGGCGTAGAGGGTGGTGTCGCTCGCTGGCATAGTGTCGGTGGCGAAGTTCCAGCGTTAACTAGACCAGCCTCTTGTACCAACGGCAAAGGTGGCCAGTTTGGTTGGAGCGGTAGGGTGGTGCTTTTGCACCAAAGGCAACAGTTTGGTCTGGTACGTTAGAGCACCCTTGCTGTCGAAGTGGAGGGTGTAGTTGTTTACTTGCCATTGGCATAAAGGGTAATGTCACAGTGAGGTGAAGTTGGCGCCTGGGGCGTATGGTGTACCTGCACCGTAGGGCAGTGTTCCAGCCGGTGAAGCTGTGGCCGGTTTGGGAAGCCGTTGTGGCAATCTGGACGGTGTGTCGTATTAGAGACAGTGTCTGGGTGCGCCACCGGTCCAGTGTTGGCATCGTAATGTATCTTGTACTGTTAATTGTCACTTGGCGTAGAGGGTGGTGTCGCTCGCTGGCATAGTGTCGGTGGCGAAGTTCCAGGCGTAACTAGACCAGCCTCCTTGTACCAACCGGCAAAGGTGTGGCCAGTTTTGGTGGAGCGTAGGGGTGGTGGCTTTTGCACCAAAGGCAACAGTTTGGTCTGGTACGTTAGAGCCACCCTTGCTGTCGAAGTGGAGGGTGTAGTTGTTTACTTGCCATTGGGCATAAAGGGTAATGTCACCAGTGAGGTGGAAGTTGGCGCCTGGGGCGTATGGTGTACCTGCACCGTTAGGGGCAGTGTTCCAGCGGTGAAGCTGTGGCCGGTTTTGGTGAAGCCGTTGTTGGCAATCTGGACGGTGGTGTCGTAGTTAGAGACAGTGTCTGGGGTTGCGCCACCGGTGCCAGTGTTGCATCGTAATGTATCTTGTACTGGTTAATTGTCCACTTGGCGTAGAGGGTGGTGTCGCTCGCTGGCATAGTGTCGGTGGCGAAGTTCCAGGCGTTAACTAGACCAGCCTCCTTGTACCAACCGGCAAAGGTGTGGCAGTTTTGGTTGGAGCGGTAGGGGTGGTGGCTTTTGCACCAAAGGCAACAGTTTGGTCTGGTACGTTAGAGCACCCTTGCTGTCGAAGTGGAGGGTGTAGTTGTTTACTTGCCATTGGCATAAAGGGTAATGTCACAGTGAGTGGAAGTTGGCGCCTGGGCGTATGTGTACCTGCACCGTTAGGGGCAGTGTTCCAGCCGGTGAAGCTGTGGCCGGTTTGGTGAAGCCGTTGTTGGCAATCTGGACGGTGGTGTCGTAGTTAGAGACAGTGTCTGGGGTTGCGCCACCGGTGCAGTGTGGCATCGTAATGTATCTTGTACTGGTTAATTGTCCACTTGCGTAGAGGGGTGTCGCTCGCTGGCATAGTTCGGTGGCGAAGTTCCAGGCGTAACTAGACAGCCTCTTGTACAACCGGCAAGGTGTGGCAGTTTTGGTTGGAGCGGTAGGGTGGTGGCTTTTGCACCAAAGGCAAAGTTGGTTGGTACGTTAGAGCCACCCTTGCTGTCGAAGTGGAGGTGTAGTGTTTATTGCATTGGCATAAAGGGTAGTACCAGTGAGGTGAAGTTGGCCTGGGCGTATGTGTATGCACGTTAGGAGTGTCAGCGGTGAAGCTGTGGCGGTTTTGGCTAGGCCATTGATATTCGCCTCTACGGATACACTATCGCCAGAGTGCAACGTCTCTCCAGTCGAAGCCGGCGGAGCACCAGCGTCAGCACCATTGGCATTATATGAAACTGAATAAAGATTATTGACCGAGATAGTTAGGTGCTTATCGAACGTTTTCCCACCTTATTGGTAGCACGAACACAAATTTCCAAAGTAGCATTCTGCTCATAATCCGGTGACTGCGCAAGCTTAATTGTATTGCCATCAATTGCCACGAGATTATTCTGCGCGCCAGTACAGTCAAGGGTATATGTAAAATCACTTTGTGGCGAATTAACGGCATCGGTACTATTTAACCTACCCAATACTGTGCCAGTGTGGTATTCTCATCTACATCTGTAACGCCAGTATAGTCCACTGCCGTAACGGTATACGCTGTACAATCTTTACCTGCATCCGTAATTATCCATGATTTTGTAGCAATCAAATCATTGCGCTTAGCCTCTGCCACACAGTAATTACTGTTACCGCCGCCAAGCTTGACATTACCTCTGACAGCCTGTGCCTGCCAAGAAGTCAGCGTCGCATCGTAGTTTGGCGTTGATATCTTAACGCCATCGAGTAATCTATCTGCATCTGTCAGACGACGGACATCCCAGTGCGCCAACGACTGGTCAAACCTCTCGGCGCCAGCTAGCGCCAAAAGGGCGTCCGTAAGTTGGGTAGTATTCCATTCACCGATAGGTTGATTAAACTTTTTTGCATATGCCAACACCGCACCATAGTATTGACTTGCTGACGTCCCACGACTGAATAGGCTGATTAAATTCATAGGCATTAGTGAACGTATTGTCCATATCTGTCACCTTAGATGTATTCCAGCTTGAGATATTTTGGTTAAACTGACGGGCCCCAGAGAATGTGCTGTTTAGACTCTCTACATTTTTAGTGTCCCACTGCCAATCAGCACCCTCACCCTTAGACTTTTGGCGTCTCGAAACATATAAGCCAGGCTGACAACCTGGCCCATGCGTGGCTTGTCGGTAGCCTTTACATCGAGGTTTTCCGCCCATCAAACGCGTGCTCCATATTTTGCCATTCATTCGTACCCCACTGGTCAATCGAGATGACCTTAAACCTGTCACCCCTGTAGTCAAAATATATCCTAGGAAATGCTCCAGCAATTCGGACCTTATACCACCGGCAGTCGCATAAGAACAGGTGGCGTTACCTGTTTGTCCCGTCAAGACTACACCGTTGCCACAAACCAATGTATAGTTATAGCCACCACGATCGTTGGAACCGTGAAAGTGTTTCCCGTGCCTTTGCGCGTGTCGATCGTCATCACAAAGTCGGTCGAGTTAATCGCATCAGCCTTAGCTAACTGACTTGCCACAAAATACTGAACAACCAAGACGCCAACAGTAACCGCAGCTATAGCACTAGCCAGCAACAGTCGCCTCGTCTTTTGCATTATCCTCACGCGTGACACCTCTATTACTTTTTATATGTAGGTATTTAAAGCTAATGCTCTAATTATACTCTAATCATTGATAGGTTACAACAGGCAAGCCACACTCAAAAGTTGCATCAGACGACAGTAGAGAAGCGCACTCGTCACTTTGACAGATATAGAAGGGGTAGAGCAAGGCAGACGGGTAGAAAAATAAAGCGTATCTACCTTCACTATACTCTTATTTTGTGGTATAATATGCACACAGCCTCCCTCACCATAAAACGGGTAGGGGAGTATCCGCACCTACTACAGAAGGATGAAAAAATGACTGCCTACGACAACCCGCTGGCCGAGGCACTAGCAAGCCTCGACGGTTGCACAATCACCGTCGAGAAGAAAGACGATAACGCGCTACTGCTACATATCGCTAGAAGCAGCAGATCCCGGCGTAAGCAAGGTGGCTCAGCCGATTTGACTATACGTCTGAATCCTGGCAACATCAAAGATTGCCAGTTCGTGGCGCACGGTCATCGTGCGTATAATATGGCGCTACTGCTTATCGACGAGCTCTTGGCACACACACCCCCGGGAGATGTAATATCTCTCTGGAGGCGGTAGAGGAGCACCGCCGTAAGCGTCGTAGTCGCAGATAGTAATGTGCGGATGGCCCGTAGACATTGTTCTATGGGCCATCTTTCATATTATAAATAAGTCAGAAAACATTATAGAACAAAAATAGAACTTACAATATTTATTTCTGTAGATATATTTTTGATTGTAGAAAAACCATATAGACCTAAAACTTTCAAAAGTGCAAAGATTTCAATCACTATGCAGGCTCAAAAGGACTAAAGGAAACGTCCAAAAAGGGGATCAAAAAATCAAACCGGCCACACAAAAGAAAGGGACCGCACATAACTAACTTACGAATAAAACTTAATCAATTTTGCCCATAGACTTAACGTCGCACAATATACCTTTTGAGACATTAAATATAAATACAAAAGATGAATCAGCATACGTCTAGCTTGAGTGCTAATTTTGTATATATGAATCATATGGGGGAGTTTGCTGCCTACCCAGATGCCTCTATCACTCAAAGATTACGTAGCACTAACTTTTTTATAGCTTACTCTGACAAAGCTCGTAGATCATACATATGTTCTTTTCTGGAATACTCTTGGCGTCTACCAATGTCTAGCAGACCGACCGTCTATATAGTTTTCCACAACGATATATTTAATTTTTCACGACTTATGTGACATATATTTGCTTTTTTCGATTTTTATTACCCCCTATCCTTTTTCCCTGCTTTTTTGACAATTTGCAATTTCCCTATTTTAATATGCTAAATATATTTTTGTAATTTGTTGATAATGAGAACAAAAATAGAACATTTACCAATCGGCAAGGGTGTACGTTTAGTCTCTCGCCCCAGATCCAGCTACTTATAATAAGCTTTCCACTAACTCGCACATCAAGGTATGTAGGGCTAATTCCACTAGCCAAAAGGTACCGTATCGATCGGGCTGCGTCCTCGGCCTGAGCCGCTGCCGGACGATCAACTGAGAATTTAATTGGGTACGACACCCCGTCAACCGACATCAACAATTGACGCGTAGTACCTTCTGGCAGAACGACTTGAGTAGCACGATAGCCCTGCTCAGCAGTCTACCAATTAGTCGCCCCATAAAACTTAGAAATCGGTTGCTTGCTAAATACGATTATTACGAGTCTGGACGCCCGTCTGATCAAGCACCGAAACGGTTGGCGCGTCATAATAGTTCTCTCAATCCAATACCCTTTTGATCCACGTACAGCCGAACATCTCCCGTTTTCCAGCTAACGACCGGCTTACGTACTTTAATGATATCGTACTAACACCCAGGCCGCCGAACGACAAACTAGATGAAACTTCCTCTACCTCTGGTGCGCCATGTGTCTGCAGATAAATGGCTAGATTTTTAACATTTAGCGTTAGTCGGCTTCGTTCAAAGAAATGTGCGTTCAAGTATTCCTGGATTTCTTTTCATAAAGAGACTTATCCTCTGGCTGGACAACGACGGCCTCCTGAAAACGCACATTTGGCAACGCGATGGACTCATACAGCAGATAGCCCAAAAGCAAAGTAGCCACACTAACACCCAACCATACACCGAATAACTTACGACGATGACGCCTGAGATCGTGCGCCTGGACTCGAGCTGAACGTAGCTCATTAAAGACTCGCTGGCGCTGGAAACATTTGACGATAAGCTACCTGTCAACGTCCTGTTACGTCGAAAAGCGTAGCGCTCATCAAGAGAATCGGCGTTTGCTCGCCCCTCTCGAACACCAGACCGCTACGACGCGCTGGTACTTGTTGTTTTTTCGCAATAGTTTCATAGCAGTTATGCTTCCCTGCTATTATAGCAGTCACAAGCTACTTTTCACCGCAGAAACGATCAGCGTAGCCATGTCGCGTGCAGCATTTGGCTTAGCAAACTCATAAAATAGCCTGCTCATCTGTTTGCGACGAGTGTCGTCTGAGAGGATATTTATCACCTCATCAAGGAGTATATCGGGGTGCTTCTCTAGTTGATTTTCATCTATCACACTTACAGCTCCCTTTTCGGCGTAGACGGCGGCATTCTTTAGCTGATGCCCTCCGTCAGGTAGCCATTAGGCACAAGAATCGTCGGCTTAGCAGCGCTGCAAGCTCAAGAATCGTCGTCGCACCAGCTCGCGCCACCACAACATCGGCTGCACCCAACATGTCTGCCATACCCTGCCTACAAATGCATGTAGCTGATACCGCTCATCGTTTGCGGGGTCAAGGCCCTCATTTCTCATACTGGCCCTCGCCACTTATAAGTACGATATTTGCCCGCTCCATCAGTTCATTGAGCATAGTTGCTACAGCCATATTTATACGTCGTGCGCCAAGCCTCCACCTGTAATGACAACAAGCGGTCGATTCGAGTCAAAACCAAGCGACCGCTTCACCTTTTGCCTATCTCCTTCGCTATAAGGAGTAAACTCCGCTCTCACCGGCACTCCACATAGCGTGAGAGTGAGCTGGGGTATGAGTAAAATTTTAGTGGCGCACCAGTACCTATCCTAAAAGCCCAACGAGCAAGAATCCGATTTGTTAGACCAGGGTGAGCGTCAGAGTCATGAATCACGAGTGGTATTCTCAACATATGAGCCGCAAACCCAATCGGTAGGCAGACAAACCCGCTTTTGTAAATACAACGTCGGGTCGCCACACTATTAATTTAGCAAAGCTCTGAATCGCCCCAACCGCGACCTTGATTCCGTCGATTAAATTCGGCAACACGATCGTTCGAAGCTTGATAAGCTGCTGGATAACGTCAGATGATGATACCGACGCAGTTTACCGCTCACGACAACATCGACTCGAATAGAATCATCAAAATGCTTCATGACACGTCTGGCTGCGATTCAAACTTCGATACACCAAAACCTTATTTCAGTATCAGGATACTGATCTTTAATTTCCGTAGAACGGCGACGACGGGCGTAACGTGACCCCCCGACCCCCACCGGTGCTAGTACTTTCATGAGTAGCCTCCTTTAGTTGAACAGGTCTATGACTGGTGTAGCGTGACAGCTGAAACGCAAACCAAGGCAGCACACATAAATATCATACTTGTCCCGCCAAAACTGAGCAATGTACGTATTCCTGTTAGTGGCGTAATACCTATCATTGACGCAATATTCATGGCGACATGAGCCACAAGCCACCCAAATACGCCCGCCACAGCTAGACGCATCGACATTCAGGCAAGCGGTCAGATATTTGAGCAAGCGAAGCAACAATGCGCTAAACAAGCCTATGATAATCGTTGTACCAATAAACCCAAAGATTTCCCCATGATAGCAAAAATCGAGTCATTAATCGCTTCTGGTAGGTATCCCGTAGCTTGGATACTCTTTCCGATCCCTCGACCAAACAACCCGCCCGTACCGAGGGCAATCTTGCATTTTTGATATGATAATTGTTATCTGACTCATTGGCAGCAGTCATCGGAGGCGCTATCACCACCTATAAAAGTCGTCAATCTCTCCATACGGTGTGGTGACGTAACAAGCGCAATTATGCCGAGCACTACACATACAACTGCAATTTTCAATAATATTTTCCAGTTCATCGTACTAACGATAAACATCGTGCAAGCATCGAAAAATTGCAGCCCCGTACCCATGTCTTTTGGATAACAACTACGATAAATAATGCCAAACCAGATAGACCCAAAATAGGATACAAAGTTGCCGACTTATCGTCTATCTTGCCCTCAGAATATCGCTTACCTAAAAATGCCGCCGTATAAATCATAACGACAGCTTCAAAACTTCTGCCGGCTGAAAGCTTAGGCTACCCACCTGAACCACCGATATGCCCCGAGCGTTGACGGCACGATGTGCGCAACATTACAAGCAAAACAACAGAAATGACAGCGCAAGACCAACGCATACTAGCTGAAAGCCATATTTGCGGAGTTTCGTAAATGGTACAGTTGACATGAAAATAAATGCCAGAAGCGCTATTGCTAGGCTAACCACTTGTTTTGATCACAAAAAATTCTCAGTATAGGTATTTGTGTTATAAATTCGATTCAAAGATTAGCTCGCTCTGGCCCGATCGCATACATAACGACCAAGCCAAGTAGCATGAGAATACCCATAAACAAAACTATTCTATAATCAGGTCGATGCCTACGCTGATTAGCGACATCAGTAGAGCCCTGCAAAAAAGTTGAATGCCCATCTCGTCGACGCGCAACACTCACAGCTAGATGTGCCCCCAGTAAGTGCTAGTAGCAACCCAATAAACCCAGCAACACAAGCAATCACCCAAAACCGCATAGTTACTTTTGTTTCCGGCCAACCTTTGCCTCAAGGTGATGATGTATCGGCGCTGAGATAAATATCTTTCTCCCAAAAAATCGTTTTGCGGTAATTTGGATCAAGCTTGACCCCGCCTCAATCACAAAAATCATGCCAATGATCGGTAGCAGAAAGAGCTGTTCGTCAACATGCGACTACACCAAGGCTCGTCCAAATGCAAAGCTACCGACGTCACCCATAAAGAACCTCGCAGGATAAATATTAAACCAAAGATAGCTCAACAGCGCGCCAACTACCGTGAAACAAAAACCGGCGATCTTAGATGTCCTTGCAAAAGGGCGATCATACCAAATACCGAAAATGAAACTGCCAGGAGCCTCCGGCAAGCCCGTCAAGTCCGTCGCTTATATTTACCGCATTTCCAGTCGACACAACGACTAGTACAAAAATAGCAATTATCCACACTCCAACCTGCCAATCACCCACAAACGTACATGAATCGACGTATATCCAAGCTTTGCATAAAGAACCAGCCAAGAACAAGTGACATCAGAATAATCATCAAAATTTTAGACTAGAACGAAGGCCAGCAACACCCTTACCCTGCCACGGATATTGATTATGTCGTCAAGAAGCCCGACAGCCGCGCCACCGATCAGCGCAGCCAACGGCAATTGCGTCTGGGCTCGATCCAGTTTAAAACCAAGCGTAAGACAGATATAGCAATAACACCAATAATACCCGCCATCGTCGGGATATTACGAGTAAATTTATTCTGATGAAGTTTAGTAAATATCTGCAGTTTTTCGCCCAGCGTACTAGTACTTCGCTGTTTTTTCCAAAACTTATAACGGTAAGCAAAATATGTATAAACTGGCGTCAACACCATTGACAAAAGAAAAGCACCAATACTCAAGATAAATGTCGCATTAAGGTCAGTCGTTAGATGGTGAATCGCTGCGTGGGGTGGAAGTTCCATAACCGTATTATACCTCTTTTTACTCTTTTGGTGTCAGCCTTAGGTAGCCTAACATCCAGTTTGATATTTCATTGAAAATTGGCTTTGCGTCGGCTCACACCCATGTTTTTACCAGGAGCAGATATCTCTACCATAGCTACATAAGACGGAGTCGCTCCTTTCTCACCGCCATAACCAAGATACGTTCCGACCGTCTGATTATCAACATATTTACCGTTGATTATGGTCTGAGATGTTCCAGTTTTGCCTCCGACGAGATATCGCTCCGACCGTCTCTTTCGGATTGTATGTTGCATAATGCGCCTGGTGGACCATCTCGCGGATTGTCGCAGATGATGACGCCGATATAACTCCTGGGAATTGTCGTTTCAATGGCGCCTCTTTGAATTGGCCATCTTGATCAATTGACCCCGCAATAACCGTTGGCATGTGATAGATACCGCCATTGACAATAGCACTAAAGCCACTGGCGACTTGCAACATAGTTACATCCATTCCTGGCCAAACCCATATTACTGTAGCGGACCGCGTTACCCTGTACGTGATCAGGTGATATGACGACTCCAGCCGACTCGTTTGCGAGCTCCACCCCCGTTACCTGACCGAGACGAAACGATTATAAAAATAATCATAGATCGTATTACGAGCACCTCGTGTAATCCTAGAGCCGTCGCCGAGTAGTTGCGCTACCGTTACGACCCCGGTGTTTAACGATAGATTAAGCGCCTTTTGCATTGTAATATCACCAGTATGACCAAGGCTAGCATTTTTGATCGTTATATCCTCAACACGGATCGAGTCATATTGTTGTATGTCGTTCCTGGGGTAATTACCCCCTTATCAATGCCCATTGCCATCGTAAACGTCTTTACATCTGAACCAACTTCATATGGATGAGTGATAACGTCATTACTTACTGATCCTCATCCTTTATCTCGTTTAGCTTACCTGGGTCATAAGTTGGCAGATTGCCATCGCCAATATCTACCCGTTTGAGGATCCATGACAATTGCACTAGCTTTTTTTGCACCGCTTCGAGCAAGCCCATCGGCAAGGGCCTGCTCTACCCTTGCCTGTACATTTCGGTCAATCGTCAGCACCATGTTCTTACGTCAACGGCTGGCTTTTTAATATTTTGTCAGAAACCGTCAAAGGCACCGAACGAACGTCAGTCACAGTCTTGAGCATGCCGTCTACCCACGCAGCGTTGCATCATTCGCCTGCTCAAATCCATATTTGCCTTTCCCTCTGCATCCACAAAACCCAGCACCTGACTAGCTAGCTGTCCTCCTGGATAGACTCTTTGGCTAACCGCATCAAACCAATACCAGGTAGATTCTCCTTTTTTAACATTGCGCCTGCTTGCGTGAAACTTTCGTTGCAAGCACCTGGTAGCGCGATTTCTTAACGTCAAGGTATTTTGCAAAGTCATTCCGAGCGTTTCCTCGGCAATTTTATTGATTGCCGTCACCACTGCCTGCTTATCAACTATCATCGTTGGGTCAGCCCACACCGTATAAACTGTCTCGTTCATCACCAACTTATGCGGAACTCCGCTATCCATCGTATATATCTCGCCTCGCTTTGCATGAAGTGTAAACTGCTTGATATGCTCACTGTCAGCCTGTTCAACATATAAAGCGTGCTGAATTACTTGGATATGAAAAAGCCTTACCACAAAAAGCGCCATCAGCAGAACGGTGATGATGGCAATATATTGCGCTCGACTTAATCTAAAAAAATGTAATTTCATGGAGAGGAAACGTTATTCACTGACAGAACGAGTATCTGTCGGGGTCGCCATGTTCTTAGCCACACTAGAGTTCTTCACTGATTGTAGCGCAGTTAGTCGAGCATTTTCAACTTCGAGGTCGTTCTTTTGTTCTGTCAGATTTGATATCTTGTTGGACACTTCATTTGCCGCATAGTCATAGCCGATACGCGGGTCGCCTGCGTGAGGTAAATCAGTCCGAGAATAGTGAGCATCAGAGCGACCAATACGGTGTGAGTGATTGGACCAAGCTTGACAGCAGAGGCGAAAGCAACTGTATTCTGATTTCGAGACCAGTTGGTTTGGCGCCTGCTATTAAATTGTGTGGTTCTTGCGTATGACATTTGTGGTGGGCTTATTTTTGTTTTTTATTTTTTGTATTTACATGATTATAGAGCCCGCCGGGAGCCGCGCTACTGCGGCCCCGACGCCTCATTTTTTTTAAAAGCGCTTTAGAAAGATAGTCTTATTTGAAGCGAACTTCAACTTTGACTTCTTCTGAGGCGTTTTGTACTGGGATGCGAACTGGCATGTCCTTTTCCCCTTTCTTTTGTTTATTTTTTCACAGCGACACGAAGCTTAGCACTACGTGATCGCGGATTGAACATCCTGAGTGGCCCCACTAATCGGATGCTTGGTCACAATATCAAGCTCAGCTTCATAACCGCTCTTGGCTTGCTCAGCAAAATATCGCTTAACGATCCGATCCTCCAGGCTGTGGAAGCTAATGACACCAACCCGACCGCCCTTTTTTAGGAGCTTCGGTAGTAGCGGCATGACTTCCTCAACCTGGCGGAGTCAGCGATCGAAGAAGCTATCAAACATCCGCGCACTGTCGACATGAAACTTGTTGAAGCCCAGCAGGCCAGACAAATCCTAGACCGTGTGTTGGATTTGAGCTTAGTCCTGTTGTGTGGCGAAAAGTCCCAGGCGGAAAATCGGCTGGACGAGTCCAGAGTCCAGCGGTGCGACTACTGGTGGAACGAGAGCGTGAGATCGAGGCTTTTAACTCTAGCGCGCAATTCAAGGTTACCGCTATATTTATTCACGACGGACAAGAGTTCAACGCCGAGCTAAAACAACGATTTGACACCGAAAAGAAGCAACTGAGTTCCTGGAGGGACTCGTCGGTGCGACATATACCGTGAGCGATATCACCAAGAGTCCATCAACCCGCAACCCATCGCCTTTCACTACCAGTACTTTGCAACAAGAGGCAAACTCCAAGCTTGGCATGAGTAGCAAGGCTACGATGACAAGCGCTCAGAAACTCTACCAAGAGGGCGCATCACCTACATGCGTACCGACAGCGTAACACTATCTAGCCAGGCGATTGCCTCGACAGCCGATCTAGTCAAATGCCTCTACGGTATCGAGTATAGTCATGTACGTAAGTTCAAGACCAAATCAGCAAGCGCCAAGAGGCCCATGAGGCAATTCGCCCAACCGACATAACCGTGAATCTGTCAGCGGTAATGAATACGACCAAAAACTCTATGACCTGATCCGTCGCCGAACCTTAGCAAGCCAGATGGCGCCAGCCAAGCTTGAGAATACGACAGTTACGATCACCATCAGTAAGACCGAGCAATCAAGCGAAAAAACAAAAAACTCGTTTTTGAGGCAAAGGGACAAGTTGTCGTGTTTGACGGCTTTTTGCGAGTCTATGGCAGCAAAGACGACACACTATTACCAGCAGTTTCATCCGGCGATACACTTCAGCAATATAGTGTTGAAGCACGACAGGTATTTTCACGCCCGCCAGCACGCTACACCGAAGGGTCGCTGGTCAAAAACTCGAAGAGCTAGGTATCGGGCGCCGTCAACCTATGCGACCATCATCAACACCGTACAGGCCCGAGGCTATGCAGAACGTGGCGAGTCCGAGGGGACACCTAGAGACATTATCGTGCTCCAGCTAATTGACGGAGAGGTCGATCGAGAGGTTATCCAAGAAAAGACCGGCTCTAATCGTGGTAAGCTCGTCCCGACGCCATCTGGAGAGCTGATTAGTGACTTTTTGTCGAATCATTTTGATCAAATCGTTGACTATGATTTCACCTCAAAGGTTGAGGCACATTTTGATGATATCGCTACGAACAGGCTAGCGCGCAACACTATGCTAAGAGATTTTTATGAGCCGTTTCATGAGCTTATCGAAGGCTCTGGCTCGATTGACCGATCAACTGTCGGCAATAGCCGGGAGATTGGCGTCGACCCAAAGACTGGAAAAACTATCCTGGCGCGATTTGGCCGTTTCGGCCCTCCCAGCTGGGTGCATCCGACGACTCTGAAAAACCACAGTTTGCCCCAATGCCACGCGGAGCAAAGATCGAAACTGTTACACTCGAACAAGCTCTCGAGGCGTTAAGCTAGACTTGTCGGGCAAGCCGACGATGGTCAAGACATCAAGGCGAATATCGGGCGATTTGGCCCATATATCCAGGTAGGCAAGCTATTTATATCTATAAAAGACCACGACCCGCACGACATCGATCTAGACACAGCCAAGACGCTCTATGCCGAAAAACTCAAAGCCGAAGCCGAAAAAAATTGCTGATTTTGGTGAAATCAAGGTTCTAAGAGGGCGATTTGGCCCATATGTCACCGACGGCAAAAAGAACGCCAAAATACCAAAAGATATCGACCCCACTACACTCACTGAGACGGAGGCCAAGAAGCTACTAGACGAAGCCCCGGCCAAATCCGCTCGTGGCAAAACACGTCGTGCACCTCGTCGAGGTAGCAAAAAAGCCTAAAACCAAAGTCTTCTCACCGCACAACCCGAAAGACTCGATTATGAGGCTATGTTTGGCAGCATTAAGCCTAACGCAGACGTCCGATCTCAAGCATCAAGATGACCAACAGTCTATGCTAAATCAATGAATTGCCTGTGGAATATAGGTAATTCATTGATTTTATGGTGTAATATTTTCGACATTATTTGTGGAATTTTTTCTGGTTTCAAGGTGTTAAAGTTGACAGCTCGGTGAAGTATGGCTAGCTTGACCATGGTTCTATAGCAAAAAAAGTCTCAAAAAAGTATTTACCATAAGCGTCGATATTGTGGTACAATAAATGTAGCAAAGTTTGGGGGTTGACATTTCCAAAAAATGTATCATAATGTAACCAGACTGAATATTAATTTTTATATAATTTTCCCTTAGGTGAGGCAAAGGGAGCGGAGAGTTCTACCGATGAGCGATACTGCAAAAAGCGATACTGCAGCAACCCTAAAGAGTGCCGTGCAAGAGATACTAAAAGCTATCGATCAGGAGCGTGAGCGTGAAATTATTACACGCCGTTTTGGCCTATTTGAGCGACGCGAAACGCTAGAGCAAATCGGTGAACTACTCAGTATCACTCGCGAGCGTGTTCGCCAGCTCGAAAAAGCCATCTTGATTCGTCTGAAAATCGCCGCAGACGAGGGTAAAATTCCAGCCGTACACGAAATCGAACGCCTCATTGTTCGTGATCTATCTGAGAATGGTCGTGTTGGCCGTGTGCAGGACGTAGCTACGCGCATGGTAGGGAATATGCCTACCATCGAGACAAAAGCACGTATCGCATTTGTTGGTGAGCTATCTCCGAAACTAGTCGTTATCAACGAAAATGACAACTACTACCAAGGTGTCGGCATCGCCGAAAATGGTGACGAGAAAAAAATCCGTGGCTCAGTCGACGAGATCGTCAAAACTATCAAAAAACATGGCGAACCAGTTGATATTGAAACGCTTCACGGCATGCTCAATTACGAAAGCCCTAGCCAGGTTCGCGCGCTTGCCAGCCTCTCAAAGGGCTTAGCCAGCCTCAAAGACGTCTGGGGTCTCGTCAAATGGCCGACCGTTAATCCAAAGAATATTCGCGACAAAATCTACGTCATCCTCGCTGACAATGGCAAGCCAATGCACTTTTCTGAGATTGCTAAATTTATCAAAGATAGGACTTCAAGCGCAAAGCGTCACTACTCAGGCTATTCATAACGAGCTGATTAAAGATAAGCGCTTCGTGCTGATTGGTCGTGGCATTTACGCCCTAGACAGCTGGGGCTACAGCAAGGGAACTGTTTCTGATTCATCAAAAGGTTCTCAAAAAAGCTGGCGAGCCACTACATTGCGATGAAATCGTCAAGCGTGTACTAAAGAGCCGTCAGGTCAAAGAAACGACAATTTTACTCAATCTCCAGAGTAAACCAGAGTTTAAGCGTGTCGCCAAAGCGACGTACACTCTCGCCGAGCTGGAAACAAACTAGCTCCCGGACTAACTAATGATTTTAAGCCCGCGCACTAAGCAGGCGGGCTTTAGTTATCCAAAACAATCATGCTTACTCTTGCTTTTTTTACAGAGGTATGATAAATGTAATAGAATAAATTATGTCAATTATCGTCGACTTCATCAATTAATTCTCCAGTGGTACGTTGGCTGCCAATTGTAGCGACTTTAGCTACATGACGTGGCGAAACTATCAGCGCGTTGACGTAGTCAGAAATGTCGACAGCGTCTTATTGATGCTAGAGATTCCAAAACCAACGACAAATCCGAGCTCGCTGCTGAGCAGATGTTTGCGTCACTACACGGCATCTTGCGCGACGCCAAAGAACTAAAAGCTAACGGCGGATACCAAGAACATCTCAGTTTTGAAATCGCTTCAGTCGGTGGACGTATTCAGTTTTATGTCTGGACACCAAAATCGCTTCAAACTTTGTCGAAGGACAGATCTAGCTCAATACCCTCAGGTCAATTCACGCCACAGATGAAGATTATGTGGCACGAACGTCATCACAGCGTCGTCTACACTTCAGAAATCGTTCTGACCGACAAGAGTTCTTGCCCATCAAAACATTTCAGAGTTTTGAGGTCGACCGCTGGCTGGTATCATGGCACGCTCGCCAAGCTAGAGGACACCGAAGAAGAAATTGGATTCAGATGTTAATTCGACCTGTAAGAGACGATTGGCACAAGGCCTCTGACGCCTGGATAAAGCCGTCAAAAGTGGTGGCTTTAATCTATTTGGTGATGGTGGCATGAAATGGGTCACTGGACTGTTTGAATTACTATGGGCACCACCAGAGCAGGGGACTGGTAGTGCAGCGGAAATTTCTGAACGCGACAAACCCGTATCGCTGAGGCCGAAAAAAAGCGACAAAGCTGGGCTACCAGGTAAAATCCGTCTCGCATACCTCGGAGAAATACCTCCGATGCCAAACTTCGTATGCAAGGTATCGTAGGTACGTTCAAGCAATTTAACTCGACAAACCTCAACGGTTTCAAACAATCCCATGACAGCTTCGCCAAAGAATCTCTCGCCAAATACAAGACCGCCTGTTTGCCGATAGAGGGTATCTCATGAATATCGAGGAAGTCGCTTCGGTATTCCACCTACCGCACACCAACGTTGAAACACCAAATATCGTCTGGCAAGCACAAAAACCGCCGAGCCGCAGCCAAACTTCCGATTCTAACTGGCGACCCAGCTCATGATGAAATATTTCCGCTTTGGCATGACTAACTTCCGTGGCATCAACCATCAGTTCGGCATGTTACGCTATGACCGTTCACGCCACGTCTATATCATCGGACAACAGGAGCAGGTAAATCAGGCTTCTAGAGTTATTTGCGCTATCTGATATATTTCACGGTCAGGGCTACGCGATTATCGACCTCACGGCGACTTTGCGATAAACAATATGCGATTCGTGCCTGGCTCACGCCTAAAGGATGTCGTTTATTTTAACCCTGCCGATACGCAGTATCCACTTGGATTTAATCCTCTAGAAGTCACCAACCGTCGCAAAAAACCAATATTAGCTCTGAAGTGATTGGCGTGTTGAAGCGCATGTTCGGTGATTCATGGGGTCCACGTCTCGAGTATATTTTGCGATACACGATACTAGCCTTACTCGACCGACCGAGACTACCATGCTCGACATTACTCGCATGTTGACCGACAAGAAGTTCGCAAAGAAACCCTCAGTTACTGTACAGATACTGTCGTTTGCAATTTTGGAATGTTGATTTGCCAGCTGGATGATAAGTTCAGGCTGAAGCGATTGCCCCAGTACTAAACAAGGTTGGCGCTTTCACTGCTAATCCAGTTATCCGCAACATCATCGGCCAGCCAAAATCAACGTTCAATATCCGCCAAATTATGGACGAGGGCAAGATTCTCGTCGTCAACCTCAGCAAGGGTCTAATCGGTGAGGATAATGCTGGAATCCTAGGGTCGTTCCTGGTCACCAAGATCCAGCTCGCCGCCATGAGCCGTTCGGATATACCAGACATCAAAGACCGTCGACCATTTATCTGTACGTGGACGAGTTTCAAAACTTCGCGACCGATTCTTTCGCTACGATTCTATCTGAGGCACGCAAATATGGACTCAATCTCACCGTCGCCAACCAATACATTTCACAAATGCAAGATTCTGTGCGCGACGCCGTCTTTGGTAACGTCGGTACGATGATCAGCTTTCGTGTCTCAGCCGACGACAGCCCAATTCTAGCCAAACAATTTGAACCACAGTTCGAGCCAAACGACCTCTTGCAGATGCACAACCGTAATTTCATCATAAATATGGTAATCAACGGCGAAAAAGCTCCAGCATTTAGCGCAAAAACCTCAACCTACCACCCGCCCAAGACGATAACACTGGTAGGATTATCCAACATACGCGAGAAAACTACGCCCGCAACCGTCAAGAGATCGAGGAGGATATTTCAAAACGCATCCTACCTCCAGAAATCTCGTTGTTAAGCGTCCTGGCCCGCCTACACACCGCCAAAATCACCAGAGCAACGTGAGGCTGAGCGTCGTGCAAAGGAAGCAGCGATGCTCGCTCAGGGCAAAACATGGCCCATCAGCAACATCACACCCGATGAAGTCAACGTCGCCTTAAAAGAAGCAAGAGACCAAAAGAAGCAACCAAGTACAGAGCCAAAAACTAGCGACCAGCCTGACGCACCGATCAATAATTCCAATAGCGTAACCGAAAAACCAAAGAAAAAACGTACACGAACCCGCAAGCGTAAGCCATCGGGCAGTAGCGATACTCAACAAGAGCCAAACCGACCTCGCATCATACGCGAATCAAGCGTAAATGATAGCAAACCATCCTCTAGCAAACCAGAGAATGATCCTACTATATTGAGCGTTAGATAGTATACTGCAGCTAACATTACAGGAGAATAACATACAATCAAAAGTAGATTCAGCTAAAAGAGTCTGTTGTTTTTACTGCAAATAGAAGACTCTAGGAGTTTTAAAAAAAACGGGCCTACCGCCCGAATCTTTATAGAAACATTTTAGCTAATGCTTTATTTTAACCTGTAGTGTTATATTGAGATACCGAAACGGTACACTAAGAATTATAGCCAACTAAAACAGCGTTGTAAACCCTAAAAATAAGCGATATACTTAAAAATAATTAGAGGGGATTTACGATGAAACAACCGTATTCTATTGGATTAGATATTGGCACAAATAGCGTTGGCTGGGCAGTTATCAATGAGGATTTTAGACTACACAGGTACAAGCACCAAAATATGTGGGGTGCACATTTGTTTGATGAGGCTCAAAAAGCAGCCACTCGGCGGTCATTTCGCTCATCGCGCCGACGACTTGCTAGGCGAAAACGGCGTATTACACTCCTCCAACGAATATTTGACAATGAGATGCAAAAAGTCGATCCGCATTTCTACCTCCGCTTATCCGAATCAATGCTCCATGTTGGCGACAAAAGTTCTACGCTAGAATTAGACGCCAACATTCTATTCGCCGACCGCTCATTTACCGACAAATCATATAGAGAAAAATATCCAACAATTTATCATTTGCGTAGCGATCTATTTCACAACTCTAAAAAGCAAGATATTCGATTAGTCTACCTAGCTCTTCATCACATTATCAAGTACCGTGGCAACTTTTGGTCGAGGGCAGAGTAGATAACGTGATTTCATCGTTCGACAGCCAAAATCTACAAACATTCATGGATTTCATTAGCGCTGACGAATCGGTGGCCAAAAAAGTCAAAGCTATTTTACTTGACCGCTCTCTATCGCGTAGTACCAGAAAATCAGCTATTATTGAGCTACTACAACCCTCTCCCGACAACAAGAAGACCATCAGCGAAGCCGTCGGTGCAGTTATCGGCTTAAAGTGGAATGCTAATAAACTATTTGAGGACGATTCTCTCGAAGCAAAAGGGGAGTTCTCGAATAAAAATTACGAAGAGCAGCGCGATGAAATTGCAACCGCAATCGGCGACGATCGCTATGGGCTCGTAGAGACTTTAGAATCAGTCTATCAATGGACAATTTTTAGTCAATTCATCAGAAAAGATAGCTGTCTATCTGACATTATGGTCGAGAAATACGATGATTACCGCCAAGATTTATCTGATCTCAAATCACTATTCCATGAGTTCTTGCCTAAAGAAAGCTATAAATCATTTTTTCACGGCGACGCTGCTGAATTTGAGCTATATAACAACCACAAGCGAAATCTCGATGATTTATACAAATCTATCAAAAAACAGCTCGGCGAAGTTGCCAAGGATGACCCGCACTACCAGCGATTTGAGAAGCGGGCTGAGCTAGAGGAATTTCTCTCTAGGCAACGCATCCGAGATAACGGCGCCATTCCACATCAGATCCACCAATATGAGCTTGAAAGAATCATCGACAACCAAGCGCAGTACTATCCGCTCCTAGCCCAGAACCGTGATAAGATTATCAGCATTTTTACTTTCAAATTACCGTACTATATCGGACCACTCAAAACTGGTGGTAATTTTGCATGGTCAGTCAAAAAGAAAGATGGCGTGATCTATCCGTGGAATTTCGATGAAATAATAGACGATGAAGCTTCTGCCGAGAGATTCATCGACCGAATGCATAATAATTGTACATATCTACCAGACGAAGAAGTCCTCCCTAAAAATTCGCTGCTTTATCAAGAATATGAAGTTCGAAACGAGCTGAAGAATGTGACTGTTAATGGCGAGAGATTAAGCCCTGACATCCAAAACCGCATAGTTGATGAATTATTTACCAAAGAGCTTTCAGTTACTTACAAAAAGCTCATCAAATATCTCTATGATAATCAAATATACAACACTGACTCTCTCATTATTTCCGGAACGGCCAAAGAGAAATCATTTGCTTCGTCGCGGAAATCATATATCGACTTCACGCAAAAAGTTGGCGTCGCAATTACACTAAAAAACCAACAGGCAATCGAAGAGGTTATTAAATGGATTGCTCTCTTTGAAGATAAAAAGATTCTAGCTAAGAAGCTACAAAAGCATAGCGGCATATTTAATGAAAATCAACTACGTACTATTTTAAAGCTAAATTATAGTGGCTGGGGACGGCTATCTCGCAAACTCCTTGACGGCATTACTGCGCACACGCCTTACGGCGAGCTGACCGTCATAGAAACAATGCGCCGTTGTTCGGACAATTTTATGCAGATTATCCAGAGCGACCAATATGAATTCAAGAAAATCATTGACGATATCTTGTCAGTAAACCAGCGTGCCGATATAACCTACGACGATATCAAGAATCTTGCTGGCTCTCCCGGCATTAAACGTGCTTTGTGGCGCAGCGTTAGGATTATTGACGAGATTGTCGATACAATTGGCTACGAGCCAAAATTGATTAGCATTGAGATGGCTCGCAATGAAGACGAGAAAGTTAGAACCAAAAGCCGATACGGCCAACTGGAAAAAATGTATAAGGATCTTTACGGCAAGATATATACCAAATCTGATATAAAATCGCAATTGGCTGAATACAAAGACAAGCTCGACAAGAAAAAGTATTATCTGTATTTCCTCCAGAACGGCAAGTGCGCTTATACAGGCAACCCGCTCGACATCGAAAACGATCTCAGAGATAGTGAGATTGACCACATCTTGCCGCGGTCACTAACCAAAGACGATTCGCTAGACAATACTGTATTGGTGCTACGCAAAGAGAACCAGCGGAAACTTGATGATTATCCTATCGCGCCCGATATCCAAAACCATATGCGCCCGATTTGGACATCTCTGAAAAACGCCAAACTCATGTCGCAGCTTAAGTTTCAACGCCTAACGAGCCAAAAGCAACTGTCTGAAGACCGCGTCGCCGGCTTCGTTAATCGCCAACTCGTTGAGACACGGCAAATTACCAAGCACCTAGCCAGAATACTGACCGAAAAATATCATGACTCAGCTACCGAAGTATTTACCATTCGTGCTGGCATGAGCTCAGAATACCGTCGCATTCATGACTTGCCAAAATGTCGCGAGGTCAACGATTTACACCATGCCAAAGACGCCTATCTAGCCGCAGTACTAGCGCAATATATAAAGATTCGTTATCCAAAGCTAGATAAGGCTTTCGTCTACGGTGAATACATGAAGTTCAAATCTAAAAAACAGACCAACATGGATCGCAGCAGCTTTATCCTCGCGTCAATGAGCTACGATCTTGCCAATACAGAAACTGGTGAAATTATCTGGCAGAGTAAAATCACACACGATATCATAGACCGAACGATGAAATACAATGACTGCCTGATTACAAAGAAAACTGAAATTGGAGACAATCAATTCTACGACCAGACTATTTACGGTAAAAATTCTGGCGCCACCATGATCACCAGAAAAGCGAACCTGCCAGTCGATAAATACGGTGGCTATTCAGGGAGAAAAGCAGCCTATTTTATGGCCATAAGATATCTTAAACAGGTGCGTAACAAGGATGTTTTTGTAAACGAGATTATCAGCGTGCCAACTCAAATTTATACACTAGAAAAACTAAACCGGGTTCAATCAACGAATATATCCGCAACAACTATAAACAAGCAAAAGTTCTTATTTCTAAAATACCAATCAATCAAAAAATTGAGCATGAAGGCAACGAACAGTTTATTGTCGGCAGCAGCGAAGTTACCAATGCCAAACAGCTGAAGTTGCCTTATAATATTGAATACGCCGTAGCAGTCGCCCTCAAGCAGGGAATTCCGCGAATCACTATCACAGAAGAGCAAGCCACCAGCGACGACGAGCTACAGAACAAGCGCAATAAGCAGATCGAGAGAAGAGACAAAGTTATTGACGGAGTAGAGAAGTTTTGGGGAATTTATGCCGAGAAGCTCGCTAATCAATACCAGCAATTCGGAAATGCTGGCCCTAATGCCCAGAGCGCATTAGCTGAATACAGCGAACTATCACTAGATGATAGAATCAAGGTCATTGGCCTGGTGTTAAGAGCTACGCATGCTGGTTCCGATAGGGTAGATATGAAAGGCAGCGAGAATAAACCTGTATTTCCAGAGCTAGGTCTACCAAACTCCTTTGGCCGTATGGCGGGCAAATCTCTTGACCCAACCAAACTTACCTTTGTTTACGAATCTATCACTGGATTACATCGCCGAAAATTAGACGGAAAGTCGTTAGGACGGGATCTATAAGGCATGTCTTGGCGAACTGTCATCGTCAAGAATCGTTGCAAACTGAGCTATAAAAATGACTACATGCTTATCATCAGCGACGGTAAAGAAAAAGCTCTCCACATCAGCGAAATAGGCACTTTAATTATCGAAAATACCGCCGTCAACATCACTGCCTATCTGCTTTGTGAGCTGGCTCGCTACAAGGTGAAAATAATATTCTGTGATCACCAGCGCAATCCATACAGCGAGATAATACCGTATTACGGCGCGCATAATGCCAGCAAGCAAATGCACCGTCAAATCCAATGGCCTCAGACTGCCAAAGATAAAATCTGGCAGAGAATCGTTGCTCAAAAATCATCAAGCAAGCTCAGGTGGTCTATAGAGAAACCTCCAACCAAACCTCCTGCGAAACGCTTATGAATTTTGCCGCATCAGTATTATCTGGAGATACTACCAATCGCGAAGCTCATGCTGCCAAATTCTACTTCAAAGAATTATTTGGTCCGCAGTTTTCGCGTGATAGCTCCAGCGACATAAACGCAGCGCTTAACTATGGTTATTCAATTCTCCTTTCAGCTTTCAATAGGGAAATTACTTCAGCCGGCTATTCAACTACTATGGGCGTTAACCACTGCAATGAATACAATCCTTTTAACCTCACCTGCGATCTCATGGAGCCATTCCGCCCTATCGTTGACCGTGAAGTGTATAAGTGTCGAAGTTTCGCGTTTGATGACTTCTTCAAGAGTCGCCTCATTGATATTCTCAACCACAAAGTCATTATTCTTGGTAAAGAACAATTCCTGTCAAACGCGATCAACATTTATGTAAAGTTATTTTTTAGAGCAATGGAAGAGGGCAGCAACAAAGATCTGCCCGAATACGAACTAATATAAGTATGAAGTTACGATATATGAGAATGATATTATTTTTTGACTTACCAATGGTTAGCGCTCGCGAGCGCAAAATATACGCGACATTCCGCAAACAACTTACCCAAGAAGGCTTCGTCATGATGCAACAATCCGTCTACAGCAAGCTAGTGCTCAACTCCACCAATGAAAAATCAACCTACGACAGGCTAAAGAAAATCATACCCGACAACGGTGTTATCCAGCTACTGACAATAACCGAGCGGCAATTCGCCTCAATGGAATATTTGGCAGGGGAGTATGAGGAGCTATCAATTCAAAGCACCGACAGGACAGTGGTTTTATGAATATTAGCATTTCAGGATTCGATAATACGCTATCAATACCAGATGACGGCGGCATTGCGACCCTGATTGTACATAATAACCTATTCTTCAGAAGAGTCGTTGAAGATATGCTTGATATATACACTAAAAGGGAAGATAACAACCGCACTGTTATTTACAACAGTGATCACAATCCGTTGAACTTCGCAAAAGACACCCTGGTTATCACAGATATATATTCCTACGATCTAGCCAATCGAACTATCACAGCGGCCCTATATAAAAACATCCAAGACAATAGCGACATCGACATAGCCAAACTGGCACAAATAGAAGCAGACATTTTGGATGTTCTTAGCGCTATAAATACTAATTTCTCACAAAGTATAAACTATCAAACAGATATATCTATCAATGACATCATGAAGATGGCTCACGTAGGACTAGAAGCCAACGAGAAGAATAACTATCTTGACAAGCTTTATGGTATTATAGATTCAGCTCAGCAATTATTATCAAAACGTTTAGTGATTTTGATAAACCAGCGCCAATTATTGTCACACTGCGAGCTACAGGCTCTTTTACAATATGTACAAAACAATCATTTTTCAGTACTTTTTATTGAGAAAAACTGTAAAGATAAGTTAAACGAGGAGAACATTCTCGTTATTGATGACGATTTGTATGATTTTAGTACCAATTCATAATAACAACAGGAGTAAGCGCTATCATGTTCACCCCTGTAAAACCTTACAATTGAGGTTTTACAGTAGTGTTATATTGAATGGTACTGAAACCTACGACAAGGACAACAATGTGGCAAACCTGTTTTACAGTAGTGTTATATTGAATGGTACTGAAACCAGCCAGCAAGGAAGCACTGGCAGCATTACGTTTTACAGTAGTGTTATATTGAATGGTACTGAAACCGTTGCTCGGTCCACTTCAAGCCTTGTGCTGTTTTACAGTAGTGTTATATTGAATGGTACTGAAACTTTCTGTCTTGTCGTTGCTTTATTCAACATGTTTTACAGTAGTGTTATATTGAATGGTACTGAAACATATCTGCATGGGAAACATACCGCTCGAACGTTTTACAGTAGTGTTATATTGAATGGTACTGAAACTGAAAACAACGCACAACATAAGCGAGTTGAGTTTTACAGTAGTGTTATATTGAATGGTACTGAAACAGCTGAGTTTGAGACGATTTGCACAATTGCGTTTTACAGTAGTGTTATATTGAATGGTACTGAAACCCGTAATTTGCTGGAGCCACCGCACAAAGGGTTTTACAGTAGTGTTATATTGAATGGTACTGAAACCCATAGTCGCCGTGACATTTTCTGGTGGCGGTTTTACAGTAGTGTTATATTGAATGGTACTGAAACTTTGGCTATCTTATCAAGATTTACCGACATGTTTTACAGTAGTGTTATATTGAATGGTACTGAAACCGCGCCAGAGATGATTGTCTGGTCAAGAATGTTTTACAGTAGTGTTATATTGAATGGTACTGAAACGTATTTACGAGTATGAGTAGGGTCAAGAAGGTTTTACAGTAGTGTTATATTGAATGGTACTGAAACGTAAACTTCGCTACCGTCAACACCGTCTACAAATTATGTCCAATATCTAATGTTATATTACAAAACACACCTTTTTAGAAAGCGAAGCGAGCAAACGTTTACCACTAATGAAATTGGCGGTAAATATAATTGGCTCAAGAGGGGTAGGTATTAAAAAGCCCAAGCAAAGCTTGGTACGCCCCTGATGGACGACGACTTGCGGGGCGTTACCCCGGCGGGTAGCGATCTAGAATCTGCTACAGGCACAAGTCCTGTTAGTAATCCATCAGGAGCTCGTCTATAAATGTATCACAAAACATATCAAGCGTAACTTGGTTTCCAGTGATTCGCCCCTAGCTAGTAGACGAATCACCGGTTTAGCGTCAAACAACGGAGTTGGAGTTGTCGATAGGCAGCTCGCTGACAACTTTACAGACGCTACGACTATATGTAGTCTAGCAAACAACACGTTAAATATCAATTCCGAGGACACCTACAGGTCAACGAAGTCAGGCTTTTCCGGCGCGCCTCCTGAAGATTACCGCTGTAGGATCTAACAAACACCACGATACAAGTATGTAATCGTTAAAGAATATACTGACGACAGGTCCATCACCGCGACATTCTAAACGCTCAGATATCGACCAGTGCAAAAAAACAAAGAGTAGCGAGGCGGCCACCGAATTACATTGTGAATACCGCCTAAGAGTGATAGACTGCAAATACATAACTTAAATCAACGTCCCCCTAAACTTGTAAAACCAGTTGCGTAGCCTTTGGCTGATGAATAAAAATCTGAGCATCGAATCAGGAGAAATATGACACACTCACACTCAAACCCAAACATAGAGATACCAAAACACCTAAAAGAAATCGCACATATCAGCGATGAGAATTTCAATATACCTCCTATACATCACAATGAACGGCCCATAACTCGACTCGGGTCTAGAGGAATTGTATTGAATGATAACGGCGAGATAGCCGTCATCCACAAAAAAGCTAAAAATGAATATAAGCTTCCTGGTGGCGGTATTGACAATGGGGAGGATCCACGAGAAGCATTTAGGCGTGAATGTAGAGAAGAGCTGGGTTACTCTGTCATCATAACTAATGAGCTGGGCATAACCATCGAATATAAGTCACAGGAAAACTTCCAACAAGTTTCATTTGTATACGAAGCAAAAGTAACAGGCCAACCATACAGGAACAGACTCACTTACAAAGAAAAGGCAGAAGGAGCCGCGAGCTATGATTCGGTGTATAGGACTAAGTTTATGGTCCTTAGGGATGCTCAAATTTTAGAGCACTACATAAAAACAACTAAATAGCAAGCACTATAGAACTACCCTGTATTAACCAAAACACTACAGCCGTTCATTAACCTAACGCTATCTCACGCGTCGTCGCAAACGATATAGACCGATAGAGCCGGCCGCAATCGTGAGGCACACCACACCAATGATTAAGTAGAGGTTGTCACCGGTGCCAGCCAGAGATGAGTGGCTCTTTTTCTTATTCTGTTCTGGAGTCGCAACACCTACGCCGCCAGGTTGCGGTAGCTGCGGAGTTAAAGGCGACGAAGGAAGGGAAATTGTCAATACTCCTTGAGTAACCGACACATTACCAGCAATATCTGTAAACTTCATCTTGACCGTATACGCTCCATCACCAAGCGCGGCAATAGAATTTGACGGCAGTGTCCATATGCCACCTGCGACTACGGCAGGGTAGTCAACGCCGTTAATCGTCACAACCACCGTCGCGGTCGGGTCATTTACCGTACCGCTCAGAGCCGGTGAAGCGACCGTCGCTTGTTGCGTAGTGAGCGCACCAGTTGGCGCAGTCGTATCTATAGTTAATGTCAGCGGCATTGATGGCGCCGATACGTTGCCTGCCGAGGTTTCCCGACTATAGGTCACAGTGTGACTACCGTCAGATAGAGCGTTAGGCAAAGTAACCTCTATTGGCCCCGCCGATGTACAATTAACAACTTGCACCTCAACACCATCAACTATAAGGTGTAGTTTATCAGTAGCAGATATGCACTGCAACGTTACTACTGGCCTCGTATTTTTAGTGATATTGTCTGAATCGCTACTGCCGGTATCAGAAGATGCCTTGAGAGTAGCCCTCGCCGGTGGTACTACGACATTAGCATCAACATTATAGGTCTTCGACGAGTTGATACTAGTTGTGTTGCCAGCGACATCAGATGCCGTCACAACAACGTCAATCGTACGGTCGGGATCCGACACGAGCTCAGTACCTGGGACTGTCACAGAGAATCTGCCAGTAGCATCAATCGTGGCCTCATATATCACACCGTTAATAGTCAATCTGGCTTTATCACCGGGATGAGCGCCGGTTACCGAGCCGCGGATGAACTGCTGTGCAGCCGCCTCGACAGAATTGATAGTATTATCAGCTGTTACTGGGTCCATTGTTACTGTCGGGGCAGCTGGAGCGGTTGTATCTATCGTAACAGCCAAAGCGGGCGAGCTCGGCGACTCGTTACCTGCTGCGTCCGATTCTTTGAACGTAACAGAATGATTGCCCTCGGTCAGCGGCGCAGTCGGTACCATGTCTACCGGGCCGACATTTGCGCAATTTACAGTCCCATTAGCGGCACCATCAACATACAGTGTAAGTGTACTACCCACCTCAGTACAAACCAACTTAAAGACCGGTTTATTTTTATTAGTAATATTATCTGAATCACTATCGCCAGTGTCTGATGTGGCTGTCATATCAGGGGCAGCAGCAGGAGCGACCGGCGGCTGAGTATCTTGCCATTGGGCATAAAGGGTAATGTCACCAGTGAGGTGGAAGTTGGCGCCTGGGGCGTATGGTGTACCTGCACCGTTAGGGGCAGTGTTCCAGCCGGTGAAGCTGTGGCCGGTTTTGGTGAAGCCGTTGTTGGCAATCTGGACGGTGGTGTCGTAGTTAGAGACAGTGTCTGGGGTTGCGCCACCGGTGCCAGTGTTGGCATCGTAATGTATCTTGTACTGGTTAATTGTCCACTTGGCGTAGAGGGTGGTGTCGCTCGCTGGCATAGTGTCGGTGGCGAAGTTCCAGGCGTTAACTAGACCAGCCTCCTTGTACCAACCGGCAAAGGTGTGGCCAGTTTTGGTTGGAGCGGTAGGGGTGGTGGCTTTTGCACCAAAGGCAACAGTTTGGTCTGGTACGTTAGAGCCACCCTTGCTGTCGAAGTGGAGGGTGTAGTTGTTTACTTGCCATTGGGCATAAAGGGTAATGTCACCAGTGAGGTGGAAGTTGGCGCCTGGGGCGTATGGTGTACCTGCACCGTTAGGGGCAGTGTTCCAGCCGGTGAAGCTGTGGCCGGTTTTGGTGAAGCCGTTGTTGGCAATCTGGACGGTGGTGTCGTAGTTAGAGACAGTGTCTGGGGTTGCGCCACCGGTGCCAGTGTTGGCATCGTAATGTATCTTGTACTGGTTAATTGTCCACTTGGCGTAGAGGGTGGTGTCGCTCGCTGGCATAGTGTCGGTGGCGAAGTTCCAGGCGTTAACTAGACCAGCCTCCTTGTACCAACCGGCAAAGGTGTGGCCAGTTTTGGTTGGAGCGGTAGGGGTGGTGGCTTTTGCACCAAAGGCAACAGTTTGGTCTGGTACGTTAGAGCCACCCTTGCTGTCGAAGTGGAGGGTGTAGTTGTTTACTTGCCATTGGGCATAAAGGGTAATGTCACCAGTGAGGTGGAAGTTGGCGCCTGGGGCGTATGGTGTACCTGCACCGTTAGGGGCAGTGTTCCAGCCGGTGAAGCTGTGGCCGGTTTTGGTGAAGCCGTTGTTGGCAATCTGGACGGTGGTGTCGTAGTTAGAGACAGTGTCTGGGGTTGCGCCACCGGTGCCAGTGTTGGCATCGTAATGTATCTTGTACTGGTTAATTGTCCACTTGGCGTAGAGGGTGGTGTCGCTCGCTGGCATAGTGTCGGTGGCGAAGTTCCAGGCGTTAACTAGACCAGCCTCCTTGTACCAACCGGCAAAGGTGTGGCCAGTTTTGGTTGGAGCGGTAGGGGTGGTGGCTTTTGCACCAAAGGCAACAGTTTGGTCTGGTACGTTAGAGCCACCCTTGCTGTCGAAGTGGAGGGTGTAGTTGTTTACTTGCCATTGGGCATAAAGGGTAATGTCACCAGTGAGGTGGAAGTTGGCGCCTGGGGCGTATGGTGTACCTGCACCGTTAGGGGCAGTGTTCCAGCCGGTGAAGCTGTGGCCGGTTTTGGTGAAGCCGTTGTTGGCAATCTGGACGGTGGTGTCGTAGTTAGAGACAGTGTCTGGGGTTGCGCCACCGGTGCCAGTGTTGGCATCGTAATGTATCTTGTACTGGTTAATTGTCCACTTGGCGTAGAGGGTGGTGTCGCTCGCTGGCATAGTGTCGGTGGCGAAGTTCCAGGCGTTAACTAGACCAGCCTCCTTGTACCAACCGGCAAAGGTGTGGCCAGTTTTGGTTGGAGCGGTAGGGGTGGTGGCTTTTGCACCAAAGGCAACAGTTTGGTCTGGTACGTTAGAGCCACCCTTGCTGTCGAAGTGGAGGGTGTAGTTGTTTACTTGCCATTGGGCATAAAGGGTAATGTCACCAGTGAGGTGGAAGTTGGCGCCTGGGGCGTATGGTGTACCTGCACCGTTAGGGGCAGTGTTCCAGCCGGTGAAGCTGTGGCCGGTTTTGGTGAAGCCGTTGTTGGCAATCTGGACGGTGGTGTCGTAGTTAGAGACAGTGTCTGGGGTTGCGCCACCGGTGCCAGTGTTGGCATCGTAATGTATCTTGTACTGGTTAATTGTCCACTTGGCGTAGAGGGTGGTGTCGCTCGCTGGCATAGTGTCGGTGGCGAAGTTCCAGGCGTTAACTAGACCAGCCTCCTTGTACCAACCGGCAAAGGTGTGGCCAGTTTTGGTTGGAGCGGTAGGGGTGGTGGCTTTTGCACCAAAGGCAACAGTTTGGTCTGGTACGTTAGAGCCACCCTTGCTGTCGAAGTGGAGGGTGTAGTTGTTTACTTGCCATTGGGCATAAAGGGTAATGTCACCAGTGAGGTGGAAGTTGGCGCCTGGGGCGTATGGTGTACCTGCACCGTTAGGGGCAGTGTTCCAGCCGGTGAAGCTGTGGCCGGTTTTGGTGAAGCCGTTGTTGGCAATCTGGACGGTGGTGTCGTAGTTAGAGACAGTGTCTGGGGTTGCGCCACCGGTGCCAGTGTTGGCATCGTAATGTATCTTGTACTGGTTAATTGTCCACTTGGCGTAGAGGGTGGTGTCGCTCGCTGGCATAGTGTCGGTGGCGAAGTTCCAGGCGTTAACTAGACCAGCCTCCTTGTACCAACCGGCAAAGGTGTGGCCAGTTTTGGTTGGAGCGGTAGGGGTGGTGGCTTTTGCACCAAAGGCAACAGTTTGGTCTGGTACGTTAGAGCCACCCTTGCTGTCGAAGTGGAGGGTGTAGTTGTTTACTTGCCATTGGGCATAAAGGGTAATGTCACCAGTGAGGTGGAAGTTGGCGCCTGGGGCGTATGGTGTACCTGCACCGTTAGGGGCAGTGTTCCAGCCGGTGAAGCTGTGGCCGGTTTTGGTGAAGCCGTTGTTGGCAATCTGGACGGTGGTGTCGTAGTTAGAGACAGTGTCTGGGGTTGCGCCACCGGTGCCAGTGTTGGCATCGTAATGTATCTTGTACTGGTTAATTGTCCACTTGGCGTAGAGGGTGGTGTCGCTCGCTGGCATAGTGTCGGTGGCGAAGTTCCAGGCGTTAACTAGACCAGCCTCCTTGTACCAACCGGCAAAGGTGTGGCCAGTTTTGGTTGGAGCGGTAGGGGTGGTGGCTTTTGCACCAAAGGCAACAGTTTGGTCTGGTACGTTAGAGCCACCCTTGCTGTCGAAGTGGAGGGTGTAGTTGTTTACTTGCCATTGGGCATAAAGGGTAATGTCACCAGTGAGGTGGAAGTTGGCGCCTGGGGCGTATGGTGTACCTGCACCGTTAGGGGCAGTGTTCCAGCCGGTGAAGCTGTGGCCGGTTTTGGTGAAGCCGTTGTTGGCAATCTGGACGGTGGTGTCGTAGTTAGAGACAGTGTCTGGGGTTGCGCCACCGGTGCCAGTGTTGGCATCGTAATGTATCTTGTACTGGTTAATTGTCCACTTGGCGTAGAGGGTGGTGTCGCTCGCTGGCATAGTGTCGGTGGCGAAGTTCCAGGCGTTAACTAGACCAGCCTCCTTGTACCAACCGGCAAAGGTGTGGCCAGTTTTGGTTGGAGCGGTAGGGGTGGTGGCTTTTGCACCAAAGGCAACAGTTTGGTCTGGTACGTTAGAGCCACCCTTGCTGTCGAAGTGGAGGGTGTAGTTGTTTACTTGCCATTGGGCATAAAGGGTAATGTCACCAGTGAGGTGGAAGTTGGCGCCTGGGGCGTATGGTGTACCTGCACCGTTAGGGGCAGTGTTCCAGCCGGTGAAGCTGTGGCCGGTTTTGGCTAGGCCATTGATATTCGCCTCTACGGATACACTATCGCCAGAGTGCAACGTCTCTCCAGTCGAAGCCGGCGGAGCACCAGCGTCAGCACCATTGGCATTATATGAAACTGAATAAAGATTATTGACCGAGATAGTTAGGTGCTTATCGAACGTTTTCCCAGCCTTATTGGTAGCACGAACACAAATTTCCAAAGTAGCATTCTGCTCATAATCCGGTGACTGCGCAAGCTTAATTGTATTGCCATCAATTGCCACGAGATTATTCTGCGCGCCAGTACAGTCAAGGGTATATGTAAAATCACTTTGTGGCGAATTAACGGCATCGGTACTATTTAACCTACCCAATACTGTGCCAGTGGTGGTATTCTCATCTACATCTGTAACGCCAGTATAGTCCACTGCCGTAACGGTATACGCTGTACAATCTTTACCTGCATCCGTAATTATCCATGATTTTGTAGCAATCAAATCATTGCGCTTAGCCTCTGCCACACAGTAATTACTGTTACCGCCGCCAAGCTTGACATTACCTCTGACAGCCTGTGCCTGCCAAGAAGTCAGCGTCGCATCGTAGTTTGGCGTTGATATCTTAACGCCATCGAGTAATCTATCTGCATCTGTCAGACGACGGACATCCCAGTGCGCCAACGACTGGTCAAACCTCTCGGCGCCAGCTAGCGCCAAAAGGGCGTCCGTAAGTTGGGTAGTATTCCATTCACCGATAGGTTGATTAAACTTTTTTGCATATGCCAACACCGCCACCATAGTATTGACTTTGCTGACGTCCCACGACTGAATAGGCTGATTAAATTCATAGGCATTAGTGAACGTATTGTCCATATCTGTCACCTTAGATGTATTCCAGCTTGAGATATTTTGGTTAAACTGACGGGCCCCAGAGAATGTGCTGTTTAGACTCTCTACATTTTTAGTGTCCCACTGCCAATCAGCACCCTCACCCTTTAGACTTTTGGCGTCTCGAAACATATAAGCCAGGCTGACAACCTGGCCCATGCGTGGCTTGTCGGTAGCCTTTACATCGAGGTTTTCCGCCCCATCAAACGCGTGCTCCATATTTTGCCATTCATTCGTACCCCACTGGTCAATCGAGATGACCTTAAACCTGTCACCCCTGTAGTCAAAATATATCCTAGGAAATGCTCCAGCAATTCGGACCTTATACACACCGGCAGTCGCATAAGAACAGGTGGCGTTACCTGTTTGTCCCGTCAAGACTACACCGTTGCCACAAACCAATGTATAGTTATAGCCACCACCGATCGTTGGAACCGTGAAAGTGTTTCCCGTGCCTTTGCGCGTGTCGATCGTCATCACAAAGTCGGTCGAGTTAATCGCATCAGCCTTAGCTAACTGACTTGCCACAAAATACTGAACAACCAAGACGCCAACAGTAACCGCAGCTATAGCACTAGCCAGCAACAGTCGCCTCGTCTTTTGCATTATCCTCACGCGTGACACCTCTATTACTTTTTATATGTAGGTATTTAAAGCTAATGCTCTAATTATACTCTAATCATTGATAGGTTACAACAGGCAAGCCACACTCAAAAGTTGCATCAGACGACAGTAGAGAAGCGCACTCGTCACTTTGACAGATATAGAAGGGGTAGAGCAAGGCAGACGGGTAGAAAAATAAAGCGTATCTACCTTCACTATACTCTTATTTTGTGGTATAATATGCACACAGCCTCCCTCACCATAAAACGGGTAGGGGAGTATCCGCACCTACTACAGAAGGATGAAAAAATGACTGCCTACGACAACCCGCTGGCCGAGGCACTAGCAAGCCTCGACGGTTGCACAATCACCGTCGAGAAGAAAGACGATAACGCGCTACTGCTACATATCGCTAGAAGCAGCAGATCCCGGCGTAAGCAAGGTGGCTCAGCCGATTTGACTATACGTCTGAATCCTGGCAACATCAAAGATTGCCAGTTCGTGGCGCACGGTCATCGTGCGTATAATATGGCGCTACTGCTTATCGACGAGCTCTTGGCACACACACCCCCGGGGAGATGTAATATCTCTCTGGAGGCGGTAGAGGAGCACCGCCGTAAGCGTCGTAGTCGCAGATAGTAATGTGCGGATGGCCCGTAGACATTGTTCTATGGGCCATCTTTCATATTATAAATAAGTCAGAAAACATTATAGAACAAAAATAGAACTTACAATATTTTATTTCTGTAGATATATTTTTGATTGTAGAAAAACCATATAGACCTAAAACTTTCAAAAAGTGCAAAGATTTCAATCACTATGCAGGCTCAAAAGGACTAAAGGAAACGTCCAAAAAGGGGATCAAAAAATCAAACCGGCCACACAAAAGAAAGGGACCGCACATAACTAACTTACGAAATAAAACTTAATCAATTTTTGCCCATAGACTTAACGTCGCACAATATACCTTTTGAGACATTAAATATAAATACAAAAGATGAATCAGCATACGTCTAGCTTGAGTGCTAATTTTGTATATATGAATCATATGGGGGAGTTTGCTGCCTACCCAGATGCCTCTATCACTCAAAGATTACGTAGCACTAACTTTTTTATAGCTTACTCTGACAAAGCTCGTAGATCATACATATGTTCTTTTCTGGAATACTCTTGGCGTCTACCAATGTCTAGCAGACCGACCGTCTATATAGTTTTCCACAACGATATATTTAATTTTTCACGACTTATGTGACATATATTTGCTTTTTTCGATTTTTATTACCCCCTATCCTTTTTCCCTGCTTTTTTGACAATTTGCAATTTCCCTATTTTAATATGCTAAATATATTTTTGTAAATTTGTTGATAATGAGAACAAAAATAGAACATTTACCAATCGGCAAGGGTGTACGTTTAGTCTCTCGCCCCAGATCCAGCTACTTATAATAAGCCTTTCCACTAACTCGCACATCAAGGTATGTAGGGCTAATTCCACTAGCCAAAAGGTACCGTATCGATCGGGCTGCGTCCTCGGCCTGAGCCGCTGCCGGACGATCAACTGAGAATTTAATTGGGTACGACACCCCGTCAACCGACATCAACAATTGACGCGTAGTACCTTCTGGCAGAACGACTTGAGTAGCACGATAGCCCTGCTCAGCAAGTCTACCAATTAGTCGCCCCATAAAACTTAGAAATCGGTTGCTTGCTAAAATACGATTATTACGAGTCTGGACGCCCGTCTGATCAAGCACCGAAACGGTTGGCGCGTCATAATAGTTCTTCTCAAATCCAATACCCTTTTGATCCACGTACAGCCGAACATCTCCCGTTTTCCAGCTAACGACCGGCTTACGTACTTTTAATGATATCGTACTAACACCCAGGCCGCCGAACGACAAACTAGATGAAACTTCCTCTACCTCTGGTGCGCCATGTGTCTGCAGATAAATGGCTAGATTTTTAACATTTAGCGTTAGTCGGCTTCGTTCAAAGAAATGTGCGTTCAAGTATTCCTGGATTTTCTTTTCATAAAGAGACTTATCCTCTGGCTGGACAACGACGGCCTCCTGAAAACGCACATTTGGCAACGCGATGGACTCATACAGCAGATAGCCCAAAAGCAAAGTAGCCACACTAACACCCAACCATACACCGAATAACTTACGACGATGACGCCTGAGATCGTGCGCCTGGACTCGAGCTGAACGTAGCTCATTAAAAGACTCGCTGGCGCTGGAAACATTTGACGATAAGCTACCTGTCAACGTCCTGTTACGTCGAAAAGCGTAGCGCTCATCAAGAGAATCGGCGTTTGCTCGCCCCTCTCGAACAACCAGACCGCTACGACGCGCTGGTACTTGTTGTTTTTTTCGCAATAGTTTCATAGCAGTTATGCTTCCCTGCTATTATAGCAGTCACAAGCTACTTTTTCACCGCAGAAACGATCAGCGTAGCCATGTCGCGTGCAGCATTTGGCTTAGCAAACTCATAAAATAGCCTGCTCATCTGTTTGCGACGAGTGTCGTCTGAGAGGATATTTATCACCTCATCAAGGAGTATATCGGGGTGCTTCTCTAGTTGATTTTCATCTATCACACTTACAGCTCCCTTTTCGGCGTAGACGGCGGCATTCTTTAGCTGATGCCCTCCCGTCAGGTAGCCATTAGGCACAAGAATCGTCGGCTTAGCAAGCGCTGCAAGCTCAAGAATCGTCGTCGCACCAGCTCGCGCCACCACAACATCGGCTGCACCCAACATGTCTGCCATACCCTGCCCTACAAATGCATGTAGCTGATACCGCTCATCGTTTTGCGGGGTCAAGGCCCTCATTTCGTCATACTGGCCCTCGCCACTTATAAGTACGATATTTGCCCGCTCCATCAGTTCATTGAGCATAGTTGCTACAGCCATATTTATACGTCGTGCGCCAAGCCCTCCACCTGTAATGACAACAAGCGGTCGATTCGAGTCAAAACCAAGCGACCGCTTCACCTTTTGCCTATCTCCTTCGCTATAAGGAGTAAACTCCGCTCTCACCGGCACTCCCACATAGCGTGAGAGTGAGCTGGGGTATGAGTAAAATTTTAGTGGCGCACCAGTACCTATCCTAAAAGCCCAACGAGCAAGAATCCGATTTGTTAGACCAGGGTGAGCGTCAGAGTCATGAATCACGAGTGGTATTCTCAACATATGAGCCGCAAACCCAATCGGTAGGCAGACAAACCCGCCTTTTGTAAATACAACGTCGGGTCGCCACACTATTAATTTAGCAAAGCTCTGAATCGCCCCAACCGCGACCTTGATTCCGTCGATTAAATTCGGCAACACGATCGTTCGAAGCTTGATAAGCTGCTGGATAAACGTCAGATGATGATACCGACGCAGTTTACCGCTCACGACAACATCGACTCGAATAGAATCATCAAAATGCTTCATGACACGTCTGGCCTGCGATTCAAACTTTCGATCACACCAAAACCTTATTTCAGTATCAGGATACTGATCTTTAATTTCCCGTAGAACGGCGACGACGGGCGTAACGTGACCCCCCGACCCCCCACCGGCTGCTAGTACTTTCATGAGTAGCCTCCTTTAGTTGAACAGGTCTATGACTGGTGTAGCGTGACAGCTGAAACGCAAGACCAAGCGCAGCACACATAAATATCATACTTGTCCCGCCAAAACTGAGCAATGGTAGCGTAATTCCTGTTAGTGGCGTAATACCTATCATTGACGCAATATTCATGGCGACATGAGCCACAAGCCACCCAAATACGCCCGCCACAGCTAGACGCATCGACATGTCAGGCAAGCGGTCAGATATTTTGAGCAAGCGAAGCAACAATGCGCTAAACAAGCCTATGATAATCGTTGTACCAATAAACCCAAAGATTTCCCCCATGATAGCAAAAATCGAGTCATTAATCGCTTCTGGTAGGTATCCCGTAGCTTGGATACTCTTTCCGATCCCTCGACCAAACAACCCGCCCGTACCGAGGGCAATCTTTGCATTTTTGATATGATAATTGTTATCTGACTCATTGGCAGCAGTCATCGAGGCGCTATCACCACCTATAAAAGTCGTCAATCTCTCCATACGGTGTGGTGACGTAACAAGCGCAATTATGCCGAGCACTACACATACAACTGCAATTTTCAATAATATTTTCCAGTTCATCGTACTAACGATAAACATCGTTGCAAGCATCGAAAAAATTGCCAGCCCCGTACCCATGTCTTTTTGGATAACAACTACGATAAATAATGCCAAACCAGATAGACCCAAAATAGGATACAAAGTTGCCGACTTATCGTCTATCTTGCCCTCAGAATATCGCTTACCTAAAAATGCCGCCGTATAAATCAATAACGACAGCTTCAAAACTTCTGCCGGCTGAAAGCTTAGGCTACCCACCTGGAACCACCGATATGCCCCGAGCGTTGACGGCACGATGTGCGCAACATTACCAAGCAAAAACAACAGAAATGACAGCGCAAGACCAACGCATACTAGCTGAAAGCCATATTTGCGGAGTTTCGTAAATGGTACAGTTGACATGAAAATAAATGCCAGAAGCGCTATTGCTAGGCTAACCACTTGTTTGATCACAAAAAAATTCTCAGTATAGGTATTTGTGTTATAAATTCGATTCAAAAGATTAGCTCGCTCTGGCCCGATCGCATACATAACGACCAAGCCAAGTAGCATGAGAATACCCATAAACAAAACTATTCTATAATCAGGTCGATGCCTACGCTGATTAGCGACATCAGTAGAGCCCTGCAAAAAAGTTGAATGCCCATCTCGTCGACGCGCAACACTCACAGCTAGATGTGCCCCCCAGTAAGTGCTAGTAGCAACCCAATAAACCCAGCAACACAAGCAATCACCCAAAACCGCATAGTTACTTTTGTTTCCGGCCAACCCTTTGCCTCAAGGTGATGATGTATCGGCGCTGAGATAAATATCTTTCTCCCAAAAAATCGTTTTGCGGTAATTTGGATCAAGCTTGACCCCGCCTCAATCACAAAAATCATGCCAATGATCGGTAGCAGAAAGAGCGTGTTCGTCAACATGGCGACTACACCAAGGCTCGTCCCAAATGCAAAGCTACCGACGTCACCCATAAAGAACCTCGCAGGATAAATATTAAACCAAAGATAGCTCAACAGCGCGCCAACTACCGTGAAACAAAAACCGGCGATCTTTAGATGTCCTTGCAAAAGGGCGATCATACCAAATACCGAAAATGAAACTGCCAGGAGCCCTCCGGCAAGCCCGTCAAGTCCGTCGCTTATATTTACCGCATTTCCAGTCGACACAACGACTAGTACAAAAATAGCAATTATCCACACTCCAACCTGCCAATCACCCACAAACGGTACATGAATCGACGTATATCCAAGCTTTGCATAAAAGAACCAGCCAAGAACAAGTGACATCAGAATAATCATCACAAATTTTAGACTAGAACGAAGGCCAGCAACACCCTTACCCTGCCCACGGATATTGATTATGTCGTCAAGAAGCCCGACAGCCGCGCCACCGATCAGCGCAGCCAACGGCAATTGCGTCTGGGCTCGATCCCAGTTAAAACCAAGCGTAACGACAGATATAGCAATAACACCAATAATACCCGCCATCGTCGGGATATTACGAGTAAATTTATTCTGATGAAGTTTAGTAAATATCTGCAGTTTTTCGCCCAGCGTACTAGTACTTCGCTGTTTTTTCCAAAACTTATAACGGTAAGCAAAATATGTATAAACTGGCGTCAACACCATTGACAAAAGAAAAGCACCAATACTCAAGATAAATGTCGCATTAAGGTCAGTCGTTAGATGGTGAATCGCTGCGTGGGGTGGAAGTTCCATAACCGTATTATACCTCTTTTTACTCTTTTGGTGTCAGCCTTAGGTAGCCTAACATCCAGTTTGATATTTCATTGAAAATTGGCTTTGCGTCGGCTCCACCACCCATGTTTTTACCAGGAGCAGATATCTCTACCATAGCTACATAAGACGGAGTCGCTCCTTTCTCACCGCCATAACCAAGATACGTTCCGACCGTCTGATTATCAACATATTTACCGTTGATTATGGTCTGAGATGTTCCAGTTTTGCCTCCGACGAGATATCGCTCCGACCCGTCTCCTTTCGGATTGTATGTTGCATAATGCGCCTGGTGGACCATCTCGCGGATTGTCGCAGATGATGACGCCGATATAACTCCTGGGAATTGTCGTTTCAATGGCGCCTCTTTGAATTGGCCATCTTGATCAATTGACCCCGCAATAACCGTTGGCATGTGATAGATACCGCCATTGACAATAGCACTAAAGCCACTGGCGACTTGCAACATAGTTACATCCATTCCCTGGCCAAACACCATATTACTGTAGCGGACCGCGTTACCCTGTACGTGATCAGGTGATATGACGACTCCAGCCGACTCGTTTGCGAGCTCCACCCCCGTTACCTGACCGAGACGAAAACGATTATAAAAATAATCATAGATCGTATTACGAGCACCTCGTGTAATCCTAGAGCCGTCGCCGAGTAGTTGCGCTACCGTTACGACCCCGGTGTTTAACGATAGATTAAGCGCCTTTTGCATTGTAATATCACCAGTATGACCAAGGCTAGCATTTTTGATCGTTATATCCTCAACACGGATCGAGTCAGTATTGTTGTATGTCGTTCCTGGGGTAATTACCCCCTTATCAATGCCCATTGCCATCGTAAACGTCTTTACATCTGAACCAACTTCATATGGATGAGTGATAACGTCATTACTTACTTGATCCTCATCCTTTATCTCGTTTAGCTTACCTGGGTCATAAGTTGGCAGATTTGCCATCGCCAATATCTTACCCGTTTGAGGATCCATGACAATTGCACTAGCTTTTTTTGCACCGCTTCGAGCAAGCCCATCGGCAAGGGCCTGCTCTACCCTTGCCTGTACATTTCGGTCAATCGTCAGCACCATGTTCTTACCGTCAACGGCTGGCTTTTTAATATTTTTGTCAGAAACCGTCAAAGGCACCGAACGAACGTCAGTCACAGTCTTGAGCATGCCGTCTACCCCACGCAGCGTTGCATCATTCGCCTGCTCAAATCCATATTTGCCCTTTCCCTCTGCATCCACAAAACCCAGCACCTGACTAGCTAGCTGTCCCTCTGGATAGACTCTTTGGCTAACCGCATCAAACCCAATACCAGGTAGATTCTCCTTTTTTAACATCTGCGCCTGCTTGCGTGAAACTTTCGTTGCAAGCACCTGGTAGCGCGATTTCTTAACGTCAAGGTATTTTGCAAAGTCATTCCGAGCGTTTCCTCCGGCAATTTTATTGATTGCCGTCACCACTGCCTGCTTATCAACTATCATCGTTGGGTCAGCCCACACCGTATAAACTGTCTCGTTCATCACCAACTTATGCGGAACTCCGCTATCCATCGTATATATCTCGCCTCGCTTTGCATGAAGTGTAAACTGCTTGATATGCTCACTGTCAGCCTGTTCAACATATAAAGCGTGCTGAATTACTTGGATATGAAAAAGCCTTACCACAAAAAGCGCCATCAGCAGAACGGTGATGATGGCAATATATTGCGCTCGACTTAATCTAAAAAAATGTAATTTCATGGAGAGGAAACGTTATTCACTGACAGAACGAGTATCTGTCGGGGTCGCCATGTTCTTAGCCACACTAGAGTTCTTCACTGATTGTAGCGCAGTTAGTCGAGCATTTTCAACTTCGAGGTCGTTCTTTTGTTCTGTCAGATTTGATATCTTGTTGGACACTTCATTTGCCGCATAGTCATAGCCCGATACGCGGGTCGCCTGCGTGAGGTAAATCAGTCCGAGAATAGTGAGCATCAGAGCGACCAATACGGTGTGAGTGATTGGACCAAGCTTGACAGCAGAGGCGAAAGCAACTGTATTCTGATTTCGAGACCAGTTGGTTTGGCGCCTGCTATTAAATTGTGTGGTTCTTGCGTATGACATTTGTGGTGGGCTTATTTTTGTTTTTTATTTTTTGTATTTACATGATTATAGAGCCCGCCGGGAGCCGCGCTACTGCGGCCCCGACGCCTCATTTTTTTTAAAAGCGCTTTAGAAAGATAGTCTTATTTGAAGCGAACTTCAACTTTGACTTCTTCTGAGGCGTTTTGTACTGGGATGCGAACTGGCATGTCCTTTTCCCCTTTCTTTTGTTTATTTTTTCACAGCGACACGAAGCTTAGCACTACGTGATCGCGGATTGTGAACATCCTGAGTGGCCCCACTAATCGGATGCTTGGTCACAATATCAAGCTCAGCTTCATAACCGCTCTTGGCTTGCTCAGCAAAATATCGCTTAACGATCCGATCCTCCAGGCTGTGGAAGCTAATGACACCAACCCGACCGCCCTTTTTTAGGAGCTTCGGTAGTAGCGGCATGACTTCCTCAACCTGGCGGAGTTCGTCGTTGACCTGGATCCGAATGGCCTGAAAGGTGCGTGTCGCTGGGTGGGTTTTTTGCCACTTACCGACATGAGATTGCCTGATAATATCTGCGAGCTGACCCGTACTCACGATCGGCCTAGAAGTGATAATTGCATCCGCATAGCGTTTCGCTACGCTTAGCGGTTCTTCGCCGTACTCTCGAATGCAACGGACAATATCACTACGTTTTGCAGTGTTGACAAACGTTTCGGCCGTATAGGCTTGACGTTTATCCATTCGCATATCGAGAGGACCATCGTGCGTAAAGGAAAATCCTCGTTCAGCTCTATCAAGCTGAGGTGACGACACCCCCAAGTCAAGCAAGATCAAATTATAGCTTCTCCCCTCCTCTACAAGCTGTTTGGCAGCGCTAGCAAAGTCGGCATGAAGCAACTGAGTTCCTTTTTTAGAAAATTCGGTCAGATGACTCTGGGCCATCTCGTCCCGATCGACTAATGTCGACTCAGTATAATTAGCAGTTTGCGCAAAAATTGCCCGTGCGTGACCGCCATACCCAGCCGTCAGGTCGAGGTAATTCTCTCCTGATTTAGGATCAAGCATCACGAGGACATCATTGAGCAAAACTGGAACATGAAGTGGTGGATGTTCTTTAATACTCATATGACCCCACTATACCACAGCGTGGTCTTTGTGAAGGTCATACTCGAGATCACCAAACTGGCAGTGAAACTTTTTTGTTTTCGCAGTTCATAGTGTTTGTTTTTGATAAGTTATTGGATACGCATCGACGGGATCCGCTAAACAGATCATAACCAATTACGTACCCGAGAGAGACTTATGTGTTGTGAGAACACCCTAATCAGTGCATGTACTTTTCGGGGATTCAAATGTGAGGTGGAGTTTTTTGGGAGGTGTTGTGTTAGAGGAAGGTACGTTCGACTATTTTTATAGTGGATCGATAAACCACTGTCTCACTACCAGATTGTTGATCTCGAGGATATCTTTACTTGTTAATGTACTGGATAAAAAACAGATAAGTAAACTAATCTAAGCGCTGAACTATCAGCGGACGGCTACAACATAGATAAAGAGCGACCCTAACGACGTACTCGCTGGAATGTTGGGTTTCGTGTTTCTGCCCTATCATCGTTGTATTGTATTATGTTTGGTTTATGTTGTGGTGTTTGTGTGTGCACGTATTTTGGTTGTGCTTTTTCCACTGACCTCATCATACCCTTACATCGCATAATACTGCAATACCATTTTTTGACATATCTTCTCATTGTGGTTACGTTTATCCACAGTTTTGTGGATAAGTCAAATATATAACAGAGATAAAGTATGCCCCACACTTTTTATAGACTGTGGTATTTTTTGCTATATTACACCAGCGAAACAAGTGTATTAGCAACCGCCACCGGATTGTGACGAATCAAGTTCCGTGTCACGGGTATGTGCTGATCGACAGGGTTGTATTCGGCAATCTGCCCAATAAAGTTACCGCCAATCGCCTCATAGGAAGCAGAAGCAAGCGCCTCTGGATCAACTACAACAGGATACGCATGTTCAGTTTGATATCGCTCTAGCATCTGCTCAGAAGGCATCTGATTGTTATATAGAACAACATCGAGAAAGCCACCTCCGCCAAATCGCTCAATCTCCGCTGCATGATCAGAAACCGTAAAATTATTTGTCTGACCATCTTTTGTGACCAGATTACAAACATATACCACCTTCGCCTTTGTTCGTCTGAGGGCATCGCCTATCCCATCAATAACCAATAAAGGACCGAGTGATGTGTATAGATCACCAGGTGCGATCACAACCAAATCAGCTTGTTCAATTGCCGCAATCGCCATCGGATTAACTGTCGGAATCGGGTCAAGCGACAAAGTAGCACGACGCGGATCGTGTTTGAAATGATCTGCGTCGATTACACGTTCGCCATGTAGCGTCAGGTCAGATTTACCGCCCCAACTCATAACCAGCCGAACATCGTCAAGCGTCGCTGGTATAACGTTACCATTTACTCGCAAGATATCACTAGCCGTCTCGATAGCTTGAGCGAAACTACCTGTTGTTTTTTCGAGCGCCGTCAAAAAAAGATTGCCAAAAGAATGTCCCTCGAACGTACCTTCCTCGAACCGATAGTTAAACAGATCTCGTATTCGTGGCGAGCCACTCAACGCCACCAAACATTGCCGCACATCACCAGGGGGTAACACACCCAGCTCATCACGTAATACACCTGTGCTTCCTCCGTCATCTACCATGTTGACAAGTGCTGCTATCTGCGAGGTGTGGTCTTTGAGGGCCGACAACAGCATAAAGCTCCCCGTACCACCACCGATCACGGCAATCTTCATCTCGCTAGGTGCAAATGGCTCATTCATCAAATTATCCCCTCATAGTTTTCAACACTCGCGCAAACCATACCGCACTCGGCCTCGGCGTCCGCTTGCCAGTCTTGTAATCGACCTCAAATAGCCCAAACCGTGGCCAGAAACCCTTATCCCACTCGAAATTATCGATTAGACTCCAGTGCAGATAGCCTATCACCTCTGCCCCATTTGTCATCGCCTTGTTGATACCCATGACTGTCTGCGTAATCCACCATTTTCGATGTTCGTCCTTTGCGTCGGCCGTACCATTTTCGGTAATAAAAATTGGAAGCTGATACTTTTCATACAGTCGTTCAATCATCCGCTGAATATGCTCCGGCTCCATACTCCAGCCTAGGTCGTTCACGTGATCGTTAGGGTTATGTACTCTATACCCATAAACGCGATTACTAAAATAATAATTCACACCTATAAAATCACAATTTTTGACGACTTTTTTCATAAAATAATCATCGTTTAAGTACTGTATTACCGCCGCCGCACGAACGCTCAATGCCGAGTCGTCGCCCGGGTACACATATAGACCATTATCACTGACCGACACCTTATATCGTCGGCTCATAGCTCGCAAACGCTTAGAGATGCGGTTATGTGCTCGCGCGAGGTTATTCATCACACACACTGTCTTTCTTAGACTCTGTACCTGAGGCGGCCACTTTGCTCGATAGTATGATTCGATTGCGTACACCTCTGGCTCATTGATAGTGATAACGTATTTCACGGTTGACCCCAGTTCCGCCAATATCCGCTCCGAGAAATTCACAAAATGATCAACGTTCGCTCGTTTTTCAAATCCTCCGAGCTTGGCAAACCAAACAGGGAGCGTGAAATGAAATAGCGTTACAATTGGCTCAATGTCCTGCTTCTTTAGCTCTGCTAACACCGACTTATAGTGCTCTACTGCCTCTGCGTTCCAAACACCCTGCTCAGGCTCAATTCGCGACCACTCGACACTAAATCGAAAAGCGTTCATATTCATCTTTTTTACAAGCTGAATATCCTGCTCGTAGAGAGTGTAGTGATTCGCTGCCTTACCCGAGACATAGTTGCTAGCTGACTTTGCGGCGCTACGAATATCAGGCCAATTCGCCAGATCATCATACTGATACGGCGCTTGTGCGGCAAGCGATTTCGCGTTTTCGAGTTCCCACACGCTCCATTGATTATGATTTCCACCCTCTACTTGATGAGCGCTTGTCGAAACACCCCACAGAAATCTTTTCGGAAATGAGAGCTTGGGTCGTTGCGGCATATAAGTGTATTATATCAACTTATTCATATAAGACGAAAGGTGGTAACTACGCGCCAATCTCGACATCAGCAGAAGCACCTCCGCTATCACGAAGTTCTTTTTTGCCCTTTAGCTCGTATTTAATGCCTGTCATATCGCTCGTCACATAGTCGTCATTAAGTAGATTCACGAATTTTGCAGCATCTTTTGCGTCCATGATAATAATCTCGCCCGTAGCATCATCTGTCATGAGCTCGAGACCCATCTCGTCAGCGTGGTCGACAACCTGGTCTTGGGTCACCATCGTCGGATCAACTTTTTGCAACTTGCCAACCAAGCTTGGTGTATCGCGCACTAGCGAGTCAAACGTCATTCCATCAGGAAACTTGAGCTTAAAATGCGCTTCAATTTCTTTAATCTTCTCCTCGGCAACTGCAAATTTCTTTGCGTCATATCCAAACATGCGGATAAACTTTGTTTCGCTAAACGCAAATATATCCTGCCCTGCTACTAGCACTTGATTATCGGGTGTAATGCGCAGACCCGCATCAGCCGCAAAGGGCTGAAAAGAGTCGCCGTTGTACATCCAAGCAGTTGCGCCCTTTAGGACCTGGGACTGCGGCAAAAGCTTTGCGATGAAAAACGGCTCAGCGTCGGGACGTGAGAAGCGCGCAATGATACCCTTTACTTTCTTAAATTCATGATCGCCCTCGCGAAACACCTCTAGGCTTTCTTCGCCGTACATAATCTGCTCGATCACTTCCTGGGCGTGCTCAACTCGCTCCAATACCGTTCGCTCAAGCACATTATCCTCAGCGACTGCAGCCTCAAAATCTCGGACCAGCATACCAGTTGCCGCCCCTGTTTGGACCTGGCTTATCATGTCATACAGGAACAGTACTTTGAGTTGCGCTTTTAGCTCTTTAGCATAATTAGTTGCATAGACAGTGTAGCCTTTGGTAAAGAGAAAAAGATCAACCTCTAGTGCATCTTTGTGTGCGTCTGCCTGGTTGGCCCACAAAAAAATATCTGTTGGTTCTGGTTGTTTTTCGGTAGTTTCAGTCATATAACTTAGTGTACTATTTTTCTGAAAGTTTGCATAAGCTACAAATAGCCCAAAGTTACAAAACCTCTAGCCTACCTTGATTCATCTCTACGCGTTTTGTGTCTCCGAGATACTCTGCGTCTATCAAATGCTTGTGCCCTATCGCCCGCATTTCATCAATAAACTCTGCACCTATGAGATTCTGATACGTGATTGTATCCGGAGTCTCACCTATAACTCCTCGTAGCTGTCGAGCTAGCTCACGCCCATCTCCCCTATGCTTTGAAACAAAATCTTCTAGCTGGACCGTCGTACTATCATACGTAATTACAAATGCCGGCTTTGTACCACAGCGTACCAACACACGCATCCATGCTTTAATATCTTTCCGAGGTACCACAAGTGTAAGTTTATCTACGGGGATACGTACGTCGTTTGCGTCATTAACATATTTCTCTATGCCATCTGCTGCATTCATAATCCGGCGCTCCAAGTCATCCATCACGCCCTCTAGCACGGCCCAGTCATTTGTATCCACGTGTGTAGCCTCAAGCCACAGCTTGGCAAGCGTCGCTCTACCCTGTTCATTCATTAACCGCGAAGTAGCACGAGTTAACTTCAGATCTCCTTTGTCGTCTCTCTCTACGTACTCATCGATATCTAAATCTATAACACCCTCTAGCATATCAGCACGCTCAGGCTCTTCTACATCGCTCAAGGAACACAATGCATAATATACACCCTCAAGCAGCCGCGCCTGAGTGTAGGCGTCATAATATTCCTTGGCGTCAATGTTTCGTGAAAGCTGGACTACCTCGTACGGCGCCGGTTTATCGGGCACTGCAAGCTGTGTCGTTTCACCGAGTATCTTTTCGGGCGACGCGATAAATCCTGCCATATGGTGACGCGTTGACGGTATCGCCTCAATATCACCAATACTCCAAGATATGCCCTCTTCACCGCCATTATCTTCACGATCCGACTTACCCCCAAGAGCGTGCGCGTTCATCAAATATCCACTCTGGAGGGTTTTGATGAGACGACTAGTGATCGAACCGTGGAACAAAAAGGTGCCACTTGGAAACTGCCTACGCACAGTTTCACGAGCAGAGCCTGAGGTGTCAGTAACATCAACCACTCTGTCTCTGTAGGCCTCGATCATCCTCTGCTCTATTTCTGGTTTAAGCGGAATTGCTGAGGTAAACGCCTCAATCGGCTCAGTAAAATACCGCTCCCTCTTACGCCTCACTTCTCGAATCTGCTGTATATATGTGGACAACGCCGATGTCGCTACCTGCGACAAGTCACCATTGGCGTCCTCAATTTGCCTACGCACTTCAGGCGAGGTATCTTCGTGCTGAGCAATCAATTGATTAGGTGTTTTTGGACGTATTTTCATTTTTGTATCTACAAGATATACCGCTATACTATCATATATTTAATAAAAAGTCAACTTAGAATCGATAACACCCAGAGCCTTCTATTGATCTACCGACTCAGTGCGGACATTAAATAGCTTCAAGGTCCTTAATATAACTACAGTTTGCACCAGCGCCAAGAGTCCCGCTAGTACTAGTGCCAGCCACAACCACGTACCGCCAAATACACGGCCAAGCTCAAACCCAGACGAGGGGCCTACGAGCCCATACACAAAATACTGTATCGCCTGTAACTTATCCGACAGCAACCAGCCCAATACCCCAACCAACAGATAGCTAAATACATAAACCGCAACTGACGATACGGCAAATAATATACCAAAGTAAGCCGTGTAAACGCCCATCATACACCACCTTTTCATGCCCAGAGTGCGTAATAGCACTATCTCTTTACCATCATCTGTTACGAGATTGATATACGTCATACTGATAACCACCAGAGAAACTAGTGCAACGATAATAGCAAGACTCACCGTGACCTTGGATATTTTTGATAAAACATCTGTAGTGCTGATAATGTTTGTACCAACCTCACTCAATCGATACGTACCCTGTGTACATCGCTGGCTGACTGTCGGACAGCTAAACTTTTGATAGGTTTCTATAACGTCTTTCTGGCTATCAAACCTCTCGAGCGTCATCTTGTGACGTGTACCCATAGTAACTGTGCTGCTTGCGATAAACATATCTTGGTTTAGCTTGGCGCTAGACGAACCAGCGGGGATAACCGCTGCATTAATAGTGCCCGCTCGTAACATCGAAAATATCGACGTTAGCTGGTCCGTAGTTTGCGACGCATACCAGGAGATATCCGGCAAAACACCAACCACCCTAAAGCGAACCTTCCGTACCGATACTTTAGTGTTTGAGCCTAGTTCATCAGCAATTTTCTTGGACACCAAGTCTTTTGTATCTGCAAGTGAAGCGCAGTCAGTCCTGGCTAAATTTGAACTGCTTTTTTCGTCAGCCAAGGCCTGTTGCAAGAGTGCCATCTCGTAATCACTTCGGAAACAAGCCTCTACCGTCTTGCCAGACGCCTGAGTGGCCATCTGTCTAGCCTCTCTGATCATATCCTCAAAATTATTTGTCCTGCTTATCTGCGAGATCAGTCCTATCGACCTCAGCTCTGACATAGGCAACAAGATTGGTATTTCGTCCGCCGAAACGGTATTAAGTGAAGTAGTAATGTATGGCCTCAGGACAGATTCATCGAGAATCAGTGGCGCCTGACTAGAAAAAACATCACTCTGTTTTTCACTATGGACAATAGGGTCTCTACCGTTAACATACATGCTCAAAAAACCACCACGAGGTATGGCTTGATAAATACGGGTCGATTGCGACGCCAAACCTAGCGGCCGTAAACTACCCTCTCGATACTCGCTTGATGCGCGATAATTCTCTACCGCCCATTTACCGATTGAGCCATTTGTCTGTACCATCTCTCTACCACCCTCGGATACTATGGGATTCTCAGACAGAGTGAGCAGGCTAGGGTCTACTCTACCCGAATTAGCCTCTATTATAGACTGGATACGTTGGTATTTTTGTTTTGCTAGACCAATCACTTTATTGTTTGTTGCTAGCTCACCCTCATCAATATCTTGTCCCGAAAGTAGATAGTAGCTACCTTTGTGCATCGCCTCATTTTGTGGAACAAAAAATGAGCCAACCGCAACTCCAAATAGCACAGCTAGCCCAACAAGCAATAACGGCAAAGCCGAGAGTAAGACAATCCGAATATTCTTCTTTTTGTAGTAGCGTAGCTTACGACCAACAATTAATTGAAATACCCTCATTCTATTCATCCACCCGCAACCTTCCCTGATCAACCCTAACCACCCTATCCGCTCGAGAAGCTATCCTTTGATCGTGCGTAACTATCAGGACTAGTCGATCCATCGTATGAGCGACTTCGCTCAGCAGGTCGATCACCTGCTGCGCCTTAGGCCAGTCTAGATTACCGGTTGGCTCATCAGCCAGAATAATCTCTGCATCACGAACAAGTGCCCGCGCCACCGCAACTCTTTGCTGCTGACCGCCCGACAGCTCCGACGGAAAATAGCTAGTCCTGTCACCCAAGCCTACCAACTCTAGAGTCCGCTCGGCTTTAGCACGAGACCCAGCCTCATCAATACCAGGCATCAGTAACCGACCGATTAGCACATTGTCATAAACACTCATGTATGGCAACAACTGGTAGTCTTGTGAGATATAGCCCACAAGCGTACTCATATAGGAGCGAAATTCAGCTAAAGTTACCGCCCTAGAAGACTTGCCGTTTACAACAATCTCACCTCCGTCAATCGTATCGATACCTGTAATCAACTTGGTTAAAGTCGTCTTTCCCGCGCCGCTCTCACCTACGATCGCCACCAGTTCTCCTGATTTTGCAGAGAACGAAACATCGTCGAGGACAACAACATCTTTGCCGTCTTTGTGATACCTCTTATCGACCCCCTGTAGTTCAAGCGTTAGCATATATTCATATTAGCATGAGTATTATCGAACAACATCTTCGCCGAAATGCTTCTGCAGGCGCATTTTAATACTACCCTCATGACGACCAAGCTTTTTGCTAAGGCTTTTTATGTTACAACCATTTTGGAAATCTTCCTTGAGCGTTGCGTCATCAGAATCAGTCCACGGCATGTAAGCATTTGGATACGTTTCGCGCATTTTGGCAATCTTTTCTGACCAAGTTGAACCAATCTGTTTCTTCTTTTTCTCTAAAGGCTGATTGTTACGAGAATTAGCCTGTACCTCGAGATAAGCAAATCGTTTCGCATCTTGAGTAGCGCGATAACGCAATTGCTCATCAATCATGCGTGCATCATCGCTCATTACAAGAGCCATTCGATTAATGCCAGCGAGATATAGGTTACCGATATCCTTGACTCGTGAAAGCGCGACATATCCCATTCCAGGCACAAACGCTTTGCGCAGGTCAATCCGTGCCATATCAAGCGTCATCCCCTGACTTTTGTGAACTGTAATCGCCCAGGCAAGCCTGAGTGGAATCTGACTGATACTGGCTCGCTTTTTGTCGCCATCTCTTAGCTCCCAGGTATCTGGTTGCATGGTCACAGTTTTGCCATTTAAAAACTCGACAATTGGATACTCCGTCGCCGGCTCAAAATCAACAACCGTGCCGATACTACCATTTGCATATCGACGATTCATATCATTTTTGACCGCCATGACAAGCGCCCCTTGCTTGAGCGTCAGAATCGCTGGCGCAAGCACCCCACGCTGTAGATTCTCGACATAATTTGCACTTCCTGTACTATGCTGCTGATAAATCAGCTCATCGCCGTCAAGCTTAGCAAGTTGCAATTCGTTGATACGATCCACATCTACATTTGTAGTATGTAGCTCGGTTAATTTAGCATCCTCAGGCGGCTCTACATCAGCCCGAGCGAGTAGACATTCAGCGTGTCGACGCCTTAAATTATTTGTCCTCATACTAGTCAAAATGTCGAGTAATTCATCACCCTCTTTTTGCCGAAATTGTTGGTCAAGATAAATAATAACCGGGTCGAGCTCCTGCCATACGCTACTATTTACGACAAATCCACCCTCCCTACTGCCATCGCGGTTAACTGGCGGTAGTTGAAAAAAATCTCCCGACATAACTATCTGGATACCGCCAAACGGCTCATCCTTTCGTCGAACCAGTCGACAAACCTCATCAACCATATCAAGTCTATAGTCATGAAGCATTGAAATCTCATCGATGATCAATATATCAGTTTTTTCAATAATTTCACGTCGACCCTTTGCCATATGCTCGACAAAGCCATTACCGATCGCGTCACTTACACCTATCCCCGCCCAGGCGTGAATTGTCGTACCGCCGAGATGTGTCGCAGCCAACCCTGTTGTCGCCGTTACGCTGACATGTTTACCGTCGTGTTTTGCAAGCTTAATAAACTGGTTCAGCACAAAAGTTTTACCCGTCCCAGCCGGACCAGTCAATAACGCGCTCTGCCCAGAGAGCAATACCTCAAGTGCTAACGCCTGATTCATTAATTACAGTATAGCGTGAGTCTTATCAGTTTTTTGTTGTACTATTTATCCCAGGTAAATCCATGCCCAAAATGGCCATACCGTGCCGTCTGCTCAAATTGAGGCTTATCGAGCTTGAGGGATTTCACAATACCGCGAGGACTGAGATCATACCCCTCGACACATTTTTCGACACCATCGACAATCGCCGTCGCCTCAAGTGGCTGATCGTAACCAATCGCATAAGCCAGATAGACATACACCTCTTTTGCACAAAAACGTCTCAGGTAATCTACAGCAATTCGTCGCGCCATATAAGCCGCACTTCGGTCAACCTTTGTTGCATCTTTACCGCTAAACGCACCGCCACCAATCGGTATACGAGGACCATAGTTGTCGACAATCAACTTACGTCCAGTTAGCCCAGCGTCCGCTTCAAAACCACCCTGAGACCAATCTCCAGCTGGGTTTATGTGCAGCCTCGGTGCGTTGCTTCGTCCTTTTTTAGAAACCTTGCCTACATAGCTCTGCGTGCGAATCCATTCTTTTACCACCCGCTCCAGCTCATCGTGTGAAGCGTGCTGAAAACTAGCTACAACCGAATCAATCTCGCCGTTACGTAGAGTCACCTGAGTTTTACCATCATACGGCCACTTCTCATAGAGATACTGGTTTAGGCTACGAGCAAGAGATGTCTCGAGAGGTATCATCTCTGGCGTTTCATTCGTCGCGTACCCCACCATAATTCCCTGGTCGCCCGCACCACCAGCGTCAACTCCACGAGCAATCTCAGGACTCTGTTTGACAATATGTTCGATAATTTCAACATCTCCAGCAAGTCGCTTGACGATCGGCACCACATCGACGTATTTACTCGCAGTTACCTCACCCGTCAAAAATACCGTCCCATGCCCTCCGCAGACCTCAACTGCAACACGCGCTTGACAATCGACCGCCAGGTAGGCATCTAGAACAGCATCAGAAATCTGATCACATATTTTATCTGGATGCCCCGGGCTAACACTCTCAGCAGTTCTATAGTGAATATTTTTTTGTTCTGACATAATTAAAACCCCTTTCATCTACCCCGCAGCGTAGATTAAAGGAGTTTCACTTGACACTCATTTCGCATCTATCCCGCTTCGGGTTGGACTTAGCACCGTTGCTATAGTAGCCGGTTGCTGGCGAGTCATTGGGCCAATCCCTCGTCGCTCTCTTGATACTTATATTGTTAACGTTTTTATTGTATCAAAAAGTTATTCATGTTGCAAATAAATCTACACGAAAAGAAAGAATATCTACAACCTAGCACCCCCCCTAGCTTTGTTTGCCCACTCATCAGCCAACTCATTACCCTCATGACCCACATGACCACGCAGCCAGACTAGCTTCGCACGCGAAGTATTGTATAGTTCATAGGCTTCCTGAACAAGTTCCAGATTTTTAATTGGACCACCGCTTTTTTTCCAGCCCTTACCCGCCCATCCAGGCGCCCATTTGGTTATCACGTTGATCCAGAATTCACTGTCGGTACGAATCTCACATTCCTCCCCACCGGCAAGCTTCAGCGCTTCAATGATCGCATATCCTTCCATACGAATATTGGTAGTATCGCCCTCTTCACTGCCTAGGGCGACCGGCCTACCGTTTTCAATTACGGCATAGCCGCCTGGACCGGGATTTGGACTTGCACTTCCGTCAGTAAAAAATATTCGCATCAATTTTTCCTTTTTAGTATAAATCTCCTTTCCGTATCATACCATGAGCTTCCAAGTGTCACTATGAGCCTGTCAATATCAATCCCAGAGTGCCAAAAACCTAGCCACATAATCCCTCAGCTTCACAGATCAACAACATACACACACTATATATAGCGTGCCCATATATAGCGTTTATGGTAATGTGGAAAAATTATGCACATACCCACACCGACACTAGACTAGTGTCATTTCTACTAATGCTTGAGGCAATACGGACTAATGTGCCATACTTGTGGATACAATATTGATATAGAGAGAATTTCATGTCTGAATTAAGCCGACCAAAAGTACAGCTAGAAAGCCCGTTTGGCGCTCCAACACGCGAAAATATCATCACCAACGTAGCCTATGCCTTATTGGCTATGCGAGACAGCCTAGGGCGCGGGGAAGCTCCGTTTGCCAGTCACCTACTCTACACACAAATGCTTGACGACCAAAATCCTCATGAACGGGACGAGGGTATTGAAGCTGGGCTCGTCATCGGTAGAGACGCGCAATTTACTGCTGTGTACAGTGATTTAGGTGTAAGTCGTGGTATGGAATATGGAATTAAACGCGCCGAAAAAGAAGGCCGCCCAATTGTCTGGCGACGACTATACGACACGGCCTTGACTGCACTAGAAATAGAGCACATAGTTCGTGACAAATCGCCGCTTCCTTTAGATGTCATTGGCGACATATATGCACGTTCTCATGAAAACTAGCTTAACCAGTCATATGGTTATTGCATATCTGTTGCCATTTCGCATGAGCTTTATAGGCACGTACGGGTGCATCTACCTCGCTCTTTTGCAGCAATAGCTCTTCTGGGTCGACAAACTTTACTTCATCGCCGCCCAGAATCTGCTCAATCCGCGCTGGCGCTGCCGCTACTTGCTCGGGATAATACACATCCAGCGAGAAACCTTCACCGTGCTCCTGAGCATTATGCGTCTTCCCCAGCGCCAACACGCGCTTACCATTTTCTTTGAGCTACCGCGCCATCTCCAGTCCAAGCCCACTCGTCCCACCAAGAATAATATGCATGTGGTTATTATAGCAGGAGGAGTGATGGACTGTAAAATACCAAGCGTAGTCACCTCAGTTAAGATAATTGAGTGTCTTTACTGCGCCCTCAACTTCTTCATCAGGATATCGTAGCCATCAGTCACCTCATCGTGCCGGCTAGTAATCCCCAACTCAGCCAGCTCGCTTGCCATGTCGTCTTTGGTACCAATATGCGTATCGCTCCACTGAAAATACTCTAATAATTCATTAGCCTCCAATGATAACGAAATTGCCAAACCACGCGAACTCTTCGTCTTATTCCACTGGCGAACACAGACGTGGCTCATTACCAACTTTTGTACTTCTTCAAATGTCATGTCATCTCCTTTACTATGACTTACAACGCTGCCGTAGCCCAGTCCCAATGCAGCCCCTACTTCATTAGTCGCAGCCGCTCAATCAACCAATCCCGCGGCAAAATTGACAAGAACCAGCCAGCGCGTGGGCCGGAATCTTTGCCAATGAGCACGCGGTAGATGGTCGTGAAAAGTTCCCGCGGCGACAGCAAGCCGCTTTCCTTGTAGGCGTAAATTGCTTGATGAAACCAATTACCATCAGCCTCAGCCGGCGCCTCGGCGATATCGTCGGCCAACCGCCGTAAATATTCTTTTTGTTCTGGCGAAAACTCGTCAGGACGCACCTCGTCCGCCAGGCGAAACTTCAATGACTCAGGCGCCCACTTTTCCAGCCACCGGCTGACGTAGCCTAGTTCCGTGATGATCACCGCCTCTTCCTCATCGACGATGCGAGCGTACTCCGGACTGCGCCGCAAAATCTCAATCGTTTTTGCCATGTCGCACAGCGCCGCTTGGTATGAAATGACCAGATGCGAGAATGGAATTGAGCTGACCGCTGGATGACTCAGCCCGTCAGTACACAAGAATAATAGCTGTTCGTCGAGCTCATTCTGCGGATGCTGCTTCATTGTTGCAAATTCATCAACCAGCCGCACCAGGCTGTCGGTCTCGTCAAAATACAGTCGCTTGGCTGGCGAATACCGGAGCATGAAATAGCGCACCACCTCAGGTGGCAGCATATCGACAACATCATGCGCGTTCACGCCGGTGCCCTTGCTGGCACTCATCTTTTTGGTATCGCCAGTGCGATTGATAAAATCATACGGCACCGGCACTGGTGCATCAATGTCATAAACCTCACGGGCGATCCGCTTGCCGGTATCATACGAGCCGCCCTTCGTCGCGTGATCACGACCAAACGGCTCAACATCAACGCCGAGCAACCACCATCGCCCCGGCCAGTCCAGCCGCCAGTCCAGCTTTACCTGCCCGTCATCATACCGGACCGTGTGCTCCGAGTCATCATGACTACGATAGGTGATCGTTTTAGCATCGCTATCCATGCTGATGAACCGACGATTTTTCAGCCGACCATGCTCCATGATCTGAATTGGTGACCACTGATCGTCCAGCTGCCGGCCCGATACCTCCTGGATGGCGGACTTGGCTTTGTCAATACGGCTCAGCGAGCGCTCAATGGCCGGCACAAAAAACCCGCTCCGATACTTATCGCTAGCATAGATCACGTCCATGGTGACGCCAATTTTATTGGCACTGTCGAGGAATGGCTTCAGGCAAAAATCTCCCCACGAACCATACCGATCATCTGGTGATGGCACTGTATAGAGCGGCATACCCAAGTACTGCTCGTAACTAGCCGGCAGATTGACCGGCACTTTACGAAAGGCGTCAAGGTTGTCTGAAACGTGCACATGGCGCGCCCGAATACCTGCTTGCTTCAGCGCCCGCACTACGGCGTCAGCGATGACAATTTCACGCAAATGCCCCACATGATACACGCCCGACGGCGACGCACCCGAGGAAACCAAAATCTCTTTATTAGTATCCTGAAAAGTATTTACTATATCATTAAGCCACTTCATGTGCTACATTATATGCTAGTTTGTTACATTAATTCATAAACTGTTAGAAGGGTTAACATATTAGACGAACAATTTCGAAAATTATTAGAAAATAATATCACATGCTATGCTTATGAATATGAGTTTTACTACAATCTGAGAAATGTAATAGCAAAACCAAGAAACTTTACAAAGATAGCGGGAAGAATAACAAGAATTGTTAACGATAAAGAGTTGACATTGAGCGACCATTCGGGTGATATTGATGTGTACATTGACAGTTTAGATCTGAATATCGTCAGGTTGCTAAACAAAGGTGACATTGTTGGCGTCGCCATTACATATGATAGCTCTAATGATAAGTTCATAGCTAATGATTTAACTCTACTCACCAAAACCCGCATCGGTATTGATTATAAGAATACAAACAAGGATTACAATCTTAAATACAGACATCTTTCTCATATTAATGACAAAAAGATAGCGAAAAATATACAGCTTCGCAGTAAAACTCTCAGTTCTATCCGCAAATTGTTGATGGATGAAGGTTTTATGGAGATTGACACCCCTCTCCTTCATCCATTTCAAGGAGATTCCACGTCCCGCCCAATCTTTGCAGAGACAGCGACATACGATGGGTTGCGTTTTGCCCTAGCGTCTTCACCAGAGCTATATTTGAAGAAGCTTTTAGTTAGTGGGTTTAATAAAGTTTTCACTATAAATAAGGTATTCAGAGACGAAAAGATTGATAGAACTCACTTAATGGAGTTTACTTCAGTAGAATACTATATGGCTTACGTTGACTACAAATATATGATGGATTTTACAGAAAAACTCTTAAAAAACCTTGCAAAAGAAATTACAGGAAAGTCAAAACTAACCTTTATGGACAATGTCTTAGACTTTTCCAAGCCATGGAAACGAATATCTATTCACGATACACTATTAGAAAGGTTCGGCAAGGATTTATATGCATTAGATTACAACGAGCTAATTGATGTTGCAAAAACGATAGACATAGAGTACTCTGAGCAAGCTTCGCCAGGCAATATAATTATTGACATATTTGAAAAACTTTACCTGTCGTCCTTAATACAACCTACTTTCATTTACGACTTTCCAAAAGATGCTAGCGTCATGTGCTACGACATAACGATGGCTAAAGATCACAGGAATAACAACTTGATGCTTGAAAGGTTTGAATTATATCTTGGTGGTATGGAGCTTGCAAACTGCTATTCAGAACTCAACGACCCCGAGGTGCAGAAACAAGCTTTTGACAGATTCTTAACTAGGCGAAATAAAGAGCTAACCATGGACGAAACCTTCTATCATGCGCTACGCGTTGGTATGCCTCCAGCGGGTGGCGTTGGATTTGGTATTGATAGACTTCTCATGATTCTAACAAATTCCAGCGATATCATAGACGTAGTCCCATTTTCTACCTATCATGAGAGTCAAAAAAGCAATTAAAATATTTGAAAAGATTCGCGACTTGCCCTACGGAACAAGTGGCAGTGATGAAGTGTGGTCGTGTTACCAAAAATGCGTACTCTTGAAACAAGAACTGCAGCATATCGGTATTACCAGTCAATTGCTAATTGGTGTTTTTGACTGGCAAGACCTGCAGATCCCCGAACATATCCTCAAAATTCGCCGCCAACGATATGAGAGACATGTGATACTACGCGTATTTATTGACGGATCGACGTATGATATTGACCCGTCGATTGACATTAGACTTGCACCAACCTTAACAATAGCTCATTGGGACGGCACTTCAAGCACGGCAACCATGGCGTCACTCAAGCATTTACGCATCTACCGACCACACTCATTGCATGAGCGTATTTTGTCGCGATTACGACGCAAGTTATTTCGGGGTAATCCCAAGGAGTTTTACACTGCGATTGACAAGTGGCTAGCAGACACACGAGCACATCAGTCATCCTAACGATCGCGGTACAGACTGAGCCAGACACTAACCTATCAATTGCTGTCATTGCCAATTTGACCTCGTTCTCATTTTTAGGCAAAGAAAAAACAGTAAATCTGTAATTCTTAGGTTTACTGTTCTGTGTTAATTTTTATTAAATTATTAGTTTAACAAGCCCCGAATTACCTACTTGTGATACTCTTTTATTGTATGTTCATATTCATTCAAAAGATTCTTTGAATAAATTTTTTCATTTTTTGAATTTCTAACTTCTTTCCAAAGAATAGAAGCTACTTTTAATTTGTTCGAATAGTTGCGGCTATTTTCATCTGCACAGAAATCCTTTAAAAATTGATTCCATTGACAAACAGAATTATCATACTTGGCATAATCCGACTCTCCATAATACACCTTCAGCATATCTTTGATTGTAAATTTGCCATCCTTTTCTCTTTTTACTTTCCGCCAAGCAGTAGCCATATCAGCAGTAAATTTAAAAGGTGTAATACCTGTTACGGCGGAGAAATATTCTCTAAATTTTGCATTAAAAGAAAAACCACATTCAAGTAATGGCATGTCTAATGTAATATTTTCAACTTGCTTCTTTTCATTTTTTATTAGTGATTTTTTAATCAGATTACCCTTAAAGTACTGCTCAATAATGTGATTGAGTTCTTGTTTTGTACCTCTATATTCTAATCCTAATGACTTGCAAATCTGTGAAAGTTCTTCACGATACCAATAATATTTATTAAACTCGTCAAACGATGTAGTTTTATCAAACTCAGGTCTACTTTCTATCAATATTTTAGCTCCTCAAAACTAATTTATTTTTTCATATCTAGTATCTACAGCTCTCCGACCCTCACCCGCCGCTGCTCCGTCGTATCTCGCTCACGCACGGTGACGGTGCCGTCACCGCCAGCTTCTCCCGGCAAGCCAACACTTGATCTCGCTGAGAACAACACCCTTAGCCGCCAGCGCAGCCAGCAACCCTTTTTTATCTCGCAATCTAACTTTTATCTCAATTTCTCTCATATATGAATGATACAATGTTTAGGACACGCGCATCTGCAAGTGGCGCTTCAGCCAATCAGCAATCGTATCAATATCGAGATGATCGGTCGCGACGCGGACAGCAAAGTCCTCTATATCTCCGCACCATACCACGAAGTGGCTAATCACCGTCTTTTTGGACCAGGTCCTTGTAGAAGTCGAGCAGCCTGTGAGTGCCGAAGGGTTCACCTATGCAGTCGTGGAGCATGTTCCATGAGATGAAGCGCAGCGTGTCGGCCCTTCTCCGGTTGAAGAGTCCGAGGGCTCCGATGAGGGGCGACAGGATGGCGGGTGACATGGTTGCGATTTTTGCAGGCCGATTGAGAGCTTGGAAGGCGCACTCAGCGAGCCCTTTCCAGGTGAAGACCTCAGGGCCTCCCACGTTCCATGTGCCCTCCTCGCCGTCGGTCAAGCGGTCGATGCAGAACTTCGCGAGGTCGGCGCCGTGAATGGGATTGATCCTGGTTTCCGGGCGGAAGAGGAAGACACGACCCTTTTTGGCCATCTGAAGAATCTGGGTCATGTCGGAGAAGTACCCGGGGGGATTGATGATCTGACTCGATATACGGGAGGCTGTCAGTTCTCGGGCGAAAGCGGTCTTTGCCCGGGTCAGCTGTGCCGGGCACTGGTCGCCTCCGATGACGTTGACGAAGCAGAAGTGCTTGACACCGTGCTTCTCCGCGGAACGGAGGACGGCGAGATTGGCCTGGTAGTCGATATCCCAAGGATTGGCCTTCTGCTTGGTGACCCCCAAGGCGGATATGACGTCGTCGGCCCCTTCTGCGACATCGGCGATGAATGCGGGATTCGTGACCTCCCCGACGGCCCAGTCGTCGACGAGGCCATCCAGTGAGGGAGAATCCCAGGGGCCTGGAGAGACGGCCCGCTCGCGACTGCGGGTGATCGCGCGCACCTTGTAGCCACGGCGGTGCAGCTCGGCGACGACGAAACGTCCGAGATAGCCTGTGGCTCCGGCTACGAGAACCGTTTTATGCTTCGTCATTTTGCCCCTCATTTTTGAAATTAACAACCAATTGTATACACATAATACCATACCTGAAGCCATTAATCACGCATCGGCCCGATAATATCCGTATTACCAAAGTAAGAATCAGTCAACACCCGACGCCATGGCGTATTAGTTGCCGCAGCATATATCATTTTGCCGATATCACCACGACATACCAGTAGCACCGTTTGATCAGGGTGTCGGACACGCCATAGAATCAAGCACCCGCTGGCCACGAGCTAATAAATCAGGAAACGTCTCAGCGCCATCAGGACGTAAAAAATAGGTCACGTTTTCTGTTTTGATGATGTCCGGCGCACACATTTCCTCAACATCAGCGGCCGGCCTACCGGTCATAATGCCAAAATTACGCTCGATTAAATCATCGTGAACTATCGGCTCGGCAAGACCCAGCTCCGTCGCCACAATTGCTGCCGTCTCGAGAGCCCGATCAAGTGGCGACACGTACACCACGTCAAAAACCAGCTCCCTATCCCTGATGCGCTGCGCCAATTGCTGCGCCTGCTGACGCCCCAAATCAGTCAGCGGCAGGTTGCGATGACCATTCAAAATCCCACGCACATTGTCTTCATCTTGGCCGTGGCGAGTTACTCCAACTGAATCTCGTGCAACGAGATGTCCGTTGGTAAGTTTTGTCATAGGGACAATTATAACACTTCCAGCTTAAACCCAGCATACGTACCGTCTTGCTTATAGGCTTTTGAGCCTAGGAACGAAGGAATAGCCTGAAGTTCATCATTATAGACAAAATTCTCAAGACCATCTATGCTCTTTTCTTCCTCTGGCAGAATTTTTCCTATCATCTTATAAAAAGTTCGTTCCTGGTCAATCATCTTCCCATCCAAGTATCGTTCTATATCAGTGCATATCTGCTTGTACAAATCATCATTCAGGCGCGAATTAGACACCTCATAAGCCACGAAATTCGACGCCACTGTAGTGATATCGTTTAACGGCGAAACCACTAAAGTATCTTTTATAAAACTAGAGTTGATAAATCTCTGCACTACTTCATTATTTCTATCTGCCGTTATCAAAATATTTGGCTGCTCGGCAGTGGTCGTATGAAAATCCAATACCAACTCCGGCTTCAATAACCGAATCCGCTCCTCAATCACCTTCGCACGCCGACCCTCATAAGTATCCAAACCAAGTCCATAACTCCTATTTAAGTCCGATTCGGTATACCGCACATTCTTTGCGTAAGCGCGAGGATTAGCTATGATAAATTCTATATCCTCCAGTAGCTTAGACCTTTTGGAGAGCATATATGCTAGCACATTTGGGCCTAATAATTCGTTACCGTGGGTGGAAATTATTGCGAGTATTTTTGTCATAAATATTCCCTTATTTACTAAATCTATTAAATATATCTTTACAATACTTACTGCTTATTATATAGTTCCTGCCATTTCATATGAGTTCTATACGCTCGAGCTGGCGCGTCAACCTCGCTTTTCTGAAGTAATAACTCCTCAGGGTTAATAAACATTACTTCATCACCCTCTTCACCTGGCGCAAAGTCAAAATTCTCCGGCCAGACACGGCAATAAAAACAGATTTGATTAGCATCAATCCGCTCAATATACATCTCATCCGACGCGTCAAAAAGCTGATAACGCAAACCGCCCTTGTAGCCAACCTCTTCGTACAACTCGCGTTTCAGCGACGACTCAATCGTCTCGCCAAAATCCATACCACCACCAGGCAAATCCCAATACGTCCGATCAATTTCTTTGACAACCAAAATGTGCCCAGCCTCGTTATAAATCAATGCTTTGAGCGAAATGCGATACAAACAATCCAGATGATCCGTACCATCTAGATTCTGCTTGATGATATGTCCTTTGGTGGTTTTTGACATAAGGATAATTATACTATCAAGCGCCTTTATCAGATATTTTTAGCTGCTCCAAAGTATTCACAATGACACCAACGGAATATATCAAATATTCAGACTCCACAGCTCCTTGCGTATTAGAACCATGCTTTGATCCTGGGTTGTAATGACTATCTAGCGTATTAAGCTGACTGGTAATGGAATTGCGAAAATGATTGGCAACACCAGCCTCTTTAAGGACACTTCCTATAGTTTTTTTATTAGCCTCAAGACCTTTTGTATTATTCAGATATTGCCGCAAATACTCTTCAAGGGTAAGCCGAGTGGCGTTTGATGACTCATTCCATTTCCCCGAAGCATATTCTCTTAACGCCTTCTCATATTCACCTGCACTCTTACCATCTAGGCTCAATAAAGTGCGCTCTACGACCTTTTCATCTAGCATCGGCTCACCTTGAGGATAGGTTACATATTTTCCTCTCTTATCTTTGCTGATCCTAATTCCTACATTTTCATTATTAATTATCGTAACGATCATATCCTTTTGATTATCGCTAATTACACTAGAAACTAGGATACATTCAAGTTTCTCCGCCAAGGCTACGGTAGATACTATACCTGAAAAATACTTTTTGAAATTAAATACTCCACCTTCATAAGTAAGTTCTATATACTTCTCTAGCGGAACCGCCGCTATAAATGCAAACTTATTTAGCTTACTACTATCTCGAACATACAAAGAATCGCCTATTAGAGCGCGTATTCTATAAATCGCTGTAGTAATATTATCCTCAACACTTGGCTCGGACAGCCCCCACCGTCGACGAAAATCATTAATCACGATAACTCCTCAACCTTCACCCGTCTCTGCTCCGTCGTATCCCGCTCACGCACGGTCACCGTGCCGTCCTCCAGCGTCTGGAAGTCGATGACCACGCAGTGCGGCGTGCCAATTTCATCTTGGCGGCGGTAGCGTTTGCCGATGTTACCGTTGTCGTCCCACATCACTCGGCCCGGGTTGGCTTTGGCGAGCTGGGCGTAGACTTCGCGGGCTTTTTCCACCAATTCTGGCTTGTTTTTGAGTAGCGGTGAAACGGCAAATCTTACCGGCGCCAAGTGCTCTGGCAGCGCCAAGTACACCCGCTTTTCACCGTTTTGCTCGTCCTCACGGTACGCACCCGACAACACCGCCATCAGCGCTCGCTCCACACCAAAGCTCGGCTCGATGACGTGCGGAACAAATTTTGTGTTCGTCCCTTGACGGTGTATTCCATACTCTTACCACTGACCCGCTGGATATTCATCAGGTCAAAATCGGTCCGGTAAGCGATACCCATCAACTCCTCGCGACCGATCGGATAGTCGTATTCGATGTCGATCGTTTTTTTGCTATAGTGTGCCCGATCCTCCGCTGGCACGTCTAGCTCGTGAATGTGCTCTGGTTTCAAACCCAGTTCCGCCAAAAACTCATGCGTCGCCGCCAGCAACTCATCAAACGCCTCTTGCCAGTGCTCAGGATCGACGAAATATTCGATCTCCATCTGCTCAAACTCGCGACTGCGAAAGACGAAATCGCGCGGCGCAATTTCATTACGAAACGCCTTACCAGCTTGGGCAATACCAAACGGCAAATTCGGGTAGAAACTATCGACGACGTTTTTGAAATTAGTGAAGATACCTTGGGCAGTTTCCGGACGGAGATAAGAAATACTGTCATCACTCTCAGTGGCACCAACGCGTGTCTTGAACATCATATTGAAAGTGCGCGACTTGCTTAGCGGATTGCCATCAGGGCTTTTGATGCCGCGCTCCGCAATCACCGCATCCATCTGCTCCATGGTCATACCATCAGCGTCAACACCATTGTCTTTGAGGATATGATCGGTGCGGTAGCGTCGGTGATTAACCATATCTTCGCACAGCGGATCGACGAAGGTATCGACATGCCCACTCGCCTTCCACACTTTCTGATTCATCAGAATCGCCGCATCCACGCCGTACATATCGTCGCGCTCGTCAACAAACCGGCGCCACCACAAATTCATGATATTACGCTTCAATTGCACGCCCAACGGGCCGTAGTCCCAAGTACCGGATAGACCACCGTAAACCTCTGAGCCCTGATAAATAAACCCTCTACGTTTGCAGAGGCTAACAATATCTTCCATTTTTGCTTGACTCATCGTCATGTCCCTTTCTCCGTGTTGGCAACATGGTAGTAGTTATTCGTAATTTAGTATACTACACTCACCCCTGGACAGGTATATTTCACTAAACAGAAGCGTGCTGACGAGTAATGAGCCAAACATCCGGCAGTACCGATGCAATACCACCAATTTGAGCAGCCGATTCGATCGGTTTTGTCATCAATATACGCAAAAGTTTAATGTGATCGGCGCTTATCTCACCCTGGTCGGCCCGACGTAATCCCCGCTCATTTATGTCATACATGTACGTTTTGTCACTTGACAGTGGCTGACCAGAAACATCAACCGACAGATTCAGTTCATACCCAGTCAGCTCTGCATAGTGGAGATAAAACCAACTTTGAGTTAACTGTAGAGGTATGCTCATGGCATCTAACCCCATATATACTTCACTCAGCACACCATACCACTCTGGCTCATCAATACTTTCGCTCGCCCTCGATACGAGGTTAATTGCCTCGTATCCAAACTGTAAGCGATCGTAATCTTCGAGAATGTATCGATAAAAATGCACAAGTTGGGTTGAGGTAAGAATACCCAGGTCACCCTTACCTGTGTTAATCACCACATCGCTAATCGCAAATAATTCTATCCCTCCAGCGAGCTTACTTTTCTCTCGTCGGACACCTTTCGCCATCACGCTGCGTTGACCCAGTGGTGTAAGTAGACGCAAAATACGATCAGCCTCACCATAATTGGTTCGTCTGAGCACGATCGCCCTAGTGCGCTCAACGCTCATAGAAGCACCTTTCGAACTGCCGTAACAACATCTGATGGCTCCATAGCTGTTTTGTCGAGCACGCACCTCACCCCATACTGCTCTAGGGTGTCCGACTTGATATCTGACGCTATATTAGTGCAAAGTATAACCGGAATGGTTGCAAGATCACTATGGGATTGCAGTTCATGCAACAAAACCAGCCCGTTCGGCCCAGGCATGAAAAAGTCCAGAACTATGACATCTGGACGCGCAGAGTCAATCTCTATCATAGCCTCGACACCATTACGCACACATGTCGCTCTGTAGCCTGCCTTTTTTACCGTTCGAGCAAGTTGATCAGCAAACCATACGTCATCATCAACGATCAGTACACGCCCCGCCATAGTCAGAATAACCTCATCTGCGTTGACGCACTTATATCAACATAAAATGTCGCGCCGTCTCGGTGTCGAGTTGTGCCTATCGACGCATTCATCGCTTCTGCAAATTGATGAGCAATGTATATCCCCAAGCCGCTGCTCTCTGGCCGACTATGAAGTGGTTGTGCTCGATTACCAAGCGAAGACTCAAGCTGTCGCCAGACCTTTGTCGGAATAGCTGGTCCATAATCACGGACTCCGAGTCTGATTCGCGTACCGTTGTCATGCGACGATGCCGTAATGACAACAGGCGCGTCACCCTCAGCATAGTGCAGTGCGTTATCGGCGAAATTAAGCAATATCCTACGGAGTAAATCACGATTCGCTAGGCCCAATAGCGGTCGACTACGACGGTTTACCATAATCTTGCGCCCCTTTGCTCTATATAGTGGAGATAGTTCAAACGCTACCTCCTCGCACAATGAGATTGGGTTGATTGGCTCAAGTGTAAACAAACCGTCCTCGAGACGCGACGTACGAGTGAGGTCAGCCGTCAGACGAAGCGCACGTTCGCTCGTCAGAGTAATCTGTCGAGCCAAAGTTTCAATCTCGTCAGGTGAACAATCCCCCGCCTCCAGCGCAAGCGACAACTGGCGAACCAGCGCAAGCGGAGACTTCAGCTCGTGTGCTGCCGCAACAAAAAGTGGTGTATGAGACAATACACCACCCCCCGCCAGTAGTTGCTCACTCTTCCCCTCGTTCATACGTATGAACCCAGTGTAGCATGACGAGGGTATTGGGCGGTAGTCTACTGCCTACTCGTTGAACTTGACTGTTTTGAGTAGTGCCTCAAAATCAGCCTTGAATACATCTCCATCTGTACGTATCGTTAGCGTACGATCTCGCATCTTGATGAGAACAGCCGTACCATAAACATCTGCATTGAAGTTGCCTTCTATCTTTGTTCCTGTATGTACACCGTCTGCATATACGCTTGATTTGAGACTACCTTTTTTAATCTCTTTATCGTAGGCTGCTACTGCCTGGTCATAAGTCTTTTGTTCGATTGTGATACGAATAGCAATCTTCTGGTTGTCACCAACTGGTGGAACATAAATCGGGTTGAGGTACGCATGATACGTCACGCCACCACCCTTGCTAACGTCAGTCGCCTGATACGCGCTCCACGTTTTTGGGTAATCAAACGTCAGACGCCCATAATCTGACGGACCAGCAAACTGCCGCATCGGTTCTTTTTCCTTTTTCTCAAAATCAGCCTCGAGTTTTTTTGAGTTCTCTAGAACCGCTTTTGCAGTTGCCTCCTCTACCTTGGCGTCAACATTCTGCTTCTGATCTAGGTAATTAACATAAGCCCAGACACCAAACGAGCCAAACACTAATACGAGGATAACGAGCGCTATAATAGCAAAAATGCTACCATTAATCGCCCCATGTTCGAGATTGCGACGTGTATTCATGCTTATGATTATACGTGGTAGATATGCTTATTGTAAAGGAGCAACCTGGTAGAGATGATGTGCTCCGAGTGATTTCACCAGCTTCGCCCCATTCACCTCAAATGCATAGCTCATGAGCATAATCTCGCGCTCCAACCGATTAGACTCCTGTTGGACATATTCAAACATTTTATGGATATCCCGGTCTTCACCAAATACGTAGACAATCGTCACGTTATCTGGTAGTTGAGTTTTCCAAAAATTGGCTAATTTCACCGAAACACGTGAATCATGGCGAGAGAGCCACTTTGAGACGGCTACAAGAATCGGATGAATCTCATACCCCACTACCCGCGCACCGAGCCGACTCGCCTCACGAAGTACGACCCCGTCACCAGAGCCAATATCAACCAGCACATCCCCAGGAGACAGTTTATATAGCTTGGTAAAGGCTTTTTTGAGGTCAGACCTCTTTGACGGAACATACGGTGCCCCCGTAAATGCCACAAACCCAATTGTGACAATAACTACTCCGAGAACAACCCAAAACCACATATGGAATCAATCTCTGCTAGGCATCAAACTTCTGCTTCAAGACTGTGATTTCATTTTTTAGACCTGATAGGTCCTTTTCAATTTCATCTGCCAATTTTTCAGCCTCTTTGTATTTATCGAGAGCCACCTCAAGCTCGAACTCCTCGCCCTCAAACCACGCGACCAGCTCGCCAAGCTTGGTCATTTTTTCTGATATAGATTTATTTTCTTGAGACATCTTTTACCTCCGCTATTATAGTGTCCTGCCGTCGCTCAATAGTGATACACTTACCAGGTATAGCCTGTCCGCGGATCATTGCATATCCACGTTTTAAAACCGCTCTAGGGTCATAAGCTACTAGCACCTGGCGCTGTGTCACCACCTGATTGAGCAGAATATCGGCTCGCGCATTCAGCATACTTAGACCATGACGCAACAGTTGCTTAGATTCATCATCAATGTCCGTCACAAACTGCTCCATGCGAAGCAATATACGACCGACTAGATGGCGAAGTGAAGCAACAAGTTCGCGCCTGTCTGGTACGAGAATCTGGGCAGCGTTACTTGGCGTTGCCGCCCGAACATCAGCCGCCAGATCAGCAAGCGTCTTATCAATCTCATGCCCCACCCCAACTAGCGTTGGAATACGGCTGGAAGCAATCTCGCGTACTAGCAACTCATCGTTAAATACATTCAGATCATCAGCACTACCCCCGCCACGAATAATCACCAGCACCTCAGGTAGAACCTCTTTCTCGTTGAAATACTTGATCGCTCGAATGATCTGATCAGCCGCGCTAGCCCCCTGAACTTGGGTGTGTGCGACGTCTACTCGCAATCCGCCCCAACGTTCATCAATAATTTTGACAAAATCCGCATACCCAGCCGCCTGCACGCTACTGATTACACCAACATAATTTGGAATCTCTGGCAGAGTTCGCTTTCGCTCTGCGGCAAATAGTCCTTCTTTTTCAAGCTTTGCTTTCAATAGCTCAAAACTTTTTTTAATACTTCCCTCGCCACTTGGACGAATCGACTGAATCGTCAGGCTAAATTTTCCCCACTGAGTAACTTTTGGCGACGCCCGAACCAGGACTTTCATGCCGTCCTCAACCTGAACTCGCAGGTTGTAAAGCGACATAAAACACCCGACGCTAGTCGTTTCGTCTTTCAGGTCAAAAAATACCCACTTACCCTGATTAATCTTAAAATTAGCTACTTCGCCCTCAATCTCAACGATTGGATACGCGTATTCAAGCGTCTGATTAAGGCTGGCGACAAAATCGCTAACATTAAATATTGGCGTCTGGTCGCTTACCATACTTCATAACCACTCGTTGATAAAATACCCATCCGATAATAATCGTTACTGCGAGGACAATCGCCCGAGTAAGCACAATTCCGGCAATCGCCTCACCCTGCGGCATGCCCGCAACTGCTAGTACAAACACCATAATAGCCTCATACGCCCCCGCGCCACCTGGCGTAACGATTGCAAATGCCGCAAGACTCGCTAGACCATAAGCAATCAGAATAGGCGCAGGATTCACCGGCGATCCAAGCGACCAAAAAACGATCCAGAATATCGCCACCTCTGTAATAGTAAAGAACAGGCCCCACAAAAACGGCTGTAATAGCACCCTCTTGTCGCGCATCATACTCTGGTAATCGTCTGACATATCGTCAAGAAACTCAACTAGCTTCGACGGCTTAATAACTTGCTCGACTCGACCAAATGTCACCTTACGAACGATTTTGTTGCAAAAACGCGATATCCGCTGCGCGACACGATGCATACGCTGTGGATCACCCATAAGATACATTCCGCCAATCGTCACAAAAACCATCACCGTTACAAGCGTGGAGCTCATCAAAATAATCCACCGATTTAGATGTCCATCAATCGTAACGACGAAGACCGCAATAGCGAGTAGTGCAATCAAACTAGCAAATCCCGCTACATAGCGCAGTACCTGTGCCATCGTCGCACGCCCAATTGGCACGCCGTAGCGCGCCAACCGCCAGTTCATATAGGAGATACCACTGACGCCACCACTAGGAAGAATATGGTTTACAAAGTTTAATTCAAGTGAAATGCGCGCTTGCGTCCACATACTTACATCTTTTATGAGATGTTTCTGGCGAAGATACGAAAACACCATCTCTCCCGACGCAAGATATCCAGCGATTATAACTGGTACCAGTAGAGCTAGTATCCAGGGGTCCACTTTTCCGATCAGTTCCCACGCACGAATTAACTCCTTGCGGGAAAAGAACAATATCACGCCGATCAGCACAAATGTCAAAATGCTAATCCACGTCCTTAGCGATAGCTTCTTCATATCTATCCAGTATACTATAGATATGTACATCGCTATACTTGGTCGCCAACCTGCCCTAGGCATCGCCGAACTTGAACGGCTCTATGGACTAGAGTCTGTTCGGTGGTTTTCCGATATCAGCGTAACTATTTCCACACCCAAATTTGACCTGGACATTCTCGGTGGAACCAAAAAAGCTGGTCGTGTTGTTGCCGAACTATCTGGCGACTGGCGTCGCGTCGGCATAGAGATTGTCCGCACCTATCTCGACGCCTGGAGTAGACACGAAGGCAAAATTACACTTGGTATCAGTGCTTACGGATTCAAATCTACCGCACGCGACATCCAGAAAACCGGCCTAGCACTCAAGTCAAAACTAAAAGAAAAAGGCGTCAGTCTTCGCTTAATTCCAAATGCTGAACTGGCCCTAAACACCGCAACCAGCCACCACAACAAACTGGGATTGTCGAATAATCATGTCGAACTATTGGTAGTTCGCTCGGCTAGCGGTAAGGTAATCGTCGCCGAAAGTATAGGTGCGCAGAATATCACCGCCTACGCTCGACGCGACCGCGATCGCCCACGCCGTGATGCTTTTGTAGGTATGCTACCTCCAAAACTAGCCCAACTCATGATCAATCTAGCTATTGGTGAGTCACGATTTGACGGCGACACACAAAACAAACATATTCTAGACCCATTTTGTGGAACTGGTACAGTCCTCCAGGAAGCTCTTCTCAGGGGCTACTCCGTCTACGGCACCGACCTCAGTCAAAAGATGATTGACTACACCATCGAAAACCTATCCTGGCTCCAAAAGACCCACAAAAACATTGGCACAATATTGTCTATTCGCCAAGGCGATGCCACTAATTTTCAGTGGGTAGAGGCCAACTTCCTAAGCGCCGTAATCTGTGAGACCTACCTCGGACAACCGTTCTCAGCACCGCCAAGACCCGAAAAACTTCAAGAAGTTATCAAAAACTGCAACCATATTATCAGTGAATTTCTCAAAAACCTCGCTCCACAACTAAAATCAGGTACCTCGTTATGCATCGCCGTACCCGCCTGGCACGACGGACATCGCCACTTCACCCACCTGCCACTAATCAATCAGCTCGAAAAGCTCGGCTACACTCAGGTCACCCTAAAAAATATTCGTAACGAACAACTTCTCTACTATCGGGAGAACCAAGTTGTCGCCCGAGAGCTACTTATCCTCAAAAAGGCTTGACGAAACCGCCAAAAGAGCGTAAAATGGAACAGATTGATTTACTAGTGTTTTAAGGAGTCACAATGTCAAAGGTTAAAGCAGGCGGTTCAAGCAAGAACATCCACAACAACGCCGGTGCACGTCTCGGTGTGAAGCGCTTTGGTGGTCAAAAAGTCTCCGCCGGCGAAGTTCTTGTTCGCCAGACCGGTAGCACAAAGATTGCTGGCCCTGGCACATACACCAGCCGCAATTTTACCATTCATGCTGCGGTTGACGGTGTCGTCAGCTTCAAAAAGGTTAAAAAAGCCTCATTTACTGGTCGCACTCACCCTCGTACGCAAGTTTGCGTTGAATAGCTTCCACCTATTCAATAACAAATACCCACTTACAGACAAAGTGGGTATTTTCTTTCGCAAACCCAACCCCTACACAGCAGTTAAGCGACTTTTAAGATCACCTATCGACGCAGGTAATCGCTTCTGGCGCCGATCGATTGTTGCTAAGCTGTCTCGTAAGCTGCAAAGACTTGAACCAATCTCACTCCCATACGCCTCCATACCCAATCTATCGTGCTGCATCTGGTCGATAAGCGACATCATCCGGTTGAAGTAGCTTCGAGCCTCATCAGTTTCATAAGCAACAACACCTCGATCGTAAAGCAATTCAGATATCGCACTGTCCGCACTATTCAAAGCCGACTTTATCTTTTTATAACTCTCCTCGTCGAGTTTAGTACGCGCCTCAGACTCTATGTCTTCAATCGCTGACTGAAGCTCCAGTATGGCCCGCTTATCACTCTCAATACCCGTAGTATCATTTGACACCGCCCGACTCGCTGGACCCGCATAGTCGTCAATCAAACGACGGATACTGCCAGAGTCAACCGATTCCGCTTGCCTCAGCTTCATCACTATACTATCAACCTCATCAAGCATTTCGTCCAACGCCCGACGGTATCGCTGACGCTCTTGAGAAGTCTCGTCGAAACTATACTCGAGTCGATTTACACGGTCTATTAGCTCCGCCCTGATCGTTTCGATTGCCAACTCCTGATGACGATACAGCTCACCGATCGAGTCTTCTGGCGATCTCGTATCTAACCCATCATTAGCATCAGACCCATCTAGCGAAGCTACATTGGAGTCAGCAACGCGCTCAGCAAACGCCTGCAAGTCAGCGATCTGCTCTCGTAGATTAGGCTCTGCGGGCTTATCTACTGCTATCTCAGACAATCCGTTTGTCATTGGCTCAAATTCAACATTTCGTAAGCTAGTCCCGATGTCGCGACAATCACTTACAAACGCACGAAGCTCACGTTTACCATCGTCACTCTCAATATAGCCAACCTGAACTCCGTCTACTGCAGTCGACGGATCAAATCCAATCTTGGCTAACATCTCATCTGCAATCACCTGCTGTTGTTCGGTAGTCTCGCCCGCATCTGCGGCCGATAAAACTGCCTGCTCAATCTTGCTCATCTGAGCGGTAGTAAGAGTCGGTGTATTTTCTGGGTCATACGTATATCGTACTGGCTTTTGGTCGGCATAAAGCTCAGCGTCAGCGCCAAGCTCCTCTAGGTTAGTGCGATGAATCGATTCAGGGTTCTGTTTGGCCATATAGTAACTATTCTATTTTTGTACTTTTTAACTTTATGGTCTAATTATAGCAAAAAATTGCCAAAAAGTCAATATACTTATGGCAATTCCTCTACTATTTTTCCCTATGATAGTTGACCGTCTAGGCCGAGATGGTGCTTAACTCGTGCAACCACATCGCCGATCACCACTTGCGACTTCACAAGATAGTCATCAACTCCAAGTTGCTCTGCCCTCTCCTTGTCCTTCGGCTGGCTAAGTGCAGTAAGCATGATGACACGAATATTTGTGGTTTCTGGGGTATTACGAAGAATATCAAGAACATCAAATCCACTAATCTTTGGCATCATAGCGTCCAGCAAGATCAAATCAGGCTTAAACGACACCGCTGCCGAGAGCGCATCTTCACCATTATTTACTTCATGGATTTCAAAACCCTCAAGCTCAAGCCTTGAACGATACACGGCAGCTAGTGCTATATCATCTTCTACTAGTAGAATCTTTTTCTTTGTAATATCCATATACCTTTTCCTATCGTTTCTATCTACAGTATACCATAAGTGTTATTTAGCTAGATCCATCGCTTTGTCGCGCTGTGGATCGCGACCAGCATTCATATCATCGGCTGTCAGCTCTACGATCGCTTCTGGAGTAATCCCCTCCTTTGTAATGTTTTTACCCTTTGGCGTATACCAGCGTGCTACGGTAACCTTGAGAAGACGACCATCAGCAAGATTCAACACCTTTTGAACCGTACCCTTACCAAACGTCTTCTGGCCGACAAGCGTTGCCTTGCCATGTTCCTGAAGCGCACCTGCCAATATTTCACTCGCACTTGCACTATCTCTGTTGACAAGCAAAATAGTCTTCATTCCATCGAGGATCGCCGATGAGCCCGTTTTTACTTCATCTGTCACCTTGTCGCCAGCTTTTTCCGTCACGACTATCTGATTATTGAGCCATATCCCCGCCACATCTCGTGCCGCATTGAGATACCCTCCACCGTTATCACGTAGATCGACGATCACAGCTTTAACACCCTGGGATTTTAGCTCACTCGCCGCCTGACGCGCCAGAGATGCCGTCTGTGCGTCAAATCGTGAGATAATCATCGTACCGACTCCGTCAGACACCGACCATCGCACACTAGGATCACTCACCTGAGCGCGTACTATAGTAAAATCAACAGTCGATTCTCCACGCTTCATCGTCAACTTAACAGAGGTACCAGCCTCACCACGCACCCTACTAGCAACGGCCGAAGCGTCCTTGCCCTCGACCGACTCACCATTAACCGCAACGAACACATCTCCGCTCTTTACGCCCGCCTTTTCTGCTGGCGAGTCATTCAGCACCCTCAAAACCGTTGGCTGGTTGCTACGCCGACCAATCTCGCTTCCAATCCCGGACACCTGACCGCTGAGACCTCTGTTAAACTCCTCGGCTTCTTTTTTATCCATAAATACCGTATAGCGATCGTCCGCCGCCGCAACCATACCGCGGACTGCTCCATCACTTAGGGCATCGGCATCAAGCTTACCATCGTAATTTGCCCTGAGATTACGATAAGCATCCTGCAAAACAGAGGTGTTAAGCGAGTCAGCACTCGCCTTTATGCCAAACACTGGCGCAATCGCTGCATACAGTTGATCACTACGCGTTCCAGCGATATAACCCACTAACGCTACGAAAGCAATCGATACAAAAAAGGTACTTTTTGACACCATATTGTCTCTACGACGTGTTTTTACTGCGTCATCATGTGGCGTATACTCCGTCACTACTAACTCCTTGATTCTAACTACTTAACAATAGTATAACGCACCCCAGGGCGGGCGCGCTATAGACTTTTACATGTTTTTGCTTAAGCTAAAAACGAAGGTAGATAACTCGTGAGGCAGACTTACTGATTGTCATAGTTGAGTACTCACCTGTACCGCCGAAGTTATATTGACTGACGTAGACATTGTCGCCAGAAACGCCCTCGACAACCATGAGGTGTCCAACTGGAGCCAATCCGGGCGTAATCGGCAGAACGACAGCATCACCAGGCGCTGGGTCACTGACACGAGTCGCTTTTGTACCGTTGCCCTTACGAGCACTCCATTCCCATTCGTAAGCCATACCATCCCCACGGAATGGCGCAACAGGTTTGCCATAGCCGTTTTGGATACGCCATGCTGCGTAAGAGACGCATTCTCGGGTATAAAGATTCCACGGATCGACACCGTAATCTAGCGGGCCGGCACAGAATGGATATCCTCCGCCACAGCCTCTATTGCCGCTAAAGCTCGTAATCGTCAGCCCACCAATTATACCGCTAGTAAATCGACCACCACTCTGTTGCTGGAGCGATGCATAGTAGGCCCGTTGCTGAGCGGCTGCATTTTCAACTTGGGCCTTTGCGTCATTTGCCATCTGCTGATACGCCGCCTCGTCGTTGCGTGTCTTGGCGACAAGCTCCGCTTGCTCTGCTTCTTTGGCGGCCAGTTGGGCCTTTTGGTCTTTCTGCTGGTCGAGGACTTTTTTGACCTCATTTTGCTTTGACTCAAGTTTCTTTTTTAGAGAATTGATCTGGTCAATCGTGTCACTGAGGGTATTTTGAATAGAATTACGATACTCCTGCTGGTCGACATAGTCGCCAATATTTTTGCTACTAGCGAGCATCTCAAGTGGCGTAATCGAGCCATCGACATACATATCCGCAATAATTCGGCCAAGCGCTTCTTTGTTGTCGTCAATCTTCTGTTTAGTCTCTTCGATCTGCTTTTGTAACGCATCATACTGCTTCTGGCTGAGATCAATCTGCGCTAAAATAGCATTTTTCTGTGCAGTAATCTGATCAAGCTGCGCCTGCAATGTATTGGCCTGCGCATTTAGGGCACTAGCCTGCGATTGATACTGTTGCATCTGCGCATTAAGCGCTCGCATCTGGTCATCCCACTGGTCGGCGAATGCTTGACTCGTCAGAGCCATTGGGGAGCTTATCCCCATCACAACAGCAGTTGCCACGAGAGCCGACTTCGTGACTAACCCATGTTTTGAAACTGTTGTGGTGGACATTAGTTTCATTGTCCACATGTTACCATAAGCAATATAGCACAGTCAACCCACGGTCATATTATCGTACTAAATTTTGAGGTGTCGACGAGTTGCAAACAGCGACGAAACCGTTCCCACCAGAGACCCAATGCCAATCATCGCGAGTAAGACAAATCCAATATAAGTTGTAATAAAATCAACGGTCCCCTTTACTACCACTCCATTATCGGCAAGTCCATTTCCAGTGAGATAAAGGACACCTACACCAATAAACGTAGCAATCACAGCGGCAATTAGCCCATAAACTATCGCTTCAACAACGAACGGTCCACGGATAAAGCTCTTGTTTGCACCAATCAGCTTCATCATCTCGATCTCATCGCGACGATTAAATATAGCCATGCGGATAGTGTTAAAGACTATCAAAGAAGAGATCACGACAAATAGGATACTCGCCCCGATGCCGACACGCTGAGCAAACCCAATCCATTGACCGATATTTTGAATCGCAGTTCGACGCGCACCAGCAAATGACGGCGCCCTCTCGGGGTGGATAAGCTTCTTGAGAGTCTCGCTTTTCTTTACAAACTCATCAAGCTGAGAGGTGTCATTTATATCTTTTAGGCTAACGCGGATCGTTGAAGGGAGCTGATTGGTCGCCAGATTGATGGCATTGAGAGTCTTTTTGTCAGTCTTGTTGTCCTGTGCTGTTTGCTCACGAGCGCGATCCGAGTCTATAAACGTGACATCACTCACGTTTGAGAGCTTCTTCAGCTCCTTCATGATTGGGAGAGCCTGCTCCTCCTTTGTACCCGTTTTTAGGTAAATCGACATGTCGACTCGCCTGCTGATTTCATTCACCGAGTCGCTCAAGACATTTTGCGCCACTAGTGTCATAAAGATAATCAACAAGGTTATCGTCATAACCGCTGTTGCTGCAATTGTCAACCAGGCATTACGTGTAAAGTTGTTGATTCCGTATCGACACATCCTAAGAAATGTCATCCATTGACGTCGATGATATTTTTGCTGCGCAAAAGCGCGTGCATTCTTGTCTTTTGCCATTATTGTCGGTAACTCCCTTGCGCCTGATCGGACGTGATCTTGCCATGATCTATGGTGATGACTCGACGCTTCAGTTTGTTTACTATCTCGACATTGTGTGTCGTCAAAAGAACTGTTGTTCCGTATTTATTGATCTTTTCAAGCAGTCGAACAATATCCCAACTGTGCTTCGGGTCAAGATTTCCTGTTGGCTCATCAGCAATCAGGATCTTTGGCTGACGCACTACCGCACGAGCAATCGCAACGCGCTGGCGCTCACCACCAGACAGCTGATGTGGGAAGTTCTTCTCTTTACCTTTTAATCCCACGAGCTCAATCACCTTTGGCACGGTAGTTTTAATCTCACGATTTGTCATACCCGCAATTTCAAGAGCAAATGCCACGTTTTCAAATACTGTCCGTTGTGGGAGAAGTTTAAAATCCTGAAACACTACACCGATTTTGCGCCTCAGTAACGGTATGTGTTTGTCTTTAAGCGTATCGTAATCAATACCTCCGACAACAATCTTGCCACTTGTCGGCTTTTCCTCACGAGTCAACAGCTTAAGAAGAGTTGACTTACCAGCACCAGAAGTACCAACAATAATCACAAATTCATTTGGCTCTATATGAAGCGACACTCGGCTTAGGGCCGGCTTCGCCTCTTTGCTATAAGATTTCGTTACCCTATCTAACAGAATCATTGGTGACAGTATAGCATAGAATAACCACAAGGGCTATCGCGACAAGCACATGTTAGCGATTACCAGCTACCGCTTGCACCGCCACCGCTGAAGCCACCGCCACCGAAGCTTCCACCGCCAAAGCCGCTCGAAGATCCACCGCTACTTGATCCGCCACCGAAATGCGTTCCACCAGCCCACCACGAGGGTTTCTCACCTCGAGACGTACGACTGCGATAATTTTTCGAGACAAAATAATCAAATACTAGTCCAGCTATGGCCAGGGCGCCAGCGCCAATAAGCGCACCTAGCGTCCAACTCATTAGTCCAGCAATAACAATACCGAAACCGCCGCCAATCACACCACCAGCCCACCAGCTCTTACTACGACCAAGGACCGAACCAAGCCAAGGAGCTAATATAAAACCAAGACAAGCCAACCAAAACGGATTAAACTCTTCGGCCATTGAGCCCATCTTGCCCTCATTAGGGTCCGCGCGCCCCTCAACCTGAGCTGTGATACTATCGAGCGCCATATCAATCCCCTGTGCATAGCGACGCTCACGAAACTCTGGTGCTATAACGTTACGAATGATTCGACCAGACTCTACGTCCGTCAGGTCTCCCTCTAAGCCTCTACCAACTTCAATTCTAACCTTGCGATCCTTGAGGACAATGAGCAACAGCACCCCGTTATTCTTGCCCGATGTCCCGATGCCCCACTTGCGAGCAACATCAATTGAGTACCCTTCTATATATTCGCCCTCACCCAGCGTTGGAACAATCAATACACCTATCTGGTAATCTTTTTTCGAGCGACTGTTGTTAATTTTTGCCGACAGACGGTTAATGTCTTCGGTGGTCAGAGCCTCCGCTTGATCAACAATCGGCCTATCCAGAGGCGGCGCCGGAGGAACCGCAAGCGCCGAAACAGATGGCGCAATTAGCCCAACTGCGACCAGTGCCACAAACATCGATCCGATGACTTTTCGGCGCAGGCTTCCCCCCATCGCAATCATAGTCCTATTTTGTACCGAAGTTTACTTTTGGAGCGTTCTCTGTGCCAGACGCAGACTCAAAGTACGCCTGCTTTGAGAAGCCAAAGATACCGGCTACGATGCTCGTCGGAAATGTCTGCACTCGAGTATTATACGGTCGTGCAATTTCATTGTAGTCAGAGCGTGCAACAGCAATACGGTTCTCCGTGCCCTCAAGCTGCACCATCAAGTCACGAAAGGCTGCGGTCGTCTTTAGGTCTGGATAATTCTCTGCAACTGCAATCAGCCGACTCAGCGAGCCAGTCATTTGGTTTTGCGCCTCAACGTATTGTTTAATCTGCTCTTGCGAAGAACTTGCGTCGATAGTCATTTTACCAACCTTTGCACGCGCCTCTGTCACGTTCGTCAAAGTAGTCTGCTCGAAGTTCGCCGAACCTTTAACGGTATTGACCAGGCTGTCGACCAGATCTGCTCGACGCTGGTATTGCACCTTAACGTCACTAAATGCTTTTGTGACTTTTTCGCGCTCACCAACAAGACCGTTGTACGTCCCAATGAGCAAAGCTCCAATCAGCACGACAACCACCGCAATAACGCCGATAACACCAAACTTTTTCTTCATATCTACTCCTACGGATGACCCGTCATTCGTAATGTTCTTACGTATACCAGTATACACGACTCCCTGGATTGGCAGTAGCAAATTAGCCTATAAATCCTAGGAAATACCTTGAGATAAGTATGCATCGATAAATTCGTCAATCGATCCATCAAGGACTCTTTGCACATCACGATTCTCATGCTTGGTTCGCGTATCCTTGACCATAGTGTAGGGATGAAGGATATAATTTCTGATCTGCGCCCCCCAGCTTGCAGACTCTCCTGCGCGTAAATCAGCAAGTGTTTCGGCGTGTTGCTCTAGCTTCATTTGAGTTAGTTTCCCGCGAAGGATCTTAAGAGCTGTTTCTCTGTTTTGTATCTGACTACGCTCGTTTTGAATAGCAACGACAGTACCAGTAGGAATATGTGTTACGCGCACAGCTGAGTCGGTCGTATTGACACTCTGACCGCCATGGCCGCCACTTCGGTATACGTCAATCTTTAGATCCTTATCGGCTATAGAGACCTCATCTGGCGCATCAATCTCGGGCATAACCTCAACCAGCGCAAAACTGGTCTGACGAAGATTATCGGAATTAAACGGACTAAGACGAACTAACCGATGAACACCATGTTCAGACCGAAGTTTACCATAAGCGTAAGCACCACGTACAATATATGTTGCACTCTTGATTCCTGCCATTTCACCTGTTGACCGCTCAACAAGCTCGGTCGCAAGGCCAGATTTTTCCGCCCAACGCAAATACATACGCTCGAGCATCTCTGTCCAATCTTGCGCGTCAGTACCACCAGCACCGGAGCTTAGCTTGAGAATAGCACCACGTCCGTCATATTCACCATCAAACAGCAACTCTTTGCGACGCTCCCGATACTCATCTTCAAGCGCATTAATCTGCTGCTCGAACTCAGGCAGCATCGTCTCATCACCCAAATCCATCAACTCAACTATGTCTGATATTTGAGATTTTAACACTTGCCACGGCTCAACCTGACCGTGTAGCGTAGCCGACTCACGCGCAAGAATCTGAGCGCGCTCGGGATTCACCCAAACATTGGCGTCAGACAGCTGTTCCTCAATTGCCGTCAGCTCCTCCTGCTTTGCGTCAATAGCCAGCTGATCGTAGGTGGCAGAGATCTGCCCTAACAGATCAAGACTTCGTTTCTTTAGCGGTTGCATTGTTGTCTATTATATCATTTGGGTTTGAGGCCTCAACTACCTCCTTCCATCGATCTAAATGACTTAAGCGTCGCACCAGAAACGGATGAGTACTAAACGTCTGCGCTAAGCGATTCATTGGTCGCTCGGCATTGTACTGCAGCCACTGACGAGCAATGTCATTCATACCACCAGCCACATCGGGCCCAACATGCACCTTGATAAGGGCGCTCTTGACCAGCTCCGAATTGCCCATATACATAAGCGCCAGACGATCACACGTCAGCTCTGCTCGTCGTTGCCAAAAACCAGCAAGCCAAGTAAATATAGAACCAAGCACCGGCAGACTCATGAACGGTATAAAGTAAAGAGACGCAACTGTATGTCCGTATTTAATGTGACCCATTTCATGCACAACAACCGCCTTTAGCTCATCATGTGAAAGATAGCGAATAGACCCCGAATGGAGAACGATCGTATATGGACGCACGAAACCAAACGAATAAGCATTGATGACTGGATCTTGGGTAATAAATATCTCAACCCGCGGTAATTCTAAGTCAGCCGAAACCTCATTCACCCAGTCGCGCAGCCAAGCATAGGCGCTATACTCTACCTGAAGAGCATTGCCGAGCATGTTCTGCCGCTGCATCTTTATAATGAACATACCGATCAATATCGCTAAAATAAACAAGAATACACCGCCAATCATAACACCGATTAAACCTATCGTCGCCACAATCGGCGTTAACGGCTCTTCTTTTGTGGCCTCAATAAAATAGCTAACGATAAAGTAACCGCACGTCAATAAAAAGAACGTTACAAACGTCATCGTCAGCACGATCAAATCACTAGAAGAATACGCACGCTGCACCGCCAGCTGTCCTTTGGTATATTTTTGCTGATCCATTCCTACAGCCTCCCTACCGCCGTCGTAAACTGCTCGCCACGGTCTATGTAACTTTTATATTGGTCAAAACTAGCACTAGCTGGGCTAAGTATAACGACTCCGTTCTCCTTTGCTATCGAGCTGGCCGCTGCGACAACCGCATTCATATCACCAGTTTCTCTGTGTACCGACACGCCCAACTCCTTGCATAAATCATAAATACGTCCTCCCGTCTGTCCAATAGCAACCACTGCAGCTTCTGCGCCTCGACAAGCCTCTATAAGAGTGCGATAATCCGCACCCTTATCTGAGCCACCGAGTATGATGACCTTTGGTTGAGTAAACGCCGATAAAGCGGCAATTGCCGAACCTGGAGTTGTGGCGATACTATCGTCATAGTAGCGTACATTATTTACTTCTCGAACGAACTTGAGACGATGTGGTAATCCAGTAAAACTACGGAGTCCAGCTTCAACAGCATCAACTGACGCCCCAGCTAACAGTGCGGCACTAATCGCGGCACAGGCATTTTCGCAGTTAAATGCTCCTGGAATTTGCATAGCGTCGACCGAGCAAATAGGCCTATTTTGGATAAAGAACAGGTCATCTCGTACATAGACTTGCCGATCGTCAGGAATCGCATACCTAACCTTGTGTGACAATGCTCCCTCAACAACCTTTGCCGTGTTATGGTTTGTCGGATGGTAGATCACAGTATCATCTGACGACTGGTACTTGACGATATTTGATTTTGCCAAAAGATACTCATTCATGTCTGCATGCACATCCAGATGGTCTTGTTCTATCATCAGGACAACAGCAATCTTTGGACTCATTTTGATGTCCCATAGCTGAAAACTACTCATCTCATATACAACAACGTCATCAGGCTGGATCGACGAGAGAGTATCAAGCGCAGGTGTACCTATATTGCCAACTAGATGCACATTTCTACCACTTGCTCGCAATATAGAGGCAATCAAACTACACGTCGTCCCCTTGCCCTTTGTGCCAGTCACCCCAATAATCAGCGCTGGGCAGCGCGTAAAAAACTCATTTGTTGCCGACCATATAGTGCCGTCAGTCTGAATTAGACCCGGGTTCAAGCCCGCCGTCCTAACTACCAGGTCAAACCCATGTAGCCTGGAGAATGCTCCCTCGCCGAGTATGGTATTAGCACCATCTGGAAGCGGTCTTTTTGGCGCACTATTCTCATCGACAATCGTTACATCATCGCCCCGATCAGCGTAGTATCGATAGCTTGACTCACCTTCAATTCCGTATCCAGCAATTGCAACTTTCAATTTACTACTCCTTCACCGTAAAAATTGTCTCTAGCTTATCGCCAAGCGCAGTAATATCCTCTTTTGAGCCACTACTTACCCCAGCAAGCACCCAGGTATTATGGGCAATAAACTCTCTTGCAGTCGCAAGCATTCTTTCAAGCGTTATTTTACGAATTGCATCAGGTACTTTATTGTAATCCTTTACAAAACCGTCACCGAAATACCGCCCACTATAGAAGTTGCTAATCTGAGCAACAGTTTGTGCCCCCATCTGATGACGTCCTAAAGCGTATGATTTAGCGGCATCAAGCTCCTCTTCGGTTATCTTGCCGTCCATGACGGCCTTGACTTCGCGAACAATGATATCAACCAGTCCGCCAGCCGTATCTAGATTGACCTGACCCCCAAAATCCCAGCTACTGTCATGGAAGCCAACTGATGTTTCGCTAAACATTCCATAAGCTAACCCCTTCTTACGTGCGGCGCCATAAATACGCGAGTGTAATGTCCCCGTCAAAATCTGATCTAGGCAAGCCATGGCTTCAGCCTCCTCGTCGCTCAGCTCGCGAGGCAACGTCATACTCCAGCCAAAAGTTAGGTTGCTCGCCTCTTTACGACGAATTAGTGTAGGATTTCCGCTTGTTAGCTCATCTTTTGGTATAGCAAAACGTTCACCTCGAGGAAGCTCCCATTCCTCGAGCATTCGCTGGATTTTCGCCTTGCGACCCTCTAGCTTACCGGCGATCACAAAGCGCATATTGTCGCTGGTATGAGTTCGCCGATGATGCTCTCTGATGTCCTTGAGTTGGACGTTATTTATAGTCTGAAGCCTCTGCCAGTATGTATAGACGTCCTCGCCTAATAATTGTTGTATTTTTGGCCACAAAACACGATTGTGGTTATTTAGATACCCCGTCAATTCACTCTTTACGTTGCCTTTTTCAGCCTCTAGCTCTTCTTGCCTGAATTTCGGTTGACAAATCGCTAGCCTCTGCAGGGACAAGATTCGCTCCCATTCAAAATCGGCACAGTCTGCAACGTATACCATAGACAGATCGCTCGTCCAGGCGTTATGATACGCTCCATTTTTTGTAAACTCGGCCTCATAAGCATGCTCATTTCGAAACTCAGCATTTGCTCCAAAAGCCATATGCTCCATGATGTGTGCCGTTTCGTAGATGTCTTTGTGTTTTACATAGCGGTTACCAGCTCGAAATTGAAACTGAAAACTCATCACCGTCGCACCGGGAATGTCAATCAAAAGACCGCGTGCGCCGTTTTTTAGTCGGACTTCGGTAGTAGTGTGCTTCATGGCTTAACGACTCTTCTTACGGTTTTGGCGTTGAGCTTTTTTCTTTTTGCGAGCAGCGTTACGCTTCTGATTAGTGCTTGCTGACGACTTATTCTTTCGAGTAGATTTATCAAAATCGTGATCACGGTTCTCTTCACCACCGGTAATCTCGTTGACACCTCTTTCAACTGCATTTTCGGCAAGCTTTGTAAGCTCTGTATCGTGCTCATCATCAACCGCCTCGCGAGTAATCGCGTCTGTTTTGTGGACGTGATAAATCGCTCTTAAAACCTCATCACGGAGAGTGGCCTGCAAACTATCAAATAGTTTTTGTGACTCAGAACGATACTCCACCAGCGGATCACGCTGACCGACACTACGCCAGTGAATTCCTTCACGAAGGTGTTGCATATTTTCTAGGTGCTGCATCCACAGAGTGTCTAGCACCTGTAGATAAACCTCTCGCTCAACACCACGAATCAACTCCTCGCCAAGCTCAGCCTCTTTTGCTTTATAAAGTTTTTGCGCCAGCTTAAGCGCCATTTCTCGACGTGTCCGGTCTTTCTTCTCGGCACCAACGGCTTCTATGTCTTTTACTTCAGCTGGGATAACCGCCTCAAACTCATCCACAAACTTTGGATTATTCTTTGACGGAACAATAGTTAGATCAGCCACCTTCTCATTGATCAATCGCTGTATCTCAGGCGCAATATTATCACCCTCCAAGATCTTTCGGCGCATCGTATAGACAACCTTTCGGTGACGGTTAATCACATTGTCGTACTGCACGACATTTTTTCGAGTATCGAAGTTGTAGCCCTCAACACGCTTTTGTGCCGCCTCAAGCGTTTTTGATACAGCCTTATTTTGAATTGCCGTCTCCTCATCAACACCAAGACGATCCATCAATACAGTTAGCCGCTCACCCTGGAATATGCGCATCAGATCATCCTCAGTCGATACATAAAACTGCGTATCACCAGGGTCGCCCTGACGACCACCACGACCACGAAGCTGATTATCAATACGACGCGACTCGTGACGCTCCGACCCGATAACAACCAATCCACCGAGCTCGCGAACACCTTCACCAAGCTTAATATCCGTACCACGTCCAGCGATATTGGTTGCAAGTGTAATTGCGCCCTTTTGGCCAGCTTGCTCGACGATCAGAGCCTCGCGTTCATTATTTTTTGCGTTAAGTATCTCGTATTTGATGCCTTCGCGGTCAAGGTGCGCTGCAATCATCTCATTCTTTGCAATCGACCCCGACCCAACCAATACTGGACGACCGATTGCATGATACTCCTTGATAGCCTCAGCAATAGCCTTAATTTTACCTTTTTCGGTCTTGTAGATCAGGTCATCATGATCCTCGCGAATAATTTTTTTATTCGGCGGTACAACTACGACATCGAGTGAGTAAATTTGCTGGAATTCCTCAGCCTCGGTAAACGCCGTACCCGTCATACCGGACAGCTTCCTGTAGAGTCGGAAGTAGTTCTGGAACGAAATAGTAGCGAGCGTCATACTCTCCTGTAACACCGGTACGCCCTCTTTGGCCTCAATCGCTTGATGCAGCCCTTCATTATAGCGGTTGCCCTGCTTTAGACGCCCTGTATGTTCGTCAACGATAATCACCTCGCCATCGTTCGTCACGACATAGTCCTTATCTCGATGAAACAGTGTCTGAGCACGAAGCGCCTGATCCATATGATAAACACTGCGAACATACTCAGGCGTGTAAAGGTTTTTGATGCCGAGCATTTTCTGTACCTTTTCGACACCCTCGTCCGTCAAAGCAACACTCTTGCGCTTTTCATCGAGTATATAGTCTTCAGGAACAAGCTGTGCAGCGACTTTCGCAAACTGGTAGTACGCATCTGGATTCTCGGCTGCTGGAGCAGAGATAATCAAAGGCGTACGGGCTTCGTCAATCAGGATAGAGTCAACCTCATCGACAATCGCAAAATTCAGATCACGCTGACGCACGAGATCGAGTTCATTCACCATATTGTCACGTAGATAATCAAAGCCAAATTCGTTGTTTGTTCCATATGTTATGTCGGCCTGATATGCTTCTTTGCGCGTACATGGGCGCAATTTCTTCATCCTGACATCGGTGTGCAGCTCGTTATCGTAACTACCGTCGTATACATAAGACGCATCATTGATGATGACACCAGTTGACACACCTAGCGCTTCATAGATCTGCCCCATCCAGCCAGCGTCGCGCTGGGCGAGATAGTCGTTCACCGTGACTATATGGACACCCTTACCCTCAAGTGCATTCAGATAGGCCGCCAACGTTGACATAAGAGTCTTTCCCTCACCAGTCTTGAGCTCGGCAACATTACCCTCATGGAGTACCATTGACCCAATCAACTGCACGTCATAATGTCTCTCTCCAATAACACGATCAGCCATCTCGCGCACAACAGCAAACGCATCAGGCAGAATTGTGTCGAGTGTCACACCCTTCTTTTTAAGTCGCTTCTTGAGAACTTCCGTCTGCTCGGCAAGCTCCTTTTTGGTCATCTTCTTGTATTTTGGCCCAAGCTTATTTATCTCATCGACTTTCTTGCCAAGACGCTTCAAGATACGCTTTTGCGGATCACCGAAAATCTTTGTGAGTGCTTGCTGTTGATTAACCATGTATAACCCTCTCCAAAATTGCTAGACATTCTGATAAAAACTACTCCTTATTATACCGAGAAAAAGCACAGAATAAAAGAGATCTGTCAAAAATACAGCCCCAGAAATAACCGAGGCTGCATCTCTCATAGATTACTAACTTACGTCCTACTATAGCTCACGCGCATAACTACGCTTGAATCGATCAAGTACTTTTCGTCTCCCAACGTGCGGCACTCGATCCTCCTTGTATCTCTTGAGCTGAGCAACAAGCTTTGCCTCAACAATGTCGGTTGCCGCCAATACATTCATCGTCGAGTCTTTTGCGGTCAGCGTCTTGTCTGGAACATGAAGCAATACCTCTACCTCATATTTATTGCCCCTGTCGCGGTTCACTTCGGCAAGCTTTACGTCTGCACGAACTGATTTACGTGCATGCCTCGGTAAACGCTTATCGAGCGATCCGATTTTCTTGCGAATATACTTTTTCGTAGGCTCGTCAGGTGTATAACTGCCGACTCCGGTTATTTCAACGTTTGCGATCATTTTATAAGACCCCTTTCGCTTAACCGATATTGTACTTCAATTATACACGCTTTTTATGATCTGCACCTATCGCTTCGCAAACACTGCTAAACCCATCTCGCTTGAGATATTTTTCAAGCCCAGCGTTTATCTCACCAATCAACTGCGGTCCTTCAAATATCATTCCGGTAATCAATGCCACTAGACTAGCGCCAGCACGAATCTTGGTGTATGCATCATACGCGCTAAAAATACCCCCTATGCCTATAATCACCAACCGGTCACCATACTCGGCGTATGTGTACTTAATCAGTTCTGTAGACACTTTTCTGGTGGGCTTACCACTCAAGTTGCCTGGAATCTTCGAATCAAGTTTATCGCGCTTATCTACACCATTCCTCTCGTGAAGAAGATTTCCAATCGCAACACCCTGAACATCATGCTTCACGATCACCTCTAACAATTCACGAAACTCACTCCAAGCTTTGTTAATCGGCATTTTTAGCATAACTGGTCGCGATAAATGTAGCCTATCGATTGCCGACAGTAACCGATCAAGCCTATCTGGTGACGTAAACGGCTCACCACCGTACGTATTTGGACAGCTAATATTTACTTCATACCAAGCAACTTTGCCCTGCGCCTCAAGTACGGTCAGGCTATGGCAATAATCTGCAATCGCTGTCTCATCATCTACTGTCTGCCTGGAGTTGGTCTTTGCCACGGACACCGCAAGTGGCATAGTATCAAATAGCCCCGCCGGATATCCTTGGATAATTTGCGCCACCGCATCAACACCGCTATTTGGTAATCCCGCGTGGACTACTAGTGACTTACTATGAGGCAATCTATGAAACCATGGCTTGGGATTCCCTATACAGTTCTCAGCAGTAATAGACCCCCCGGTCATAAACCCAAATCCAACACTTTTAATCGTTGGCGCAAGCTCAATATTTTTATCAAAACCAGCTGATAAGCCTACAGGATTCTTAAAATGAATGCCCAACAGGTCTTGCTCTAGTAGTGGTGATTGATACGCCCAGAGTTTTGGTAACCGCCTAATACCTGGGGTTTTTTGAGTTATTTTTGCCACCTTTACAAGTCGACGGTGAACACCATCTGGATGCTGCTTAAAAAGCAAGGGTTTTGCAATCCGCTTATACGCATGCTTTGTTGCGCCCCTCACCGTACGCTTGATCATTATGTTTACAGCTCCTCGAGACCACCTAGATATGGACGCAAAACCTCTGGCACCACGACATTACCCTCCGCAGTCTGGTAATTTTCGATAATTGCCACCATGCAGCGACCTAGCGCAAACGCCGTCGCATCGTTTGTGTGAACAAGTGAAACACCGTCTGCGTTTCGTACACGGGTCTGCAAACGGCGCGCCTGATAATCCGTCATGTAATCAGCGGTATGCGTCTCGCGGTACTTGCCCTGACCTGGTAGCCAGACTTCCATGTCAACGCCGCGCGCATTTGGCTTACCAATATCAGCCGTACATTTCATCAGGACATGGTACGGTAGCTTGAGCTGAGTCAAAAGCCACTCTTGAATGGCAATAAATAGGAGATGCTCGCTATAGCTATCCTTCGCCTCAGTGAAACTCTCCATCTCGAGCTTATCGAACTGGTGCATCCGAATCAGCCCCTCCATATCTTTGCCGTACGTCCCCGCTTCTTTGCGGAAACTAGTCGCAAAGCCCAAGTATCGAAGCGGTAATTGCTTGGCATCAAAAATCTCACCCGCATGCATACTGCCGAGCACATGCTCAGCACTCCCCTGCAGCCACAAGTCCTCGCCCTCAATCTTGTAGCGATCGTCACTTGGCTGGAGACGATCCATCTGATCATACGGCTCAGTCCGGATCATCAGCGGCGGCAAAACGGGAGTAAATGGCCGAGGATCAACCTCGAGACCAGCCCCCGTAATAATTTCTTTCATCGTCGCCTCGCTCGTGAGGGAGTTCATCACAAACTGGATAATCGCCTGTTGCAACAGCACCAGATCACCCATGATATAGGCAAAGCGAGCGCCAGCAACCTTGGCGGCGCGCTCTTTGTCGAGCCAACCCTTTGCCTCGGCAATCTCATAGTGATTTTTCGGCGCAAAATCAAACTTAGGGATATTGCCGACGACCTTAACTTCAACATTCTCGTCCTCACTGAGACCAACTGGCACGTCAGCATGAGGCATATTAGGCACCTGCTTCAATAACGCCATGTAGCGTCCATTGACCATATCAAGCTGACTCTCAAGCTGACCAAGCTCGGCCTTGATCGCTTTACCTCTATCGACTAGGTCCTGTTCAGGCTTACCCCCCTTCATACGAGAAGCTACTTCGTTGCGTCGCTGACGTAACTCATCAACCCGTTTTTGTAAGTCGCGACGGCTATCATCTAGCTCCAAGAGGTCGCTTATCGACACCCGGTAGCCCTTTTGTTCAGATGCACGCTGTACGGCATCGGCATTTTCTCTAATAAAACGAATATCTAGCATGGTTCTTATTGTACTACACCACCCTCGCTCAATATCGCACTATTAGTTAGATATCTTGACTATACTCAAACTTGCGGCAGATATATTACCCACCTTTGACTCAGAATAGACATAAAGACGCAGCTGTGTACCGGCCGTAAAGCGAGAGAGACGCGAGTATTGCATAGTAAATCGCCTGCCTGTGCCGCTATTATGCCACGCCCCTTCTGGAATATCTTGAGCTGAATCGTTAACTACCTGATAAAACTCACGCGCTGGCGAGCTATCTACCAAGCGAACACTTGAGCGAATCATATACACTCCAGCGCTAGGGATGGTATAGGTTGTGTTATTAGTCCAATTACCACCACCTCGATTAGTTACAACAGTTGTCAACGGTATTGCATAGTAGGTGTCAATAGGCGCGATAGCCACAGTTGCACTACCAGCGGCCCCCGTGCCAACACTGGCCGAAAATATCGTATCCTGAGGAATATTACCCCAAGTAAAGTCGCAATCGGTATCTGAGCGCTTCATCAGTATTTGACCATTTTGCCCCCCTGACGGTAAGAGTGCACCAGAAAACGTTAAACCTACGCTTGAGGTTCCACTGCCTGTTACTGAAAGTGAAGGCGAGCATGCCTGAGAACTATTTGTAACATTTAAGACCGCATTTGCACCAGCGTCACCTTTAGGACCCTTTTCACCCTTTTCACCTTTTTGGCCTTGAGGTCCAATTGGACCGGTTGGGCCTATGGGACCAATTGGTCCAGCGGGACCAGCAGGACCCGTGTCACCCTTTTGGCCTTTCTCACCTTTTTGGCCGGCAGGGCCAACTGGGCCAGTGTCACCTTTTAGACCTTGCAAACCTTGAGGGCCAGCAGGACCCGTGTCACCCTTTTGGCCTTTCTCACCTTTTTGGCCGGCAGGGCCAACTGGGCCAATTGGGCCAGCTGGGCCAGTGTCACCTTTTAGACCTTGCAAACCTTGAGGGCCAGCAGGACCCGTGTCACCTTTAGGACCTTTTTCACCTTGTACGCCTGGAGCGCCCTGTGGGCCAACTGCACCAGCGTCACCTTTAGGACCCTTTTCACCCTTTTCACCTTTTTGGCCTTGAGGTCCAATTGGACCGGTTGGGCCTATGGGACCAATTGGTCCAGCGGGACCAGCAGGACCCGTGTCACCCTTTTGGCCTTTCTCACCTTTTTGGCCGGCAGGGCCAACTGGGCCAATTGGGCCAGCTGGGCCAGTGTCACCTTTTAGACCTTGCAAACCTTGAGGGCCAGCAGGACCCGTGTCACCTTTAGGACCTTTTTCACCTTGTACGCCTGGAGCGCCCTGTGGGCCAACTGCACCAGCGTCACCTTTAGGACCCTTTTCACCCTTTTCACCTTTTTGGCCTTGAGGTCCAATTGGACCGGTTGGGCCTATGGGACCAATTGGTCCAGCGGGACCAGCAGGACCCGTGTCACCCTTTTGGCCTTTCTCACCTTTTTGGCCGGCAGGGCCAACTGGGCCAATTGGGCCAGCTGGGCCAGTGTCACCTTTTAGACCTTGCAAACCTTGAGGGCCAGCAGGACCCGTGTCACCCTTTTGGCCTTTCTCACCTTTTTGGCCGGCAGGGCCAACTGGGCCAATTGGGCCAGCTGGGCCAGTGTCACCTTTATCGCCTTTATCGCCCTTGAGATCTGAAAGTGCTATTAGATTTCTCCAGGTAGCGTCACCAGCATACCGCCACTGAACATATAGAGAAGTTTTCTGAAGCTCAATTTCACGACCGTCCTGGCCGGCATCGCCCTTCGCTCCTTGCGGCCCTTGTGGCCCCTGGGGGCCGCCAGCGTCACCTTTCTCGCCTTTATCACCTTTAGCGCCAGCATCACCTTTAGCGCCCGTCGCACCTTGTGGGCCTTGTGCACCGGTTGCTCCTCGAGAACCTGGGTCACCCTTCGCACCTGGCTGACCTGGAGAACCCTTAGCGCCAGCAGCCCCAACCGATCCACTCTTTCCGTCCGTGCCGTTTTTGCCGTCCTTACCAGCGTCACCTTTCTCGCCCTTATCACCACGAAGCTCGGCAATAGAAACCAAGTTCTGCCAATCGCCGCCCAAGAACTGCCACTGAATATTACCGTTACTCTGGCGCAAACTAATCTGCTCCGCCTTTACACCCTTGAAATAGCCGCCATGGCGGCTTCCCCAAGACCACCACCACAAAAATATGATGACAGCCAGCAGTACTATAAACAGGCCTACGACCAAACGTCGACTTGCATACCTTTTAACCTGTTCTTTCACCCGTTTTTCCTATCTTATACACATTGTTTATTAAAACACACTATATACGGACCCATGTTACCATAAGCAACACTAAAATACTACCTTTACACCACAGAATTACTCAGTGCGAAGTGCTTCAATTGGATCGAGCTTAGCCGCCCTACGACTCGGTAGCCAACCAGCAATAATAGCAATCAACATCAGCGAAACGATTACCAGCAGGGCACTGAGCGGCTGAAATATTAGCAGCGAGTTGCCGCCAAAGCCAAGAGACTCAGATATTTTCGGGTTAAATACACTAGCCAGACCCCAGGCAGACAAGATGCCAAGTGTACCACCTAGAAAACCGACCCATGCTGCCTCATATCGGAATAGCCGCCCAACATCACGACTACTTGCACCAAGTGCCTTCATTAGACCGATCTGTTGAGTGCGCTCCAACACGGATATATACATCGTATTCACTATACCAAAAACACTCACCAACAGCGCCAGAGCACCAAAGCCCATGACGATATACTGCAAAGTATTAACAAACGTAAACAATAAACCCTGAATATCTTTGGCTGTCATTGCAACATAGCCCGCATCAGCTAGACTCTTTTTTACAGCTTCCGGCCCCTCTTTGGCGGTCGCCGTCACCGTTGCATACCTCTGGTAATTACTTGTGCCTAAGGTTGCGAATTCACTCAACTCCTTTGCGGCGTCAGCGCTAATATATGTGTTTGGTGTATTCGTCATCTGATCAGCCGATTTACGAGTTACTGCGACAATCGTAAACTCTTTGTTCAAGACTTTTCCTTGAGTCAGTTCCACGACACCAGCCTCACCTTTTTCAGCCATAACTTGCGCTAACTTTTCTTGGCTAATATTTTGTGGCTGCTGATTGACTGTAATTACTATTTTGCTACCAATGGCATTTTCAGCGCTATCAATACCGAGTCTCTCAATATAAGCTTCTGGTATGGTTGCCTCATCTCTACTGAGATCAACTCCAGATTTCATGTCGCGCCCCGCCACCACTTCTTGACGAAGCGTACGATCGCGCATCACTATTTGCGGCAGGTATTGTTTCTGAGAATCTTTTGCAGCCCCAAATGTTGCATATTTTGGGGTCAGATTATAAAGCGGCTGCACGTTATCTATATCACTACGTGAACGTAATTTCGCTAAGTCATCTGGACTTAGGGTGGCATACTCTCTCCCATACTGAGTTACTGTATCAGGTTTATACTCTGGCAGGACGGAAGCACCAATCCCTTTTTGCATATCGGTTATTTTATTGTCCTTAGAGATTATCAACCCTTTTGGATCAATGTTACTGCTGATAATTCGGTCAACATACTGACGAGCCCCCTCACCCGCCATTAAACTGGCCATAATAGCAAATCCACCAACGGCAATAGCCACACTGGTCAAAAATGTGCGCATCTTGGCACGTCGGAGATTGCGCCCGGCTCGCCGAATAATATCAGTCGTTTTCATTATTGAATCCTCCTTTTTGCTGATGGCCGAGTGGTCCCCACGCTCTTCCTCGGGGATGAGGCAGTACGACGCGAAACCTTTTTAGCCAGATGACTTGCCTCTATTTTGACTACTTCGCCGTCTTTTATTCTCACAACTACGTCACAACGTGCAGCCAAGTCTTCATCGTGTGTCACAATAATTAATATTGCACCATTTTCCTTCTGGTAGCTGAACAGTAAATCCTCCACCACCTTCGCCGTAGTCGAATCAAGATTACCCGTAGGTTCATCGGCAAACAATATCTTAGGCTGACACACAATCGCACGAGCAATTGCTAAACGTTGTTTCTGGCCACCGCTGAGGTCTTTGGCGCGCGACTTAATCTTTTCACCCAAGTCTACCGCCGCCAAAGCTCGCTCGATACGTCGTCGGCGCCTTGACCTGGCGACACCAGCTGTCTCAAGAGAAAGACTCACATTGTCGTAGCACGTTTCGCCACCCTCAACAAAGAAACTCTGAAAAACAAACCCCATCTTCTTAGCACGAAACCTATCAGTCGCCCGCGCACTTAGACGCAAGATGTCCTCGCCATCAACAAGCACCTGACCCTGTTGTGGCTTGTCTAGTCCTGAAATAGCGTGCATAAGAGTAGATTTACCGGAGCCCGACTTCCCTAAGATAGCTACACTCGTACCATCCTCTATCGTCATGCTAACATCTTTAAGCGCAGTAAATATATTTTTCTTCTTACCATATATCTTGGTAATATTTTTTACTTCAATCATAATCCCCCTTACACTACAGCTATCGCACCGCTAATTATTAAGACAGTTATCGCTAAGCCAATGATTACGCGATACCAGATAAATAACGAAAAAGTATTGTTTGCGATAAACTTCAAGAGCCAAGCAATCGAAAAATACCCAACCAGGCCCGACACAGCCGTAGCGACAAGCGTCGGGGTCCAGCCAACACCATGAATCACAATATCGTCATATTTAGTAACAGCCTGCATCATACCTGCCGCAACCAGAGCTGGAATCCCGAGAAAAAAACTCAGCTTAGTCACTGCTACTCGATCCAGCCCCGCAACAAGACCCGCTGACATCGTAGCACCACTACGACTTACACCAGGAATCAAAGCTAAACACTGCGCAAGTCCAATACATAATGTATCTCGCCAGCCCACCGCCTTTTCAGTACGTCTTTGCGACGCAAAACGATCAGCTAGCCACATCACAGCACTCCACGCAATCAAAGCGCCCGCCACCCACCACATATTCCGAAAGGTCGTCTCAATTGTATGACGAAACAGCAGTCCAACAACTGCAATCGGCATAGACCCGAGAATAATCGCCCAGCCATAACGATAGTCGGCCTCCTTGCGGCTAGAGCGATCAAACAAACCTCTAGTCCACGCCGAAAGTATCCGAACAATATCAGCACGGAAGTACCATACGGCAGCTACAATTGCACCGATCTGGATAATTGCCGTAAATGCAGTAACGCCAGGGTCATCAATTTTGTAGCCAAAGACCTTCTCTACAATCGTAAGATGACCAGTGCTCGAAACTGGCAAAAATTCCGTTACACCCTCGACAATCCCGAGGATAACTGCATGGACAATATTCACTCTTACTCCCCTACCAAAACCCCGCTACGAGTCAGGCTACTTATCACTTACCTTAATTATAACCCATAAAACCCTGTGCTTATATTATTTTTTCCACCCCTGTTATCTATTGACGATTTATAATGTTTATGCTAGTATGAGAGACAACATAAGCCATAAACAAAGAAAAACCACCATGGAAACAGAACAACCTACTCCACCCTCAAGTACAACGACTCCCCCAATTCCTGGGGCTGAGGCTTCGATAGAGGCGGTGCCTCAATCTATCGAGCCGGTCACAGAGACAATGCCAACCAACAATACCACCAATGACGCGCAAACTACTGCAGTAGGAACAGCTAGTTCAGACATTCAAGCATCAATGGCTGACGAGCTAGCCTCGTCACCCACAATAGAAGTACCCGAACAGCCCGTCGCCACGGAGCCCGCAGTCATCGAAACTCCCGTAGCCAACCCGGTCACTAATCCGGATACGATCAATACACCTGCACCTGCCGATGAAGCAACAGCTACTGAACCAGCTGCCACTGTCGAAACATCAGTCATAAACCCTACCGCTGAAACCACTCCACCGACGGTCGCCCCTTCGGCGCCAGCATCTCCAGATACTGCGCCACAGAAACCAGGCTTTTTTGCTCGCCTGTTTGGTAAAAAATAAATAGACCAAGTCTACAAAATACACCTCTATAAGAGGTGTATTTATTTATATTTTATAGACTCCTACTTCAGGTTTGCCTCAGGATATAGCTTCTTCGTCGTTTCATCATATTCGTGACGTAGCTGGGGAAATGGCACCCCCTCACGAGCTGTCACGCCCTCAAACATCCAGAACACACGCTCAGAGTACCCCCAACCACAAGCTGGCGGCATACCATACTCAAGCATTTCGACGTAATCAATATCTAGCATCATCGCTTCGTCGTCACCACTATCACGCATCGCCTGCTGCTCTATAAAGCGACCGTATTGATCGATCGGGTCATTAAGCTCCGAAAAACCATTTCCTAGCTCACTACCAAGCATAATTGGCTGGAATCTCTGGACAGTATTAGGGTCATCGATACTACTCTTTGCAAGTGGTGATATAAACTTTGGTGTATTTACCAGCCAAACAGGACCAACAACGTCTTTACGAATATTCTTCCAGAGTTTATCAATACCACGAGGAATACTATCGGTCTTTTCAACCTCCAGACCGTTTTCCTTGAGCTTTGTGGCGACCTCTTCTATCGTCGTATCATAGATATCAATCCCATAACGATCACGGATCACCGTTGCATAATCCCAGACCTCCCAGTCTCTATCCATATCAATCTCAAAACCACGGACATTAAACTGCAGAGTACCAAACGTCTCCTCGAGAACGTACTTATACATACCCTCCATAAACTTCATGCCGTCTTGCCAGTTAGCGTACGCCCAATACCACTCCATCGCAATATGCTCTGGTAGGTGTTCGTCAGAGTAATTCTCGTTACGAAAGCGAGGACCGAGGTCATAGACTTTTTCAAACCCAGCACCCAATAAACGCTTGAGCGGCAACTCGTGTGAGATGCGCAGATAAAAATCTTGATCAAGCGCATCCATATGAGTCACAAACGGATTAGCGTCTGCACCACCAGTTGTATGCTCGAGAACTGGAATATTTACCTCTACAAAACCGTGATCATCGAGATATTTACGTGTTGCCCGCCAAAACTTACTACGCCGAACAAAACGATCACGCACCCCACGGTTGACGTTCATATCTACATAACGACGACGGAGTCGCTCTTCTTTATTGGTGAAGCCCTCCTGCTCTGTTGGCATACCACGAAGTGACTTGGTCAAAAGACGCAATTTATGCACCTCAAGACTTTTCTCGCCTGTCTTTGTTGTAATTACCACACCAGTTGCCTCAATAAAATCGCCTGGATCCAAAAGATTTAGTTCGCTCATGCCGAGCTGTGAATTCTTGGCGTTAAGCGGTTCTATGAGGTCGCTTTTAATAAAGAGTTGGATCTGCCCGCTCATGTCACGCAAAACAAAAAACGCCAGTTTACCAAATTTTCGAGTCGCGATGAGCCTGCCAGCAAGAGTTACAGTATCCCCAGAGAACTCTTCGAAGTTGTCAATCACTTCCTTTATTTCGTTACTTCGGCTCGACTCAGACGGGTATGGGTCAACCCCTAAGGTTTTTAGTTGCTCTAGTTTGCGTAGGCGCTCATCGCGCAGTTCTTTCATAGTTGCCATAATTACTGACATTATACCAAAAACCGCCCCATTTTTAGAGGCAGTCTATACGCAATAGCCTTAGGCTGCGGTTGGACGAAACTCTTTGCCATCAAAAAACGCAACGTGACCATCGTGCGTATGTATAGGTATCGGCGTCACATTGAACGGTGCGTCGCCTTTTTTGAACTCAACGAGACCAACTCCCTGTTGCCAGTTCTCAAAATATCTCATCGGTGATTCATCGGCACCAAGCGAGCTATGATAGCTCGGCACAGCACCATCAACACGCGCCAGCGTACCAAACGAGTGAGCCGAGTGTTGTACTGGTCGACCACCCGAGCCCATTGTCGTCTTGTAGTGTGACTCTATTCGATGAACGTGCCCAAAAATAACTGACGACATAGGGTTATTGTTGAGTAGTTTTGCGGCTGTGCTACCCTTGCTATTGACCATATCACCGTGGATAATACGAAGCCGATCATTTAACCAATAATCATTATTTGGATACCCCTCGAGCCATTGAATATCAACCCCCTGATCACGAAGTGCCTGAAGGTTCGTTAGCCAATCCATTGTAAGTGCCAACCCACCTAAGCGTCCGTTTGCGCCAGCCTGACGAATACCAATCAGTTCAGGGGCACCCTCTCGGATGTATCTCGGTAGCCGATTGTCGTGGTTGCCGCTCAGAACACGCTGAATCGACTCTGGAGAGTCGGCTGCAAACCCCGCATAAACATCGTGATTTTGTTGAAGCGTCCAGTTGACTGTGCCACACACCGTAGGGTCAGCGCCATGTTTGCCGAGGCTCGGAAAGTCATTGTTGTCACCGTTGAAAATAATGTAATCTGGCTTGATATATCTAGCCAGCATACGCGCCACCTCAATCGCCTCAACATCATGAAAGTTATGCCACTGACCGCTCGTGTCTAATCGACGACCAATCTGGATATCAGGTATCACTAGTGCCGTCTTGTCTGAGCGACGGTTCATGGTACGAACCCGTGTTTTTGTCGGTCGCACGACAGCGGGAGCTGGCTGTACGTACGAAAACTCCTCACCCGACATCTTACGTGGCATTGGCTTCTTTATCCAAAGTGCATCAACAGTCGCTGACGTCATTGGCTGATCACTCATGATCTGGCCATTCTCGTCCCGAGGACGACGGAATTGGACCGTCGCACCAACCGTATCTGGGTCAAACCCAAGTTCACGAATCACTTCGTCAGCGGCATCAATCTGCTCCTGCGTTGCTAATGCTTGCCCGCTCACAACACCACTATAGTCAACCTCACCCCGTTCACCTACCGGCAACACAACCTCAGACTGTACTGCCGTCCTTGTCACTTGTTCTCCCTTTATCATAAATCCCCCAATATAAAAAGAATGATGTGCTTACCCAAAAAGACTCACACCCCGATAGCGCATCGCTCTTGATTCGTTTAATTTCTAGCCGCCCCCTAGGCGTACTTAGTACCATATTAACCCACTACCCACACTATAGCTAGTGTTTAATTTGTGTAAAATACACAATACTCCGCTACATCTAGCGGAGTATTGAACTATTTATAGCTAGGCTTACGAGATTGCAACAACCGTATAGGTTGTATCACCTTTCGGTGTTGAGATCGTCACGTCATCACCAACTACTTTACCCATCAGTGCAATCCCAAGTGGTGACTCGTTGCTGATTTTTCCGTTTAACGGATCGGCCTCAACAGGACCAACTAGTGTGTATATAGCCTTTGCACCGTTCTTTAACTCAACGGTACTGCCAAGTTGTACCTTATTTGACTTACGAGCCTTGATCTCCTCGGCATTCATTAGGATATCTTCGATTTCTGCAATACGCGTCTCAACAAGACCCTGCTCCTCACGAGCACTGTCATATTCGGCGTTTTCACTCAAGTCGCCATAATCACGCGCCTCAGCAATCTTGTCTGCGATGTCGCCACGACGGCTTTTGAGTTCTTCAAGTTCGGCCTCAAGTTCTTTTCGGCCTGCTTCTGTGATTTGATATACTTTTTTCATAATTTATTACCTCTTATCAAGAGCCCTGTGGAAGGACCTAACCTTATATTGATTAGCGTTATTTCCCCTCCAAGAATCTCGATTTAGCTCAGTTTAGCAAGTAATTCGCTATGCGTCAAGAGCTCAGTCACCCCTGTTGCTCTAGAGGTAAATTCATACTGATCACTGGTCATCAGCCGATCGCTAACCGTCACGCGATAAGGAATGCCCATTAGCTCCGCATCAGCAAATTTCGCCCCTGGACGCTCGTCGCGGTCATCATAGATCACTTCAATACCCCGGTCTTTTAGTGACTCATAAAGCTCATCTGCTCGTCTTTTTGAATCGTCGCCAATCTGTACTAAATATACCTTCGCTGGCGCAATCGCCTCTGGCCACACTATACCCTTTTCGTCGGCAAACTTTTCGACAATAACACCCATGACACGGGTCACTCCAACGCCATATGACGCAAGATAAACTGGATGCCGTTTACCATCCTCTCCAGTATAGTAAAACTCCATCTGCTCGGACTTTTCGGTCCCAAATTTAAATATATTACCGACCTCGGCACTTACAACCGGCTTGAGCAACGCCTTATCTATCTCCATCTCTTTTGCGGCTTCATCGAGCACCTCTTCGTTTACAGCGATTGTTTGGTCGGCGTTTACATATAGGGTATCCTCGCCCGCCGAACAAATCGTCTGGAACTCATGACTAAACTTTGTAAACGCACCACCGCTTGCAAACGTGACAAAGGTACTATCTCCGATACCTAGCCGATCATATATCCTCTTGTAGGCTTCGACTACTCTGTCGTAATACGCATCGCAGTCCTCTGCTGTAGCATGCATGCTATACATGTCTTTCATCACAAATTCACGACCACGCATGATGCCACTTTTGGCGCGCATTTCGTTGCGTAACTTTGTCTGGAACTGATAGACGCTTACAGGTAGATCCTTGTAACTTTTGACGTACTGCTTGGCCATCTCGACGATAGCCTCTTCATGACTCCAGCCAAATCCCACCTCAGTACCATCCTTTAGCTCGGACTTAAACCAAATATCAACCACCTCATCACTCCACCGACCAGTCGCTTCCCATGTATCCTTGCGCTGTAGACTGCTCATAATCAACTCTTGACTGCCGACCTGATTCATCTCCTCACGGACAATCTGCTTGATATTTTCTAAGACCCTTAGGCCAAGTGGCGTATAAGCATACACACCTGCCATTACTTTATAAACAAATCCTGCTCGGATTAGTAATTGTGCATTACGCGACACCTCATCGGCAGGCGTATCACGAAGGGTACGTGTAATATTTTGCGATAATCTCATAATCAACCCCATTGTACAATCTTTATGGCCTATACACTAGAGAATAATCTCATATAAATCGACAATTATCTATCGTACCAGACCCTGAATAATCACAAATTTTATTATAAACGCAATCATGTTTTTGATAATATGAAGCAACGTTCCGGCCCATATCGATCCAGTAACTTCACGTAGAGCACACGCCACCATACTCAAACAAAATACATCAATCGCAACATTCCACTGCATGTGCGCCAACCCAAATAGCGCGCTCACTACAATCGCCGACAGCCACCATGGCACCGCTCGTATTCGAAGTTTTCCGTAGAGAAAGCCTCGAAAGATCAACTCCTCAAACAGCGGAGTCAGTACGACAAACACCACAAACACAACCAGCCGATCCAGTCCATAAACCTGTGCAATACCGATGTCCTGCGATTGCTCTAGAGAAAAACCTGGGATTTTTGATGCAACAAAAATCGCAATCGTCGCGCTGAGCATATAAATAATCGTTCCAGCGAGAGAAATCCCTATGTCCTTCCAGGTTAGTAGCTTCACCACGCCCGAAGTCAACACGAATTGATCGCGATTACGATAATATATCGCTCCGCCAAGTATCGCGGTGAGGATAATGTATGTCATCACCCTATACACAGTCGCACCAATCGTAGTCTCCATAGACCAGGCAACACCAACACTCCTCACAACCCACACCAATGCACTTGCTAGATAAGTCGAGGCAACGAACGCAACTACACCAACAAGGCTCCACTGGACAATAACACCCACTATAGAGACTATCTTTTTTCTATTAGACGTCTGCCTACCCTTTTCGGTCATAGCATTATCGAAGCTTTCCGATATCCGCAATCGTAACGAGGGCTACTAAAAATACCAGAACCATAAAACCAATCCCATGGATACGCTCTTCAACCTCTTTTGTAAGCGGCTTTCTGAGGACACGATAAAGAGCCGTAACAAACCAACGACCACCATCAAGCGCCGGGATCGGCAACACATTCATTACTGCTAGCGTCAAGGAGATTACGGCAGCGATCATCAACACATAAGTGAATCCTGCTTTTTCAGCTGCTGGGAATATAATACCAAAAATTGCTAATGGTCCGGCGACACTATCACCAACCGCCGACAAACTTTTATTAGCCTGCTCTTGAAGCGCCCTATCGGGGCTCAGCTTCATGAGCAAACCAGACACACCATTTCCTACCAGTTGACCGAGACCCTCAAAAGTAACCCAAGTCATCTGTGCCGTCGTGCAAAGCCCAACAATTGGCGCCGACCAAGTTGATCTTATCAGCTCCCGTTGAGTCGGCCCCGCCCCTAAAAAGCCCTTTTGGTCTGAATTGTCTTTCCTGAGAGTTACCTTGGCCTCACGCTCGGTACCATGTCGTGAATAGATTACACTAACTGTCCTGCCTTTGTTAGCGGTAGCTAATTCCGACAGTCTCTTTGCGCTATCTAGAGTCTGACCATCAAATCGAAGAATTTTATCACCTGGTTTCAGTCCCGCTTTATCAGCCGGTAAACCAGATGTCACCGACACTAGCTCTACGGGCTGGCTAATAAATTGTGCGTCAGAAGCAACATAAAACTGGTTTGAAAGAATCTTTGGCATACCGAATAGGGCGAGAACCGTCAAAAGAACTACCGCCAACAACCAGTTAACCGCAACACCAGCCAGCAAGACCTGAGTCTTCTGCCAAAACGTCATCGCACCATAATCACCCTTATTTGTATCGTCGTCATGTTCCCCTTGTAGACGAACAAAACCGCCAAGTGGCAACCAGTTAATACTGTATTCAACATTTTTTCCTAGAATACTATTTGGGATCTTTTTGCTCCACAACTTCGGAGGAAATCCGACACCAAATTCTTCAACAACAGTACCGTGTTTTTTTGCGACTAGCGCATGTCCGAGTTCGTGCGCTACGACAAGTAGCGTTAGCACAATAACCCCTACGATAATCCCGACTATCATCCCCTTATCCTCCAAACCTGCGCGATCGACGCGCATATTTTTTCAGTATACTGACGACATCTCTCTTTGTCATCTCAGGCCAGGCCTTTTTCAAAAAGACAAACTCACTATATGCGCTACGCCACAGCATAAAGTTTGACAACCTCTTTTCACCACTCGTTCTGACTATCACATCACACGGCGGTACGTCGGGTGTATACAAAAATTGTGCAAACTCGTTAACAGTCAAATCTCGGCTTGAATCCACTTCCTGGCGAACCTTATTGACCGCATCGACAATTTCTTGTTGACCACCATAATTAAAACATGCAATAAACGTTCCTCCAGTGAGATGTTTGGTTATCGCCTCCGCCTCATTTATCGCACTTATAACTCGCTTACTCAGACGATCTCTCACCCCTACTATCCTCAAACGAATATTGTTTTCAGTAAATACGTGGATATCTTTTTTAAGCATTCGAACAATCAGCTCCATCAACCAATCGACCTCGACCTTACTTCGTCTCCAGTTTTCTGTACTAAAAACGTATGCACTAACATACGGCACACCACGCCTACAGGTTTCAACCACAATCTCCTTGATCTTTTCGTACCCTGCGGTATGACCTTGACTAGCCGACAACCCACGGTCCTTCGCCCAGCGTCGATTGCCGTCAACAATATATCCGACATGCATCGGAACAGTACAATCTTCTGACATTAGAGCGTGAGGATATCCTTTTCTTTTGCCTTAAATATTTCCTCAAGCTTCGCCTGCGACTCAGATATCAAGCGATCGATTTCTTTTTCAACGAGCTTTACATCATCCTCGGACAACTCCTTGCCCTCCTTCTTACGCTTCGCCTCTTTTAGACCGTCCTGACGAACGTTTCTCAAGGCAATACGCGCCTCTTCGAGCTTCTCGGCCGCCTGCTTGACTAGCTGACGACGACGCTCCTCGGTTAGCGGAGGAACTGGCACGCGGACGACTCGGCCATCATCGCTTGGATTAAGTCCAAGGCTCTGGTCATTGCGGATCGCTGCTGCAATCTGTTGAATATTGCTTGGATCAAATGGTGTAATCTGGAGCAGCTGAGCTTCTGGAGCGGTGACATTGGCCACCTGATTAAGCGGCATCTCGGCGCCATACGCCTCGACCTTGATCCCATCAAGCATCCCAGGGTGCGCCCGCCCAGTTCTAACCTTTGCCAGCTCAGCCTGAAAATGCTCAGTAACACCTTGCATTCTTAGCTCGTATTCATCTGTGTTAAACATGTCATCCTCCAAAATTATCTGCTACTTAGTATATCAGATAGACACTTACCCGTCCGACCCAAAAAACGGCCAAAATCAAAAACCGAGACCTAAAAGTCCCGATTTTTGATCAATTAGCAAATTTATACGTGGCCTACTCGGTAACACCAAGCTCTATGCGCTTAAACTGGCTAACGCGAATGTTCTCGCCTGATAGCGCAATCTGCTCCTTGATACGATCACCCACTGTCTTGCTGTCGTCTAGAACAAATGCCTGCTCTACAAGCACTCGCTCTGCAAAGTACTTCTTGAGTTGGCCCTCGACAATCTGCTCACGCATATTCTCTGGCTTGCTCTTTAGGCTTTCGCTCTCTAGAAGCTCCTGTTTCTTAGCTTCTAGAACGTTAGCCGGAATATCATCCATCGTCGCAAACTGAGGATTCATTGCAGCAATCTGCATCGCAATTTGATGCGCAAACTCCTTAAACTCTGGAAGACGCGCAACAAAATCTGTCTCGCAGTTTACCTCCACAACAACACCGATACGACCTGAATGGACATAGCTTTCGATCAATCCCTCGCGAGTTTCGCGGTCACCTTTTTTCTCGGCTTTTGTCAGGCCTTTTTTGCGCATCGCCTCAAGGGCTTTGTCAAAATCACCGTCAGCCTCAACAAGTGCTGCTTTAGCGTCAGTTAGACCAACACCGGTAAGCTCTTTGAGCTTCTTGATATCTTCAATTGATACTGCCATACGCCCCCTATTATTCTGCTTTATTTTTACCTTCGGTGATTGCTGAAACAAAGTAGTCAAGCATCAGCTGGATACCTTTGATCGCATCATCATTTGCAGGAATTACATAATCGACCTTACTTGGGTCGGCATTCGTATCGACAAGACCGATTACTGGAATCCCGAGATTTTTCGCCTCTGCGATTGCATTGCTGTCAACAAGCGTATCAACGACGATCATTGCGCCTGGTCGACCATTCAGCTCTTTTATGCCACCGTACTTTAGATTTAGGTTGTCGATTTCCTCTTGATAGCGTTGCACCTCAAGCTTGTTGTAGCGCTTCTCTAGGTCGCCCGAAGCCATACGACGCTCAAGATCCTTTAGCTTCTTGATCTGGGCATTAACCGTCGTTACGTTAGTCAACATACCGCCAATCCATCGCTCAGTGACATACGGCTGTCCCGCACGCTCTGCCGCACTCTTTACGATGTCTTTTGCCTGCTTCTTGGTACCAACAAAAAGAATCTGCTTAGTTGCCGCAACTTTAGTCAAGAACGGCAAAGCCTTGTCTAGCTGTTCGACAGTTTTTGTCAGGTCAATGATATGACTATCCTGACGCTTGCTATGAATATATGGCGCCATCTTTGGGTGCCAACGGCTCGTTTTGTGTCCAAAATGGACACCAGCTTCGAGCAAAGCCTTGATATCAACCTCTACGGCCATGATATCCTTCTCCCTTCACATTCGCATCATCTAAGGATACCTTTAGCGAATGTTGTTTCATTAAAGTTTGTTACAATAATAAATTATAACAGTATTACAGCAATATAACAAGTATGGAACAGTCAAGTATTGGGTGCTCGCTCGAAAGAATTTCAGCTACAGATGCCCTATCGACACGATTAGCCCTTGTGGGCGGCATAGCAACTGATCTAATGTTGCTGTCTTCTGGCGTATTTCACGAAGATATTAAAACAATTAACGTAGACCGTGATGAGCTAGATACAATCACAACACTTCGTAGCAATGGAACAGTTAGGGATATTGACATCAAAGTCTTTACGTCTCGCCCCGAAGTGTGCCGATCAGTTCAAACAGAACTAGCGGCCCGTACGTCAGCCCCCGTATCAGCTTCTGGCTACAATTCAAAAGAGATAAAAAATCGACGAGTACGCTTCACCTCTGAGTTTATCGAAGAGAATGACGAGACGCTCTCACTCCGAGCAGGTGCCATATGCCACAACGTTGACCGAAAACTGATCGAGGATACATGGACGGTCGAGGCAAACGACGGTTCAGTTTCTCTGCCCGTCCTTTCGCCATACTCCCATATCGGTCTCTACTATACGCGCTACATAAGTGGGATCAAGCGCAAAGACACTGAGAAAGTGAATTTATTACAGTCAAAACTACAAGGCCTAAGTCTATCCGATAGCTCAACCAGCAACCTAGACCCATTCATGGCATTTCAGAACGATGTCGACGCCTACTACAGTGCAAATAATTTAAAAGAACTACTCAAGCAACGTGAGTTGCCTATGCTAATTGCAAAATACGCTATAAAGTACCTTGACCTCGTTAACTTTCAGGAATTAGCGCAGTCAAACAAGCTCCTAGGCAACATCTCTGAACGCATCATCTGTTCTGAGCAGAATGGTCAATTCTATGCCTAACATCCGATAAATCCTCCCTATTGAGTGAGATATCAAGCGCAAGAGACTCTATTTCGTCAAACGATACCCACCGCGCTTCTGATACATCAAACCCTAGCTTACCTATATTCTCCTCTGTGGTCGCTAGAAAATAATAATACGACCACTCAACACCCCGCTTAGACATCGTTCTATCAAACAAAAAATCAAAACTCGTGTAGCTACGCACACTAAGCTCTTCTTCAAGTTCTCGCTTAGCTGCGGCAAACTTGTCTTCGCCTCGCTTAATACCGCCACCCGGCAACGACCACACTCGTGGCGTTAGGAGGTTACGAACCAGTAAAAGCTGTCTGTCTGTCCCATTTTGACGCAAGATAAATACCCGCGTTCTGGGCTTGTGCTTATACCTGAAAACGTGATCTAGGAGATCAGGAAGGTACACTATAGCTGGCGCGAACCGTTCAATTATACGCTTCATTTCACTTTAATTATATCTCAGCCCATCCTGGAGGCTATATAGAATCAGACTTTTTGACATTATCTCCCTCATCTGTTAAACTAGGCAGGTTATGAAAAGCAGTATTCACCCACAAGACTACCGCCCAGTCGTATTTAGCGACGAAGTAGCGGGCTTTGCGTTCTTGACACAATCAACAGCGCAAACGAGTGAAACGATCAAATGGGAAGACGGCAACGAATACCCACTAGTCAAGATTCACATCTCTAGCAAATCTCACCCGTTCTTTACTGGTGAGGAAAAAATCGTCGACACCGAAGGTCGCGTCGACCGATTCAAGGCTCGTGCAAAGGTCGCCGAAGAGCGTCGCGCCGCACTTGCTGCAAAAGCAAAGAAGCAAAACGCCAAAAAAGCCGCAAAAGCGGACAAATAGTACTAGTCCCAAGAGGCTGTCGTCTAGTACAGCCTCTTTGTTTATGTAATATAGCGTACAATGGGGATAAGCATGCCAAGGATTGAACTCAACATCGATGACCTAACCGCCGAAAAACAGCGACTCGGCGAGTTTTTAGCAGACCCGCTTGCATTTAACAGTCCTGATTTCATGAAAAATAATAAGCGCTTCAACGAACTTGATGCGATCATCGCGAAAGCTTCTGAGCGCGAAACCCTCGAGAAGCAACTAGCCGAGGCGCGCGAGCTAGCAAACGGCAACGATGAACTCGCCGAGCTTGCCAAACTAGAAATCCCCGAAGATGAGGCAAAGCTTAAACAGATTGAAAATGACCTGTTCATCATGCTGACCCCAAAAGATCCAAATGACGACAAGAATATCATCATGGAGATACGTGCTGGCGCTGGTGGTGACGAAGCCTCGCTATTTGCAGCTGAGCTCTACCGGATGTTCCTCCGCTACTGTGAAGCACATGGCTTGCGCACCGAGCTAATGAGTGAGAGCGCAAACGATACTGGCGGATACAAGGAAGTCATTTTCAGTATCAAGGGAGATTCGCCGTACTCTAAACTTAAATTTGAAAGTGGCGTACATCGCGTCCAGCGCGTTCCAGCAACCGAGTCCCAGGGTCGCATCCACACTAGTACCGTTACGGTAGCCGTACTCCCCGAGGCCGAGGAGACAGATATCGATATCAACCCAAATGATCTGCGTATTGATGTTTATCGATCAGGTGGCCATGGTGGGCAAAGCGTCAATACGACAGATTCAGCAGTGCGAATTACCCACCTACCGACTGGTTTGGTTGTTCAAAACCAAGACGAAAAATCACAAATCAAAAATAAGGAAAAAGCCCTAAGCGTCCTACGATCTCGCTTACTTCAACAAAAGATTGACGAAGAGAATGCTAAGCTCACTGCAGAACGCCGTGGCCTAATCGGCTCAGGCGATCGAAGTGAAAAAATTCGCACCTATAACTTCCCTCAAGATCGAATTACCGACCACAGAATTGGCTACAGTCGCAGTAATATCCCCGCCGCCATGAATGGCGACATCGACGACATACTCGACCGCCTTCAAGCTACCGAGCGGGAACTCAAAGCTCAGGGTATTGAACACTCCTAGGGTGCCCACAAAAAAACTAGCGAGCTCTATCCAGGCTAGCCAGGTAAACTACTCCATAGTATAATTCAGAATATAGTGACAAATATGTCAAAAACATATCCTATCCGAATATGGCTACGTGACGCAGCCGAACAGTTAGCTAGCGTCGGTATACCTAGCGCCCTCCTGGACGCTGAGATAATTCTCGCCCACACCCTACGCAAAAGTCGCACCTGGCTTCATGCCCACGGCGACGAAACAATTAACATTCGCGATCTAGAGATAGCAAACGCACGCCTTGACCTGCGCCTCGACCGCACACCGATCGCCTATATTATTGGTCACAAGGAATTTTATTCGCGGTTGTTCAAGGTTACCCCAAGTGTACTGATACCTCGACCAGAATCAGAGGCTATCATTACTCTCCTTAAGCAATGCGTCCCCCAAAAAGCCACACGGCTTGTTGACATTGGCACTGGGAGCGGATGCCTAGGTATCACTGCAAAGCTCGAGCTTCCTCGCCTATCGGTCACCCTGACCGACATCAGTCGCCACGCGCTCAGTGTCGCCAGACATAACGCATCAGCCCTACGTGCCGATGTAGTCACGTGTCGTAGCGATCTATTGTCAGATATACCTGGCGTATTTGATGTCATCATAGCTAATCTCCCCTACGTCGACCGATCGTGGGATAGATCACCCGAGACAAATGTCGAGCCAGCAATAGCTCTTTTTGCAGAGCAAAACGGACTCTCTCTAATCAGCCAGCTAATTACTCAGCTAAGAGGCCGCCTCACACCAGGTGGGTTATTAATCCTCGAAGCCGACCCCGTCCAGCACGACACCATCCTCCAACTATGTCAGAAGGTCCATCTAGCACACATAGCAACTGATGGATATGCTATAGCTTTTAAGCAGACTAATTAGCTCGATATGTCGCCAGCGTCACTTTTGTCGTGCGCTCTGAGCCACCTCGTAAATAAGTTACCGTCACCGTTTCTCCTGGCGCATAAGCCCCAATTAACGTTGACACTCCGCCCGCCTCACCGACACTAGCGCCGTTAATCTTGGTAATTATGTCCTTTTCAGAAATTCCCGCCTTATCAGCTGGACCACCAGTCTCGACGGCACTAGTAGCGCCATCGCTCACAACGTACGCCCCCTGCTTGACTGGAAGGTTGAAGCGCTTGGCAATTGCTGGCGTAACCGGTACGTAGCGCAGCCCTATATATGATCTCTGCACACCCTTGCCAGAAATCACCGACACCAGTGTGCCTTTGACCGCATTAATTGGAATCGCAAACCCAATCCCTTCCGCATTGGCGGCAACGGCAGTATTAATACCAATCACCTGTCCACTACGATTAAGTAATGGTCCACCAGAGTTGCCGGGGTTGATCGCGGCGTCTGTCTGCAATAGGTCACTAAGCGACTCACTGGTTGAGCCATTTTCGCTACCAGCGCTTACTGGACGCCCCTTGCCAGATATAATTCCACTCGACACGGTATTTTGATACTGGCCAAGCGCATTACCAATCGCAATCACCCCTTGCCCAACACGAACTGTTGATGAGTCTCCTAGCGAGGCCGGCTTCAGCCCCTTTGCTCCGTCAATCTTTAGATATGCAATATCGTTAAGCGGATCAACACCCACCAACGAAACTTTTTCATAAATCGTACCATCACTCATTACTATCGTAACTGCAGTCGCCCCAGATACAACATGCTTATTGGTCAAGATATACCCATCTGCGCTGACGACCACTCCTGTGCCGGCCGCTTGCTGTTGAGCTGCACCAAACATAGTCCGCGTTGATACATTCGTCATAATCGAGACAACGCTAGGAGACGCCGCGTCAACTACTCTAGAAATTAACGCTTCGTCGCTCGTGCTAGCGAGATTGCCATCATGTTTTGGTCTATTCCTCTCAGATATCGATGTGTTATTCACGCGCGTGTACAAATACATTCCAGCCGTAACAGTTGCGCCCAAAATAAGCACACCAACAATTACGACAATCCATACGACCTGCTTAACACGATTATCAACAGACTGATGATTTTTATTCACCCTATCCCTCCTATTCTTTTAGCTCACACTACAGTAGTGCATCTACTCCCTTAATCACGGCGAGCACATACATAGCAATCATAATTGACACTGTCAGTATAATCGGCAATATCACCTCACTAGTCCGCACCTTTCCATAGCGATGGTAGCTCGCATACGCACGTTCAGCAACCAGCGCAAACAGTGTCGCAAACACAGCCAACTGAGACATCTTTACCGACCCAAACCCAACCCCCGGCTGATAAGCCATGAGCCAGTGAAAGCCGATCCAACCAAATTCCGCAAATACAAAACCAGTCACGAGACTATAGAGTGTCGTATGCGGTTCACTATAGCTTCCCAAAACATGCCGTGCCGCTACATACCCAATAACCCACATGCCGAGAACGAAAAACGTAGCATCCCACGCATATGACACCATCGAAAGCGATGTGACACCGAGAAAGACCGCTATACCCGCTTGCGCTGCCATATAGGCCCTCTTGGAACGAGGCTTGATGAAGAGAAGCCAGACCACGTGCAGGACGGTCATCGCTACCTGCAGCCAAATCTGGCCGTCAGCCGCATATAGCAAGATAACAGCACTAACCCCGACGATAATATCAACCATATTAGCGACAAGGTTAGCAAACCAGAATCGTGGACGAACCGCAAGCGCTCGCCACTTACTAAGTAAAACCAAAACTAGCGCCAACCACGGTGTCTGTACAACTCGTACAATCGCAAATAACGTCACCGCAAGTCCAATATTTAACAAAATATAGACCGCCTCACTGAGGCGAGAGCGTCGTTTGTGTGACCTTAATAAATCCATAGACTAGAGACCATTATACCATTATTGTGCTTTTGTATCGGCCTCACCAATAACAATGACAAAATCTATATCTGCAGAAACACCAAATTTGCTCAGCCCCGTCTTTGGCTCGCTACCATACATACTAGCCAGCTTCGCACGAGTAGCAGACATAGATTTATCGTCGCGCTGATACACTTCTCGACGGCCATACTTACCCTCTGGGGCATTAGAAACAACACTAACAATAAAGCCCATGTCGCTGAGTTTATCGGCTGCAATCTGAGCCTGTCCGGCAACACCGCTACCATTTAGCACAGCAATCTTGGCTTTTTCGCGTGTCGCAGCATCCGCATTAATCTCTCGCTTAATATACGAGGTGACGTCGCTATAGTCGAATAGACCCTTGGATGGCCGTACAATACTAACGCCATTATGGTTAGCAGTTGTCATTACTGATTCGCCATCTTTATCAAGGCTTATCGAGGTAATCGCACTTGATTTAATATCAGACGCAAGTGACAACAGTGTTCGTATTTCGCTCGTATCAAAGTCGGTAGACATGTTATTGCCAAGTGCATCTATAAGACCCGTCACCTTCGCGGGATTACTTAATGTACCAGCGCTCAAAGCCTTCTCACGAAGAGCTACAATTACCTTCTGCTGATTGCGCTCTCGATCAAAGTTACCACCAGCTAGACCGTAACCACCCTGAGCATTCCGGGCACGCATAAAGGCAAGCGCATGCTCACCATCCATCTGCGCCACCTCACCATTTGCATACTTTACGTAGTGACACTTATAGTTACACTTCCAGTCAAAGTTACGATCGAGAATACCGCGCGGGTCAGACGACTCCACTTTTACAGTTATACCCCCCACTGCATCAACCGTCTGACGAACAACTGTGTAATTAACGTGAATATGATACTGGACATCGAGACCTGTCACCTCTTTTGCCTTACCCATCAGGGCCTTAGCTCCAGCATCCTTGTTGCTACCGCCTGCTGAAGTACAGTTAAACAGCTCATTTAGCTTAAACTGATATCCGGCACTACAGCCTTCTTTATAAGAAACCCACAAATCACGCGGTAAACTGACCATAAAAGCGTCCTTCTTCGACTGACTAATGCTGAGCACCATGATAGAGTCTGTCAGAGCCGCGCCGGGGTGGTTACCCCCCTCGTCATCTTCCGATGTACCAAAAATTAAGATATTGCTACGTCCGTTCGCATCTTTTTTCAACTCTTTTTGCTGGATTAGCCCAAAAATATCACCCTTAAATACCGACTTGCTGGCCATCAGCGCCTTGACGCCAATCCACCCACCAATAAGTAAGACGACCAGAATCAAAAACAAAACAATACGCTTGATAATTCGTCGACGACGCGACTTCTCTCCGCCTCGCTTACTGCGACGTGACTTTTTAGAGGATTGCTGATCGTCATTGTCTATCTGCTTTAAAGAATCATCAATATCAGCACGCGTTAGACCATGCTTATCTGACCTAGTTGGAGCCAGGCCATTTCCTTCACTACTCGGCCTCGGAACATGTACCGGCATAGCCGAGTGATGTACTGGGATACGTCGCTGAAGTCCTACTGAAGTATCTGGGTGCGGAAGCTTAAACTCACCTCGATTATGCGCCTCGCCAACCACCCCAGGCGAACGACGCGGAACAAATCCGTCTATCGCATGTTTTTTTGTCATTATTTACCCACTATAGCTGATTTAAGATGAAAAATAAACGGGTAATGCCTATGTTTTAAATATTTTTTAACCACGATTAGTGTATAGTATAAAAGATGGAAGCAAGCTTTCTAACTCGCCACCCACGCGCCAAAGACGCAATTAGTCTGTTGATATTTATCTCTCTAGTTTTTATCGGAACGATCATAATCAACACGTATATTTTTCGTAGTTTTGCAGTGTCTGGTCACAGTATGGACCATACCCTCGCGGACAAAGATCGCTTAATTGTCAACCGAATACCGATCACCCAAGCCCAACTTGCCAACAAAACCTATATGCCAAAACGTGGTGAAATTATCGTCTTCAAGAACCCTCGATACGTACCTGGTATGGCAGACGAATATATCGTTAAGCGCGTTATTGCACTTCCTGGAGAGCGAGTTACAGTAAAAGACGGTGTGTTGACCGTATATAACAACGACCATCCAGATGGCTACCAACCTGACGAAGAATGGCGCAAAGACGGCGTCGGCCCTCAATCTCCAGTTAGCGGAGATGTCGATACTACTGTACCGGACCAAACAGTGTTCGTTAGTGGCGACAACCGCATTGGACAACATTCCTTCGACTCAAGATCGGGTCTCGGCATGATACCGACGTTTGATATCATCGGCCCAGTGGTGATGCGCATCTATCCTTTCACCTCAATCCGCTGGTTCTAAAACCTAGCACTACTTCTCTAATAGCTTAGCGATGCGCTGAAACTCATCGTCGTTTTTGAACGACAAGACAACCTGGCCAGAACCTCTTGCTGTGGTCGTAATCCTAACTGGTACCGAGAATCGCTTTTCAATCCGAGCAATATTATTTGCATACGGATGCTCCACCGGTGGCTTTTCACCTAGCTTCTTAGCAGACTGCATCTTTTTAACACTAGACACATATTGCTCAACGGCACGAGCGCTCCACTCCTCAGCAATAATCCTAGGCAACACCGCTTCAATTAAATCAGAGTCCAAGTTGATTAAAGGACGCACCTGCCCCTCACGCAACCGACCGTCAGCTAGTGCAGCACGAACCGACGCTGGAAGCCTCAGTAGCCGTAACGTGTTGCTAATCGCCGCAACAGACTTTCCGCCAACTCGCTGCCCAATCTGATCTAGCGTGAGATTAAATTGGTCGCGTAATTTCAGATAAGCTGTAGCTGTTTCAAGCGGATTTAGATCACGTCGCTGGAGATTCTCGATCAGCGAAAGCTCCAGTCGATGTTGATTAGATAGTGTTCGAACCAAGGCTGGAATCTTTTCCATACCGGCGCGCATCGCCGCTCGAAAACGCCTCTCTCCCGCTACAATCATATACTTACCTTCGTGAGGAACCACAACAATTGGCTGTAAAATACCATGTTCTTTGATAGATGCACTTAGCTCCTCGAGCGACGCTTCATCAAACGTCCTTCGTGGCTGATTGGGGTCAGCAACAATCTCAGACAACTTGATGTGCCGGAGGTCACTAATCTGCTCATCTTGCTCGGCGGTCGGGTCAAACGACTCATCAAGCACCTCTGTTGGAATCAAAGACTCAAGTCCGCGGCCCAGGCCACCCCGTTTAGCTGACACGTTCAGTTACCTCCTTTGCGACTGCTTTGTAGGCTCTCGCCCCCTTACTAAACCGATCATACACCCCAATCGGCAGTCCATGGCTAGGCGCCTCTGCCAACCTAACGTTACGAGGGATTGTATTTTGAAATACCTTACCAGGAAAATGCTTCTGGATCTCAGCCAGTACCTGACCAGACAGAGACGTACGATTATCAACCATCGTTGCAAGCACGCCGACGAGATCGAGTGTTGGATTGAGCTTCTGGCGCACTAATTTCATCGTTTCAAGCAGCTGCCCAAGCCCTTCAAGAGCATAAAACTCTGCCTGAACTGGCAGGAGCACGTATCTAGCTACGATTAGCGCGTTAACCGTCAAGAGACTAAGGCTCGGCGGACAGTCAATAATAATATAGTCATACTCTGTTTGTAGCGCCTGAACCGCATACTTTAGGCGACTAAACCGATGTTCAGCCTGCGCCAACTCCACCTCAGTGTTGGCCAGTGTTGGTGTAGCTGGCGCGATTCGTAGGTTCTTAAATTCGGTATCAACAATTACCTCGGCTAACTTCTTCTTGCCTAAAATAACTTCCGCCATCGTAAAATCAAGGCCCTGCTTATCTATACCAAGCCCACTTGTAGCATTACCTTGCGGATCAAAGTCGATTAGTAGCGTGCGATTTCCAAACTTTGACAGATAATAAGCTATGTTGATAGATGACGTCGTCTTACCAACGCCACCTTTTTGGTTTGTGACAGCAATGATATGGGTCATTTTCTATGTTTATTCCCTCTCTTGTCCTGACCCTACTATACCACAACCGCTATAATAAATCCTCCGCTTCTTGCGGAGGATTTATTGGTTTACTTGATCGAAGCGATCTGGATGCGACTGTATTTCTGGCGGTGGCCTGTCTGTGTATTGACTCGCTTCTTTGACTTATAGCGGATCACCCGAACTTTCTTGCCGGCAACCTTTTCATCTACCACCTTGGCCTTCACCTTGACACCCTTGACCAGTGGCGCACCGACTATCGTCTTATCACCATCAATCACAAGTAGTGCGTCGAGATCGAGCTCTTTTGTGCCTTCAGGGAGGAGGTCCACCATGAGGGTCTCTTTTTCGGCGACCAGATACTGCTTGCCACCGATTTTCACGACTGCTTTCATTGAATTTCCTTATAGATTTACTAGTTCAGTGAGCCATTATAACAGAGAGGGTGAGTCTTTTCAAGTGCCTAATCATCAGCAAACGAAAACCAGCTCGGATCTTTTCTTAGGTCCTCAGTAACACCCGTCCAGAACTCATCAAGCTGCCTAACGTCAGGCGTACTGGTCAACTGCCAGCACGCCTCTCCTCGAGACGCCTCGATAGCTTGAATTAGCTCGTCATGCTCTGAGCGAACAGGGCTAAATGCAAGCTTACGACCTGAATGTGCGAGAAAAGAAATACTGAAATTATGTGAACGATTAAGTTTTAGCATTTGTTTGTATTTATGTTATAGGGTTTATACTTATATTTAAGCACAACCTGAATAAAAAGTCAAGCACCTAAAAACCAGCGCGTCCGTGTTACCCACTTAACGTGACACGCTATAGCTTGGCCATACCCCACCAAATTGCAACTCTATTTACCCTCTTCTGGTATCACTAGACACAGCAGAAAGTATAACACCGCCGCCCAGCAAACAAGGAATATAACACGCAGTATTGTCGGATCAATTCCGAGGTATTCACCAATTCCACCACAAACACCAGCAATTTTTCTATCTTTTCGACTACGATACAACTTCTTCATAGCCCTTTATTGTAACATCTATGTAGCTTGGATAAAAATTAGCGCTTACCCTATTTCTTGCCAGCTATGACGTACGTTGGCTTTTTATAGCCGTTTACCACCGTAATAGCAAGACCGCCGACACCAAGTACGTGTACCGCAACAAATGTTAACACACAGACAAATGGAATAGCCATCATGACCGCAACTAATATTGCACCAGCAAGCATCACTAGAATACTGTGCCTTACAGCACCGGCAAATACCCATCGCCCGACATAGTAAGCCACAAACGAGAACGAGAGAAGATGAAGCATTACGCCCATCAGAACTACCAGCAGACCCAGAGGCAAAAGAACCCCAGTTAGCATAAGTGTCAATGCCACAAACGGGATACCGAGAAATGATACACAGCCAATCAGTACAACATAGCCAATTTTTTTATTAATTATCCTAAATGACCGCTCATAGTATCGAGGGGCAATCGCTATGAGCACGACAGATGAAACGACACTCGCAAACAGTATTAAGCCAACAAACGACACCGCAATAAAGCCAAACAACATACCACGGTCTGCGTTGCCACCTGCCGTATAGGCTACCGATCCAACGACCCGACTCTTATCTATGTCTAGCTCAGAGACACTGCTATACGAAAGACTACCACGCACCGAGGAAGAACCGGTCAGCTCTAGTCTACCAACACTAGCCTGTACATCGCCTTTGACCTGCCCAGCAATCATTAAATCTCTAGCACCAACCGTAACGTCTTTTTCGATTGTACCGCGCACGATAAGACGCTGGCTCACACCATTCACACCACCCTTTACGACCGCCTCGTTAGCAACTGCTGTTCGCTGGCTGAGCGATGAAACTGATCCGCCTACTGTGCCATTTATATCAAGATCCTGTCCTGCGATACGTACATCACCCCTAACTGTACCGCTAACCGTTACGCGCTGTCCAGCACAGATAACATCACCATTGACGGTTCCGTTGATGAAAACGTCTTGAGCCACACAGTAGACATCACCATTGACGGTTCCGTCAATTGTCACGGTCTGCGCAAACGCATAGTAAGAACCATCGTTCGTCTGGTCCTTTGCCACCATCGCCGAACCACGGAAAATGTCTCGATTGACCACACTAGTTGACGCCGCTGAGGCTGTCGAGGCAAGTATACCGAAACTAAGCAACCCAACGACTGCTATTAGCGCTAATATTCGTTTCATATACCCTCCTAGTTAGTCTGCAACCTACTCTTATGCTAAACAGTGGAAGGTACTTTTGCAAGTTATGCTTTTTTTAGGGTGATGTTAAGCGACTTACCCTCCACTAGAGCGACCACCTCATACCCATCTTTTATGCTATCGAGAATTATTGCGAGCGTCTCCTGCCTTATAGCCCCCGCATGCTCATCAATTGCCTGAGTCAACTCATCGTCGTCAGTCGTGAGCGACAGTTCAATACGATCATCAACATTCAGTCCGGCAGACTTACGAGCATTTTGGACAAAACGAACCACCTCACGAGCTAGACCTTCTCGCTTTAACTCTGGAGTCAAAGTCACATCTAGCTGGACCTCGCAATCATCAGAACACCTATGTGCAACCTGCTTGACATTAACCTCTTCAGCGATAATTTGCTCATAGTAGCTATCAAGCTTTTTGTATGTATAAGTCAATGACGGAATTGGCTGGCGGACCTTGATACCAACACTAGCACGCTGGCTCAAGCCTTCGTTAATAATCTCACGAGCAATTCGCATCCGCTCAATTTCACTCTCGTCAACCGCGTAGTTAGTCGGCCAACTCAACAAGTGCACTGACTCTTCTCCGCCGCCCAACTTCTGATATAGCTCCTCTGCCAAAAATGGGACAAAAGGCGCTAATATAACCGATAGCTTCAGCAAGACATAGTGAAGCGTGCGGTAGGCGTCACTTTTATCATTGTCGTCCTCAGACTTCCAAAATCGACGACGACTACGACGAACATACCAGTTTGAAGCGTCATCTAGAAACGGCACAATCGGACGCGTCGCTCCCTGCAGGTCATACGCCTCCATGTGTCGATCGATCTCTCCAGCCAGCTCATGCACGCGACTGACAATCCATTTATCAAGTGGGTTGCTCAGATCATCTGGGTAAAGAGTAAACGGACGTTTTGAGTCAAACTCCCAGCCGTCTACCTCTGCGTACATCGTAAAGAAATCATACATATTCCAAATCATACTGAGCTTACGGGCTATATTACCGACATCTTTATCAACAAGCGCAAAATTCTCACCATTTGTCAGCGGGCTAGACAGCATAAGCATGCGAAAACTATCTGCCGAATACTGATCCATCAACTCCATCGGGTCAGTGTAGTTTTTCAGCTTTTTACTCATTTTTTTGCCATCAGCCGCGTTGATGAAACCTGTACAGATAAGGTTCTTCCATGGTGCCCTACCAAACAAACCAACATTTACCGCCATCAGACTATAGAACCAACCGCGCGTTTGATCAATCGCCTCAATAATAAAGTCGGCCGGAAAACTCTTCTCAAATTTCTCCTTATTTTCAAAAGGATAGTGGAACTGCGCAAACGGCATAGATCCACTCTCAAACCAACAGTCAAGCACCTTACCAATATGACGCATTGTCACACCATCTAGCTCAAATGTTACATTTATCACCTCTGGTAAGTGATAGTCATCTAGCTCTCTGCCAGTTAGCTCCGCAAACTCTTTATAACTACCAATTACCTTCACCAATTCGGTGCCATCATTTCTCACGCCCTTCCATACTGGAATTGGTGTCGCCCAATAGCGATCGCGGGACAGATTCCAGTCTGGTGCCTGTTCAATAATATTTTTGAATCGTCCAGTCCGTAAATTATCCGGTGTCCAGCGCGTTTCTTCGTTAGCCTTTAGCATCTCGTCTTTCTGGCTCTGGATATCCATGAACCAGCTTGGGTGTGCCCTATACATGAGCTTGGTACCACAACGATGACAGTGCGGATACTCGTGGCGAATATATTCGATCTTAAGAGCACGACCCTCCTCGACGAGCGACTTGGCGATTTCCTTATTAACCTCCCAGATATTTCTCCCTAGCCATGGGCCCTCCGTATAATTCCCGTTACCGTCAACGATTGACTCTACTGGCACTCCGTTAGCTTTGCATAGTTCATAGTCATCCTCACCATAGGCTGGGGCTTGGTGAACGATTCCTGTACCGTCATCGGTTGTGACAAACTCAGCTCTTAGCACACGGTGCGCCTCTGGGCCACGATTGATGAATAGGGGTTCATAACGCCGGCCAATAAGCTCGCCACCTTTGATTCTTTTGATCACCGTGTAGTCAAGCGGTTGGTGCTTGGCATCCTGCATAACACGGCTCAGCGCCTTGCTTGCTACATAAAACTTCTTGTCGCCATACTCAATCAGGGAGTACTCTGCCTCAGGATTAATTGCCACCGACGTGTTTGCTGGAAGCGTCCATGGTGTAGTTGTCCAGGCAAGCATGTACTCATCACAATCCTCTAGCTTGAAGTAGACAAAAACACTCGGATCAGTATCCATTTGGTAGCTATTCTCCATCGCTACTTCAGATTTACTAATCGGTGTTGCGTCTTTTGTGCAATAAACTAGAATCTTCTCCCCTTCGTAGATTTTTCCTTTTTCATAAAGCGTCTTAAACGCCCACCAAACACTTTCCATGAACTCTTTGTCCATAGTCTTATATGCGCCCTTGAACTCTACCCAACGACCAAGACGATCGATCGTGTCCTCCCACTCAGTGCCAGTTTTGACCATCGCCGTGCGACATTCGCGAACATAATCTTCTATACTAATCTTTGTGCCAATTTCTTTCTTATTGGCAATTCCTAGTTGCTTTTCAACAAACACCTCCGCAGGCAAACCATGGCAGTCCCAACCCCAGCGACGCTCGACACGCTGACCGCGCATCGTATGGAATCGCCCCATCGCATCTTTTACCGTGCTGACGAGTAGATGTCCGTGATGCGGCGTACCTGTCAAAAACGGTGGCCCATCATAAAACACCCATTGCCTGTCGGCTGGACGTTGTTTCACGGACTTTTCAAAAGTTTTGTCTTTTGACCACCTCTTTGCCCAGTCCTTTTCATACTCAAGTGCTCGTCGTCGGCTATTAGCTTGGAATTTCATCGATGCATCTCCTTTTTCACTTCATAAAATTTGGTTGATGGTGCAGATTCTGATGCGCCCCTCTTAACTTCAGTTTTAGTGTTCTATTCACCCTCCTCTGTTGATATTCCACAGAGCCTATCTAACCGTTTAATTTCAGCTTTATCACACAAAATCTCACCAGAATAACAGTACTCAACGCTCAAACCAGAATTACCACATAAACTATTTCTCAATAACACTGCCTTTAGATTATCTGCCGTACCACAGCTACCATCAAAAATCTGTATATTCTCTGGAAAAATACTGCGAAAAACAGATTTAAAAAACGAAAAGTGCGAACAACCCAAAACTAGCGACGAGTAAGCACTCAGATCATACCCTTGCAACAACTCTCTTATATACTGCTTAACTTCAGTCGAATCAAACATGCTAGCTTCTGCAAATTCTACTAGTCTTGGTGCTTCTAGTAGATCAACCCTATCCGCTTCACCCGACTTATTAAGTAGCTTTTTAAGCCTACCACTTCTTATGGTTACGGGTGTGGCCATCAGCAACACTCTTTTATCAGTCATCAGAGCTGGCTTTATGGCTGGCTCCATACCTATAATCGGTACGCTATACTTTGCACGTAGTTCGTCTATAGCCACGCTAGTCGCTGTGTTGCAGGCAATCACAACGGCCTTCACCCCAAGATCAACCATAAATTCAACTGCATCATCGACAAGTGATTTCACTATCCCTTCGGGTTTTTCACCATAGGGAGCATTTTTTTCATCAGCATAATACACATATCTCTCGTTGGGTAGTATCCTTACTAGCTCTCTGAGAACATTCAGCCCACCAATACCCGAGTCTAGGACTCCAATAGTAAGATCAGGACTGCCGCCAACACCCCGCGCGGCTAATCGTAAGCTGTCAGTACAATCTCTATCGTTCGCCATATTTTTCCTAATAAAAATCTCCTTTTGTTATCGAGAACCCTCAAAAAGGGCGGTACCATCTCGATTCCAAAAGAAGCAATCATACTTTTTTGGCGCTTAATTCGCTCTTTACGCAAGCTAACGGCGGGTTCTAGTCTCGTGATACGATTTCTTCCCACGACTCGTGGTTGATAGCCACTCAGACGTCTTGACAATTATTATACTCCACTTTTTTTCGGAAACAAAATATCATACGTCTATGTACGACTTACGATACCCGGAAAAAACTAAATCTCTAAAAAAGCTGACTTCCGTATTTCAGGATAATCGCCGATATAGCGAGTACGGCAATTGATAAAAATATAAACGCATCGTAATTTTTCTGAACTATATTTTTTATAAACACCTCAACACGACCCTTAAGGCATAGATTATCGGTTAGTGCGTTATAGCGAATCAAAGCATATACAATCAGCAAAAAGGCGACATCCATCACCAAACACCACGGGCAAAGCGCCCCAATAACAACGTAACTCATGTAGAACATCCAGCCCAAACACAGCAAACTAAATATCGCCCCCAGTTGCGCCGCCTTCAGGAACCATCGTGGGAAAATAGTCCCACTAATCCCGGCCACTGCAATCGTCACAAATACTGGCATAGCTAGCATACCGATGAAACTGTTTGGAATCCCGAAAATATATGCCGATGCATGCCTCGCTACCGCGCCACAACTTACTACCGAATTAAGATCACAGCTAAGTACAGCGTTTGCCTCACGCGCCAAAACTATGGCCTCGTGCGACAGTACAAGTGACGCAAGTGTCCCCAAAAGGCTTCCAGCCAGCAATATACTATATATAGTTCTTCGCTGCTTGTCAGTAATCTCAGTTTTGCGAGGCATAGTAATTCACCTCATTTATCGTAGGCAGTAGCGCACCAGACCATATATGCTGCACGACTTCCATGCCGCCGACATTACCAAGAGCGACAACAGATGGATATTGCAAAATATCATGCGCACGACAAAATGACTCTCCCTCTGGCGTTTCTGGGTCAAGCACTTCAAGCACGCGACCCGTCTGCCGAGAAAAATCCTCTAAAAAAGTTTCCACCGTACGTGCGTAGTCAGTCTGAGCCTTGGTTACCACTACTACCCTCATATGAAACTACCCCCTCCTGCGCTGTTCAAGGATTTTCACGAAATCGTCAAGTGTTTTGAACTTATGAAACACGCTGGCAAACCGCACATAAGCAACTTCATTCTTCGCCGCGAGCTCATCGAGAACGAACTCTCCAATTTGAGCCGATGGTATTTCATTTTCACCTAGGCCGTATAAACGCTCTTCTACGTGATTTATAATCTCTTCGATTTCAATCTCAGACTTAAAAAACTTGCCAACCGAACGACGAATTGCACCAGCCAACTTCTCTCGGTCAAACAATTCTCTAGATCCACCTTGTTTTATTACGGCAAGGTTAGGGTGTTCGATACGTTCATAGGTAGTAAATCGGTATTTTCCATCCATCGTCTCACGTCGCCGACGAATCGTAATGCCATCGGCCGACTCACGAGACTCCAAGACGCGACTATCACCTATTTTGTAGTTATGCGCCATTAGATTAACAAACTCTCCTTAAATCTTAAAGCTCATCTGTTGAATTATGCTTTTTGCGACGACGCAGGAATGCTGGCGTATCATCATCCTCATCTTCGGTAGGCTGATTCCAGATATCATTGGTCGTCTCGCTAGCAAAATGCTCCGCCGCTTCAGTGTGACTAAGATCCATATCAATCGACTGAACGGCGTTATCGATTGTGTCTATATGCTTCTCCTCATCAGACGTCTTGTCAAACTCTGCCGCCTGCTGATGGAAGTAGGCGCTATCAAACCCCGTAGCAATTACTGTGATAATCAGCTCATCCTCAAGTTCAGGCTTGAGCGTAGCACCAAAGATAATGTTTGCATCTGGAGAAACTGCACTCGTGATAATCTCTGCCGCCTCTTGAATCTCAGACATACTCATGTCGTAGCCACCAGTTACATTGAAAAGGACACCCTTTGCTCCATCAATCGAAACCTCGATCAACGGACTCTCAATCGCCTGCTGGGCAGCTTGTGCTGCGCGACCATCTCCGCTAGCTCGCCCAATACCCATTAGAGCACTACCAGCATTGCTCATAATTGCCTTGACGTCCGCAAAGTCGAGGTTAATCAAGCCATGTTCAGTAATAAGCTCAGAGATTCCCTGAACGCCCTGACGGAGGACGTCATCAGCAATCTTGAAAGTCTCTAGAAGGGGCGTACGTCGATCGATCGTCTGAAGCAGGCGGTCATTCGGGATTGTGATAAGTGTATCGACTTGCTTACCAAGCTGTGCAATCGCCCACTCAGCATTAGTTCGACGCTTCTCTCCTTCGAAACTAAATGGCTTGGTTGCGACTCCAACGCAAAGGATGCCTAGATCGCGAGCTACTTCAGCAACTACGTGACCAGCCCCAGAGCCCGTGCCACCACCAGCACCGATCGTCACAAACACCATATCAGCACCTTCAATTGCGTCACGAATCTCATCAATCGATTCACGCGCAGCAGCCTCGCCAACACTAGGGTCGGCACCGGCACCGAGACCGTTTGTTGTATTGTGTCCTAGATGGATTTTGATGTCTGCCTTGGAGTTGTGGAGCGCCTGGGCATCGGTATTCATTGCAATAAACTGAACGCCGACAAGACCAGCGTCTTTCATACGGTTAACAGCAGAGCCACCCGCACCGCCGACACCAACAACCTTGATGCTAGCGAATGTCTGAATTTCACTCGGTTTTACTTCTGGCATCGTTTCCTCTACTCCCCTTTACTCATGACGAATAACTATCTTATCCCAGTATACCATTGTTGTTCACGAGAGAACAATTAGGATTTAAATCGCTTCAAGAAATTACTAAATATACCGCCGGCACCCTTGATCGCACCGCCCCCTTTGCTGGGTTGCTTATTTTTGCTTACCGCCGTACGCTCAGCATCAATTAGCATTAAACCCACAGCAGTAGCATACTGAGGCTTATCTATATCGTCGGCAACACCACCAAAACCAGTCGCCTTACCCACACGAGCGGCCACCCCGAGCTGCTTCTTGGCAAACTCAGCAATACCTTTGATGTTTGACGTACCACCAACTAGAACAACTCCGCTTGGCAGCCTGCCAGCCCGACCAGCTTTCTTAAGCTCACGATTAACAGATTCAAAAATCTCCTCAAGACGAGCTTCAACAATCTCGTCAATATCACGCGTCATGAAAGACAAGGTCTCTTTATCTTGCTCTATACTCACGCTCTCATTATCGGCATGTCCGACCGCTACAGCATATTTGAGCTTGACCTTCTCAGCAACCTCTGGATCAGTTTTAAGTCCAATTGCAAGGTCATTTGTAATATTAATGCCCCCCATAGGGACCACACCAACATACTGAAGATCGCCCTCCTCGAACACGGCTACGCCCGTCGTGGAGCCACCAATATCAATTACCGCGACACCGCTCTCTATCTGCGACTCACCCAGTACTGCCTTTGCTGACGCTGTTGCAGATGGGATAATCTCATTGGTAGATACAGTCGCCATTTCCGCAGCTTTTTGTAGATTAGATACATATGGCGCCATTGCTGATATAACGTTAGCACTAATCTCTAGACGAGTTCCGCTCATTCCTATCGGGTCTTTAATGCCACCCTGGCCATCAAGGGTGTAGCTAAATGGCACAACCTCTAGAATCTTGCGATTTGCTGGCAGCTTTCCAGTCGTCGCCACTTCTTCAATACGCCCGAGATCTTCATCGTTGATCTCGTGATCGGCCATGCCAACTGCAATCATTCCATCGGTTTTTGTACTCGTAATGTGCGAACCATTGATACTAACCGTAGCATCATCTACCTGATGTCCGCTCATCCTCTCCGCTTCGAGAAGTGCTTGATCGATAGCATGTGCAGGACCGCTCAGATTAGCCACTGTCCCTTTTCGCATACCGGTATTTGGAGCTTGCCCGACACCGACAATCGTTGGGGTGCCAGTCGCCGGATCGACATGCCCCACCACACAACGAATCATCGTTGTACCGACATCAATTCCGACTGCGTATCGAGATTGTTCTTGCATATAGGGCTATTATAGCATAACCCTTGTGGTTGCAGTTACGCCTTAGTGATAATTTCTGCACCGCTTTCGGTGATTAATACGGTGTGCTCAAAGTGTGCCGCCAGACTGTCGTCGCGCGTAGCATAAGTCCAACCATCGTCAAGCTCAATAATACCCTCACCACCGAGAGTTGCCATTGGCTCAATAGCAATTGTGTCACCTGGCTTGAGTAAAACACCAGTCCCCTTGCGCCCATAGTTTGGTATATCGGGTGGCATATGCATCTTGAGACCTACACCGTGTCCAACAAGCTCACGAACAATCCCTAGTTTCGCGTCTTTTAGCACCCTTTCAATTGCCGCGCCGATATCTCCCGTATAAACCGGCCCTTTAATCGCATCAATCCCAGCGTACAGACTACGCTCTGTTGCCGAAAGAAGATGCTTCACTGCACCCTTTGGTTGTTCATCGACAACCATCGTAAATGCTGAATCAGTCTTCATGTCCTTGTATGTGATCACCAGATCAAAACTAACTACATCGCCCTTACGTAGTACGTAACTACTAGGCACCCCGTGAACAATCTCATCATTCGTACTGATACAAATTGCACCAGGGAAGTTCACTTCACTAGTCTTATATGTAGCACTTGCGCCATACTCTTTGATCTTTGTGTCAACAAATTTATCAATATCCTGTTCGGTCAGCCCAGATCGAACATATCCTCTAATGTCATCAAATATCTGAGCAAGTATCTTGCCCCCCTCGCGCATTGCCTGCATCTGCTCAGGCGTCTTCTCCCCAGTGATTAGCCCTGACATGCCGCAGTAACCTCGTCAAAGATGCGGTCGTGTACCTCACCTGCCGTACCAGTACCATCTAGATGAACGATCTTTACACCTGCTTCAGCAAAAGTGCCGAGCACTGGATACATTTTTTGTCGGTAGATAGTCATGCGCCTTGCAATTGTCTCTGGCGTGTCCTCCATACGATGGCGCTTTTCGAGACGCGCCATAATCTCTGCCTCAGGTACTTCAAGTACGACAACGACGTCAATTTTCTCGTTCATCTCCTCCATATATTGGTCAAGCCACGCCGCCTGCTCTTTGGTGCGAGGAAATCCGTCGATAATTATATTTGGGTATTTCTTATCACGCGCATCCTGAACAGCCGACTCAAATACATGATAGGTAAGCTCGTCGCTAACGAGCTCGCCCGATTTGAGAGTTTCTATCACCTCCGGGTCAGTGCTCTGTCGAAGCATCTCTCCGGTAGAAAGCCACTTCCAGCCCTGTCGGACGGCCAACATTTGACCCTGCATGCTTTTTCCTGCACCTGTTGGACCAAACAAAAGAATCATATTAGTTTCCTCTCAAAAATTATTTAGATAGTGTATTTTTTACAATATTAGCTAGTGTCGCGCCGTCAGCTTTATTACCAACCTCTGCTTTTATCGCACCAATCACCTGGCCTATAGCCTGCGAGCCAGAGACACCAAGCTCAGCGATCTTTTGCTCGACAAGCGTCGTCAGCTCATCCTCAGTCAGCTGAGTTGGTAGATATACCTTTAGCACCTCGATCTCTCGCTCTTCTGGCTCCGCCAACTCAGGACGGCCATTGTCGCGATATATCTTGGCGCTTTCTGTACGTTTTTTAACCTCACGAGCAACAACCTTCTCAACACCCGAGTCGTCCAGGCCCTCATCACGCCTGCCTGTAGCCACCTCTTCATTGAGAATTGCCGCTTTGAGATTACGCAAAACCTCTCCCGCAAAACGATTGCCGCCAAGAAGGGCGGCTTTCATTTCGTCGTTGATTCGTTCTTTAAGCGTCATTGACTAGCGGATTCCGAGGCGCATTTTCGCTACTTTATCTGCTTTTCGTTCCTTGCGGATGATTGCCATTTGACGACGCTCAGTTTTGCTCAGTGGCTTAGAAAAACGCATCGAAGCCCTCGCTTTTGCAAGTACGCCACTCTGCAATACTTTACGATTGAAGCGACGAATGATATTCTCGTTCGCTTCACGTTCATCTTTTCGTGTAACTTGTACCATATCGGCACTATTGTAACAGATGGAGCGACGATTTGCAAATACCACGCTCTATGAAATTGAGCCCGACCCAGAAGGAGCAGGCTCAACTTCTAGTTCAGGCTCGATCAGAGACGGGAGCTAGCGAGGGCCATATAGGCACCTCCCTTGTGAACAACCACTTTATAGCCCAGGTATTCAGTCCTAGCTATACATTGCCCGAATGACGAGCTCCTAGAGACAAACTCGTGAGAGCCTCGAAAAGAATACTTGTTTCTTTTCGTGTTACACTTAACCTCCAACACTCGATGGAGGGTCAGCGTGTGGTAGTCAACTTCTTTTATAGCACCCTCATTAATACGGGTGTATAAATAGCCAACCTCGACACCTAGCCCCTTCTTATACGCCCTTATTACCTCCTCGAGAGGGGGGTATGTTATCAGGGATTCGATTGTTACGATGCCGGGACATTTAAGTCCCTCAACCTTAATGTCAAGCCCCTTCATGTAGGGCCTCCCTTCAAACTACGGTCACGAAGTTTTCGTGAGACAACCGTTGTTATGGTAGTGATAGTAAATTATATATAGGCTTTTTGCAACTTTAAGCATTTTCCAAATGAGATAGGGCTAAACTGCAGATCGCCCTAGGCCCGCAGATGAAAAAATTAGGTAAACACCCTAAAGCTTTGCCAACAAGCTCGGGAGGGCATATAGCAGCAACCTGATCACGACATATGAAATTGAGCCCGACCCAGAAGGAGCAGGCTCAACTTCTGGGTCAGGCTCTATTTAGAAAACATATACGCCCTGTCTTTATCTATATAGACGACGACTTGGAATCTTCTAACAGTACGAACCAACAATGATGTACCCTCAAAGGAATAAGTTCTCTCCTTCAAGTCATAATTTACATTTGCTATTTCTTGAAGCCTAATACTATAGCATTCGAGCCTGGAAATAGCCCCTCTATTGATACGAAGCCAGAGAGACCTTATTGTTACGCTCAAGCCCCTGTTACGGGCGTTCAGTACCTCTTCAAACGTGGGGTACTCCACGACCACCTCGCCCGCCTTGTCGACGATATCTTCCAGACCCTCAACCTTAATGTCAAACCCCTTCATGAGGGCCTCCCTTCAAACTACGGTCACGAAGTTTTCGTGAGACAACCGTTGTTATATTAGGGATAATAAACTAAGTATAGACTTTTTTGCAATCTTAAGCATTTTCTAGATACACTAATCGCCCTTCGACACTTCGACGGCCATTCCATTCGTTGATATTAGGCTGAAACCAAATATTCACATAGTCGCCCGGCTCGACAAACCATTCTTCTGGTGCCGAAAAGGCTAGCAATGCCAGCTCTTTTCCGTCCCTATCTTGTACAAATAATTTCAAATGCTGAGCCTCTGCACCCATTCGACGTACGCCACTTACCAAAACTTTATTTATTCGTAGAATTGGCTCTGGGTTACCGTTACCAAATGGCTCCATCTTGGCTATATCACCAATTAGCCCCTCGTCTACCTCCAAAAAACTATCTATCGTAACATCAGCTTTTGGTAAAAGGAGAGGCTGTTGTGGCCGTAAATTAAGTGACAAGAAATAATCATTAACCCTCTTACGAAACGCCTCAATATTTTCCGTCGGCAGAGTTACTCCAGCCGCAAGCTTATGCCCCCCGCCCTTCGTGATGATATCGTCACTTGCCCGAATCGCATCAGCCGCGCTAAAATCTCCATAGCTACGTGCCGACCCCTTGCTCTCCTCGCCCATCTCCTGCAAAACATAGGTTGGCTTCTTATATTTTTCGAGGATCTTTGCCGCGACAATCCCGATAATACCATGGCTCCAGCTAGGGTCGCTTAATACCAGCACAGGATCTCTCAGATACCTCTCAGCCTGCACAATCGCCCCCTTAAAAATCTCATCTTGGGCCATACGACGCGCCTGATTCATTTCGTCGAGCTTTTGTGCAAGCTCAAGTGCTCTTGTAGTGTCTCTGGTCAGCAACATATCCTGTGCATATTTTGCCGTCTCTAATCTACCGGCCGCATTCATACGAGGTCCGAGTGCAAAACCAAGTGCACGTGCGTCAATATTCTCGGGATCAATACCTGCCACCGCCATCAGGGCCTTTATGCCAGGCCGCCTAGTCTTAGAAAGCACCCTTAGGCCCCAAAAAACATGCATACGATTTTCGTCAACTAGCGTCACAACATCGCAAACCGTACCAAGTGCAACCAGATCTAATAACCACTTCTCTTGACCAACGGAAAGCCCCTCAAGTCGAGTTTGCATCGCCTGCACTAGCTTAAAAGCTACACCCACACCTGGCAAATCAAGAAATGGATAATATTTCCCTGCACTACTTCTTTTCGTCAAAATGAAATCAGTGTAGTCTTTTGGGCGATCCTGCAATAAGCGTTTTGGGTTGATGACTGCAATCGCCGGAGGCTGAACAGGCGCAACGTTATGGTGGTCAGTCACAATCACGTCCACCCCCAGCTCATTAGCCCTCTTGATCGGCTCCTCGCTTAGACTACCGCAGTCCACCGTTACGATAAGAGTCGCACCCGTATTGGCGATACGCTCTACCGCTTCTACCGTCATGCCATAACCTTCAACAAATCGATTTGGTATAAATGTCTCCACAAACCTAAATCCAAAGCTTGCAAACGCATCAACCAGTACAGTCGTAGCCGTCAGCCCATCAATATCATAATCACCATAGATAGTAACGTGCTCCTGAGACTCGCGCGCCAACACCAGCCTATCAACCGCCGCCTTCATGTCGGGAAGCAAAAACGGATCGTGGCCGGCTTCGTATTGTGGACTCAAAAACAACTCGCGTGCCTCGCCGACCAGTCCACGCGATTGCATTATTTGATCAAAAAGACGCATTATGACTGAATGTCAGTTGTTGTTCGCTTCGGCCTACCCGCACCCGAATGTTGCTGTGACTTGATCACGATACTCTGCAACTCTTTAAATATAGGGAATTGTTTATTCGTCGAGTAAATCTTCGTGTTACCCTGCTTCTCGGCAGAGAGAAACCCTACCTTTTCCAGTCGTTTTAGCTCACGCTGGATATTGCCTGGATCTTCTTTGATAAGCTTTGCCAGACCGCGAACGTGGGTATGAAAATCAGGATACTTTGCGTAGACGACTACAATTTTTCTACGGACACGCGATGTAATAAAAACGTCTAGCACGCTGAACCCTTTCTGTTCACATTCCAATAATACTGTTGCTTTTTATTCTACATTTAATAGACGTCATTTGCAAGGCTCTTGTCGCGCAATTTAACGCCAATTAAGTATGATTTGGTTAATTTTTGCTACCGCCTCCTCGCGCGTAGGAACCGTGTTATCAGTATAATAATGGTCAACTCCCATAAAATTCTCCTTTACATCTAAGATATGAAGCTCATCCGCTATCACGTGTAGCTTGTCTACAACGGATACAGTTGCGACGGGTGCCACAATAACAAGCTTTTGAATCCGAATCGGTTTGAGAAAATCAAGCGCCACGCTGATAATCGCCGCATCAGAAAATCCATCCGACACCAGTATAACGATACGATCCCTCAACATATCCTTGCTAATAACGCCACCATCGCCGACTAGTCGATTTATACGACTAAATGCTTGCCTCTTCTGGTCATCAAGGTAACCATGAAACTCACTAGCATACTCATTAATTTCTCCTGCAGTAAATTCGCTATTGTAAGTAAAGTTACCCGCCTGAGATACAGCGCCTATACTGACGCTCTCGCCTGGCACCTCAATCTCTTCAGTAACAAGCATAGTTAAAACACAATGAAGTTGGGCAGCAATCTGTTCTCCAACCAACACGCCACCCACACTAAGTGCAACGACGGCACAGTTCTCGTATCGATATTGCTCGCCTATCTGAGCCGCTATAATCTGGCCAGCCTGCGCCCTATCCTCAAAATACATATGTTTATAGTATCAGCTCATATCAGCCAATCGCAAGGTATAATATAGGTCGTGTATTACTATGAGGTTGCGCCAACAAGGATAATTCGTGCGTCAAGTGCGGCTTTTACTTACGCATCAAATCAGCTAGTCAATATTGGCCAACTTGTTATCATACCTGTTGGTAAACAGACACACATTGGACTAGTCCTAAAAAAGGTCACCAAACCAACATACGACACTCGAGACATCATAGAATTACTCCCCATTTCGCCACTACCGATACCGCTCATAGAAACAACTCTATGGATAAGCAAGTACTACGCAACCCACCTAGCGGTCGTACTGCAAACTATTTTGCCAAAAGGAATCGCAAAAAAGCGTCGCAAGCAAAAAAACGCTCTTCCCCTACCAACCAGAGATAGAACAAGTTTTTTGCTCAATAAGCATCAAATTGAAGCTGTCGACAACCTCAAACAAATGCCCCCAGGGACGGTAGTCCTACATGGCGTTACTGGCAGCGGTAAGACTGCTGTTTATATCGAATACGCAAAATCAATCATCGCAAACGGTCAGTCGGTTATAGTACTTGTTCCAGAGATAGCCCTCACGTCTCAACTAGTTAGCGAGTTTCAACAGCATTTTGAAGACATCATCTTGACGCACTCTCGTCAAACCGAGGCAGAACGACACCTGGCGTGGCTAGACGCCTTAAACAGCACCGCTCCTCGTGTCGCGATAGGACCGCGCTCAGCCCTATTTCTCCCTCTCTCATCCATTGGGGCAATTATTATTGACGAAGCCCACGAGCCAAGCTTCAAGCAAGATCAGTCGCCTCGTTACTCTGCCCTGAGGGTAGCGAGTATTCTCGGGTCACATCATCAGAGTCGTGTCATACAAGGTTCAGCTACTCCACTCGTATCAGAGTACTACCTAGCCCTAAAGATGAATAAATCAATTATTCACCTACCCCACCCAGCTCGACAAGATACAACACCTCCAAATATAGCAGTTGTTGACATGACAAAAAAAACCAACTTCATCCAACACCGTTTCTTCTCAGACAAGCTGCTTCAGTCTCTCACCGACCAATTAAACGCCGGCAAGCAGTCTCTCATTTTTCACAATCGCAGGGGCAGCGCCAGCACCACACTGTGTGAAACATGTGGCTGGACGGGTGTATGTCCACGCTGCTACGTCCCCCTAACCCTTCACGCTGACCTCCATCGTCTACAGTGTCACATTTGCGCCCATAGGGAACGAGTGCCGACCTCATGCCCTATATGCCAGTCAACCGAGATTATCCACAAAGGTATAGGTACAAAACTCATTGAAAGTGAACTTAAAAAAATCTTTCCGACCGCACGTATCGCGCGATTCGATGGCGATACAGACGGTACCGAGACCGTTGAATATCGCTATCAATCTATGTATGACGGGACTATTGATATCATTATCGGCACCCAAGTAGTTGCAAAAGGGCTTGATCTACCTCACCTCCGTACCGTTGGTGTAATTCAGGCAGATGCTGGTCTATCTATACCCGACTACACCTCAAGCGAGCGCACTTTTCAACTCCTTGCTCAAGTTGTCGGTCGAGTGGGTCGCTCTCGCCACAACACTTCAGTGATAGTCCAATCATACCAACCTGAAGCACCAGCAATACGCGATGGAATTAGACAAGATTTTGACAGCTTCTACCAAAACACCATAAACGAAAGGCGGCGAGCAAAGTTTCCTCCATTTACTTACCTGCTTAAATTAACTTGCGTATACAAAACAGAGGCTGCATCGATTCGTAATGCGACCTCTCTAGCAAAAGTAATTCGCTCAAAATATACAGATATGACAATATTTGGGCCGACCCCGTCCTTCTATGAGCGACAACACGGCACCTATCGCTGGCAAATTATAATTAAGTCAACCGATCGCAACAAGCTACGCTACATCATTGATAACGACTTACCATCAGCTCACTGGCAATACGACCTCGATCCTATGAGCCTACTATAGTTGGCCTCTATCTGATATACTGTTGGAAGTGAAAAAAGAAGATATTATAACCCTGCCAAACCCCCACCTGCGCAAAAAGTCAGCAAAAGTTCATGTTATAACCGACGCTACGCGTAAGCTAGTCAAGGACATGGTTGACGCTAGTCTCGACTGGGAGGACTCTCGACCGCACGAAATCAGTGCCGCACTTGCAGCAGTCCAGGTCGATACGCTCGAGAGAGTGGTTATTGTCAGAAGTGACTTTGATGACAAATCTATACGTGAGTTTACGCCACTTATTAATCCAGAGATTGTGAAGTATGAGGGGGAGCTAATCTCGGATTACGAAGGATGTTTAAGCGTAAACGGCTTCTATGGCAAAGTCCCTCGTTATTCCAAAGTTAGAGTCAAGGCACTGAATATAGACGGTAACGAGGTTCGAATCAAGGCAGAGGGCTTTCTTGCTCGCGTCCTTCAGCACGAGATCGACCATACAAATGGCCTTGTTTTTGTTGACCGCATACACGACAGACAAGATACATTTTATCGCCTAAACAGTCAGGGCGAGCTTGAGCCTCTAGATTACAATCTCTACGTCAAAGACAATCACGAACTTTGGGGCTAGCAATGAAACCGATCGTATTTTTTGGCACAGAGCATCATAGCCTTGTCGTACTTAAGGCCCTAGTAGAGTCAGGCTACTTAATTGCCGCCGTCGTCACTAAACCAGACTCTATCAAAGGACGACATAAAAAGCTCTTGCCGCCAGCCGTAAAACAGTTTGCCGTGGAACACAAGATACCAGTGTGGCAGCCAAAAAATCTCAGAGATATCATCGATAATATTCGCCAACTTGGAGAACCCGTAGGCATACTGGCCAGTTACGGCAAAATTATTCCTCAATCTGTCTTGGAGCTATTTTCACCCGGTATCATTAATCTACACCCCTCGCTACTCCCTCTATACCGGGGGCCGTCTCCGATAGAGTCTGCTATTGCAAATCGTGACAGAAAAACTGGTGTCACGATCATAAAACTCGATCAGGCCATGGACGCAGGGCCAATCTACACACAAGTCCCCTACGCACTTGATTTTACCGAAACAAAGCCTGAACTATACGACATCTTATTTTCACTTGGCGCCAACCTGCTAGTCCAAATCTTGCCTCGCATTGTAAGCGGTGAACTACAACCAACACCACAAGACGACGATCTCGCCACCTACTGTTCACTATTAGATAAGTCAGAGAGTCGACTAGACCTCTCGCACCTCACTCCCGGTGAGGCCGAAGCACGCATACGTGCTCACCTAGGCTACCCCCGATCACGAGTTAATATAGGTACATACGACTTGATCGTCACGAAAGCACACGGCGTCATGACCAAGCAATCACCTATGGACATTGAGTGCTCCAATGGAGCTTTTCTATCAATCGATGAGGTTATTGCTCCTAGCGGAAAAACTATGTCGCGCGATGACTTCTTGAGGGGCCATCCTCTATAAAACACCTACGGTATAGCGCTGACGCGTGTTTTTCATAAAGAGACAAGCCACTATACGGCTGCTGACGCTTGGCCCGAATCGACACCCAGAATTGCATCGCGATTCGCGACAATTTCGTCTTTGAGCTCAGCGATGGTTTGTGTAACTACATCTTTGTAGTCTGGTCGGTTTATCCCTAGCCACTTGAGAGACGCATACTCAGCAAGTATGACATTTTGAGGAATATTCTCTGGCGCGCCAGATCTTAACTGCTGATAAATCTTGTCATTTTGATAATCAGGTGCATTTTCAGCCAGCCAAGCATTCACTACGTCATCCTTACGTTCAATGAATGCCTCAAATTGCTCAATCTGGTCACCGCTGAGACCATCCGAAAGACGCGTACCAACCCTCAGCTCTAGCTGTTCTCGAAAATGAGCGAGAAACATTGCTTTTTGGTCTTCTGGCAAATCACCAAGCCCCACCTCTTGTAGAAATTTATCATCTAATTGAAACATATTTACTCCTTATTGATAATTATATCACCTAGGAGCTTTTCGTCTGCTCAGAAGAGGAGTTTACCTCAATCGAAGTGTTGTCCAACTGATCAATATCCGCTTCTATCTCACCCAAAAGATCATAGAGCGCCATACGCTTTTCCTCAGCATCCTCTATAGAGTTCGCTACTTCAAAAGCTTTATCATACAGATCATCTGTTCCTGCTCCCGCCCGAATTGCTGAAATAATCAACGAGAATCGCTCAGTTGGCTCACCTTCACCGTTCATAATTAACGGTAGCAGCAAGTCTAATACTTGCTGTCTCATCGCTACTAAATGTTCTCTATTCATATGTATTTACCTCTTAAATTATTTACGTTAACTAAGATTGTTTTGGACGGGTAAGTGGCGCCTGTTGCCTTGATCGACGAGTCCACCCACCGTAGTACTTCCTTTCTAACTGTTTTCCAAGTGAGCGATTACGCCCCTTATCATCTCTAATCATACTTCGCTTCAGCTGACTAATCCCGGCGTTAGTAAAATGAAACTCTACCCTACCACCAGACATTCTACGCAACTTCCACATCTCTTTAGGCTTCTCTACACTACGGTCACTAGGATGAAGCACCGACAATGTAAGTGACGCGAGGCTCATGTCGCCACCATACCAACGATTTATATATTCTGTGTATTGCTGCTCAATACGCTCACGAATTGACTCAAAGTCTCTACCTATGTCCTCATCGGGCACCATAGTACTCTCGTCGGAGGATCCGCCGTCACGAGCCACCTGCTGATTAAAGTTCCTCCAAGCGTCTGGCATAAACTTTCCTTCGCGATAGCCCTGGTTAAGCAGCCTCTCTGGCGCACTATCAATTTCAGCACCCGCCACCGGACAGATAACTCGCCTTGAATGTCTAGAAGTCGATTGCTCGTCACCATTTCGTGCGGCCCAGAGCCTGTAACCCAGGACAGAATCAGCGCCAACTCCCATATCATTTTGGTCTTCACATCCACCAATAGCCGCATACGCCTTAACGCGAAAGGCCGAGTTTGGGCCAATCGTTGCTGGAGGCGTCTTAAAGCCGCGTGCCCCAGTAGAAAGCTCGTTGGCAAGTTGCTGATATCTTTGTGCGTAGTAGTACCCAGGATACTTCTCTGCCGCCTCAAGTCCCCAATGAATCCGCCCGATAAACCCATCTGAGCGCGGAGATCGATCCATCTGCTTAATATAGCGTCCTAGGTAATTCTTACTCATCCCCCTGGCGTCAGCATCATTGGTGATCATCAGAACCTCTTGGTCTTTAGGCATACGACCCTCCTTAATAGCACGACGGACACTAAATGCTGCAGTATCATAAAGCGTTTTTATAATTTCACCATACATTGCTTTATGGCGTACGTTTTCGTACCAATCATTAGACCACTCCTTAGTAAATTGTGCGATCTTTACCTCAGGGTGATCGTCCTTGAACCGCTCAATCTCATCAAGTGTCTTTTGTATACCTGCCGCTTTTTCTGGGTTATCTTTCTCACGATCAATCCAGTTCAGATTCATCAGAATAACTGATTGTGATTTCGACTCTTCATCCTGTTGGGAATAGAGAGATAGTGTTTTATAAATATTATTGCTCTCTTCACTGGCATGAACAGGCATTACGACTATCGCTCGGGTATTTTTATCCATATCTCGTAGAACTTCATTGTCATCAATACGCTCATCAATTTCTGCTATATACTCTTTGCCGCGACTATTGATTTGTTGATTATAGTAAAAATCAAGCTCTTCCCCAGTCTCAAGTTCTGCATCCGGATCCTGCTGTAGACGAGGAGACCTCTCTTGATACCATCGACCACGCTTATTAGGATTATTATGGTTAAGATTTCCATAACCCGCACTGTCACTATCATGATTTGTACTATTAGGTCTCAAAATGGATTCCCGAAGCCTTCTGAGCCTTTCTTTGACGGAGTCATCATAATCAGGTAGTCTCGATGCAGTCCTCTGGGTACGCTCCAGCGATCGACGCGGAACAAACCCAGGCGCACCAAATCCTTCAACCTCTTTCTCTGAGATCAAATGTTCTACTGCGGGTGGCGTTAGCTTGAGGCGTGGAACGTGTTCTACGGTTGTCTCTGTCGTCTCGGTCGCAATCGCCTTTATTGAGTTAGATCCTACCTCCGTAGCTAGAGGCCTAATGTGTGTTACACCTTCTCTGGTCTCATGAACTTCAGCCAACTCGGCATACGCACCACGAAACTCGGTCTGACCGCTAGCATCCACCGAGAAGAACTTTGCAGCAGGACTATCAGCAGGAATATCGATTGTACCATCTGGATTAACATCTACCATATACACCATGCTCTGCGTATCGCGAGAGGCGGAAATAGCAAGTTTTATCTTGCCCTCCTGCGCAGACTCAGACCAAGAAACATTGTGGCCATTATAGCGTGATCCGCCTTCGGTCAGTGAGCTGACACTCATCTGAATTCCACCTTCTGGGCCCACGCCATTACCATTTGTGCCACCCCACCAAAGACCAAGCTCATTTTTGTCATACGGCGAAGTGCTATTATCATACCAAAAGTCACGCTTAACATGCGTAAGATCCTTTGCATGCTGTTGGTTATATTCATCAACAGACACCTCTTTTGTCACAGTTGAGGCATGTTCGATAACTTGGCCTAGATCAGTTGAAACAACACCCTTTTCTCGAAGCGCTTCTAAGCTTGAGGGTGTCAAATGGCCCCGATCGTCAAGCGTAAGACCGTCAGCAAGACGACTACCATCGGGTGCTTCAATACTAATTGTTCCATCAGTATTTTCCGCTACGCTGTATCCCCTAGGAATTTCGATCTGACCTCCAGATGAACCAATCATATGACTTTCATATACAGCAGAAGGTTCTGTGCGTTCTATAGAGCCAGGTTGTGCATTTACCAGCCCTTCCAAAAGTGTTTGCCGACCATCCGTAGACGACGTCTCAGGATCCACAACACGCTCTAAGATACCGTCGTAGCTCGGATCGGCAAAGGCAGCTGCCTCTTGTATACCAACCCCGACAGCAAGGCTTGTTGCTGCGCCGACTGCGGCAGCCTTTGCGACTCGACGACGACGCAAACTGCGAAATGCCCTATCTTTTGCGTCAATATCACTGTTAAGCTCAACCACTGGACCAGTAAACTGCTCGAGCGCCTCATCAACCGACATCTCCTCTGTGATACCCAGCTGATCACAATACTCCTTAGAAAGATTATCGATACGAGAGCCCAACATGATCTTAGCCCTTGCACGTGCAACATCAAGCCGCTGCCTCTCTAGCTCAATCTCCGTCACAGATGAATAAGAAATGAGGTCAATATTTCTCTTATCTGAAAGTTGGATACGCGCCTCCACCGATGCAATTGTCTCATACGCATTTTGTGCATTTTCTGCCCCCTCTTCATCTGACTCGTTAACGACCAGAAGATCCTCCAGCATCCTACTCAACGCATTCGCCTCTATCGTCTCATACCGCGTCGCCTCCATCTCCTCACGACGCACACCCAACTCATATCTCTTGCCCTGCGCCATCTCGCGAGAGTGAATAGTCCTCTCTTGCTTTACCCTTGCATGTTCACGAAAAGCTGAAAATATTCCGCCAAGCACCCCCGGAGCCAGAGTCACACCTGCAGCGCGCATTAAGGTGCCACGTCCGGCTCGCGCCATACCAAGCGCAACCGCGGCAGATAAGCCAATTACCTCTGGACTCACTAAGCTACCGACTTTAGTTCGCTTCAAGCGCTCTATCACACGCTCAGTCTTACTTAGCTCCGACTCAGAGCGGACATTAGAGCGCGATTCACCGACATACACATTCATACCCCCAAGAACACGATCAAGACTCTCGCCATGATCAACCATGGCCTTTACCTGCTCAGAAATATCAAGCAAGTTATCAATTCGAACCTTGCCCTCACCGATAGCTTCCTTACCCTCAGAGTCACTTAACTCCTGGAGTAAGCGACCCCTCTCCTCTTCAAGCGCCTCAGGGTCTGTGATTTCATCCTCTACGTAGCGTCTTATAAGATCCTTCACTCCACCCGAAAACTTTGAGCTATCATCAAGCTTAGTACGCCTCTCACCAGCATCGGTATGAATAGACTCCTCATATTCTGACTGAAACCGATAAATTGTCGCTAGTTGAGCCTGTCTACGTCCGTCCTCGTCTGATACATGCGCCAATACATCATTCTCTTGGGAGATCGTCTCAAGCGCCTCTTTCTTATACTTCTCTAAATAGTATGCCCCGAAAACACCATTTTCACCCATCCAGATTCTCTTTAGAAATCGTTTTAAACGACCACCCTCCTGGAGCTCATCTCGTCTTCTAGACTCAGCGGCATCGCGAGCTGCGGCAATTGCATCATGAGTCTGATCTATAAACGTCAAAGTCAGGTCATGCTCTAGAGGCCGAGCTCCCCGCGTAGCTATTCGTCTACCTGGACCCGAGACACTAGGTGTAATATTGCCGCCAGCTGACTGTCCGCTATTCTGATTATTAACCTGACTTGAGGTATTGCCCCCCGCCGTCGTCTGTTCATCATCAGCCGACTGGCTACCTTGACTCTCATTTGCCTCGATCTCCTCAAGCTCTTTCCTAGCATCGGCAAGAAAATGATCGATGTCAGAGATATTCATATCATATATAGTCCTAAAACCAAGCAGGTCAGAAAGTGCCGTTCGCTTATCAGCATAAGTTAACTTGCTGTCTACGGCATCTAGTATATGCTGCAGCTCTTGTTTACGCGCATTACGTTGCGCTAAATGACGTGCCTCTAGCGTCTCGCGCGCCGAAGAAGCTATCGCTCTTAGCTCTAGGTTATTTGTATTATACTTTGAGGTAAAATCAAACAATTTACTCTGTGACATAGCCTCACAGAGATCTGCCATAGGAGTATTGCTATTCCTTAGATCATCCCAGGCTCCAGCAATCATCTCTAGCTGCTCGTCCGACAAAGATTCGGCCGTCAGCTTTTTATTTGCCTCTTTTCCGTCATTGGGCTGACGAACATCCTGCCTATTAGCATCATCTACCATAGCGTCCTCTACCTACCTTTTGAGCCCAGGTACAGATCGCGAAACCGTAACATTGTCTCCAGCGTAATACGACGTACATCAACGCCACAATCGGCAATATAACGCTGGACTTCCTCATCTGGGGCCTCTCGGTCTAACAACCCATTCAACCCATCTATACGATCTTCGGGCATCGCCTCAATAACCGATCGATTTACCTGATCAGTTAGACGATTTTTTAGGTCACTTTCCAGCTGTCTGCGTACGTCACCATCAACCGCAGTGTTCCACTGCTTTGCGTTTAACATATCTTTGATAAATGTGTCAAACGAATCATCCACGGTACTTTTCCTCTTATTTTTGCTTTTTGATGACATACATACTGTATTCTACAGTAAAGCATACCATAAGCGTTATACCGCTGCAAATAGTAAGAAAGACTAGCTAAGCGTACGCTTAACAAGCTCGCGGGTAAAGAACTCCAACTTATCACCCTCTTCAACGATAAGCTTCTTGACAGTCTTCAGACTGAGGCCACACATTTCTCCCTCAAATACCTCTTTTGCCTCTTGCTGCTGTCTCTGGACATTAGTCACTTCCACCTCGGCAATCTGCTCTCCACCCCTCAGAACACGAGCAAGCACATTAGGCATCACCTTTCCAGATGTAACCTCACCACCACATATAACCTCTTCTTTCATCGTGCGGAAAACGCCTTTTACCGTAAGTTTTCCAACCTCTGTTTCTACAACCTCTGGTGCAAGCATCTGCTCCATACTCTGGCGTGCGTCATCAAGTAGTTCGTAGATAACACGATAAAGCCTAATCTGAACCTTGTCACGCATCGCGAGACGCTTAACTGCTGGAGGAAGTTCGATATTAAATCCATATATGATAGCATCTGAACTCTCCGCAAGCCGCACGTCGCTTTCATTTACATTACCAACTCCGCTACCGATAATTCGAAGCGTGATCTGGCCCTTGGTGTCAACCAACCGAAGACTGTCCATTACTGATGTAAGAGAGCCTTGTACGTCCGCCTTTACGATGACATTTAGATCTTGCGTATCGTGTTTTTGCGTCATCATCTTAAGGATATCTGCGCCCGTGACATTGGTACTGGCCGCATTTCTCTCTGCCTCTATCTTTGTACGCTCAACCATCAATCGAGCCTCTTTTTCATTTTTCACAATAGTAAACACATCACCAAACTGAGGCAACTCCTTGAATCCCGTCACAGTCACTGGCGTCGACGGCCCCGCCTCCTTTAGTGTCTTACCGGCAAAATCAACTAGCGTGCGCACCTTGCCATATGCCGTACCAGCAACAAGAAAGTGCCCCGGCTTAAGCATGCCCTGCTCAACAAGGAGATTTACAACTGACCCCTTGCCTTTTTCCATGTGCGCTTCAATCACCAGTCCCTCAGCTGGCACATCAGTATCGGCTTTTAGCTCTTCCATATCGGCCACGAGCAGAACCATATCAAGCAGCTTATCAATTCCCTCGTTCATCTTAGCGCTAATCGGCACCATAATAGTATCACCACCCCATTCTTCTGGATTAAGCTGATGCTCACTAGCAAGCTGAGCCTTGACCATGTCTGGATTAGCTCCCTCTTTATCCATCTTGTTGATCGCGACAACAATACGCGCATTTGCACTGCGGGCAAAACGAATCGCCTCAACTGTCTGTGGCATCACTCCATCATCAGCTGCCACGACAATTATTACCACGTCTGTTAGTGCTGCACCATGCTGGCGAAGAGCCGCGAACGCTTCATGCCCAGGCGTATCCAGTAACGTGATCGGTCGACCATTGCGAATAGTTTGGTACGCACTAATATGCTGAGTGATCCCCCCAGCCTCACCGGTTACCGTTTTTGTACCAAGAATCGTATCAAGTAGAGTCGTCTTACCATGGTCAACGTGACCCATCACCGCAACGATTGGAGGCCTTTCAGATGCAGCCTCCGAAGGCTTGTGAAGTCTCTGTATAGATGCAGTTTCCGCTTCCTTACGCCTCAACTCTACGTCAAGCCCAAGCTCCTCCACGATAATCTCTGCCGTTTCAAAATCAATTCGTTGATTAATCGTCGCCACGATACCGTTCTTGAATAATTCCCCGACAAGCTGCGTCACTGGAAGGTTGAGTGTCTCAGCGAGCTCACCGACAGTAATCGAATCTGCGATAACCAGTACTTTCTTTTCTGCCTGACTCATCTGATTACTCCTTTCTCCCGACAGCTTGCCGGATCAACTATTCACGAATTAACGCGTGTCTATTTCTTTTTGTCAGCTAAACTGAGGCTGATTTTGCGATTTTCCTTGTCGATGTCTAGGACAACAAACTCTTTACGTTCGTTCAGGGTAAAGACTTTCTCTGGATCAACGTCATTACCGCTACCAAGCTCAGAGATATGGACCAACGCCTCAACCGCTGGACTAATCTGGACAAATGCACCAAACGGCGTGATACGCGTTACGGTTCCCTCAACCTTTTCGCCCTTTTTAAACTTCTCGACTTCATCAAGCCACGGGTCTTGAGTAAGCTGCTTCATACTAAGGCTGAGACGTTCCTTATCAATGCTAATGATTTTCGCCTCCACGGTCTGGCCAACCTTAACGTAATCGCTTGGATTATTAACACGCTCCCAACTAATCTCTGAGATATGTACAAGCCCTTCAATTCCATCGACATTAACAAATGCACCAAAGTCGACCACTCCCGTAACAATACCGCTAACCGTATCACCGACCTTAAGTTGCTCAAATCGCTCTGCTAGACCGTCTTTTACTGCCTCTTTTTCGCTAAAGATCAACTTATTAGCCTTGCGATCGCAATCAAGAATACGGACCTTGAGCGTCTGACCTACCAACGCATTCAGTCGAGCAAGAATCTCATCCTTGTCAGCACTGCCGACACGTGGATAGTGTTCAGCAGAAAGCTGTGAAACTGGCAAGAAACCTCGTACACCTTCGTATTCAACAAGCATACCGCCGCGATTTGCGTCATAAGGTGCAACCTCAATGATCTCAGCAGCATCCATCTTCGCCTGGACTTCTTCCCAACCGCGATCTTTTGCAGCTTTGCGAAGGCTCAAAAGACTGTATCCGTTCTCAAGTTCTGTATCAACAACGCTTGCCGTCACTTCATCACCAACGTTCAGCTGACGGCCAAGGCCGACCTCACGACGCGGAACATATCCGACGCCCTGTGCTCCTAGGTCGATTAATACTTCGTGTTTTTTCACGCTCAAAACGTGACCGGTGACAACCTCACCTGCAACAATCTGCTTAACGCTATCACTAGCGAGCAGTTCGTCCATTGTAATTGTGGCTTTTGCCATATAAGTTTATCGGCAAGCTAGTGCAAGTAATAACACTTAAACTCGCCAAAACTCCTCTCTTAAATTTGATATTTCTTGGCGCACTCAAATAGAATGAGCCCAGACTAACGTCTATTGTACACTAGTAGACGTATTTAGTCTATACAAGACGGCGAGATTGCCTGTAGGCCAGAACAACACCGACCAGAGAGGTAGCTCCGACTATAGGTATTACTACATCGCCAGGACCGGTCGCAGGAAGCGTCGACGAGACCGCAGGAGAATTAGCTGGCAGTGTCTCACCGGTAGATGCTGGCGCAGTAGCCTTTGTCGCCGAGGATGCCTCTTGGGCGGCACGCTGCTCCTGAGCCTTCTTTTCCTCGGCTGCCTGTTGCGTAGAAAGTGCATCTTTTAACTTATCGCCATTTGATGAGCCGGCTTTTTCTGATTGATTTGGTTGTTTTTTATCCGACGACGACGCCTCGGGCGTTGACGGAGCCTCTGCGTTCGACGCCATATCACCGTTACTATTATTTGTCAGTTGGTTACGGGCAAACCAAACCCCACCTACCAACAAGGTAGCTAAAACTGCTCCCACCAGCACAAATCCAAGTACGTTTCCCTGTTCACTTCGACGTGCCATTATAACTCTACTTTCCTCTCAAATTACTTACTTGATATTATAACCCTTTTCACCCCAGAAATCAATTCACAGTATGTGATAACATAGGGGCATGATAGTTACAATTGATACTGGTGGTACAAAAACGCTTGTATCGTCATTCGGAGTGAATGGCAAAATAGGCGAATCAATTAAGTTCCCCACTCCCAAAGATCCAGATGAGTACGTCAAACAATTGAAAGAGGTCGTCGGCTCACAATTTAGGAATAAAGAAGTTGATGTAATTGTTCTCGCCATTCCCGGCGTCATCAATCACGGCGTAGTCAAGTGGTGTGGCAACTTACCGTGGCGCAATATTGATTTCGGAAGACGCCTCAAAGACATGATCCCAGGCGTGCCAATTTTTATAGAAAACGACGCCAAGCTTGCGGCTCTCGGCGAGACGCGAATCCTCCCAACAACTCCCGTGTCATCACTCTACGTAACCATCAGCACGGGTATTGGCGGTGGACTAGTCGTCAATGGGCAAATTGATCGCGGCCTACGCTTTAGTGAAATAGGCCATATACCTCTTGAGTTTGATGGCAAAGTCCGCATATGGGAGTCATTTGCAAGCGGTCGCGCAATAGTTGATGTTTACAAAAAATTTGCCCGCGACATCACCAGTCCTCGCACCTGGAGACAGATTGCCGATCGTATGAGTCGAGGATTCCTGGTCATTATCCCGACGATCCAGCCCGATGTGATTATTATTGGCGGCAGTGTCGGCACATATTTTGATAGATACGCCGATTTTTTACGAGATACCCTGCGTGAACGCCTCCCAGAACATATCGAGTTGCCAAAAATTATTCAGGCACGTCACCCAGAAGAAGCAGTTGTTTACGGCTGTTACTACTATGGAAAAGATTACCTTTCTAGTAAAAAAGCTGCAAAGTAGCGCCTCCAGCAACCCTAATTTGACCGACCTGGTATTCCTAAAAGGAGAGTTTTTTAGTTGGGACCACACCACCCACACGATAACCTTCAATCCTTCCGATCCACTTGCAAACGCCTACTTATTACATGAATTTGGCCATGCCCTGCTCGACCACGCTGACTACAGCAATGACATTGAGCTACTTCAGATAGAGCGAGCCGCCTGGGACAAGGCTGTCAAAATTGCCGAAGAATACGAAGTCAGCCTAGACAGCGACACGGTGGAGGACTCGCTTGACACCTACCGAGACTGGCTCCATGATCGTTCGCTGTGCCCAAAGTGTAGCGCGACAGGCATCCAAATTGGCGCTCTGGCATATCGATGCGTTGCCTGCAATGCATCGTGGCGGGTTAACGAAGCCCGTAATTGCGCACTTCGACGCTACTCTACTAAAAAACGCTCCCTATAGGGAGCGTTTTTTAAAATACCTCGTTGATCGCCTATTTGTCGGCTTTTTTTGTTCGGCGTGAGATACGACCACCCTTTGCGCCTGCAATACGCGCAAGCTCAGGATTGGCAGCGAAACCGCCAGTATGACCATTACGGCCACCTTTTGCGCCGATCTTCGCATAAAAATTTGGGTCTTTTTGAAGGTTCTTTTGTGCAGCCTTAAGGCCGCCCGCTTTTGTTCCTGCCATTACTAGCATTCTCCCTGCTCTTTTAGAGCTTAATAAAAAGGGTTCAGTTCATCTACCGACAGTAGGTGAACCGGGACCCTCTCTGTTACCTCACATATGCTATGTGTATGGTTTTATATTAGCACAAACATAACAAAATGTCAATGGTTACAATCATCATTATTATGGTATAAAAAGTATTGCACTTATGCATTCTGTGCGATAATATAGATATGCACCTGTTTGAACTCTTTTAAAAAATTACGAGTTCACCACAAAAATAATTCTCGTTTTCTGCGAGATCCGAGAATATATCATAAATCTGCCTCACTAGAGGCAGATTTATTTAGAGTCAGTAGCTAAACTTGTATAGCTCAAAACAGCAAGCTGCGCCTATTCACAAAATCTTTGCAAAAATCACCATATAGCTATTTAGGAAGTAGGCGTATTCAGACAAAATAAAAACCCTCCTATTCGGAGGGCTTTTATATAATTCGGCACCGTGCTAGTTTCCCACTTGTGGCAGTATAATCGCCGCTGATGAGCTTGACTTCTGTGTTCGGAATGAGAACAGGTATTTCCTCATCGCCATGGGCACCGAAGGAGGGGGTTTAAAGCGCTTGGTCCCGTATAAATCTCCACGGTGGGCCAAACCCCTTTCTTCGATGTCGATGGCAGCACGTCCTTGAAAAGATCAACGATCTTGGTGTAATGAACACCAATCACTAGTTAAGTCTACCTTATTTTGCGCTACTATCATAGTGATATTGACACAAAATAAGAACATAAAAAGGCAATGGGACTATTAGTATGCTTCGGCTCCATACGTTACCGCACTTCCACCTTGCACCTATCAAACAGATAGTCTCTCTGTGTCCTCATAGGGAAATCTAATCTTGAGGCTAGTTTCGCGCTTAATATGCTTTCAGCGCTTATCTATTCCGTACATAGCTACCGGACAATGCAGCAGGTGGCCACAATCCGTACACCAGAGGTACGTTCACCCCGGTCCTCTCGTACTAGGGGCAAATCCTCTCAAATTTCCTGACGTCCATACCGGATATAAACCGAACTGTCTCACGACGTTCTGAACCCAGCTCGCGTACCACTTTAATCGGCGAACAGCCGAACCCTTGGAAGGTGCTCCCCCTCCAGGATGTGATGAGCCGACATCGAGGTGCCAAACAGCGCCGTCTATGTGAACTATTGGGCGCTATAAGCCTGTTATCCCCAGGGTAACTTTTATCCGTGTGCGCTGTCGATCCCACATTCATTGAACAAAGTTCTATACAGCGGGTCACTTGCTCCGACTTTCGTCTCTGATTGGATTGTAGTCCTCACAGTCAAGCTGGCTTATGCGCATACACTATCACTTCGATTTCCATCCGAAGTTAGCCAACCTTTGAACGCCTCCGCTACTCTTTAGGAGGCAACCGCCCCAGTTAAACTACCCATCATACACGGTCCTCTTACCGGATAACGGCAAAAGTGAGATCAAGACTACAACAAGGTTGGTATTTCACCTGTGGCTCCACAAATACTGGCGTATCTGCTTCAAAGCCTCCCAACTATGCTACACATGTTGCAACCCGGATCAATGTAAAACTGTAGTAAAGCTCCATGGGGTCTTCTCGTCCTGGTATGGACAGACGGCATCTTTACCGCCAATGCACTTTCACCGAGTCCTTCGCTGAGACAGTGCCCACATGATTACTCCATTCGTGCGGGTCAGAACTTACCTGACAAGGAATTTCGCTACCTTAGGACGGTTATAGTTACCGCCGCCGTTCACTGGGGCTTCAGTTCGCACCGTGAAGCACTCCCCTTAACCTTCCAGCACCGGGCAGGAGTCAGCCCCTATACATCCACTTTCGTGTTAGCAGAGACCTGTGTTTTTGATAAACAGTTCCGTGGGCTCTTTTGCTGCGGCCCCCACATCGTTAGATACGAAGGACTCGCGTACAAAAAAGCATCCGATTCTATTGAAAATCATTTGCTCTATCTCAGTAAAAAATATTGGTTATAAAAAGGTTTTTCAATTACATATTCGGATTTGAATATGCAACGTACTCGCTTGCAAGTCATTACACTTACATTAAATTTAACCGTTTCGTTCAATACTCTCGCTGAGGAGTACGCGGCTTTATATCCACCGAAGTGGGGGCAGACCTTATCCCGAAGTTACGGTCGCTGTATTGCCGAGTTCCTTAGCGAAGGTTCTCTCGTAAGCCTTAGTCTACTCGACTCGAGCACCTGTGTTGGTTTGCGGTACGGGCGGACATAATCACGCGTACACCTGCTTTTCTAGCCAGAGCCTTTTCCAAAATCGTCACTTCGAAAAGTAACTTTCACTCCCTTTGGGTTCCCCCTCGGTTGGACGGATAAACCATGAATCCGCTTCGAATATCTCTCCGTGAACAGTGTACAAATTACGCCGGTTCAGGAATATCAACCTGATGTCCATCGCCTACGCTCTACGCCTCGGCTTAGGCCCGACTAACCCTGAGATGATTACCATAGCTCAGGAAACCTTGCTCTTACGGCCGACAGGATTCTCACCTGTCTTATGGTTACTCATTCCAGCATTCTCACTTCCTAACGCTCCACTGTACCTTACAGTCCAGCTTCACCGCAGATAGGAACGCTCCTCTACCGCCCATGCTAATGCATAGACCCATGTCTTCGGTATTACGTTTAGCCCCGTTACATTTTCCACGCAAGATCTCTTGACTAGTGAGCTGTTACGCACTCTTTAAATGAATGGCTGCTTCTAAGCCAACATCCTAGCTGTTTAAGAAATCTCACCTTGTTTCCCACTTAACGTAAATTTAGGGACCTTAGACGATGGTCTGGGCTGTTTCCCTTTTGAGCGACGAACTTAGCTCCGCCGTTCTAACTGCCATGATTCCACAGTCGGTATTCGTAGTTTGTTAAGGGTGGGTAGGATCGCTCCCCCCAGTCCTTTACAGAGCTCTACCCCCGACTGCTACCACATGACGCCAGTCCTAAAACTGTTTCGAGGAGAACCAGCTATCTCCGAGTTCGATTGGCATTTCACCGCTAACCACAAGTCATCCAAGCACTTTGCTGCGTACCCTGGTTCGGCCCTCCACTACCTGTTACAGTAGCTTCAGCCTGCTCATGGTTAGGTCACCCGGTTTCGGGTCTAATCCTATCAACTAAACGCCCTATTCAGGCTCGCTTTCACTGTGGCTCCATCAATTGACTTAACCTTGCTGATAAAATTAACTCGCTGGATCGTTCTACAAAAAGCACGCCGTCACCGGACAAGCCGGCTCCGACTCCTTGTAGGCACTAAATTTCAGGATCTATTTCACTCCCCTCCCGGGGTTCTTTTCACCTTTCCATCACTGTACTAGTTCGCTATCGATCGTATATTATATTTAGCCTTGGCTGGTGGTCCAGCCAGATTCAGACAGGGTTTCTCGTGCCCCGCCCTACTCGATAAAACACATATAAGGTCAGCGTCGTTTTCGCGTACACGGCTTTCACGCTCTTTGGCTAGTCATTCAAACTATTCTGCTAACCACGCCGATTTTTTACCTCACCGACAATTGATAGCTTGTCGTCGCAAACCAGATTCCTCGAATCACTTCAAGTTCTCTGGCTTGGTCTTGTGTAATATCACAACCCCTTATAAGTATTCGCCTATCAGCTTATTCAACTGCCAGTAAACTGACAGATGAAAACTTGTAAGGTTTGGGCTCATGCGATTTCGCTCGCCACTACTTTCGCAATCGTTATTTACTTTCTTTTCCTCAACCTACTAAGATGTTTCAGTTCAGTTGGTTCCCGTTCATACAGCCTATGTGTTCAGCTGTAGACAACATGACACTACTCATGCTGGGTTCCCCCATTCGGAAATCTCCGGATCAAAGCTTGTTGACAGCTACCCGAAGCTTATCGCAGTCTTCCACGTCCTTCATCGGTAATATACGTCTAGGCATCCATTTAGTGCCCTTGAGTACCTTTTTATGCATTGACTTAACTAGTAATTGTTATTCATTACCGAAATCCAACTACTCGCCGTCAATCTTTTCTTTCTTACATCAATCAAATTGTTAAATAACTGTACTCCCATCTTGAGCGCACATTTTATCACATCTTACCTATTATCTGATGTAATGTCGTCTGCGTTCAAGACGTGGTGGCTTTATCTCACACCATCGTACCACTCATACAACACCTTGTCTAGAGTGACTTTGTTGTGATTTTTGCGATAAAAAACGAACCTCCACGATTTGTCTCCTATCACTTAAATCGCCAGAGGTTCCCTAGGAACATTCGCTTCACTAATATGCCATTATACACTGTTGCGATAAAAAAACAAGGATTTTTAATGACATTTACTTAATAAATACCAGCCAAATACTTAGCATGCTAGCAAAAGTGCCTATAAAAATAAAACACCGTTTATTGGTGGGCGATGAGGGACTTGAACCTCCGACCTCGTCATTATCAGTGACGCACTCTAACCAGCTGAGCTAATCGCCCGTCCATAGACGGTGTTTTTCGAAATAAATCCATGGTGGGCGCTGAGGGGCTCGAACCCCCGACCCTCTCGGTGTAAACGAGATGCTCTAGCCAACTGAGCTAAGCGCCCATGGTGGAGTGACTAGAGATAGAAACCTCAATCACCCCATACTAAAGGTACAGGCTCCTGATAAAGAACCAAGATCTACTTCCCATCTATCAGATGCGGACCAGGTCTTGGTGGAGGCACAGGGACTCAAACCCTGGACCCCCTGCTTGCAAAGCAGGTGCTCTAATCAACTGAGCTATGCCCCCATAGGAGTGTCAGATTGTTAAAATTCACAAATAATGTTGTGAACTTAATCCATTTTACCCTACTCGAATAGAAATAACAAGTGGTATACTAAAGTATATGGAATACACATTTAGCTGGGGTGCTTTTATATTCGGCCTTCTTATCCTACTCGGCGGTGGAGCGTTTACTCTATGGTATAGACAAATTGCCGACGCTCTAGGTAGTGGTGTGGTAAGCTATAATCGCTATCTCCTATATGGATTGATTGCCTGCAGTGTAGGTATACTTATTATGCTTAACCTGCATGCATTCATACTACATCTTATTCTCTCCCAGTTCTTTGGCCGAAGCTAACAAGTTAGATCAAAGATACCCTCCAAGAGATTGTGATAAAAGCAAGAAAAAACAGCCCTTAACAGGCTGTTAATTTCTTATTTAACAATCTGGTTGTGCAATATCTCATCAGACTATCGAGGTATTTTGAACTTTGTCTTTCCCCGAAGGGATACTTGGTAAGTAAGCTCATCTTACCAAAAGACCGACCTAGCTTCAGCAGAGGATTTCTCCATAGATCTGCTGGCATAACTCTCCCTAGAAAGGAGGTAATCCATCCGCACCTTCCGGTACGGATACCTTGTTACGACTTAACCCCAATCATGCCCCCACCTTAGGCCGACGAATCGGACTTCGGGTGTTGGTCACTTTCATGGTTTGACGGGCGGTGTGTACAAGACCCGGGAACGTATTCACCGCAACTTGCTGATTTGCGATTACTAGCGATTCCGACTTCATGGAGGCGAGTTTCAGCCTCCAATCCGAACTGGGACTAGCTTTGATGCGATTTGCTCCACCTCGCGGCTTCGCTGCGCATTGTACTAGCCATTGTATCGTGTTTCTAGCCCAGGACGTAAGGGAAATACTGACCTGACATCATCCCCTCCTTCCTCCCCGTTACCGGGGCAGTCTGAATAGAAAAATCCAACTATTCACAAGGGTTGCGCTCGTTGATGGACTTAACCAAACATCTCACGACACGAGCTGACGACGGCCATGCATCACCTGTCACAGGGTTCCAAAAGGCACTAATTGGTTTCCCAAAAATTCCCTGGATGTCAAGCCCTGGTAAGGTTCTTCGTTTAGCATCGAATTAAAGAACACGATCCACCGCTTGTGCGGGTCCCCGTCAATTCCTTTATGTTTTAGTCTTGCGACCGTACTCCACAGGCGGGATACTTAACGCGTTAGCTTCGCTACTGAAGGGGTCGATACCTCCAACAGCTAGTATCCATCGTTTACGGCGTGGACTACCCGGGTATCTAATCCGGTTCGCTCCCCACGCTTTCGTGCCTTAGTGTCAGAAATGGTCCAGTTACCTGCCTACGCCATTGGTGTTCCTTCTAATATCTACGGATTTCACTCCTACACTAGAAATTCCAGTAACCTCTACCACTCTCGAGTTAGTGAGTTCGAATAATAGCCTGTACGGTTGAGCCGCCAGATTTCACTATTCGCTTTACTAACCACCTACGCAACTCTTTACGCCCAGTCACTCCGGATAACGCTCGGATCCTACGTATGACCGCGGCTGCTGGCACGTAGTTAGCCGATCCTTATTCATAAGTTACCGTCATATTCCTCACTTATAAAAGCAGTTTACAACCCGAAGGCCTTCATCCTGCACGCGGCGTTGCTCCATCAGGGTTGCCCCCATTGTGGAAGATTCCTCACTGCTGCCTCCCGTAGGAGTCTGGACCGTGTCTCAGTTCCAGTCTGGCTGGTCATCCTCTCAGACCAGCTACGGATCGTCGGCTTGGTAGGCCATTACCCTACCAACAACCTAATCCGACGCGGGCCGCTCCCAAAGCGCATAAAGCTTTAATCCGAAGATCATATGCGGTATTAGCACACCTTTCGGTGCGTTATCCCTCACTTTAGGGCACGTTCCCACGCGTTACTCAGCCGTTCGCCGCTCGCCGACAGGGTGCAAGCACCCCTCGCTGCCGCTCGACTTGCATGTGTTAGGCACGCCGCCAGCGTTCATCCTGAGCCAGGATCAAACTCTCCATAAAAATATGGCATTAACTACATCAAAAATGATAGTAATTAAGCACCATAAAGTGTTCGCTTTTTAGCGAACGCCTACTCAAAAAGACTGACGATGATTATTGCACAACCAAATTGTTAAATTACACAAAAAATCTAACTGCTCAATCTGTTTCTCTACCTATCTCGCAACCAGACTATCGACCATTGTATCTGAAATGATAGATATCGTCAACACTATTTTTTTAACATTTAGTAGTGATAAAAACAACATAGCCAATGACAATGCCAATAACCGCCCCAACCAACACTTCGAGAGGGGTGTGCCCCTTGGCAGACCGGGGAATTACCACCCTGCCACTATTTTTCGTAGCTTTTATCAACTCCTGAATCGCAATCCCCTGCTCGCCTACAGATCTTCGCACCATGATCGCGTCATACATAACTACACCAGCCATCATCAGAGAAAGCCCGAAGAGCGCTGAGTCTAGACCCTCAGTTAGGCCTATTATAGTCGCCATAGACACAACCGTTGCACTATGCGCGCTTGGCATATTGCCCGACAAATATAGGTGTCGAAATCCGCTAAAGCTACGATCTTTTATGGCGATGATGAGATACTTTGCACCCTGTGCAACCACCCAGCTTGCCGCAATCGTTATAAGATATGGCGACAAATTCATATACCTCTACTTACTCCCTTCTACTGAAGTCGTATCTTCGCTCCTATTTGACGCCTCCATGAGGCCAATCGAAGACACAGCGTCTCCATCCGACAATCTCATTATGGTTACCCCTTGAGTCGTCCGTCCCAAAAGCTTAATGTCATCCAGCCCAAGTCGAATAGTTTGTCCATTTTTTGAAACAAGAATCGCTTCTGCCATAGACGGATCTATCGTCTGGACTGAGATAATAGGACCAGTTTTTGTGGTGACCACTGCAGCTTTTATACCCACGCCTCCACGCTTATGACTCGGAAAGTTTGCGACCTTTGTCTTTTTGCCAAAACCCTTCTCACTGATAACAAGCAGGGTCTGCTCATCATCATTCACAACATCCATACCCACTACCGAATCATTTGGACGTAGACGTACACCACGCACACCACGCGCCGCTCGCCCCATCGGTCGACACTCTTGCTCGTTAAACCTAACAGCCTGTCCAGCAGATGTTGATATAATAACATCATTATCACCAGTTGTCTGCTTTATCCAACGTAGCTCATCACCTGAATCTAGATTAATCGTAATTAACCCGTTAGTTCGAATATTGGCGTAATCTTTTAGAGGCGTCTTTTTGACCGTTCCCTTGATAGTAGCCATGAATAGATATCCGTCATCCTTTGCATCCTTGCCGAGACCAATGATTGACGTGATCTTCTCCTCGGGCTGCAGCTGGAGCAGATTTACAGCCGCCACACCCTTAGCCGCAAGACTTGCAGCGGGCACTTCATAAGCCTTGAGCCTGAACACTCGTCCCTTATTAGTAAAGAATAACAACCAGTCGTGTGTGTTGGCAGGCACGATTTGATCAATAACATCCTCCTCCTTGGTTGTCATCCCTCGTTTACCCTTACCCCCTCGGTTCTGGCGACGATAGTCAGTAAGCAGTGTACGCTTGATATAGTTTTCTGTAGTTAAAAGAACAACGGTATCTTCTTCTGGGATAAGCTCTTCATCGCTAAACTTGCCAAGCTCGTGATTAATAATCTTGGTCCTACGCTCATCGCCGTATTTCTCTTTCATCTCGAGAAGTTCAGTTTTGATAATTGCCAAAATCTCTTTTTCATCAGCAAGGATGGCTTCTAGCTTACTGATGAGTGCGCGAAGCTCATTCAGCTCATTTTCTATAGCCTCACGCTCTAAGCCAGTCAAACGACGGAGTTGCATCGCCAAAATAGCTTTTGCCTGAATCTCACTCAAGGCAAACTTCTCTATAAGTGCCGCTTCAGCCTCATCTTGGGTCTTGCTTGCACGAATAGTCTTAATCACTTCATCTATGTGATCAAGTGCGATCTTATATCCCTCGAGAATATGCGCCCGCTCCTTTGCTTTGCGCAACTCATACTCTGTTCGTCGACGGACAACCTGCTGACGGTGCTTAATAAACTCGCTCAAAATATCATGCAGGCCCAGTATTCGAGGCTGAATACCGTCAATCAGCGCAAGCATATTATAGTGGAACGTTGTCTGAAGGGCCGTAAGCTTGTACAGCTGATTAAGCACCTTCTTTGGATAAGCGTCCTTTTTGAGTTCAATAACAACTCGCACGTTCCCACGAGCGCTCTCGTCACGCAGGTCACTAATAGTTGTCAGCTTCTTATCCTTAACAAGATCGGCGATTTTTTCAATTAGGTTAGCTTTATTAACCGCGTACGGCATCTCAGTTACAACGATCTGATGACGGCCTTTTTTAGCCTCTTCAATCGTCGCAACAGCACGAATTGTGACGCTCCCTCTACCTGTCATATAGGCCTGCCTCATAGGATCACCGCCGTAGACAACGGCGCCAGTTGGAAAATCTGGGCCTTTAACATACCCGAGAAGGTCATCAACGGTTGCGTCAGGATTATCAATCAGCTCAACCGTTGCATCAACAAGCTCGCCAAGGTTGTGTGTCGGTATGCTTGTTGCCATACCAACCGCAATACCTACCTGTCCGTTGAGGAGCAGATTGGGAAGTTTGGCAGGAAGAACTACCGGCTCTTGCTCGGAACCATCGTAGTTATCACGAAAATCAACCGTCTCTTTGTCGAGATCAGTCAATAACTCATTTCCAGCACGACCCAATCGGGCCTCCGTGTATCGGCTCGCCGCCGCAGGATCGCCATCCATAGATCCGAAGTTTCCCTGCCCCTGAACTAGCGGATACCTCATCACCCAGTCCTGAGCAAGGCGAACCATGGAGTCATAAATACTCGAATCACCGTGAGGGTGATACTTACCCATAACATCACCTGCAATACGAGCCGACTTTGCAAACCTTCCGCCCGGCCTTAGTCCTTGCTCACCCATTGTATAAAGAATTCGTCTGTGCACAGGCTTCATTCCATCGCGAACATCTGGAAGAGCGCGATCAATGATTACACTCATCGAATATCGAAGGAAGCTGTCTTCCATAACATCTTCCACCGTACGATGCTCAAGAACTTTTGAGTGTGTTTGCTCCGGCTCAACTACTTCGCCCTCTAGGGGTGTATTTACTTTTTCGTCATCCATATTAGACATCTAACTCCTCTAGGCTAACATCTTTTGCACGAGTTTGAATAAAGCTTTTACGCAGGCTAACTTCGTCGCCCATTAATTTTGTAAATATCGCATCCGCACGCTCGGCATCTTCAATCTTCACCTGGACAAGCACACGATTCTCTGGATTCATAGTAGTGTCCCAAAGCTGGCTAGCGTCCATCTCACCAAGACCCTTGTATCGCTGTAGAGATGACTCATTTAGCCCGGCCTGCTTTACTAGCGATTCGCTCTCGTCAACACTAGCCCCGCGGGCCTTTCGCTCTTCGATCATTGCTCGCAACTTATTATCCAGTTCCTCTTCGTTATAAGCATACTCACGCTTATTACCGCCCATTTTTATGAGAAATAGAGGTGGTTTTGCAAGGTAGATATGACCCCCCTCGACAACCTCTTTCATGTAGCGGAAAAAGAATGTCATCAAAAGTGTCGCGATATGGCTTCCATCAACATCGGCGTCAGTCATGATAATAATCCTGTCATAGCGAAGACCATTGATATCAAACTGATCCCCAATGCCGACGCCCATACCCTTGATTAGGCTAACGATTTCATTATTAGCCAGCATTCGGTCGAGGCGTGCCCTCTCCGTGTTAAGAACCTTACCTCTTAACGGAAGAATTGCTTGAGTCTTACTATCGCGGCCGCTCTTTGCAGACCCACCAGCCGAGTCACCCTCCACGATATATAGCTCACATTCAGCGGGATTCTTGCTCGAGCAATCAGCTAGCTTACCCGGAAGGCTTGCCCCGTCCAATACACCCTTCCGAATAACACTATCTCGAGCCGCACGAGCAGCTTTGCGAGCACGCGCAGCAAGAAGCGCCTTACCAACGATCTTTTTCGCTGTAGCAGGATTTTCGTCGAGAAAGTACGCAAAATACTCATTCATTACCTGTTCGACATATCGACGCACCTCAGGATTGCCTAGTTTATTCTTGGTTTGACCTTCAAATTGTGGATCTGGAAGTTTAACAAGGATTACGGCAGTGAGCCCCTCGCGAATATCATCACCACTTAAGTTATCTTCTTTCTCCTTTAGGAGACTATTCTTTCGTGCGTAATCATTAATAGCTCTGGTAAGAGCAGCACGAAACCCTACCAGATGAGTCCCCCCATCTGGTGTCAGCACGTTATTGGCGAACGGTCGTACCGTTTCTATGTATGAGTCGTTGTATTGGATAGCTACCTCTACCATAGAGTCATCGACCCGCTTCTCGACATAGAACACCTCATCACCTAAAGTCTCTTTTCCTACATTGAGATTTTTTACATAGCTTTTAATGCCCCCCTCAAAATAAAAGGCCTGGCGCTCTTTTGTTCGCTCGTCGTATACCGTACCATACAACCCCTTAGTCAGATATGCCTGATGACGAAGGTAACTAACAACCCATTTATAATCAAACGTGACAGTTTCTTTAAATATTTCCGGATCTGGGTAAAAAGTAATCCGCGTACCACGACTACGATCTGTCTTGCCTACTTTTTTGAACGGTACCGACGTCTTCCCTCGCTCAAATTCCACTCGGTACAGTTCACCATTTTTTACAACCTCAGCGATCATACGTGCAGAGAGAGCGTTGACAACACTTGAACCGACACCGTGCAATCCGGACGAGACCTTGTATCCCCCTCCACCAAACTTACCGCCGGCATGAAGGACAGTAAGCACCGTCTCTAGTGTGCTCAAGCCTGTTTTTGGATGCTTATCGACAGGGATACCCCGTCCGTCATCAGTTACCTCAAGACCTCCATCCTCAAGAATACGAATATCAACTCGCGTGCCATGTCCTGCAATTGCCTCGTCAACCGAGTTGTCGGCAATCTCCTTAATAAGATGATGAACGCCTTCATATCCAGTGCTCCCAATATACATTCCCGGGCGTTTACGAACAGGATCAAGCCCCTCTAGGACCTGGATTTGCGAGCCATCATAAGAGCTGTCGTCTTTGTGTTTAGCCATTGTCCCCTCATTTCGGTAAATAGTTCAGCTTTTTATTAAGAATGTAGCCATTATACCATAAAAAAAATTGTTCATTCAACCTGTTGCAGTGAACATAATTCTTATGCTAAAATGCCAACTGAGAGGTATAAAATTAAACAAAAATAAGTAGCTCTATGTTTAGAAAACTCGTATCAAACCTCGCGTTTAGCCCCGCTCTCGTTGGACAGCTTGGGTTCTACGCGAAACGCCTCCGAAAAGAAGAGGCAACTCGTCGTATCGGTCTTATTTTTACAGCACTAGCCCTGGTAGTGCAATCATTTGCCGTATTTTCACCACCCGAGTCGGCAAACGCCGCAAGCCCCAACAATATACTTTATGGTGGCTGTGCAACAAAAGAGTGTATCTTATCCGCGTGGGACAATAATCGCCAAGATTTCCGTAGCTTCATGAGCTACTTTGGTATCACACGCTCGGAGCTGGCCGCAGGGACCTGGAGAGGATACAACAGCAGTTATCAGATCAAAGGTTCAGACTGGCCTATTAGCTTTGGCCGACAATCAAGCAAGCAGCGCGATGGTTCAGTTACAGTAAATGGTACTTCATACTACCATGGACCTCTCTCAGCCTGGGGCGGAAATAGTTGGTATGCGGGCTTAAGGGGTTATTCTGCTAGCGCTGGTGAGTTCGCCATTATGGCCGTATGCGGCAACCTACTACTCAAGAGGCTTCCTCCCCCAAAGGTGTGCCCTCCTGGAACTATAGGGACATACCCGAACTGCACAACACCTCCAAAGATGTGTACCGTACCAGGCAAAGGCCACTTAAGGGCAGACGACCCTAGATGCAAACCAGACCCTGTCGCAAAGTGCGAAAGCCTAAAGATCACAAAGCTACTGGACAACTATCAAATGTCCGCCACTAGTAGTGTGGCCAATGGCGCGACAGTTACAGGATATATATACACTATCAAGAAAGATGGCGTTGTAGTCAAGACGGAAACGATAAAATCAAACAAAACTACTGACTCATATACATACACTACCAAGGCACAGGGGTCCTACACCGTAGAGCTGACTGTGAAAACATCGCTCGGTGACAAAACCGACAGCAACTGCGTAAAAACATTCAACGTCCCCGCCCCAGAGATGTGTCCACAAAATCCAAAGCTCACAAAAGATAGTCCAGAGTGTCAGCCTTGTCCAGGCGATCCGACCCTATGGATAAAGGATGAAAAATGTTCAGCAAGTATTGTACAGACCAAAACGGCGGTAAATATTACCCAGGGTAACGTCAACGCCTCAACGACAACCGCCAAAGCCTCAGACAAGATTATGTACACTCTAGAGGTTGTAAACCGTGGTAAGGCACCTGCCAACGTAGATATTGTCGAAGATCTCTCAGATATCACAGACTACGCAAGCGTAACTGAAACTGGCGGAGGCACCTACAATGCTGATAAAAAAACTTTAACATGGCCATCGTTCAAGCTAGAGCCAGGTAAGTCACAAACTCGTATGTTTACCGTACAAATGGCAAACCCTATACCTGCCATGGGCGCCAACGTAAGCGATGGTAAATCATACGACTGTCGCATGGATAATGTATTTGGTAATACGGTGTCAATCAACGTAGGTTGCCCTATTCAAAAACGGTTCGTTGAACGTACCGTCTCAGAACTCCCGCATACTGGACCAACCGAGAATATGATTTTTGCAGGCGCAACACTAGCAATAGTCGCCTACTTCTACGCACGCTCGCGCCAGATGAAAAAAGAAGTCCGGCTCATTCGTCGCGATTTCAACGCAGGTACAATATAAATATTAAGGGGTGGTCATGAGTAAAGAGAAAGATGCATTCAGCAATCACGAACAATCCTTTGACCAAGAAAGGCTAAGGGAGATCGCCAATGAGCGCTACAAGGAGCTCGCAAACGAGCGAGAGAAAACTATTGAAAAAAAAGAAAATATCGACAGCGTACGCAATGAAGCCCTCGAACAAGCCACCAGCAAAGAGAAGCCACATAAAATAGATAATTCGAGAGAAACCTCTCCTAGGAAAAAACTAGGTCCTGTATCAAAGCGTGAACGGAATGCGAGTTTCAACGCAACTATGGACGAGGTACGCTCACACATGTCAGCGCCGAGCCGTGCTTTCAGCAAGGTTATTCATAACCCTACAGTAGAAAAAATAAGCGACGTGGTTGGAGGTACGGTCGCACGTCCAAACGCCATACTCTCTGGATCAGTATTCGCCTTTCTATTCACCTTGGTCATCTACCTAATCGCTCGGTACTATGGTTACGCCCTTTCTGGCGGCGAGACGATCGCTTCTTTTGCCGCTGGATGGATATTGGGCCTAGTATTTGACTACTTTAGGGCTCTTATTTTCGGAAAGAGCAAGTAATATCCCGTTTGCTTCAGCAGACAAAAACCGCACATCTAGTGCAGTTTTATCGACACCTCATCACTAGATCCCTGCCCTCGAAGAGTTAGCTTATTAGAGTCCTCCCTAAGCTCCTTCTCCATCTCCTCCTGGAGAGACGGCTGTGGGCTATACATAGTTGGGCGCTTTGTGCCGACAGAAGAAGACGATGGCATGGCGGTATCAGGCGAAGCCTGCGCCGAAACATTTGCATGCTGGCGAGGTACTCCGCTCTGACCAGGAGTCATCGCCTGAGCCTGTACTGGCGCCACGGGCTGCTGCCCGCTCGCGACACCCGACCCAGCCTGCTGAAGGCCTGTAGATGTCGTCGGCACACCGACCCCACCTGTCATCCGCTTTCGCTTTGCTAACCATTCATCGAGAAAAGATGAACCCGAAGAGTTAGCCGCAGATCGCCAAGGGGCGCGAGATCCAGATGCGGCTTCCCCTAATGAGAGACGCTGGGCTATCTCCTGCTCTACCTGACTACGAGGACGACCGTATTTGGCCGCAGACAAGCGCTTCAGGGCATCACTAAGCTGCTGATTAGATTGCCCCATAGGAGGAATCCAACTCATACTAAATGGCGCCGAGGGCACACCCTCAATCTGCGCAACCACAACCGACTCATAATTAGGCAGTTTAGTCAGATCCTCGGCATCAAAAACTGGAGTATAACGCTTTACCATAATCTCTGCATCAGTGATACCAATTCGGCCCGTAATAGTAGTACCTACGTTACCAATGATAGCCTCCCTCAGCTCTTCCTTTAACTGAGTCATGAACTGATTTCCGAGGACAAGACTCAGTCGATATTTACGAGCCTCCGACAGGATCGTCTCAAAGCTGTCAGTAGCAAAATTCTGAAACTCATCAACATATAGTGTGAAGTCTTTTCTTTCCTCTTCTGGCATATTAGCCCTAGCCATTGCCGCAGCCTGAAACTTCATCACAAATATGATACCAAGCAGCTTAGAGTTAAGGTCGCCCATCTTACCTTTTGAAAGATTCACAAGTAAAATCTTGTTGTTATTCATAACATCAGCAAGGTTAATCCCGCTTTTTTGCTGACCTATAATATTTCGCATGGTATCGTTGTTGACGAACGGACCAAACTTAGCACTAACCCAGCTAATGACTTCGCCAGCTTCACTGGAGCGTTGACTTGCCGGAAACTCTTTAGTCCAAAAATCAAGAACCTGCCGATCAGTCACATATTTTAGTTTGCTTTTCATAAACTCTTCGTCTACCAGCAACTTTGGAATGTCAACAAACGTTCCCCCCTTAGGGTCACTCATAAGGAGTAGTGCACAGTTACGGAAAATATGCTCCAAACGCGGGCCAACTATCCCCGTGTGGCCCGGATCATAGAGACCATAAAGCATACTAATCGCCTCCTGAATAAGAAAGTCTTTCTGGTCCGGATGATCAAACTCAAACATATTGAGCCCAATTGGGTTACTCATATCGCTTGGATTAAAGTACACCACATCCTCAACACGCTCTTTAGGTATCTTGGAGAGCAGCGCCTCTACAGAGTCACCATGCGGATCGACAAAAGCAAATCCACGGCCATCCATCATATCCTGATAAGCGAGATTCTCCTGCAAAACAGACTTCCCGACACCCGTCTGACCAATAATATGCACGTGTCGTCGTCGATCTTTAATTCCAAGTCTAATTGGCTTCTTTACCCCTCGAAACTCGTTATAGCCGAGCAATAGACCCTCATCCATAACCTGCGTCGGACCATCAACCTGCTTGCTCATCTGCCTCTTAACCTGGGACGTAGGAATGCTGTTCTGATCAGGCAAATGGAATATCGTAGCAAGCTCAACACTGTTTAAGATATTCTGATTAATCTGCTGAGGGAAAAAACGGAATATATAAGAAGACGCCAGTTCCTCTATATTTTTCGAAAGATTAAACCTGAAACCATTGTACGTAGGCGAGTCAAATAGAGCAAAAGCAGCTACGATATTTTTTAGAAGAGCCTGAGAGCGAGCAGCAGTATTCGAGGAAACCACAACACGTACGAGCACCTCGTACCCTGGGTATCTAGTTTTTTCCTGAATAGCCTCAATAGTAGACTGCTCGACAGCGTTCAACTGCTTTTCGTCGGCCTTTTTCTCGTCTTCTTCTGGCGGTTTCCAAAGTGCCTCCATTATTTCCCTCGGAGAGACCATGCCAGAGAACACCCCTGTTTTTTTTACCCCTTTATCTTTAGTAATCTTATCAGCAAGATTAAGCGAAGACTTAGTCCAACCCTCACTAGCTGGTCGTATAAGTATCTGCAGACCCACACCATCTTCTCGACCAGCGGCAGATATAGCATTCAGAAGAGCCCTAGAGGCATCGCGCTTTGACTCTAGGTATGTGGCAATTGGATAAGAGAAGCTTTTCTTCAGCGTAAATTCACCACCTATTGTGCCACTTGTCTTACCAACACGACTAAATACCGTATGCTCAGTAACTTCCTCAAGCCGAGCTGCAGGATAAGCGGCTGCGATAGCTTGTCGAACCACATCAGTTAAAACTGTCGGCACGACCGCATAGTAATATATCAATCCATCACGAGCAACAATCTCAAACGATAAGTGCCTCTGTCCATATATCTTACTCTTAAATCCCTTTGTGGCAGTGCTTGCAATAATGTTGTACATTACTTGCGCCTGAGACAATACCTCCTCAGTAAGGTCTCGCTTGTCACGATTTTCGTCAGCAATATCCTCGCTAGCCGGAGGAAGGTGAATTAGGATAGGCACCATTTTTAGTCCGCGTTCATAGTTCTTCGCCTCACGTAGCGTCCTACGGTAAAAAATAAAAATAACCGTCGTTCCACCCACAATAAGAGCTGTTACGATAAATAACGTAATAAATGCACTCACCCCACCCATACTAGTCTCCAGAGTCACCTATCTCACGACCATACCGACGTCGAATATACTCAATTTGAAGTTTACTGACTTCCCTCTCGCGACGATATGGATCATCTTTCGTCTCCGCAATAATTTTCTTTGCTTTATCGACCCACTCCTTCTCAATCAAATCATCATCGTTCGCCACTATAGGCACATCATCAGTAGCTACACCTTGAGCAGTATTGGTCGACGGAACAACTGGCGTAGGCAGCGCCGGCATAGCAATCTGTGCAGCCTCAGCCTGAACTTCACCGACCTCTGGCCTACCCTGAGCGCCCACCTCTGGATTATCTTTTGGCCTCTCTAACGAGTTTGCGACACTATATTCAACATGTCGCGGTGGTGCTTGCTCAACCCCTCTAGTTAGTCCTTCTTGCCTGGGCTCCATATCTGTAAATTATACCATAACTGTTTCAAAATAAATATATACTTAACGCTGTCTAGATATATAAAAACAGGCTACAACCTCAAAGATGATCACGAGAAAAACCTCATAAACGTTGGCGCGACCAATCGACCTCATACCGATCAACATAACTGGCGCCAGGGCCAATACAGATGCGTAAAAATAAGCGTTTTTTAAGGATATCTTTATAGGCCGACGCCACAACCTACCTATAATATTTACCGCACTGTAGACAAAAAAAGACAGCACACCAAGTGCTAGCATATAAATTAAAATAAATGCCGCAAGAATGCCTATCGGATGAATGGTAGACGGAGACGTAGAATGCATCAGTGCTGAAAGCAGAACAAACGCTGCAAGTGTGGATAATGCTAATACTTTCCCAAGCATGTCATTATCATAACACTATAACAAGATTCTGGAGCCATAGCGACGAGCGAATAAATAAGCGAAACACCTGTACAAACAACTATTAGGGTCGCCCGCTACGCCGCTATAGGCTACTGACCGCTCGCGAAACGCGAGCATAGGTCCCTGCGAATACTTCACTCCACGCTTGGTAGAGACTTCATCAGCAAAATAACTGCTGAGGTTTAACCAAGCGTGAGCTACTGCTTCGCGCGCTACAACGCCAAGACTATTCACATTTGAATATTCAATTGGCGGAGCATAGGCAACGCCACACATGATTGGTACTTAAAGTGAGGTGCGTAATTCGTTCGACGAATTATTGTGTCATACCTGTGTCGATGCCTACTTTCCGTCAACTATGCCGCGGAACTGTTGGTTTAAGTTGTTAAGGTTTTTGTTTTGTTTGCTGTGGCTTTTATTGTTTGTTTCTGTAAAAGCTTGTTTTCAGAATAGCACAAGCATAATAATTTGTCAACTATTGTACCGAAAACATTGTTGTGATTATTGCATAATTGACTATACAACACTTGTAGATGTCTATTAAGTTGTGAAATTATCAATGTTGATTTTTTGTAATATGTTTATATACAATTCACCTAGAGCTTATCTCACCTACGCAAAAAATAGACATATTTACATCAAATGAAGCACTAGTTATATTTTCTACAACATTAAACATCCGCCCCACATAAGTAGCTACAAACACACTAGGCCGACGCAGTCACCCAGAAACCCGAGACTACCATAGACCTAAAAATAACTCTCAATCCACAAAAAAATTACTACACCAAAACAGGTGGCCAACCACCCTGACACCGCGTCGCACACGAACCAACACTCGTAAAAACTGAGTCGCATCAATCAAACGCAACAAGGCAAAAAAATGAATCAGTAAACGTGTGGATACTTTTAATTGATATTTCAACCAACCAACCAACCAACCAACCAACCAACCAACCAACCAACCAACCAACCAACCAACCAACCAACCAACCAACCAACCAACCAACCAACCAACAACCAACCAACCAACCAACCAACCAACCAACCAACCAACCAACCAACCAACCAACCAACCAACCAACCAACCAACCAACCAACCAACCAACCAACCAACCAACCAACCAACCAACAACCAACCAACCAACCAACCAACCACCAACCAACCAACCAACCAACCAACCAACCAACCAACCAACCAACCAACCAACCAACTAACTAACTAACTAACTAACTAACTAACTAACTAACTAACTAACTAACTAACTAACTAACTAACTAACTAACTAACTAACTAACTAACTAACTAACTAACTAACTAACTAACTAACTAACTAACTAACTTTGACATACTCGAGGGCAGCTATTTAGCGCATAACTCTGGGCACCTACAGCTCCTGCACTATATTCGTAGAAGTTAGCTATCAAACCGCACCAACAAGGTTGATTTTTGTTCACATTTTGTAGTATTTTTTACTAGAAAAATAATTGATAATCATATTGACATTAGCGTTACATCAGCTTATTATAGGGGTAGTTCCTGAGTAAAAAAATTATACAGGAACCAAAAATAAACATTATTCGAAAAACTCCACAATAAAAACAAGCACTACTCGCAGGTGCTTGTTTTTTACTCCAAACCGTCACTACTATCTCATAGACAAACAAAATAACTCGACCAAGTAGTCGAGTTATTTTGTTGGTGGAGCTGCCGGGTACCGCCCCCGGGTCCACTAGGCAACCTACCGTCCGTCTACACACATAGTCTTATTCGAGAAATGGCTAAACGTGCGCTAAAAATAAGACAAACATACGAACGTCTAGGTCGCAAAATTTTAAGAGTTCGCCGATGCGACATCGACAAAAACCGATCCTGCTAAATATGACACCTCGTGACTATAGCAGAAATCTAGTCCGAAGCGGTTCGGCGACTTAGGCCAGAACTGGTGCAGTACGCATGCCTGCGAGAATATCGCGGACATCACGGAACTGCGCTGCAAGTTTTTGAGTTGCAATTATTAATTCTGATTACGTCAGAAGTCGGTGTGCTGGTACGGTCTGTTAAAGTCCTAGTGTCGAAAGCTATATCAGCCCCTCGTATTTACAGAGGTATAGTAGCACAGTTTACAGCCGGAGGCTAGTATGATTAACTAACGTTATCATGGGAACTGTAAGGAAAGTCTTTTCAGTGGCACCAATCGGCTTTGATGGCCACCTAGTAGAGGTAGAGAGCGACATTACAAAAGGACTACCAGGCTTACAGATCGTTGGCCTGGGTAATAAAGCAATTGACGAAGCGAAAGAGCGTGTCAGGTCTGCTATAGCAAATTCTCTCCTTGAGTACCCCGCAAAACGAGTCACAATCAACTTAGCTCCTGCCGAACTCCCAAAAGATGGTACCCACTACGACCTGCCTATTGCCCTAGCTATACTGGCGTCAAGCGGTCAAATACAGCAACACGAGCTTGATTGTGCCGTTTTTGCTGGGGAGTTGGCCCTTGATGGCAGCGTCCGCCCTATTAGCGGAGTAATCACAATTGCCGAGACTGCTCGTCAGTATGGCTATAAGACTGTTTACCTACCAACCGCTAACCTCAAACAGGCGACACTCGTCAACGGCATCTCTATAATAGGCGTGTCATCTCTAAAAGAGCTATTTCTCCATCTAAAAAACGAGAAAGCCCTTCTGCCGTACGCACCCCAAGACGTATCGACAGAAACAGCACGGAGCGTAGCAGGACCAGTACTGGATGATATATATGGTCAAGAATCCGCTAAAAGAGCACTTATCATTGCGGCGGCAGGGCATCACAATATTCTACTCACGGGCACACCTGGCGCAGGCAAAACAATGCTTGCAAAAACTCTAACATCTCTACTTCCTCCCCTATCAAGCAACGAACAGCTTGCCGTCACCAAGCTATATAGCCTAGCAGGAGAACTTATCAACGACACCATATCTGACAGACCATTCCGCTCTCCACATCACACCTCCAGCCAGGTTGCGCTTGTTGGCGGTGGAGCTCGACCAAAGCCCGGTGAGATAAGCCTAGCTCACCTGGGTGTACTCTTTCTTGATGAAATCCCAGAGTATCCTCGTCACGTCATAGAGACCCTTCGCCAACCCCTTGAGGACCGTAAAATAGCTGTAACCCGAGCAAACGGAAAGGCTATTTATCCAGCAGATTTTATGCTTGTTGCGACGATGAATCCATGCCCGTGCGGCTATTACGGTGACCCTGAACACGATTGTACTTGTTCCACAAATCAAATTATTGCATACCAAAAGCGTCTTTCCGGCCCGCTACTCGACCGAATCGACATGATAGTCCCAGTTTCTCGTATTCCGAATGATCAGCTATTGTCAGTAGAATCAATGTCTTTATCACAACACGAAAAAGCTAAAAATGCTATTGCTTACGCAAAAAAAGTTCAGTCTGACAGATATGGCCGTAGTGATAAACGCAACAGTTCTTTGACGAGTGCTGAAATTCGCTCACACATCCCTCTTTCTAGTAAATCGAAGCTGTTTCTAGATAATGCTGCTACAAAATTAAAATTGAGTACACGAGGATACTTCAAGATACTTCGAGTCGCACGCACTATCGCAGACCTAGACCATAGTCAGACTGTAGAAATCCCCCACCTTGCTGAAGCCCTGCAGTATAGACAAAATACTTGATCACAGACGCATCATCTGTTAGAATATCACCTGAGTTATCGCTAACTTATTTAAGCAACTCGTGTAAAGGAGAGTGGCATCAATACATCAATTCGCATAAACGAAGCAATTCGCGCACGCGAACTTCGTGTCATCGGTACAAGCGGTGAACAGCTCGGAATCATGTCTCGGCAAGAGGCTCTTAGGGTAGCCGAAGAGGCTGGTGTTGACCTGGTAGAAATATCGCCCAACGCCAACCCGCCAGTAGCCAAGGTTGTAGACTGGGGAAAATTCCAGTACCAAAAGATGAAAGAGCAGCAAAAAAACCGTCGCAACAACAAGGCTACGGAGCTCAAGCAGATGCGTTTTGGCTTAAAGATTGGCGCCAATGACTTAGAGATAAAACTACGGAAAATCCGCAACTTTCTCTCAGAAGGTAACAAGGTGAAAATTCTGATCTTCTTTCGCGGACGCGAAATGGCTCACCGTGAGCTCGGGTATGGACTAATCGATAAGGTTATGTCTCAACTCGAAGACGAAGCGATCCTCGAGCAGAAACCAGTGATGGCAGGCAAAAACCTGAGCATCGTAATAAGGAGCAAGTAATGCCAAAAATGAAGACCCACAAGGGCACTGCTAAGCGAGTTAAGCTAACCAGTACCGGCAAACTTACCCGTCGCCGTGCGTTCGGGAATCACATGCTTTCAAAGAAGAGTAAGTCACGAAAGCGGAACATCAACACCACTGCAGTTATAAAAGGCAGTATGGCAAAAAACGTTAAACGAGCCCTAGGAGTATAAAACTATGCGAGTAAAACGAGGAGTCTCTGCACGCGCCCGACATAACAAAGTGCTAAAAGCGGCAAAGGGCATGCAACACAACCGTACTCGTAGCTTTCGACTAGCCCGCCAAGCAGTTGTACGAGCCCTCCAGTATGCCTACCGTGATCGTCGCAATAAAAAACGTGATCTGCGCAGTCTGTGGATCACCCGCATAAATGCTGCTGCACGCGAAAACGGTACGACCTATGGTAAATTTATTGCAAACCTAAAGGCGTCAGGCGTGGAGCTAGATCGTAAGGTACTCGCCGACATTGCCGTAAATGACCCAAAGGCATTTACAGCAATAGTTAAAAGCGTTACAAAATAAACAATCCTGTCTCACCAAAAAATACCCGCTCTTTAAGCGGGTATTTTTTGACAGCCAATCTATAAGCCGGGTTCTGTTGAAAGTGATCATCTATCTAGGCATAGTGTTGCCACTATGCTCAAGCGGATATTGATCGACACGAGCGGACTACCATCATGCGTCGATCCCTTGCAGCCGACAGGGTTTACCTCCTCCGCACGTTACCATACGTCGCTGTGAGCTCTTACCTCACTCATTTCACCCTTACCGTCAGTCGCCCAAATAAGCTTGAGACGGCGGTTTAGTTTCTGTGGCACTTTCCCTAGGGTTACCCCCGGCCGCCGTTAGCGGCTGTCGCGTCCTATGCTGCCCGGACTTTCCTCTAGCCTCCTTAGTGAGACGAGCGATCACTCAATAGGCTGTCTCACCTATTATACAAAAAAGTACCGACTACGGCACCTAAAAAGCCCTAGGCTTCATGACGCTTGATATTCCCCGCATAAATGCAAGGTGGGTTTTCTCATGCCACTCCCACGGGAGCGAAGAATATTGAAATCCCAAATGTATGATGTTAGGAAAATCATACACGTCCAAGGAAGCCATAGGACCACTTTGAGTATACTATTTTTTATTACGTAATTCCAGTAATTCGTGAGAATAATTGAATAATAAACGTAATAGATACAGACATAAATTGCAGTATCACGCTATTCATCAGAATCACAACAGCAAACACTAATACTGTTCCATACCTCTCAACCAAATCCATAGCCTGACGTACAAAATCAGGTGCAATTGCGTACACGGCCCTAGAACCATCTAACGGGGGTATCGGCAAGATATTAAATACAAAGAAACCTAGATTAACCTGGACGACGATTTCAAGCACGTGCCTAAACATCGACCCAGTCGCAGCACCACTGAACCCAAGTATGCAAAATGCAATAAATGCTATAAAAAGATTAGCAAAAGGCCCCGCTAGTGCAATCAGCGCAACCCCCCACTCACCATGACGAACATTTGACGGATTAAATGGAACTGGCTTTGCCCCACCAAAAATTGGGGCTTGCGATCCCGTCAAAGCGTTTGCTGTAACAATCATTATGGGCAAAATGACAGTCATTACTGGATCAATGTGCTTGAGAGGATTAAATGTCAGCCTACCTAGCAATCGCGCTGTTTCATCTCCTAGTCTAAGCGCCACAAAACCGTGCATCAGTTCGTGCAGCATCATAGACACAAGAATTACTCCGAGAACAGTCAAAATATCAATGACACCCATAGCTATAATTGTACCACGAGCCACCTCTTGACGGAAAAGTCACAAAAGAGTATACTAGAACGGATTGTTAAATAGTAAGTGGAAGAAACAATAATGGCATCACGATGTGAACTCACCGGTAAAGGCAAACAATTTGGCCACAATGTTAGCTTCTCTCTACACCGCACTAAGCGCGTGTTCAAGCCGAATCTCCAGAGGAAAACCCTAGTTGTAAACGGCCAGAAGATAACAATGACCCTTTCTACGCAGGCAATTCGAACCCTCAAGAAAAAGGGAATACTTACGACCGCTAAATAGTAAGTCAAACCTTATATAATTAAACCCCCTCATTGAGGGGGTTTAATTATATACCCTAATACACTATAGTCTACTCTACGACCGCGACAGCTCCATTACCGTCAACGTCTGCGGTAATGAAGAAGCTGACTTAATCTTTAACTTAGGGAGCTGTTCAACTGGTGCACCCAACTCTTTAATAAATACATCTAGAGTATCTTGAGGCACTTCATAGCTTATTCCCGCCTCAGCATAGTGGACTGGTATAACAACTTTTGGCTCTATATTTCGGACTAATGACGATGCGCTCGTTGCATCAAGCGTATATCCACCTCCACCTACAGGTAGCAGCAGCACATCAACAACACCTATACCTTCCATTTGCTCATCAGTTAGTTTGGGGCCTATATTACCGATAATCGCTACCCTAACATCCCCACATTCAATCTGATAAATAGTGGAAAGCTTCTCCTGATCCGAAGTATCAACATGTCGAGTAGCCGCAATACCGCGAATCGTAAAATCACCCACCTCGTATTCCCCTGGTGAGTCGATAGTGATACGAGCACCAGAATCATCTACCCTAAATCTACCCTCTGTCACAAGCTCAATCGCATCTTTTGTTTTGAGGTCCTTAAGCCCAATAAGCGAGAGTCGCGGATCCACAACGATTGAAGCACCCTTGCTCGTCAAGATAATCCCGTTGCCACCTTTATATTCTATATCAAACATGCCAGACCTCCTTTTAAGCCTCTTTCAGTATATTATCCGTATCAAGTATAACGACGTGCTTGTTAGCTAAAACAGATGTTAAAAACTTATCACGCACACTCAAGCGATAGTAAAACTCTTCATAAGGAAAGATTGTGTAGCTCAATTCCCTCCCCTCATAATCTTCAATCTGTGATACAATATCCAGCACCTTCTTCTTCGATACATCTCCTACAACGACCAAATCCACGTTGCTTGCTGAGCCCTTCACCAAAACTCCAGCCGCAACAACTAATCTTGCGCCGCCAAGAGAGCTCAATATCTTTTGCCACTGACCAATACGCGTATCACCCTCCATGCGTGCCGCCTTCTCAACTTTTTGATCGGTAAACATAGCTCTAAATGGAAGATAGTGTTCATAACGCTGGTTTACTTCATAATACAACCTGTTATCAGTATTTTGGCTCGTAATTATGCCCACCTCAAGCATATTTGCAAGCTCTCTACGCACAGAATTAATTTGCTCATCAATCAACCTGGTGATTTCACGCACATAAAACGCTTTACCAGGATTATTTAAGAATAGATGAAGCAACTTCACTCGCGTTTTTGAACCAAACAATGAGTCAATCATCTTTTTTCCTTTTCATTTCTTGTTCAATTTTATCACGATTTATTCACAGCCACCAAGCGTTGCGCAAGATAGGTATACGCCTGGTCTAAAGTCATCCACCGTATGTGTTCGTCTCGCTTCAACCAAGTCAACTGACGCTTAGCCAGTCGCCAATCAAGCACTTCGAATCTTCGCTTCGCCTCATCTAAAGATATCTCCCCCTCTATGAACCGCCTTATGACCGGGTATATGTTACCGGTCATAGCCTCGCTATCCCAGCCCCATTTATGTGCCGCCCTACGGGCCTCTTCAATTACACCACTGTCAAATATAACCTCTGCACGCTCATGTATGCGCTTAGCGAGAATATCTTTTTTCGTTGTAATTCCTACAATTACACAATTATCTATAGGCCCGTCCCTTCTCTTTGCGGTGTGTCCATTCCGTAGAATAGCGTTAATAACATAACGCTTGTTCTTATCATTTTCTGGCAATGGTACGTTGTTTTTACCACAATATATATGAAGTTCCTCAATGCTCATTGACTCAAATTTCGTACGACGCTCATCATTTTTAGCACCAGGAGGAAACTGATATTCATACACTACAGAATTAATATACAAACCCGTCCCACCCACGAGAAATGGTATATGATTACGCGATCGAATTTCTCTTATTTTTTTCATGGTATAAGCCTGAAACTCTGCGACCGTAAACCTTTGGCCAGGATCAACCAAATCGATACCCCAATGTGCGACGCCCTCCATCTCCGCCTCTAGAGGTTTCGCCGTTCCGATAGTAAGACCACGAAAGATAGCCCTGGAGTCTGCGGAAATGATCTCACCGCCGAACTTTTTTGCTAACTTTATCGCGAGGCTAGTCTTACCACTAGCGGTTGGACCAGCGATTACGACAAGAGGAGGTTCGGTCGCCATCTCCGCCTCTCAAAGTCTGATACTCGCCATTTTTCATCACACATAATCCCATCCTGCTCCAGCAGCTGCTTCTGAACACCCTGCCCGCCCGGAAAACCAATCGCCAACCCGCCTCTTGAATTAACCAGCCTATGCCAGGGCAACTCTACTGGTCCGCCGTGTGCAATATCACCCACACGCCGCGCCGCATGCGGGCATCCAACCATAGCCGCCAAGTCACCGTAAGTCGTCACTTTATCATCCGGCAACTGTGCCATAAGGAAGTATATCTTGTCCCTCAATTTAAATCCCCCTTATATAATCAGCCAGTCTTTCAATCGCAATCTGCTCTTCGCCCCCACGCGTACGGACACTGACAACACGCGCCTGTTTGTCTTTTGGTCCAACAATAATTTGTGTTGGTATTTTTACAGCAATCGCCTCACGAATCTTCTTACCAATAGACTCATTTCGTAAATCTGTAGTAAATCTTACTTCGTTATATTTTACCGGACTCATAAGCACTACCTCTGATAAAATAGTTGTTATTTCATCTACATAGTCAAAGACTGTGTTATTTATCGTCAAGATGCGCACCTGTTCTGGGGCCGCCCAGAATGGGAACCAGCCACCCGTATGCTCAATAAATACACTCAAAAAACGCTCAATCGAACCAAGCAAGGCACAATGAATCATTACAGGTGTTGTAAAGCTACCATCGCTCTCAGCATACTCCAGACCAAACCGCTGCGGCTGCACGAAGTCTAACTGCACTGTTGCAACCTGATGCTCGCGACCAATTGCATCGGTTGCCATAAAATCAATTTTTGGCCCATAAAAGGCTGCTTCACCCGCTTGCTCAAAATACTCTAAACCGACTTTTTCGACTGCCGTCTTTAGTTGACTTTGAGCCGAAGTCCACAGGTCCAGATCACCAAGATATGCGTCAGAATCGTCACGATAGCTCAGACGAACTCGCAGCTTCATATCAATAGTGCCGTATAGTTCCTGTGCGGCGGCTAGCAAATTATTGATCTCTTGTTCAATTTGGTCTGGACGACAAAAGACATGGCTGTCGTCCTGAGTCAACGATCGCACACGATTAAGCCCACCAAGCTCACCTGTCTTTTCATCACGATAATCAGTCGTCGTCTCCAAATAGCGCACCGGCATATCACGGTAACTACGCGGTTGCGAGGCAAAAATCTGTGTATGATGTGGGCAATTCATCGGCTTTAATGCCATTTCATCGCTAGTCTCCTGGCTTTTCACCAAAAACAGCTCTTCACCAAATTTTGCCCAATGTCCAGAGGTCTCATACAAATCTTTTTTAGTAATATGTGGCGTCCAGACCTTCTCGAAACCAAACTTCTGACGAAGTTGGTTGGAATATTGTGCTACAATGTCACGCAAAACAGTGCCACGTGGCGTAAACAGCGGCAGACCAACTCCAACCAGTTGCGAAGTAGTATAAAGATCAAGCTCTCGGCCAAGCTTACGGTGATCACGCTGCTTGGCTAACTCCAGTCGCTCCAGATACTTATCTAATTCTTCTTGACTAGCAAACGCCACGCCATACAGGCGCTGCATCTGCGGATTGTTCTCATTGCCACGCCAATAAGCACCCGCCACTCGCATCAACTTAAAAGCACCGACCTCTCTGGTGTTGGCCACGTGCGGGCCACGGCATAAATCACGAAAATCACCATTTGTGTAAAATGACACCTCGCTAAGTATACCATCACCCTCAGATATAGTGCCCATTTCGGCAGCATCCAAATCTTTGGCGACCGTAGTGCCAGCACGCTTAAGGTCATTTAGTAGCTCAGATTTATATGGCTGACCAGCCTGCTCTGCCCATGCAATCGCCTCATCAATCGGACATTTCTCACAAACAAAATCTTGCCCCTCGGCGATAATTCTCCGCATAGTTTTTTCAATTTTGCCAAAATTTTGTTCGCTGATTTTAGTATCACCAAGATCAATGTCATAATAAAATCCGTTTTCAACTACTGGTCCTACGCCAAATTTAGCCTCTGGCCACAGCCGTCGCACCGCTGCCGCCATAACGTGCGCCAAACTGTGACGCATTGCATATAATTGCTCGTCGCTCATGCTAATTCTCCTCCTTTACCAATGTGCCATTTTTACGAACGTACTTTCTTTCTCTGTTCTTCTCTATCTTAGCAACCAGCTCATTCTCCAGATCAACATTAAGCATCTTTGCTAATCCAAATAGATAAATCATGATATCGGCAATCTCCTCACCTAGGTCGGACTTCTTTTTACGCCAAGCATCAAAAGCCTCAGATACCTCACCCGTTAAAAGCATAAACTCAAGTGGAATATCTGTGGTATTAAAGCCTTTAGAAGCCTTGTTTGCCATAATCTCCTCTTGTAAGCGCTTAACGTCGAGCATATTATGTCTCCTCTTTGTAAATAATAAAAGCACGCATATTCGTAATACTTACGTGCGTGCCTCGGGCCTAATTAAATAGGCGGTTCCACCTTGGCTATTACTCTTATCCCAAGCAGTTAGCGTGTGCTCGCGACCGCAACCACGAAGCTCCGGGGGCGGTTAATCCCCATCACAGCTCTACTACATAGTAAACAATCGCCTCTGTTATTGCAATATCATACCCCGTTTGGTATGATGAGGTAGCCTAAATGGGGGCGATTAGCTCATTTGGCTAGAGCGCCACATTGACGTTGTGGAGGTGATAGGTTCGAATCCTATATCGCCCACCAAGCAAAGAAAGATCCGCTACGAGGGTCTTTTTTTGTACCGTCACCTCTGTTTGCGAGAGTTCTACCGGCTTTTCCACATGGTTTTTCAATAATTTTTCTGCAATCTTATTCATCTCATGATATAGTCCCCTACTACGGTCAGCATTGACAAATAATAGCGTTTGTGCTATTATGTGAACATGAGTAAAAGCACTCACAGCACAGCAAGAACCCGTAAGCCGTCAGCTCTTGAACGTTTTGGTCTGGCATTTGAGTATGACGTTACGTGGTCTCAAGCGCGTAAGTCTGTAAGAGAACGAACTATATAGCCATCCTTACTAGTCAAGAATAATGCTGTCTCCTATTTTTTGGAGACAGTTTTTTTAGCTTTTCTGTCGGCCTTGACCTTAGCCTTTGAGGCTAGCGTTGCCTTGTCAGTAACGTCAAACTTATCAAGGTAACGACCCAGCATTAGATGAGTCTGAGCGTTAAAAGCAGCTAGAGAGCTATAGCATATGGAAGTAACTGGCATCAAGAACCACTGGAGCACCATCCATACGGTTCGACGACGCTTATATCGAGTGGGGCGTGGTGGCAATAGCCTAAGCATTAGAAGGATTGTGATAAATATGCCTATCATCGCTACCTGCTGAATAGAGCTAACAACATTTGGCAATGAATGTGCAGTAATGTTTCTGGAGGCCTCTGGATTTATAATAAGTGGCACCCAACCCCCAAAGGTAATCAAAATGGCCATAGCTGCAAGCGTCACGTGGCTATCTACCAGCCGCATAAATCGAGCAAATCCCTCCCAAAACGGAACATTTCGCCGCTTCGTAAAGAGTCGCGTCGCGACATATGGTATATCTGAGACTCCATACGCCCATCTACGCAACTGCTTGAACTGGGTAATCAACGTCTTTTTGAGGGTATCCGCCATTACAGCATCCTGGTAGATGGGGACATGGATTGGCAGCACGCTGTAGTTGCCATTAAAACAAAAGTAACTCCTCCAATACTGGTGCCCGTCCTCAACAATACTACGCCTACTCCAAAAATCCATCTCTATAAGCGCATCGAGGGGCTGACTGTGGGCAGCAAAATTACGAAGCGTATGCGGACGCATACTGGAGATAATCGTCCAAAATGAATTACCTGTCGCAATCACACGCATTGGTGCAGGCGCATCCCATATATTACCAAGATACAAAGCGACGGGCTGATAAGAAAGATGTTTGCGATCAGGCTGTGCAATATACTCATATGCAACATAGTCAAAGTATGTCGGATGGGGCCGATTGTCGCTATCGAGAGTCGTAATGATCACACGGCTTGACTCAATCCCTTTAGCCCTACACCAACGAGAGAGCTCACGAGCTGCGTAAGTAATATTCGGTCCCTTTCCAACGACTTCATCCTTGAGGTCTTTTGGATGTTTCACGATTTGGAAAGTGTAAAATGTGTCAGCATACTCAGCCTGAAGCCGTTTAGCCGTCTCCTCGATAACAGCGCCGCCTCGCTCTTCGTATGCGAGATAGAGTATGATACGCGAATTATCATAGGTCGTATTTTTTACCGATTCTATAGTTGGTTGGATCACATCATAGGCCTCATTGTAGGCCGCAATAATAACTGCGTGATACAGCTCAGATGGTTTAGGATAACTTGCAGGACTAGCGGTAATTAGACGCAGATTCTCCTGATGCTGACGATAACCAAATTCTGTCGATTCAGCAGTTTGTAATCTAGAATAAGACTTCGTAGGGTTCTCGAGGTCTGTTAAGCGACCCCTCCAATCTATCTTCTGAGCCTTCACCAGATACGAATGCCCTCTAATAGTATGATAGGCTATACCAATCGACTTTACGAACGTCGTAATTATAAGCATGAGCAGATATATTGCTGCCCAAAGCGGATTCAATACAGATAAAATTACAAGAACCCTATCATCCCGTAGCTGATAATCGCTGGGATAATCTCAAAAAACGATACAATCGGCCCCGCCTACCGAGCGGAAGCTCAAGGTCTATCATGCGGCACGCCCAAGTGACATTACGGCAAGCGCATAGACTAATGCGACAATCAAGATGCCCATACCCAGCCAGCCAACAAGCATAGCCGTCTGACGACGATTAATATTAAACAATTTCAACATCAGAACTATGTGGCCCACAGCGACGACTACACCAAAAAGCACAAAAGTAAGCATATACTGCCAATGATCCTTATAAAAATGCGCCTCACCAAAAGCCGAGTAGCGCGTATATACCATGACGTCACTCTGGCGAATATTTAGCCCAACAACGAGACAGTATAATACACCCACCAGAACAATAACACTCATCAACACGAGCAGAGGGCGGTCAGTAAGTACCTTTTTAATCGATAGCTTTGTAGGCTCTTTATCCATATCAGTTCTCTTGGAGCCGCCTGCCGGGATTGAACCGGCGACCTACACGTTACGAATGTGTCGCTCTACCAACTGAGCTAAGGCGGCGCGTTTATATCTAGTAAAAGACACCCCCAATTATACCACTCACCTCGAGTAAATAAAACTCCTGGACCTGTTGATTATCTTTTAAAAAACTGCTAATATACGTGAAGCGTAGGCGCTCGTAGTGAAGCTGGTCTATCACGCCTCCCTGTCACGGAGGAGATCGCCGGTTCGAATCCGGTCGGGCGCGCCAAAATAAATTACTCACCAATCGGTGGGTTATTTATTTTAGTAATGTATCCCAATAGATCATGAAATGGTCAAGCCACACCAAGCCTACTGCTTAGATACAACTGATATGTACTCGTTAATCTTACCGGCTGACTTAAGCTTAGCAAAATCGCTATTAAATTTAGTTAGTGGTATATGTAGAAAAGCAAAGTTTACCTGAGTGTCTGATTTATCAATAACTGTAACGAAGTAGTAGCCATCATCGGTCGTGCTCTTAAGCGCCCCTGATGTTGCTCCTTTTTCTAATTTTGCAGCCTCCGACACTCTAAGCCCACCATATCTACTAGTTTTGTCTACCATACCACTTTGACCCACCACTAATTTTGCGCCTTTCATCCCCTTCATTTCTTCTGCCATCTTGGCAAAATCAGCCTTAGTAGATTCTAAAAGTTCAGTGGCCTTTTTTACTTGTGACGAGGCATCTTCATCAATAGCAAAAGCCACCTTATTCTTAAGGATTCCATTGCCTACAGAAAGACGATAATCAGGAACAGTCTGATCGTAGAGCATCTTTATAGAAGCGTCGTAGGTATCTTGCGAAACACGACCGTTAGCGGTATTTCTCTCTTGGTCAATAAAGTTATCAATATCGGCATCAGACACTGAAATATTATGCTTACGCGCAAGCTGCCGCGCATAAGCAACCTGTTCAGCTTTTTCCAATGATTGACGTTTTATATAGTCAAGTTGCGTTTTTCCATCCTTTGTATCTAATTTCACCTCTCCGTATTTTGAAAGATAATACTCCGACCCCCTGTACTGAACAAGATAGTCTCGATACGGAACATATTCGCCGTCTACCGACGCAACCGGCACTGGTAAAATACGCGTAATCCTATACATAAATGCGCTGGAGTTTTGCACCAGATAGAGTTGCCACCACCCAATAACCGCTAAAAGGACTAGAGCCGCAAGCGTCACCAATATAGCATTAATCACAAGACGATGCCTGGCATACTGAACTGGGTACTTAAACTTTCGTCCACCCGCCAGGATTCTCTCGCGGTGCTCAGCTACCGTTTCATTTATTATCCGAGACGGCGCCTCTTTCTCTTCTTTTTGCTTTCGACCCAATCTTTTAATTAATAATTTCTTTTTCATATAGCTCTTCCTGCGGCGCGTCTTTTGATGCATTGTGTACCGCATCTTGCAGTTTGTTATATATCTCACTCGGATGTTCGACCATGCGAATAATTAGGTCGCCGACAAATGTCTGGATTACGATTGTCCCAAACTTAAATACCTCACCACTAAATCCTGGGATATTATAGCTTATGTTTTGTATCTTTTCTAGACGCAGCTCAACCACGTCAGTCCCAAATAGACCCTTTTGTGTCACTTGTCGAATACGCTCTGTTGTCACAATATAAATCGTAAAATACCACATAATAAAGTGGTAAGAGAACAGCAACAAGCCAATAATAAGCCCGACAACCGGAATAAGGAATAACTCTAGTTTTGTCTGCCAAATAAGTGGCGGAATTGATCCAACAGCCAATGGTATAAGAAGTGAATAAAATCCCTTTCGCATCGCAATGATATGCCTACGAAAGACAAAGAGCAATTCTTCACCTTCATGTTGCCCCTTGAAATATTCTTTTACTTCAGCGTTTCTCATATTTCAACTTGGTACCCTGGGCAGGAGTCGAACCTGCAACCTTTTCCTTAGGACGGAACTGCTCTATCCAATTGAGCTACCAAGGCGCACCCTCGTCTCCCAGTATAACATAACAACCTCTGTTATCGGGTGAACTTTTCATTTAGGGTTGAGTAGTCATAGAGCTCATCGTCGCTAAACCAGTGATTAATCTCCTGCTCAGCCTCTTCTGGGTCGCCACTAGCGTGGATCAAATTTGGAATCCCCTTGCTCTCACCATCTGCATACCCAAAACTCATGTGAGAGTAGTCACCTCGTATAGTACCTGGTTGAGCACTTTTTGGCTCTGTAGTCCCTACGAGTTTTCGTACAAGCTCAACCGCCTCAACCCCCTCTAGTACCATTGCAATAACTGGCCCCTGAACCATCATTTTTAGAGTTACGTCAAACTTTTCTTGCCCACGACGAGTAATCATCTTGCCAATCTCTTCATAATGACGATAATAATGCTCTTTTGTTGGCGCGATCATCTTTGTTGCGATAATCTTTAGTCCAACTCGTTCAAACCGCGTAAGGATTTCCCCCACAATACCTCGCTGCACTGCATCCGGCTTAAAGACGATAAGGGTTTTTTCTACTTCGCATGTCATATATGACGCTCCTTTTGTTGCTCAATATTGTCATTGTACCAGAGTATGAACTATCAATATAGTGCACACATTTTTTGTCCATCTCCAGCCTATAAAAAAACCCATTTGCACGCTATCATAGAGGTATGGATATGTCGGAACTTATTATCGACTTTGTTGAGCACCTCGAGGTAGAGCAGGGTCGTTCTAGCAAGACGGCTGAAAACTACCGTCGTTACCTCGAGCGCTTTCTGGAATTTGCTGGAACCGATTTAACCGTAGATAAAATCACCCCCGAGCTCGTCAGAAAATTTCGCCTATGGCTAAACCGACAAGAAACCGATAGAGGAGATACGCTTACTACATTAACTCAAAGCTATCACCTAATCGCACTGAGAGGCTTCCTCAACTATTTAAGCAAACGTGAAATCATCAGCATGGCGCCAAATAAAATTGAGCTCCCCAAGATCCATCGTAAGCAGGTTACCTTCCTCCACGTAGATGAAATAGAGAGACTCACTGGAGCTATCCCAAATGATGATACTCTAGCTCATTTGAGAGACCGCGCTATAGTCGAATTACTATTTTCGAGTGGACTGCGCGTTTCAGAGCTAGCCGGCCTTGATAGAGACCATATCAACACAAAACGCCGAGAATTTACCGTGAGAGGCAAGGGTCAAAAAGATCGACCCGTATTTATTACTCAAACGGCAGCTGATCATATAGAAGCTTATCTATCCAAACGCCAGGACTCTCTTTCGCCACTATTCTTAAACCACAGTCGCAACAGCAGTATCGATACGTCCGGAAACTTCCGTAGACTATCGCCAAGAAGCATCCAGAGGATGGTAGAAAAATATGCTAAACTCGCAGGCATAACAAAACACGTCAGTCCCCATACGATGAGGCATAGCTTTGCCACAGACCTACTTATGAACGGTGCGGACATACGTAGTGTGCAAAATATGCTAGGCCACGCAGATATCAGCACTACCCAGGTTTATACTCATGTCACTGACGCTCATCTACGCGATGTATACAACCAGTTCCATTCAGACACAGCCACCGCCGACTAGTCTATGGTTGGTCATGATTGCAACCCGATCGATAATCCGCAACAGACGTGGTTACACTAAAGTTTTTACACAGGTTTTTTGTTATATCAACAGTAGCCCGTGGATAGATGTCAGCCGTCGACATAAACTCTGTGCGTACCTTAACTCGCCTGAATACATTTGAAGCTCGTCCTGTAGAGTCAATGATTGGTTGGACTCCGTCAAAGTTTGCGTTTATCAGTTGCACCTTATAGTCAGTGTCGCCATACATTGGAGAGATGCGCAGATAGGCAGTCTTCCCTGTTGTGACACCGTTAGGCTCTATCTGGTTCAATAACGATATCCTGGTTGAGCATACATAGAGAGCGGTAGGATCACACTTGACTTGCTGTAGCTCCGCAGTGGAGCTTGATTCACGCGCATCAAGAGAGAAGCTTAATGAATTAGATCCTGTTGTTGATGGAATCAAGAATAGGGTTCTACTACTAGTATCGGCGTCAAAGTCATCTACCTTAAAATTATGAATATCTCGCTGAATTAACTGCACTCGCAAAAGTGGAGGTGTTTGCTTTGCTGGATCGTTCCATCCACCATTTCCTGATAGCGGTGGAAGTAGTTTGTTTGATCGCAGGTTAACGGCACCTAATATGTCAGATTTTTGATACCAAGATACAGTTATCTCCGAGAATACAGCATCTGATTTGAGGGGTATTACCTCTGACTTATCAACCTGCACCTTACCAAGATAGTCAGGAGACTTTTGGTTTACGGTTACGCATGTATACGCCTGATCAAACCCTCCGCCAGCACCGCCCGATGTCTGCTTCAGCTTCACTTCGTAAGGCGACCCTGCTGGTGTACTAGCAACAACCCCCGCATCACTGACTGTTGTGCATTTTCCGCTATTCATAGCATTACACGCCGCACTTCCTGGCCCGGCTTCTAGACAAGCCTGAAGCACTCGTTTACCGTCCTCGACACCGGCAAGAGCTGAATCGTAGGCCCCTCTAGATAGTTCGCTATCAGTACTTCGATTTTGATCCTGGACAACAAGCCTCATGAAGCCAACCGTCACCGTTAGCAACAATAATACGCTAAATATTACAATAACTATCGCCGTTGCACCTCTTTCGTGGTATCGATTGCTATTCATGCTATGCGCTCCCTCCGACGCGTACTATCATATCAAAATCATTGACACTACAGTAATTAAAGTCAGACATTGCCGTACCGTTTGGCTTACACTGAACGTATCCGCCAGATGAGTCAAGCTGAGTTGTGTTTTTACCACTCGTACCAATCGTCATTTTTATCGAGTATAGACCATATTCTCCTGAATGAGCGACCGGACTAAAACTAACTGAATACGGAGCAACCTCCCTCCCCCCGACGGATAGTAGCTCAGTTGCTGTCATACTGCCCGGAATAACATTTGGGTATCGAAGAGTTGCGGCATCTTTTGCACACATTGTCGCCCCAGGGTCAACTACACGAGCCAGCCGTACAGGAGTTGCAGAACTTCCGGAACCAAATGTTATAACTGTATTAGCTGGCGCGGCCTCGCTATTAAGAAGGTCTGCCGTATTCCAAACGTATGAGACCGAGCCGAGACAAACTCGCCCACTCGTAGCAGAGCCTGCTCCTACAGTTATCTGCTGAGATATGATCGCTGCATCCGTTGCAAGCATATCTCGGCGCATCATATCCTCAATGTCACGCCAAGATTGATTCATCGCCTTGAGTGTTGAGCCCTTTACATACATATTCCCTGCTGTTAGTGTCAGCGTAATTATCGCAATGAGAAGTATCGCCAAAAATGCCAGCGCTATACTGAGCTCAATAATTGTAAAGCCTTGAGAACATTTATTTTTCATACAACCTCACAATCGTGCCCATTGTCATAGGCCTATCCATACCAACCGCACCCCAGCACGCGTGAATATAAAAATCATATGCTGTTATACCATTGGCCCCCTCCTCAGACTTAACCGCCTGCACCCACACCGCGTCGGACTTGGCGTTCGCATAATCAATCCGTGCATACGTGGTCGGGCTCCTAAATACCGTACTGTCTATACTACGCCTGGTAAAGGTTGTTGTGGTGGGGTCAGCACCAGGCGTTGGCTGAATAAAAAAGCCCTTGGATAGTTTTGAATCGGTTGGCACTGTCGGACACTCTCCCCCAAGATCCAAGCTCGCCGGTGATGTCGTCAGATTAGCTGGGTTAATTACCGACGCCCACGCCGTATTCTGTGTGTCGTGTACATACCGTAACATCTCAGCCTGCGTATCAATCTGTTGCCGTACGAGAGTAGACTCAAGATTGCGCTGAGTAATTGCAACGCCACTAGAAAGAATACTCATCGCTCCAACTGCCGCAAGAGTAAAAATTGCAAATGCCAACATCATTTCGATTATCGTGTCACCCCTCTGAGCACACCTCATTACACGCACTCCCCCGATCCTAGCATGCGAACCGCTGACGCATTTGCAGCACCTTTTTCAATCAGAATACCCATAGGACTGATACCCATGTTGATAATCCCTGCTGGATCTATACATAGCTTCAGATCTGCCTCGACCATACTATTTACATTAATAACCGCCTGAGTATTCGACGTATAGTAGGTGTGTACCCGACCAGATATTGGCGAACGAGCAATAAGCATAGTCAGCGCAAACGTGTTGACGTCCCCAGTTGGTGTTTTCAACTTAACATCAGACTCACCAGCTAAATCATAGGATGACACCTGATCACCCATTACTATACTAGCATCAGCAAAAACCTGTTTTGCAGGCTTTTGGTCTTCGTTAGGAAACTGGATAGGATCAGCAACATCGCGTCGCGCAATTGCTGGAAAACTATTAATCCTCTGGTGCTTAGCTCCGCTCAGATCGGTGTAGACCTCCGCCCTGAGAACTCGTCCAAGTATAAAGCAGTTACTAGTTGCTCGTCCGCTTCCGTTATCATCAAGCTTAACACCCCCGCTTGAACACGTATTGGTACTACTACGGTCGTTCTGTATAGCAGAAGTTAGTGAGTACTGCCCCTGAAAGTAGTCATGCACTTGATCGACCGCTGTATGATATTGCTCGTTGCGTAGCGCGGTTCCAATATTAACAAGTACGACAGCGACGACGAGACCGGTTATCGCTAACACAAGCATCGTCTCAATAATAGTAAACCCACGCCAGGTACCGTTCATATCTATCTGTGATTATAGCATAAGCCGTATCAGAGAAGTACTGCTTGTGTGAAAAAACCAGTTAATTACACCGCTACCCCACATCATCACTATAAATGTGGCCGCTATCAAGAATGGACCAAACGGAACGCGTGCATGACGACCTATTCGCTTTGCTGCCATAAGTGGTATCATCATGCAGCAGCCCAATACATTGGCTAGAAAGAGCGTAAGAAATGCCAACTCCCACTTGCCCAGAAAGAGTGCCAGCCCGAATCCAAGGATGCCGTCTCCAACCCCCACCCATCCAAATAGTGAGAATAACAAATATAGCCCTGAAAGCAATAAAAGCCCCCCTCCAGCAGACATAATGTTTATACCATGCTGTAAGCTAGCAATACAAAAGAACACAGCTCCAACGACAATCAGACTTATATTAAGCGAAAATGGCAGAAGCGACCACTTCGCGTCATAGATCAATAGAATAGTCATGAATACAAGCGCTATCAACCAGATCGAGAATAATCCAACATCAGCAACCGTCAAAAACTTATATGGCCAGTAGAAAAATGACAAGACAAATGCAGCCGCCAACCCAACCTCAGCCAAAAGCTCAGCTACACCTATAGGCTTTCGACAGTATCGACATTTTCCGCCCACCAAAATCCAACCCAAGATTGGCAAAAGATCGTACCAGGTAAGCTGGTGGTGACAATACAGACACTCTGAACGATCTCGGGAGACGGGTCGCAACAAGCCTTTTAGACGTTGATACTCTGACTCGTCTACAACCTCCCCATCTCTACGATCCACCTCCAGCTGACGAGCTCGTAACCGCCACACCTGAGCACAAGCAAAACTCCCAAAAAGAGATCCAAGTACCACAAGAACGATTGCGATAATTATACTCATCTATTTATGATATCAACCACAAGCATAAAAGAAAACCTCCACACTATTAGCGTGGAGGCTTTATAGAGTTAGTGACAAGTTTTTTAGCTTGCTTGACAGAAGAATGCCTGACCATTCTCCATCTGAACAACTGCCGCTGACTGGCGACTATTCGATTGTGGACCGAACGCTGTACTATCGGCGTTACAGCCATTCTTGGTGCTGAGAATAATAGTACTTGTAGTTGCGCCACCCGTCTGACCTGCACCGATTGCAGTATCCGTAATATCAACATCTGTCGTTGCGAGCTGGATCTTACCGTTAACGACGTTTGCATCTAGATACTTGGAGAACGCCTCTTCATCAGACGCCTTTGGACTCTGACCACGATGATTACTTTGCCATGTTGTTACAGCAGAAACGACTTTCTGCAGCTCTTGCTTGCGAGCCGCGTCACGCTGATTGCGCTGAAGGGCTGGGAGCGCAATAAAGACCATCAGGAATATCAGCGCTGCGATAGCAAGCACGAGAACAACCTCAATGATCGTAAACCCTTTTTGCTTAAGTTCCTGTTTGCTCATTATTGAAATTCCACCTTCCTTACATTTAGAGCTAACTACTTCTGTTTCATCATACCGCACATGCTTGCCGTATGTCCAGTGATTTTAGCGAATACCACCCACCAAGCTATATATAGGAAACAGGATTGCTCCCACCATACCGCCAGCGAATACCGCAAGAACCACCATCAGGACCGGTTCTATCGCCGTCGATATCGCCTTGATCTCCTCGTCAAGCTCATCTTCATACACTTGGGCCGTTTTGCCCATCATTTCGTCGATCTTACCCGACTGCTCGCCAATTTTAATCATCTGCGGCACCATCGGTAGAATATAGTCCTCAGGCTTAAGCGCAACCGAAAGAGCTTTCCCTCCTTTGACTTTTTCGGCCGCCCGATCAATACTCTTGCTGATTATGGTATTATTAACGCTCTCGCTACTAATTCTCATCATATCTAGCATCGCCACACCAGTAGAAAGTAGAGTTTGACCAGTGCGTGTAAATCGTGCCATATAGAGCTTACGAAACATACCATTAAACAGTGGTATATTTAGCTTTACCGTATCCTTTAGTTTGATCCCCGGCTCTGTCTTAAGATACTGACGGAGGAAATAACCACCAATTCCGAGACCAATGATCACGGCCCACCAGTAGCTTATCAAAAAACCAGCGACGCTAATCATCACCTGCGTCAGCATAGGTAATGTTTTGTGCATATCCTTATACAGCTTATCAACCTGCGGAACAACAGCGATAAGCATAAAAATCATCACTCCTACGATAACAAGAAGAACTATCATTGGGTAAACCATCGCTCCGCGAATCTTGCTCATCATCGCAGCGTCCTTCTCTTTCTGTGCAGCAACACGCTTGAGAGCCTCGTCTAGTGTCCCAGACGTCTCTCCGGCTGCAACAAGCGCTAAGACGACCTTGTCGAAGACATCAGGGTGCTTGCCAAAAGAATCAGAAAGAGTATGTCCGCCCTCTACCTCAGCAATAATCTCCTCAACCACTTGTTGCATCTTCTTGTTTGCTGTCTGCTCCAGAACTGTATGAAGACTCTGAGCCAACGGCAACCCTGCCCCAATCAACGTCGCCATCTGACGCAAGAACACAACCTTATCTTTGGTGGTAATTCGATTCGTGAGACGATTAAAGAAAGAGGCGTCTTCGTTAATTTCCCTAATATCCAGAGGCATCAGACCCTGTTCAATTAACACCTTTGCCGCCGATGATTCGCTATCGGCCTGCACCATTGATTTGACTGTCTCGTTGCTTGATTTATCTCGCGCTTCGTACGTAAACTTCTTCATACACCTATCCTCGCATCAATCGCTCAAACTCGGTCAAATCTACAGCAAACTCACGTGCGTTGTCATAGGTAATTGTTCCACTCTGTACGAGACTTACAAGTGTACGATCCATCGTCTGCATACCCTGATCAGCGCCTGTCTGAATAATCGCGTCAAGTTGGTGACTCTTCCCCTCACGGATCACATTTCTAACCGCAGGGTTAGCTATTAGGATTTCTGCCGCCACCACACGACCACCGCCAATAGCCGGCACAAGTCGCTGACTACAGATTGCCATCAAAATGTTAGCAAGCTGAGCACGGATCTGTGGCTGTTGATGCGGCGGAAATACGTCGATCATGCGGTCGATACTTTGCGCGGCAGAGTTAGTATGAAGCGTTGCAAACACGAGGTGTCCCGTCTCGGCAATCGTAATTGCTGCGCTGATCGTTTCAAGGTCACGCATCTCTCCGATCAGGACGACGTCAGGGTCTTGACGAAGGCTCGATCGAAGTGCTGCCGAAAAACTATAGGTATCATAATGCACCTCACGCTGAACTACCACTGATTTTTTTGATTTATGAGTAAACTCAATTGGATCCTCAATCGTAATTATATGTTGTGATTTTTCGGTATTAATCTTGTCCACGAGAGCGGCCAATGTTGTTGATTTACCGCTACCAGTCGGTCCGGTCACAAGAACTAAGCCACGTGGAAATTCAGCAAACGTCATCACAACAGGTGGCATACCCAATTCTGTCACCGACTTAATTTCATTTGGTATCAGGCGGAGTGCCGCCGCAAGATTACCTCGCTCGTGAAAAGCATTAACACGAAACCGGCCCAACGTTCCAAATGCAAAGCTAAAGTCAAACTCCTTGTCCTTTAGCAAGATCTGTTGTTGATCTTGGTCAAGAATAGCAAATATAAGCGTCTCAACCTGCTGTTCATCGAGCGGGTTGAACCCAACAACAGGCGTCAGCGTGCCATCGACACGGAGCATAGGCGGCAACCCAACCTGAATATGCAGGTCAGACGCACGCTTCTTGACGACTTCTTCTAGTAATACTTCGATTCTGAGCTGTTGTGGTTCCATGCCTTCCCCTTTTTCTTATGCCGTATCCGACGTTACGCGGTTAACCTCTTCGAGTGTAGTAATACCCTGAAGCGCTTTGAGATACCCATCCTGGCGCATCGTGATCATTCCCTGCTCGATCGCCTTGCGCTGAATCTCAGCACTAGTAGCGTGCGCAACGATCAAGGATTGGATCTCTTCGGTTACGTCCATGACCTCATAGAGTCCAGCGCGACCACTATATCCACGAGGCGTTGATGGAGTATCGTGACCCTTGACTAAAGTATAAGCGGTTTGCCCAGCAAGTGGCAAGTCCTTGTACCCCAGATCCGCCGAGACTTTTGCCACCTCTTCCTTAGTTTTTGGCAATAGATGACCGACTGTATCGAGAATGCTCTTTGTCTCAAGAGGCGTAGACCAGTACGTGTCACGCCTTGGTGCAACACGCCGAACCAACCTCTGGCCAATTATTGTATTTACTGTGCTAGCTATCAAAAACGGCTCTATCTCCATATCAAGTAGACGAGGTAACACTCCTGCTGCAGAGTTAGTGTGGAGCGTGCTGAACACTAGATGTCCAGTCAGAGCCGCCTGAACACCAAGGTTTGCCGTCTCTGCATCACGCATCTCCCCCACCATCACCACATCTGGGTCTTGACGAAGAATTGAGCGAAGTCCAGTGGCAAAAGTTAATCCAACCTCTGCGTTCACCTGGATCTGATTTACTCCATCCATCTTATATTCTACTGGATCTTCTAGGGTAACAATATTAACCGTATCGTCCTTTATCTCCTTGATGAGCGCATACAGACTAGTTGACTTACCGCTACCAGTTGGTCCGCTAGTCAAAATCATACCATTTGGCCTCTGGATACCCTTACGAATCGTCCGTAACGCCCTACCCGCATAACCCATTTGCTCAAGATCAAAAGTGTTGCCACTCTTATCCAAGAGGCGGATCACAACCTGCTCACCCCATACAACAGGACTAACCGCGACACGGAGATCAACCTCTTTTGCACTAACCTTAACGGCGAATTGCCCGTCCTGCGGAACACGGTGCTCGTCGATCTTGAGATTCGAGAGGATTTTAATACGGCTCACCAGCGCAGGCTCAATACTCTTTGGCAGCTGCATCACTTCACGAAGTACACCATCAATACGACAGCGTATCTTGAGTGCTTTTTCAAGCGGCTCAATATGGATATCGCTTGCACGCGACTTAACCGCATATTCGAGAATCGTGCTCAACGCCCGACTAATCGGCGAATCCTGAACGATCGTCTTGATATCGCTACTTTCAGATTTAATATCTTCTTGGGAAGCCTTTGCTGCAACATCGACGCTCGAAAGATCGGTCTTGTACTGATCGAGGACGTGTCGTACACCCGCCTCAGATGCCATAAACACCTTGAGCGGTCGCTGGATACGATTTGCTAGGTAATCAACCGCTTGGACATTGTTGGCATCGATCATCGCCACCGCAAGACGATTCTGCACCTCGGCGAGAGGCACCGCCATAAAACGCTCTGCTATATCAGACGGCAACAATGAGAGAATAGACTGATCAACGATTGTATTAGTAAGGTTGACATACGGAACACCAGACACCTGTGCGATACCATGCGTCAGCAGCTCATTATCGATTGTACCATCGTTAGTTAGTGTGGTGAGGAGTGGCGTTCCTTCCTTTTTTGAGAGTTCTGTAGCCTGCTTGATGGCATCAGCACTGACCAAACCCTCCTCTTGGAGGAGGGCGATGAGCTTTTGCTGAATACCATCGGTCATTAATGCCACAAGAGCACTCTCCTACTGGGCCGCCTGACCGCCACCAACTACCGTTTGAACCGTCGGGTTTATCGCATCACTTCGAAACACCGTCTTATCAGGCTCGTCAACTTTTGAATCGATCGGCTCTGCCGTCTTCACCTGCTGACCCTTTTCAGGCGGCTTGAGAAAGCTCAATTGGTTTGCGATAGCAAACGACAGCATAACTGACACACTAGCAATAAGGACGATCATTGCGATATCACTCTTTTTCATTATCGACCCCCTTTCTGAGCTGGAACTGTTTTTTGTCCCAGACTGACTTCTTTTGCAGGCTGATAGTATGCGTGACCCTTGATCGTTGCAAGGTATCGATCATCACCTCGCTCAATTACAACACTGTCGATATCAATCACACGTATAGACTTTTCAAAACGAACTAACATCTCCTTTATGGTGTTAGCTTTACTAGCTGACACCTGAAGATCAAAATTGATCTTACCACGATCCTTCGTGTCGGCATTATCCTCTGACTTTTCACCCTCAGGATCAACAGTCAATGACTCAACCGACAGGCCATCAATACCACTGAGCAAGCTTTGTTGCAGTGATGCGCCAAGTGCAAGCGGGTTTCTGTCGGCAGGAAGTGCGTCCAGTACAACCTGAAGAGCGTTCTCATCGCTATTTGCCTTTATGGAATTGAGAGAGGCGTTCGTCTCGAGCACTCCAACATTAGAAGTTAGCTCTTTAGCAACTTTATTATTTTTAGCAAGCGTATCGGCTGTCTTTGTCATCTCACCGACAACACGGCCCTTAAACTCTATCTGCCTAGCAAGAAATATTGCCACAACCGCACAGACCCCAACAACAGCAGACATCGCTGCAATCCAAATGAACATTGCTCGGCTTGAGTCGGAGATTGCCTTACGCTTAGGGCTCAAGATCTGTGACGGCATTACTTATCCTCCTTTTGCGATGTTGCTGGTGCACTAAACAGCGTATCAGGAACCCTAGATTTAGAGTCAGTCACATCAATTTTCGCATCTGGTGTTTTAATTTGTACATCTGACATCGTATTGTCGAACAGCCCCTCTGGATAGTTAAATACTATCGTGAAGCGAACCACTCGCTGTCCATCTGCGTCAAGTCCGTAGCTTGTATCCTGCAAAGTAACCTTGTCTGTAAGTGCCTGCTCTGACGGAGATACCCCCGTCTGCTGAGTCGGTCGTGATATTACCTTTGTATTAAGGATTGTTTTCCGTAGCACCTCAGTAGCTGTATAGCCTCCAGCCGTGGACCCCTCAAGCGTCAGACGGTGCTCAGCCGGATCGAGAGTTACCTTTGATAACTTTACGCTATTTGGTGCTGGTGGATTTATAGCTGCAATCGCGTCAAGCAACCTTGAGTTGATTGATTTCTTGTCATTAACTCCTGAAATTTGCTTTAGCTGATTCTGAATAGTCAGAGCAGCGTTGATATCTTTTGTCGCCGCTAGCTGCTTATACTCCCTATCGATACGCCCAGACGTTGCTGCTTCGTATACGGCCTGAGAGCCAAGAATAATCGCAAGCGCGAGCACGATACCGCCTGCCGCCATACCGGTAATAATAGAGCACGATATTGTGATATTGCGCATACGCTGTGCGCGAATCATCTCCTGCTTTACATCAGGAACAAGATTAATCTGAATCATTATTCCACACTCCTTTTTGCAAGACCAATTACGGTCGCAAACTCAGTGGCTACTGGACTAAGCTGCTTCCTATCGTTTTCAGACATCTGAATACTCTGCCATGGATCAGCTACGTGGACTGGCTTGCTGACTTTACCAGCTAGATAACTGTCAAATTGCGGTATCGTAGCAGCAAACCCCGCCAAAAATACACCGTCAATCGAGACACTTGGGTAGCGCGTCTCAAAGAACTTAATCGATTTTGTAATCTCGGCAGCAAAACTATCAAGTGTCGTCTCTAATGCACGCAGAACCTGCCCTTCTAGGCGATCTGAGGCTAAACCAAACTTTAGGATAAACTGACGCGCCTGATCTTCCTGAACGTTGAGGTTCGAAACCGTAGCCTTGACTAGCGAGTTGATTCCCGTTGGGATTGTACGGATAAGACGTGGCGAGTCTCCGTAGACGATCGCTATATCCGTTGACGACTCACCCATATCAAGTTGCAGTACAGCGCCGGCCATACCAGGAGACGTAAGTGCGCGCACCATTGCGATGGGATCTGGCTCTGCGGCAATAACATTAAACCCAAGCGCCTCAACTAACTCAAGCCTTTCCTCGCTGTATGTCCTAGAGACACTCGAGAGTAGCACCTCCTGCTGATTTTGGGCCCGTAGAGAACCTCCAAGCAATGCCCAATCTACCTTAGCGTCTTCGATCGACATAGGGATGTACTGTTCGATCTGGTACTTCATGGTTGCCCTCAGCTCAGCATCCGACGCCATAGGAACGTCAATAATCGTGGTGAAAGTCTTGCTTGACGGAAGACCAATTACTACGTTTTTTGACTTAATACCACTCTGACCAACAGCAGTCATGATCACTTCACCGACCTTACGTCGTGCCTCTTCGGAGTCGCTACTCGTAAGTTTACTATCTATAGGGGCATAGCCGTAGTGGTCGAGTGCCCACCCATTACCAGCTTTTTTGAGCTGCACGACACGGATCGCGTTCGTCCCGATGTCCAGTGCAAAGAAGTCGCCCATCCCTTTGAATATATTCATACTGCTTACCAGTATACATAAGCGCTATCAATATACGCAAGTGTTTTATAGCTAATAGCGTGGAGGAAGCTCTGTTATATACGCCGTTTGCCAAGCACCCCGTTTACGCACCAATTGATTTGCCCAAACATAACTCGAAGGGCGAAGCGTCATCCTCTCTGCCGCATCTTTACTCGTCGAATTATAGTACGTTCGATTCAGACGTAAGCGTGACGCCATTACCGGTCCGTTGGTCTTTAGCTGCTTGTTACACTGACTGACCGTGAGCGGAGGCGCGATATTACATGTCGCCAACTCCCCTCGAGCGATCATCCATGCGTCAACTCGCTGAACTGGCTCTGAGACTGTTATATTATTAGCGACTATTACCAGCTGAGGGATTTCGTTATCACCCTGGAGCGGATCTTGACTATAGACCATGTCTTTATCAATAGTTACGTTACCTGTAGTGTAAATTACTGTCGACCGCCTATAACTACCAATATCATGCTGTGGTGTATTGAGACGATTTCCTCCTATGCATGTATACGAGCCGAGTGCAGAGAGTGTAACATTTTGCGCACCCAAATTACACTGTTCAATAATATTTTTATTTGCTGGAGATGTAAAAAACTCCGCAGCTTTCGGTATCTTACCTACCGAACCAAAACACCCAAAACTCGGAGCACATGTCGGGGCAGTTGAGAAACTATTTGCAAAGGTTAGTCCGCTCCACGTTGACTGTGCAGCAGATGAGCCGTTAATAGCACCCGCAGCCGAAGAAAAACTATCGACTGCGCCAGGAGCAATTACACCATACTCACCCGTTGAGCCGCCAGCCGTTGACACCGATCCAACAATCTTCGACCGCGCATCGGCAGTATTAAAGAACCCGGAACCTACACGAGCATCATTCCCGATAACGTGCACCAACGGTATACGCTCGACACGCACGCAGTCCACTGAGCTGTGCTTCCATGTTGGATTTGCCGTTGAGCCTTTTTCGACAGACGTTACATAGCATACACGGGTACCCGCTGGGACATCTGGAGCGATCGTATTTGAAAGCACTTCAAGAGGAGTTGAACCAATATTAAATTGTGTTGAGCCGCTCTTAATAGTCGTACACGACCCAGGTTTTTCGCCAGTAATTTGTGTACACGGCTCGTCTGGAGACCCACCCATCGAGTAATTAGTTCCTGGCGCGACGTCAAAACGAGTTACGCGCCAATTAATTGAATCATCTGTTGCCGTAGGTCCAGCATTTTGCACCGAAGGCGTAACTGTAATTGCACTGCCAGACCCTTCTGGTACCGCATTCGGCGTAACAGCAATCCTCGGTGTCAGTGTAAAATTCTGTTTTAGAACAATCTTGATCTTTAGGTCGACTGAGTTAGTTGCGCATCGATTGATGTTTAGGTTACTTTTTGCCGCAGTTACGTCAGGGACTGTCCAGTCACACTTCTTCGTGGCCGCCCATTCATTGGCGCTATGATACCCAGAATAGCTCTTATAGTACATGCGTACTACGATCTGCCCTGATCGTGTAATTGGACCATCTGGGACATATCTGATCCTAGATGGTGTCGAGAGCCAATAGCGTGTTGAATCCTGACGAAGTGAAAATAAGTGTGAGCCAATGCCCCCTTCTATTCTTCCGCCATAAGTCGTCTGGCTCCTATCGATATCCAGGCCAACAATATACCGCCTAACAAACGTCTTTGACGGGTACATACAGCCTGACCCTAACCTATTTGGCCTACGGTCATTTGCATCACTGGCTGAACTTACCCAGCGCGACGAGTCATTAACTAGCCGAGAGCCAGTGATACTCGACGAACACCCTAGGTCACTAGCCACCAATGGCCCACAAAGAAACGTAACATTGTTAATCTGTAGAGGAATCTGAGAAGTACCATAGTCTACTGTCAGCGGAGTTGAGGCGTTGCCATAGCCGTCTCGTGAAAGCCACATACTTATAACATAGCTAGCCGCCCTGTTGATTTGAGTACGCAAGTTGTTTTCTCCGCGACCACGAAATGTTGCGTTTGGATAATTAGAAAGATGGCTACGACACCCCTGATCCCAGTTAACTGCTGTCTGAACACCATTTTCCAATGCACCCTCTACCTGAGCCGTAGAGAGTGCAGATATTGTTGCCGGTACAACGACAGCAGATGTGGCGCTAAGTGCGACAACTATTACAAACCTTCTAAATATAGAGTGCGTCATGGAGCTTCCTTGTCAACATCATCTAGGTCGTAACCGGTTGATTTAACACTGGTCTGAGATGATTGCTGCAACCTGACCGTCTCGCGAAGATCAGAAACATTTAGGGCCGGCGGTTTAAACAAGAGGCTGTACCTGCCACCTGCCGTCTGAAGTGCCTGGATACGATTTACTGCCCCTGCCGCTAAATCCAACTGCCCTGTCGCAATATAATATCGTGCGAGGATATACATACAGTTCTGGTCGTTCTCATGGCCTGATTTACCTTTAATTTCTGTCGATACCGCCCGCAGTACGTCGGCATTATACGGCTCGATCGCCGAGGAGGCTAGCTTTATTTGATCATTAGAGCAAACCGTAGCGAGTTGAATCTTTTCCGGCGTACTAGGCTCTTTAGTCTCGCTGCTCGACATTGGTTGGCGAAAAAATAAATACCAGACAAGACCCGCAACTACCACAAGCACCACAATCAGTGCTGATAATATTATGCCAACTCGTTTCTTTTTCATGTCTATAATTAGCATAAGCGACAATCCATCGATTGTAAAGTAACAGCTCCACTCTAGCGCGGTAGTGTCCTTCTCTGTTAAAATACTACAATGAGTTTAAGTATCGGAATCGTCGGCCTGCCAAATGTCGGCAAATCAACCCTATTCAACGCCCTGACACACAATGATATCCTTGCCGCTAACTATCCATTTGCGACTATCGAACCAAATACTGGCATTGTACCGGTTCCAGACGAACGATTATCGGTACTAGCAAAAATGTTCAATAGCGAAAAAATCACCTCCGCGACCGTTACTTTTGTGGATATCGCAGGCCTTGTTGCTGGTGCAAGCCAGGGCGAAGGCTTGGGTAATAAGTTTCTCGCGAACATTCGTCAATGTGATGCAATTATTCATATCGTTCGTGCATTTGAAAGTGATGATATCGTTCATGTAGAAAATAATATAGATCCAAAACGCGATATAGAAATTATAAACACCGAGCTTATTCTAGCCGACCTCCAGACGATCGAAACACGTCTAGCCAAACTTCAAAAAGAAGCAAAAGCTAACCCAAAAGCCAAGTTAGCACTTGAAAGCTTGTCTGAACTAAAGCAAGATCTAGAATCAGGCACCCCTGTAAATTTGAGTAAAAAAGTTGTTCAGGAGCATATATCAGACCTCCACCTCTTGACCGCAAAACCAGTCATCTATGTATTCAACGTAAATGAAGAAACTCTCGTAAACGAAGAGCGTAAACGAGAACTAAAAGCACTTGCTAGCGAATCTCACGCTCTCTTTATTTGTGCACAGCTCGAAGACGAACTAAAGGGATTAAATCCAAGCGACGCGATGGAGCTATTAGAAAGCTACGATATAGACGAGCCTGGACTGACTCAGATGATCCACGCTGCCTACGATATTCTGGGGCTCCAGAGCTACCTGACCGCTGGACAAAAAGAAGTTCGCGCCTGGACTATTCGCAAGGGCGCCACTGCCCCGCAGGCTGCTGGAGTTATACACACAGACTTTGAGAGAGGGTTTATCGCCGCGCAGGTCGTTGATTATTATGATCTGGTCACTGCAGGTTCAGAGTCAGCCGCAAAAGCTGCCGGTAAAGTCCGCACAGAGGGAAAAGATTACGTCATGCAACCAAACGACGTTGTAGAGTTCCGATTTAACGTCAGCAAGTAAGCTAATCTTTATTGTACAAATGAAAAGCCCCGGCTTGCTGGATATAGCCGGGGCAAAACTATGATGAGCCAGATCAGAACACTATCCAGCTTATCTGACTCATCTCTTATTGGTTGGGTTTACGGCACTACGACCATAAACCCAACCTTTGTGCCTAGTTGCCTGTTTTTGGCAACCCAGGCCTAGCCGAGTTCAGACTCGGCGTTACGGTCGGCGTCGGGGACGGCGTCGGATCTGGCGTCGGTGTCGGCTCCGGGGTTGGAGTCGGCGTCGGGGACGGCGTCGGATCTGGCGTCGGTGTCGGCTCCGGGGTTGGAGTCGGCGTCGGATCTGGCGTCGGTGTCGGCTCCGGGGTTGGAGTCGGCGTCGGGGACGGCGTCGGATCTGGCGTCGGTGTCGGCTCCGGGGTTGGAGTCGGCGTCGGATCTGGCGTCGGTGTCGGCTCCGGGGTTGGAGTCGGCGTCGGGGACGGCGGCAAGGGCGGACCGCAGTCGAGCAGTTCGCTCGACGTCATCGGCCGCGTTCCGATCTCCTCGGTGTACCGGGTATTTGCCCGGTCAAGAACCCAGCTTGAGCCGTTCCAGACGTAGGGCGTTTCTGCCCTCGTCCTCGTCCTCGTGACGAGTTGGACTTCACAGTCCCAACTTACGTCGTACCAATCGCTGTATTCCACCTCAGCCGGAGGCTGGGGTGAGATTGGCGGCGGCGTCGTTGGGGTTGCCGTCTTGCTTGCCGTAGGCGTCGCCGTCGCCCTCTTCGTGGGAGGGCATGACGGCTTAGCCTCTCTTGCGGAAACCTTGTCCTTAGACTCGGTCTCAGTCTTAGGCTTAGCAGGCTCCTTCACAGGAGCCTTAGCCTCGGCCTTCGCAGACTCCTTCACAGAGGTCTTAGCTTCGGACTTCACGGACTCCTTGACAGGAGTCTTGGACTCCCTTTCGGGGGCCTTGTCCTTGGTCTCGGCCTTAGCCTCAGCCTTCGCGGCCTCCTTGACAGGAGCCTTGTCTTTGGACTCGGCCTTAGCTTCAGACTTCGCTTCCTTCGCGGGAGCCTTAGCTTCGGCAGTTGCCGAAGTCGAACTCGGGGATTCCTCGGCTCCTGCGGGGACAACCCCAGCAGGAGAATGAAGAATGCGACAAAAGCCGCAATTACACCTCGCTTTGTCATTTCTCTCCTAAGAGATAAGTCGAGTTGTTAATAGCACTCGATCGAGTGCTATTACAACTCGAGAGCGTTCAACCGACCAGGATTGGTCGGCATCGTTATAATGATAACATACTTAGCGAAAACTTGCAAGTCCTAATCTATAAAATCGCTCCCGATTACCACTCGCCCCAGCAACCGCGCTATCAGCTTTATCAGTGATCACAAAATACTTCTTCGACCAAACTTCAAAATCACGAATAATCTGCCGCCTCACTGTGTCATTTTTGACCACACCGCTACTACCAAGCTGACCTCGACGAGCCTCAAACTGCGGCTTCACCATCGCTACAACTATGGTATGTCTATCAATAATTGTGGCAATGTGTGGCAAAATATCACGCAAACTAATAAACGATACGTCTATCACGACAATGTCTGGCGTATCTTTGGGGGTAAATTGTCTAATATCGGTCTTTTCGTATAGTTCAATCCGCTTATCGTTCCTGAGAGCTGGGTGTAGCTGATCGGTGCCTACATCAACTGCATACACTCTCTTGGCGCCGTGTTGTAATGCATAATCAGTAAAACCGCCCGTACTCGACCCCGCATCCAGGACGATTTTATCTGTAAAATCAAGCTTCAACAAGCGTGCGACACTAGCCAGCTTCAGTCCCGCTCGACTAACATATCGCTCGGGCGCATCAAGTACAATAGCCGCACCGTCAGAGACAAACGCTCCCGCCTTGCTAATCACGACACCGTTCACCCTTACTCGACCAAGCCGAATCCAGCTCTCGGCCTCGCTTCGTGTCCGCACCAGTCCACGCTCCGCCATCAACTTATCGAGACGTTGTTTCATATACCGATTATAACAGAGGTGGAATACTTCTAATAACAAAACATGGAAGCCAGAATTACTTCGGCCCCCAGGTTTCTTTGGATCGCGCCCTAGACACAACTACTTTTTACGTTCGCGATACGCTCCAGTTGCCGTGTCGACAGAGATAATATCACCAACCTCTATAAAAGCTGGTACTTTTACAACCTTGCCAGTCTCGAGAGTGGCGTCCTTTAGAACACTACTCGTTGTATCACCTTTTACCACATTCTCGGTATATGTTACCTCTAGGTATAAATTTTTTGGTAGCTCGACATTGATCACCTTGTCGTCAAACATTTGAAGCGCTAGCATGTCGCCTTCTTTTAGATAATCTGCCGCCTCATCGACGACATCCGCCGATAACTCAAACTGCTCAAAGCTCGTTGGATCCATAAAGAAGTAGGTCGATCCATCGTTATATAGGTACTGAACCTCTCGATTACTGACCTGCGCCACCTCAATCTTATCCTGACCCTTAAAGGTTTTCGGGATCACACTACCATTGATCAAGTTTTTGAGCTTGACGTTAACGATACTACCGCCACGACCCATGACTTTTTGGTTGTAGTCAATTACTCGATACGGCGCACCCTCTAGCTGGCAAATTACTCCTTTTTTGAGATCAGTTGGCTGATACATAGACTACCCCTGTGAGACAAACGGCATCAGTGCTAGGTGACGAGCGCGCTTAATGGCCACAGCAAGCTGTCGCTGTTGCTTTGCTGACAGACCAGTCTTTGCAATTGGCTCAATCTGTCCATAGCTATTTATGTAACGCTGAAGTGCTTTGACATCCTTATAATCAAAGTATGCTGGTGTATCTTTCCTAAATTTTCGCATATTATTCTCCTAAAATGGTATTTCTGATAAATCTATTGGCTTGTCATCAATATCCTCAATGACAACATCTTTGGTCTTATTTGCTGAGCTATCAGATGATGTTAGCGCACTGTAGTTACTGCCATCGCCACCACGTCCGCCACCTACAAAGTTGAAGTCTTCTACCACAACCTCTACAGCCTGGCGTTTGTTGCCGTCTTTGTCCTCGTAGCTACGCTGGTCCAGACGTCCGCTGACCAGAAGTGGCGAACCCTTACCAACATACTGAGCGATAATTTCGCCTGGCTTTCCCCAGGCCACACAGTTTATAAAACTCGTCTGGTCTTGCTGCGCGCCACTCTGATCACGCCAACTACGCGTAACTGCGAGACTAAAGTTTGCTACCGTCTGACCACTTTGAGTGGTGCGCATCTCGACATCTCGCGTTAAGTTACCCATCAGGATAACCTTGTTAAAACCCTTTGCCATATCCTTTTATTCGTCTGAGATTAATGTAGATACCCTTCTCTCAGACGCTCCTTTCTACCCCTTTAGTCGTCGTTAGCTCTTAGTCTTCTGACGTTTCATCGTCAGCGTCCGCGCTCTCGTCCGCCCGCTTCTTTGCATCAGCCAAGAGTGCACGACCCTTTTCATCTACCTTGACAAGCAGGTAGCGAATTACGTCGTCGGTGATATTTAGCATATTACTAATCTTGAGGGGCGCTTCAGCTGGTAACTTTACGTCCATCGCAACATAAACAGCGAAATCCTCACCTTTTATACGATAAGCGAGGCGCTTCTTGCCCCAATTATCCTCCGAGACGATCTCGCCGCCGTTGTCTTTGACTAGTTTACGTACTTTATCTAGTGGCGTCTCTAGATCTGCCTCTAGATCAGGATGAATAAGAACGGTTAGCTCATATTCCTTCATATAGAAACCTCCTTTGGAATCCGTATGGATGATTATGTTATTTCACATAATCTTAGGTTGATAACAGATATAATTATACGCTATTTAACTCGAGATGTCTAGTGTACAATGGAGGATATGCTAGTTGCTATCCAAGGCCAATCCGGCTCATTTCACGAACAAGTTGCCAAGCAATGGTATGGTACTTCGGTAGATATACTTCCCTGTACAACATTTAGCGATGTATTTGACGCCTACTCTTGCGGTGACGCCGATGCTATTGTCGCTGCAGTCGAAAACACGATCTACGGCAGTATCAACGAAGTCTACCAGCTAATTGAGGAATGTGATGCTCCCATTGTCGGCGAGGTAAAACTCACCGTCGACCAAATGCTTATCGCACAACCAGGAGCGAAACTATCTGACATAAAAGAGGTATACTCCCACCCTGTAGCCCTATCTCAGTGTCGGGCGTGGCTAAAAAAGCACCTACCCCAAGCCGAATTAATTGAATTTTTTGATACAGCCGGGGCTGTTGAGTTTATAAAAAATGAGGGCAACAAGCATATGTCGGCAATCGCAGGTGAGCAAGCCTCGAAACTTTATGACACGCAGATTCTGGCACGAAAAATCCAAGACGGCCAAGACAATATTACTCGATTTCTAATACTTGAACCACGAGCTACCGACCAGGACGCCTCACGAGCCTCGCTTGTCGTAACAACAAGCCACAAACCGGGTGCTCTAGTCGAGGTACTCCAGATATTTGCAGATGCGGGCGTTAATCTTGCAAAATTACAATCCCAACCAATCGTTGGTCAGCCATGGCGATACAAGTTCTTTATAGTTGTTGACTGCGCTGGAAAACCGCTCTACAGTCTCATCAAACAAATCGAAGAGAGCGACCACCAAGTCACTCTCTTAGGCGAATATCGCTCCTGCTAATCATCTGCACCTACAGATGACTCCCCATCGAGATCGTCCATACTGTGAATCAACACCTCTCGTGGGCGAGCGCCATCTGCTGGACCGATGATCCCCTGCTCCTCCATCTCCTCGACAATTCGAGCCGCCCGAGCGTATCCGACACGCAGCTTACGCTGAAGCAGACTAGTCGACGCCTTGCGACTCTCGAGCACCACCCTAACTGCGTCTTTGAACATATCATCGCCACCCTCGTGGTCAAAATTCATTACAACCCCGCCCTTACCGTTCAATTGAACTGGCTGGCTAACAATCTCGTCATTATAGTGTGGCGCAGACTGTATACGGAGATGATCGGTAATTTTGTTGACCTCACTGTCCATAACCCATGCACCCTGAATACGCTTTGGTTTCGGCATAGCTGCCGTTTTCATGAGCATATCACCTTGACCGAGCAATTTTTCCGCACCCGCCTGGTCGAGAATTGTCCTCGAGTCGACCTGTGAAGCCACCGTAAAGGCTATGCGCGCCGGAATATTTGCCTTAATCAAACCAGTAATAACATCAACCGACGGGCGCTGGGTCGCAAGCACCAGGTGAATACCCACCGCGCGCGCTTTCTGCGCAATACGCACAACCAAGGCCTCAACATCACGGGCAGCGACCATCATCAGATCAGATAGCTCATCGATAACAATTACGATGTACGGCATATGCCCCTCATCAACCTGCTGGATATTGCCGTCTTCATCCTCGACACCGACTGTCTTGTTCTTGACCTTTTCGTTGTAACTCTTGATATCGCGTACCTTTTCTTCAGCGAGCAAGCTATAACGACGCTCCATCTCATTGACCGCCCATTTCAGCGCACTGATAGTTTTTTCAGGCTCGACAATCACAGGCGTCAACAGGTGCGGAATATCCTGATACGGCGCCATCTCAACCTGCTTTGGGTCAACAAGGATAAGCTTCATGTCGCTTGGCGCATTGCGGTACAACAAACTACAGAGTAAGGTGTTGATCATCACCGACTTACCAGAGCCAGTCTGACCAGCTATCAATAGGTGTGGCATCTTGTTGAGCTCACCGACTACCGGTAGACCCGAAATGTCCTTACCTACTGCGAAAGACAACGGCTCATCAGCCTTACGCCACTCTGGTGAGTCTAGGATACCTCGAATACGTACATCAGCCGCTTTTTTATTTGGCACCTCTATACCAACTGCTTTTTGACCCGGAATTGGCGCTTCCATACGAAGCGAACTAGCCGCCAAGTTAAGTGCAATATTTGTCTCGAGAGCAGTTATACGACTCAGCTTGATACCGGCTGGCGGTTTAAGCGTATATTGTGTCACTTTTGGGCCAATATTCGCCCCCTCCATCTCCACATCAATACTAAACTCACGCAACGTATCCTGGATAATATGTGCGTTCTGCTGAATATCACCCGCGTCAGCTGGCGACTGCTTCTTCTCAAGTAGTTCAACGTTTGGAAACTTCCAGTTTGGATCGCTAACCGCTAACATTGCAGCCTTCTCCTCAGCGTCTTTATCTGGCTTAACGCTATTTTTGAGACTAGCAAGACGAGCTTTTTTGCGATCTTCAGGACTCAACGTAGGCACACCAGCATTAAGTTTAAAATCACTCATCGGCTTATCTGCTGTAGAAGCCTTACGCATCACCGTTACATTTGCCTCATCTTCAGATTTTTCACCACGACCAACCGCACGCTTTACCATCGACCCTACATCATCAAACGAAAGACGCAGCACGAACAGTAATGTAATCACAATTAGTAGCACATAGATAAACACACCAACTGGTACATTCACAAGGCCCGTCATGACGCCATTTAGCGCGTCTCCAATCACACCCCCTGTTGAATCTTTGTGTTCCTGACGAAATAGACCAAACAACCCACTAAACCAAATTATCAACAAAAGCGAAGCAAATTTCATGATGGCTGGTAGCTTGTTATTTTCTACCTTAAACACCTGGACGGCAACATAAATACTAATGACGGGTAGTACGTAAGTAGCCAAACCGATCACATCTAGCGACGCATCGCGCACCCAATTGAGAAATTGACCGCCACCACCAAACCAAGACACAATAAGCAGAATCGAAAATGCGATTAAAGTAATAGCTGCAACCTGCGACCAAAAGCCATTTGGCAATTCATGCTGCGGTACAGGCTGTTGTTTGCGAGAGTTTTTTCGGGAACGGGTAGTTTTCTTTTTTGCCATAATCTTATGTCTTATTGTACGCTGTTTTGTATCTGTTTAACAGGTTATGCTTTAATTATAGCACAAATTACAACAATACGCAATATTGCTTATGTCCGCTATTACTCGATCTATCTGTTAGATCATTCAGCGATACAAACCATCGACTAGTAGCTACGACCACCAAACTTGATACGTGGCTCGACCACTTCTGTGTCAGGAATTTGCTTACGCGGAAATTTACGATTTGACGGTGCTGGCATCAGTGGCGCCTCTACCTGTTCGGACTTATTTTGCTTTTGAGCATGTCCGCCCTTTTGCTGCCGAGACAAAACACCAATTTCATTGATCACTGGGATAACAATTGGTGTACGACGCGTTTGGTCGTAAAGGATATGAGTGACTTCGTCTTTGATCTCTTTTTTGATCACCTCTATATCATACTTACCACCAAAACTGCGTGCCGCCTTTTGTTTGAGGTAAGCGCGAATCATACCCATCAACTCTTCGCTATCACGTAGATAAATAAAACCACGCGAGATAATATCTGGACTTGTCAACAGACGGCCAGTTCCCCGCTGTACAGTCAAGACAACCACAAACATTCCCTCTTGGCTCATATGGATACGATCCTTTAGAACAACCTCGCTGACAACTTCACCAGCATCATCATACATCACGCCACCGGCTTGAACGCGTCCAATCTTTTTTCCACCCTCGTGATCAAACTCGATAACATCACCAGCGTCACAGACAAAAATATTTTTACGTGGTATACCGCACTCTTTCTCAGCCAACTCAGCGTTATGAACAAGCATGTGAAATTCACCATGGTTTGGGATATAGTATGTCGGATTAACGGCGTTGATCAGACGAATGTGATCATCATAGTATCCATGTCCCGACAGATGAAGCGGGCCAATCCCCGTTAGGTGTGTTTTACCATTTTGGATAATCTCACCACCCTCACGCATCAAGCCATCAACGGTGCGAACAACGTATTTTTCGTTACCTGGAATCGGATTACTACTAAATACAACAACATCACTACTCTTGATCTTGATAAATTTATGCGCACCAGAAGCCATACGATTCAGGACCGCCGAAAACTCACCCTGGCTACCAGTACAGACAATTGTAATCTTGCTATCTGGTAGTTTGACTATATCCTCCATCTTCACAACAGTATCTTTTGGCACCTTGATCGCGCCTGTACGTAAAGCGACCTCAAGGTTTTGGATCATACTATAGCCCGCAAAAGCAACCTTACGACCATGACGCTGAGCCTCCTCGAGAATTAACTGCATACGATGAAGTTGGCTCGAAAAGCTCGAGATGATGACGCGCGAGTTCGGAAACTTGTCCATAACCTCGCCCATTGAGTGCTGAATATCAAACTCACCGTGGGTGTGTGTGCCATCGGACTCACAGTTGGTTGATTCGTTGAGGAACACCAAGAAACCTTCTTTTTGCTGAATCTCTGTGATGCGCGGAAAATCAAATTTCTTGCCATCAACTGGATTCTCCTCGATACGCCAGTCACCCGAGCTGAGGATATTGCCAACTGGCGTACGGACAACTACCGCCGTGGAGTCTGGAATTGAATGGTTAACTCGAACCAGCTCTATGCTAAATGAATCACAAATTTGTACAATATCATGTGCCTCAGGGTTGAGCTCACGATAGTCAGGCTCAAAACTACCGTCCGTCTCCTCCATAGTTCGCTGTAGCATACCAAGTGTAAACTTCGATGCGTAGACTGGCGCTGGAATCTTCGGAATCAGATGGCGGAAAGCACCAATATGGTCTAGGTGTCCGTGAGTAAATACGTGGCCACGGATCCGATGCTTATTCTCCTCGAGCCAGGTTATATCAGGAGTAATATAGTTGATACCCGGGTAATCCGCACCTGGAAATAAAAAGCCCATATCGATTATCATGATGTCATTATCGTATTCGATTGCCGTCATGTTTTTACCGATACCCATCTCACCAACACCACCTATCGGAATGATTTTGAGCGTTGGGCGTGGTGCACGTGGCTTCTTTGGCTGATCCGCTAGACTAAATTGTCGACCATCATAGCCGTTATAGCGCGACTTATTGACTGGTACATTTATGATATGCTGACTCGCCTGCATATTAACACCTTCACTAGTGCGACGCTGCGCGCGAAAAACTTCACCTTTACGTGTTGTTGTCGCGTTTAGCACGGTGTTGTTAGACTTTTGCTTAGTTTGACTAGGCCGTTTGCTGGCATCATCGGCCTGCGGCTTCGCGAGACGTCGTTGTCCCATAAATTATATGTCTCCTTTGTTATTTAGTAAAAATAATTTCAAAAAATGAATTGAGTGGTAGTCAAAATTTAATAACGAGATAGCCTACCCCTCTTTATGTAGCCTCATTATAGCACAGATGATGGCTATCTGTCAATCTGAGCAATTATTTCCGGCATTCGTACAAAATCTTCGATCAGGATTTCACGCATGCTACCGTTATAAAGTGCGGCAGCCGGATGATATAGCGGCACAACAACCAGTGGACGATCCCCAAATTGAATCCGTTTTGGCTGACCATGAATCTGACTGATACGCTTACCTGGCAAAAAATACTCCATACTGTGGCGTCCAAGCGTTACGACTACCTTTGGGTTGATAATCTGCAACTGCTTGAGCAAGTAGGGCCAAAATACCGCCTTTTCATCATTCAGCGGATCACGGTTATTTGGTGGACGATATTTTACTATATTTGTGATATAGACATCATCGCGCTTCATACCCGCCTCAGATAGCATATGATCGAGAAACTTACCAGCCGCACCTACAAATGGCAATCCCTGCTCATCCTCACTTTTGCCTGGCGCCTCACCAATAAATACAATATCAGCATCAAGACTACCATCACCCATCACAAGTTGAGTAGCCTGAGAGCGTAATTCAGGGCACACATCTAGGTCGATCATTTTACGCCTAAGCGCTTCCATCTCGTCATATTTTGTCATTAAAAATTGCTCCTATACGTATTGTACAGGAGCAATTGGCATGAAACGAGAGCAACTACTGTTGATCAATCACCTTTACAAGTGCTTTGAGCTCGCCATCTAGTCCAAGGCTTTTCTGGTGCTCCTGGACGCTCGTAAGGTCGGTATCTTTTTCAAATGACTTAGCTTTGGCTATAAAAGCCTTATATTCAGCCTCAAACTTAGCCCGGTCATTAGCTTTATATGCCGCTTCCATATTTACGATCCGCTCACGCATTACACCGAAATACTCTCCGAGCTTCTTGCCTAGCTTTGCGACATCGGCATTAGACACCTTAGCGAGCTCTTTGGCATTCTCGCTACAAGGTCCTATTGCGGTGTCGTAGGCAGAAACCAACTTCCCAAGGTCATCAGTATCCATATTGCCAATTTTTTGTTTGTCACAACTAACAACCGCTTTGTGAAGCGCTGGAGCCGATTGCTCAAGTGTTGTAATGTTATCAACAAAACTCTTATTCTTTTTAACTAAAGTATCATACGCCGTCTTTATCTTGCCGTTTCGCATGGCACGCTCATGGGCAAGCTGATTTACGCCATCCTGATAATCGCGAAAGATTTTTTTGTAGGCCTCTTTTTTTTCTGTGATATCGTCGTCACTTGAGTCTGAGTCAGCTACCTCGTCCATATATTCTTTAGAAGCCTTGGCTACTTTATGGTATTTCTCAATCAGAGACTTCGTCTGCCCACTAGCGTGACGATAGTCAGCTGATGAAATATGGAAAAATACGAAATATACAACCACCGCGATTATCAATAGAAAACCAATCACACCTAGACTAATCAACAGAGCAATTAGTCCTTTATTCGTTTGTTTTGGAGTTTTTGGTGGCGCTACAACTACTTCATCTATCGAAGAGTCTGTCACTTCATCAGCTAGCTCTACCTCGCTAGTTTTTTCTTTATTTTTAGTCATGAGACCTCCTCACTAGTATTGGCAATTATGATTTACTTTGTAGGTATCTATATACAATCATAGCTTATATAGCAATATACCCCTCAGACAAAACGGGGTATATCGCTTATCTATTACTGATCCACACCTTTCATCGTTAGATTCAAACGCCCCTTCTCGTCTATTCCCGAGAGCTTGACTTTGACCATCTGCCCTTCTTTGATTACATCGGTCACCTTCTCAACACGCTTGTCAGAAAGCTGTGATATATGAAGCATACCATCGGTACCAGGCAAAATATTCACAAACGCACCGAAATCCTTGATAGTAACGACCTTACCAGTGTAAATCTTGCCAACTTCTGGCTCTTCGGTCAAACTACGAATCCAGTTGAGGGCTTTTTCGATCGTTTTGCCATCTGGTGACGCGACTGTGATCAGCCCATCATCTTTTATGTCAATCATCGCACCAGTCTCGGCAGTAATCTTATTGATCACCTCGCCACCCTTACCAATAACTGCACCAATCTTGTCTGGATTGATTTTTATTTTCTCAATTCTCGGCGCATACGGACTCAGCGTCTGACGTGGCTGTGGCAATACTGACAACATATGCTCCAATATATGCGCACGACCAGCTTTTGATTGCTCAATCGCTTGGCGCAAGACCGCCACAGGCAGACCATGAACCTTCATGTCCATCTGCATAGCCGTAACGCCCTTTTCTGTACCCGTAACCTTAAAGTCCATGTCACCCGCAAAGTCTTCGGCATCGGCAATATCAGATAGCACATAAGGTGTATTACCATCCATCATAAGCCCCATCGCGATACCACTCACCGGCCGTCTAAGAGGCACACCTGCATCCATCAAAGCCAAACACGAACTACAGGTAGCGGCCATACTGGTTGAGCCATTTTGACTCATAATCTCAGTGACACTACGGATTGCATACGGGAATTCCTCCTCGGTCGGAAGCACTGCGCTAAGTGCACGCTCCGCTAGATAGCCATGACCGATTTCACGACGACCCGGACTACCAATACGACCAGTCTCACCAACCGTATATGGTGGCGCATTGTAGTGATGCATATAACGACGCTCGTCGTCAGTACGCTCCATAGTATCGACTAATTGAGCATAACTGAGGGGTGCAAGCGTCACAATGTTCATACCCTGCGTAACACCGCGGGTAAACAGGCTCGAACCGTGTGTCCGCGGTAAAATACCAACTTCGGAACTGAGTGGACGTATTTCGGTAAGTTGACGACCATCAGGACGAATCCCCTCCTCAACAATACCCTTACGGACATCCTCATGAAGCGCCTTTGTAAATGCTTCATCGTATTCATCACGAAGCGACGCGTACTCCTCCTCGCCACCGTGTTTTTCCGCCATTTCTATGTGGTACGCCAAGCGAATTTCGTTAATCATTTCGTTACGTTCAGGATAAGCTTTGCGGATTACCGCCCCAAACTTACCTTCCACCCATACGTTTGCCTCTTTTTGAATATCTTCGTTTGGCAAAACAAGCGTATATTCACGCTCTTTTGGCGCCACCTTTTCTTTGAGCTCCTTTTGCAACTGTATTGCCGGCTGCATCATTTCATGCGCCCAGGCAATCGCGTCGACAATCACCTCCTCAGAAACTTCTTTGGCCCCAGCTTCTACCATCGTTATGCCTGATTCAATACCAGCCACAACTAGATCAAGATCACTCTCCTCGCGCTCTTCTGGTGTAAGAAATGCCCTAAACTCACCATTAACACGTCCTACGCGCAAGCCCGCAACTGGACCATCAAATGGCGTTCCAGTGAGCATCAGAGCGCTACTTGCCGCAATCATAGCAATCATGTCGGGTCGGAAACCTGGATCCATCGAGAGGACAGTAGAGACGACCTGAACCTCCTGGCGATAACCTTTCGGGAAAAGCGGGCGGATTGGGCGATCGATCAGGCGACCGATCAAAACCGCATCATCGCTTGGACGACCTTCTCGCTTGATGAAACGGCTACCGCTAATTTTGCCAGCAGCATAAAATTTCTCCTCATAATCAATTGATAGCGGAAAGTAGTCTAACACAACCGGCCTCGTACCAACGCTAGCGCTGCCAAGCACAACTGTATCACCGTACCGAACTAGCACCGATCCACTAGCGCGAAAGCCAACACGGTTGACTTCAATTGTCAGTGGTCTACCGCAAAGTTCAGTTTTGACACTAAAAATATCCTTACCATTAGGGTTGATAATACTCATAAATGAGCCTCCTTTTCGTTAGATCACCTACCTATTGGAGGTAAGTAACGGGTAGAGACGTCCATCTAGCGACGGAAACTTCTATCCACCACTTACCGCATGGCGATCACTTGTTATTATACCAAAAAACATCAGTCACGTCAGCGACGTCCTAGCGTATATATACGCCACTCTATGTAAAGATATACTCTATTACCTCATCGCCTCGATGACATAGAGTCTCAAGCCCATCAGCCTGAGTAAAATCTCCACCTATATAATCAACAGAATCCATCAGTCCTTTGATTATAGCATATTTTATAGTAATATGCAACTAGGTTGCCCGACGGCCAGCACCACACCGATACTTTTTTAGACCGACCTATCCTTGTACCAGTCAACAAACTTCCTATATGCATCACCATCGTCCTTCGCTCTGTTGTAGGCCTCAAACTCAGCCCTACTGAGCTGGGAAATGGGGACATCTAGACCACTTGGTATAAAAATCCTCCAGAGCGGGCCCCAGGCATCTTCACATTCAGTCTGATCTACTACATCTGCAATCTCACCCCAGTATGGATCATCACTAAATTCATACTGCCTACCGCTGTCATCAACAAATATCAAGTTACTAATAAAGTAAGCTCGGCGATCATCGTAACCCTGAAGTAACCTCACAAAACCTTCAGGTCCCAGCTTTTCGGTCATAGCCTTTTGATAGGGACCAGGAAAGCCATTGAGCGCGACAATCCTTAGCTCACTATCATCAACCACCAGCCGGCAACCAAGCCGACGATAGGCTTCTGTAGCCTTTGCCCGTGCAACCTCAAGTGCCGTATCAGCCTGAATCTCAATAATATCAAGCGACTGTCCGACTACCTCAACCCTAACGCCAGCAGAGTCTAGATATCTCTGTAAACTAGCGACTTTTCCAGAGTTAGAAGTCGCAAATATTAACTTATTCATGATGGTATTATATCGGTTATTTTATATATTTTACCGACAACCTCAACCTGATCTCCTACCCTTTTTCCCAATAAGACTGTCGCTATCGGTGTTTTTGAGCTTATCCACACTACACCATCACATTTTTGCCCAGCTACATGTGTCCAGTCTCCAGCAATTCTATAAGTTGCTCCGCTATCCAGCTTAACAATATCTCCCACGCCGACCACTCCGCGCTTCTTTTGCGGTGGCGCTAGAGTTGATAACCGAATAAGTGTCCTGAGACGACTAAGCTCCGCCCCATACATCGACTGTTTGTCGCGCACCGCCTCAAAGGGCGAATTATCGTGCCAAGTTTCGCTACTCTGAGTAAACGCATCGTTAAAGTCTGCCCCCAGATCTTGAATCATATTCTCAAGCGCGACAATCCGCTTTTTAGCATACGCACGATCCTCAGGCAATAAGTATATTTCCTGCATCATAAAATAGCTCCGCATTTAGTTATCATTAGAGAGTCATTGATCCGGCTCGTCCGGATGTGACGATTTAATACCAGTATAGCAGACCACCCCACACACCGACTACCCTCTTTTAGATCTGTTGTATATTGAGTTGAAAAATGCTATTGTTTATATACTGGTTAATTAGTATGTAAGCATTATACGGAGGGCGATATGCCCACCAAGCAGACAGAGAAAAACGCCAAAAAATCTGCTAACTCACATCGATTCAAAGACAAGCTAAAGTCTATCTTTAGCTTTTTGCGTGCCCACAAATGGTATGTTTTTGCGTTTGTGGTAGCCATTATTATCGTTACTAGCCTCGCCTACTTTATTTGTCGCACTAGCCTAGCGGTCAACGTCGTATACACAGCCCAAAATATTAAAGTTGATCAACCAGTTATTTTTAAGCTAACTCAACACATTCAGCCGATTGACACCTCAAAAATAACAATCTCACCAGCCATCGAAGGCTCGTGGAAATTTACTCAGACCAATATATCTGAGAATGCCACCTTAACATTTACTCCCCGAAAATACTTCAAGGAAGACACAACCTACAAGGTAACGGTTCATGACGCCAAACGATTACTTGGTCAGCCACTATCGCTACCCACGATATCGTTCACCACCGAAAAAGCACCTCAACTAGTTGACGCTGGTGTCCTGAGCTGGAAAGAAGGTCAGGTGGTCGCATCTGACACGTCTTTTTCCGTAACGCTCACCTCAGAAAACCGTCAACTTCGAAAGCTAGAACTTCGAACTACACCAGCCATCAACACTACTATGTCGATAAAAGATGACAAAGTATTCACCTGGAAACCAACCTCTATCCTGCCCCACAACACCGACATATCAATTGAGGTATACGACTCAAAAAATGATGAATCTCTCGTCAAAAAAACTATCCACACTGCACCCGAGCCGTCTATGACTTCGCCCACCACCAGAGGCAACATCGATCAACACGACAATATTCCGATCACTTTTGGCCAGGCAATTGACCAGTCAAGCGCGAACATCACATTTGACCTCCCTGGCAAGGGCAGTTGGCAAAACGAAACCACCTATGTATTTACTCCAGAAAACCTCACACCAAATACTACCTACCGCTTCTCGATCGCCAAGGGTCTGAGAAGTAAAGAAGGTGGAATCCTGCAAAACGACATCAGTGGAAGCTTCTCTACTATTGGACCAGTCACCGTAGTGGGCATGAGTCCGCGTGGCGGCAACGAACTTTCCCAGGCTAGTCAAACGATATCCTTTACTTTTAGCCGACCAGTTGACCACACCTCTGCAGAGCAAAGATTTTCCGTCTCATCTGGGCAAATTGTGGGTAAAGCATGGCGTGGGAACACACTACTTGTAACCGTCAATAACCTTGGCTTTCAGAAGCATATTACCGCAACGATGAGCGCAGGAGTTACCAATGCCAGTTTTGGAATACCGACCAATCAAGCTTATTCACTCAGCTTTACCACTGAGATTCGTACAGTCAAACTAGCCGTACCCGCCTTTCGTCAACAACATAAAGCCACCTGCACGGCAGCATCACTCAGAATGATACTTGCTTATCGAGGTATTAGTAGCGACGAAATAGGACTAGTCAACGCCATGGGATATAATCCTCGACCCGCCGATACAAGCACTGACCCGCCGACCTGGGACGACCCACAAACCATGTTTGTCGGTAGTATAGACGGCTCCATCGCTGACTGGACGGCCGCCGGCCCAGATGCACCACCTGTCGCCAGAGCGGCTCGTGCCTACGGTCGTAACGCCAGCTATGCCACCGGCATTACCAGTAGCTGGATCGCTCATCAGATACATAACGGCACGCCAGTCATCATGTTTGGCTCCTTTCGCGCGACGGGTAACGTCACCTGGAAAACTCCATCTGGCGCTACTCGTATCATGAATCAGACTGGTCACGCTACCGTAGTAATTGGAGTGAAAGGTGAACCTACGTCGCCACTTGGATTCTGGGTCAACGATCCGCTACGCGGAACCACTAGCTATTGGTCTAGGGGCGCAGTTGACGCTAATATTGCCCGCGACCCAGATCGCCAAGCAGTTTTGGTCTACTAAAAAACCGCCCCAACGGCGGTTTTTTATCGGCTATTTACGCAAGCCTAATTTCTCTAGCGTGGCCTTGTATGCCTCAAAGTCAGTCGTTTCAAGGTATTTGAGGAGCTTCTTTCGTCGCCCTACCATCTGAATCAGACCGCGTCGTGCCATATGGTCGTGCTTGTTGGTCTTGAGATGTTCAGTCACCTCTTTGATACGAGCCGTTAAAATTGATACCTGAGCCTGTGGGCTACCGACATCATTTTTGTTGACCTGAGTCAAAGCAATCGCTTTCGCTTTGTTATCCTTTGATATCATAGTCAGTAATTATACAAGGCTACCTCTAATATTTCAAGCCTAATACACGCCCACTATTTATCCGTGACCTAATCTCAAAGCTAGCTTACGTCTACCATGTCACCGTAAATGAATACTTGAGCTCTTCTCCAGCCCCAAGTATATCAGCGCGCGAGATATCCTCATCAAAGGAAAAACCACTCTGGCTCGGCTCGATACAGAGGTAATCTCCCAGCTGATCTGTCCATTGCGCCCACTGATTGAGCTCGTCTGATTTCAGGACTAGATCACGACTTGCCAACTTCAGCCGAACAGTATCTCCCGAGATAAACTGTGCCTCGCTAAATTTCGCTAGATCATCATGATAAACCCCGTTCACTTCCGGCGCTTTACCATCAAGACACCAGTATGGATGAAAGGCTGGCGCAACTTTTAGAGGTAAATCTCCTCCATTTTTTAGCCTTAATTGCGCCGTAAAGCCTCTCTCAAGCACTTTATAGGTTAAATATGATTCCATACTCATATATTCACCCACTCCAGCTAGAACAAGTTCTACAGACGTCTCAGACTGACTCTTTATCGCCCATTCGCTCGTTCGACCATAGCCATGTTGGCCAAGACCGCTCGCTCCACCAGGTCCAAAATTTGGAAGACAAACGTGTAGGCCGCCTCGAGTTTTTTCAGCACCGTCGGTCGTCGTTAGAGTCTGTTTTGGAAACAAAATATCACCAAACTCATCTGATAAACTAGTGACGTATCCACCATTGGTCGAAATCTTTAACATCGTTGAACCACTACAAAGCTTGATATCCATATACTCCTCCTTTTAGTTTGTTATTCCGAATTCTTCTAGCTGGCTTGCATCGTCAACGTCCCATTTACCTATTTTAGTCCGCCTTAACCCACTACAGTATGCACCAGTACCAAGCGCCTCACCGATATCAACTGCTAGACTACGGATATATGTACCGCTAGATACGTGTACGCGAATTTTTAATTCAGGATATACGTACGAAACTAGCTCAAGCGAATAAACCAACACCTTACGCTCTGGCATCTCAATCTCTCTGCCGTCACGCGCCAGCTTGTAAGCCCGCTGACCATCAATCTTAATCGCACTAAATATCGGTGGTCGCTGTCTAATTTCACCCGTAAACTTCTCTAAGACTCTCTCGACCTGCTCACGGGTTGGTACGATAACCTCAGGCTGATAAATATTTACCTCACCCTCTGGATCACCTGTTGTACTTGTCTGTCCGAGAGTAATTGTTGCCTCGTATACCTTATCTAACTTGGTGTAGTGGCCGGCATTACGACACTCCTTGCCCACGACAATAATCATCAGCCCTGTCGCAAATGGGTCAAGCGTACCTGTATGACCGACTTTAACTTTCTTACCTTCTTGCTTGCTAAGAACCCGACGAATACGTGCAACGACACCAAAACTAGTCATTCCCGACGGTTTATCAATGAACAGCACCTTATCCATGCGCTCATTGTAACAAATCCTCCAGCCTAAAAGAGCGTTATGACGTTACTCGGTTTCTACTGCCCGGGAATACGGAACTGCGACGGATCGGACGAGACCGCCTGCGCCTGAGGAACCGTGGCGTCAACTGGAGCCGGTGGCAGTACATCACCAAGCGTATCAGGAACTGAGGTTGTCGCTGGCGCTCCTCCGCCAGGAAGCGGTGGAAGTGTCGAGAAGTCAGGCATCGGTGGCAACGGCGGAAGTGGCGGTAGACCCGCTTGGGCAGTGTCACCAGGAGCTGGAGCCGTATTTAGTGCCGCATCAATTGCCGCCCGCGCTTCAGTATAGTCAGTGCGATTCTTAGCATCAATTTCAGCGAGCGTAGGTGCTGGTGCTACTGGTACAGTAGGCTGAACTGTTGCTCCGTGATCGGTTGGCGAAGTTTGGCTATTCTCGGCAAAAATATCACGAACCTTCGGCTCGGCATCCTGTTGCATGGCAGTCGTAGCATTTAACGGTGACTGAAATGCTGGTGCTGCTGACGTATATGGTGTGCCGTGTGTCAATATCGTACGGTTTCGGTCGTCTTCTATCTGTCGACGTTTATCCTCTTCGGCCTGCTCGGTTGTCGCGTTTAACGTTCCGCCAAGACTCGGTTCTTCTGCTTTTTCATCTGTTCGCACCTTTCGTAACTGATCTGTCGCTACAGCACCATGCACAACGGGCGGCATAACTGACGTAGGTACTGAACCGTCTGGACGCGCATTAGCGATATCTCTTTGGATAGCCTCAACTGACGGAACTTGAGGCAGTTGCTGAGACGCAGCCAGCTGTTCTACAAGCTTCGTCTCAGCTAGTTTTGCTGCATCCTCTTGCCTACTTGTTGCAATCTCACTGGTTCGACGCGCAAGCGCCTCTTCGGTGGTGTTGAGCGCCTCGTTAGACTTCTTTTCGCCGATCTTTCTAGTCACCTCGTCAAGTGAGCCTTCAGGTACATGAGAGATAGATAACGCGCCAATCGCTCCGTCAGACTCCTGCGCCTTTTTCTTTGGAGTCTTTTTTGGAGATTCTATTTTCTTGGATTCACCCTCTTTGAGTTCTCCATCCGACCCATCAGCAGATGAAGATATCTTATGCTCTTCTTCCAGTTTCGTTGCAATCAGCTGCTGATTTGCTCCAGCCGACATCAACTGTGCCGCAACCGTCATAACCTTTGAGGAGGTATTTGCATTTGAGAACCGATCGGTCGAAGCTACAATACCAGTCAAAAATGCAGTAGCAATCTGTTCATCAATAATATTTCTGTCGGTTTTTAGACTATCAGCCAACATATAGAGCATCTCGCTATAGCTACTGGCATTTTTATCAGCCCACTCAATTCCGCCAAGATTTGTCGGCTCACCCAAAGAGATAGCCGCAACGGTTGCATCATGGAGGATTCTGCCGTGACTTTCAAGCGCACGGTCAAGGTCGGCTTCGGTCTTCACACCAATCGCGAGAACCGTCTCAACGTTGTAATCCCCCTGGCTAAAATCAAGATCATTTTCATTGATTGTCGTACGATAAGGCGTGATAAAAATCTTCACCATATCGTCAACCACCTTGTATCGTAGGTGGTCGGCCTTTTCTTTATCGAGAGCAATAATAAAATCTCGCAGGCTATCGACTGTATTTTCGAACGTCTTTTCTGGATTCAAAAACTCTATAGCTGGCGGTATTTCACCGCTAAACACCGCCGTAGCGTGCTTGTTGAGCTTGTTAATTGCCAACGTAACACCAAGCGCAGCAGAAAGTTCATCAACTGATGGGTTGGTATTGACGGTAACAAGGATATTACTACTATCCTTAATCTTATCGACAATTTGCTTCACTACGTTTGATTCAGCCATGGTGGTTCCTGTTTTTGTTTCTATGAGACTCTGGGGTCACTATACCATAAGTAGTTTGCGTTCGTCAATAGATTTCTGCCACTTTACAAACAGGGGTATATAGGCTATAATCAACCGTTGACTAGAAATAGTAGGCTAATCACGAGGAAAAGGAAATTTATGCCAATCATTAAATCAGCTATCAAACGTATGAAGCAGACTGCCAAGCGTCGTGAGCGCAATATTGGCATCAAGCGCGACATCAAGACTGCAACAAAAGCGTTTATGGCAAAACCAACCGCCGAAGGTTTGAGTGCCGCTCAGAGCGAGCTTGACACCGCAGTCAAGAAGGGTCTTCTAAAAAAAGCAACTGCGAGCCGTCGCAAATCCAGCCTCGCAAAGGTTGCTAAAGAAGCTGGCGTTAAGCTCTCGGCAACCAAAAAGGCTACAAAACCAGTCGCTAAATCAACCTCAACCACCAAGACCAGCACCAAAAAGGCACCAGCAAAAAAAACTGCTACCACTAAAAAATAGTTTGTTTTTCAACTTTCAAAAAAACGCTCCCACAGCTACATCTGGGGAGCGTTTTTTATCGCAAACTAACGCCAAGCAAGAAACGTTCAATACCGTCCCACGGATCAAACTGCGACAGCTTCATACCAGCGTCAATATCAGCTACGAGTGTCGTGATACGGCGCAACTGACCATAGGTATACTCCCCCGCCAGTTTATGAAGTTTCTGGGCGACAAACGGATGAATACTTAGTTCAGCCGCCATCGTAGCCGACGAACTATCCCCTAAGCTCAACGTAACCAACTGCGCCCATTGTGTCGCAAGAAGCGCGAACACCCGATGAGGTGATTCATTTAGACGCAGTTCTGTTAGAAGAGACATCATACGCCCCGTGTCACGGCGTGTCGCAAATTGTAATAGATCAAAAACTGTATCTTGAGCCGCTGGGGGAAGCACTGTCGCAATCGCTTCGTCCGTCACCGAGTCAAGCAAATCTAATGATTTAACAGCTCGCGCCAACATATGCTGATCAATTTCTAGATAGCTCTCACCCTCAACCGCCACCCTAGACCGCTCTACCATATTTTTAATCTGAACAGACGATAACTTCACGCCCCGATCTTTTGCAAACTTTAAAAGCCACTCTTCGGCAAGCCCACGCTCTTTATCGCGCCATCGATTAGCCAAGATCACTGTCGCCGACTTTATGAGCAATTTATAAGACCTCGTTCGACGATCCAACTTTGATTCAATAAGTACGAGTGTCGTATCATCCGATACATCACACGCCCACTCAGCGAGCTTATCCCACAGTGGTTTTTGCGCCGATAACCCCGACACTACAACTAATCGCTTAGTATTAAATAGCATTCCGCCCCTAATAATATCCGCTAGATTATTCAGACTTAGCGTACTAGCATCAATTTGCTCATGCACCAACCCAAGCTTTTTTTCAAGCGTCACCACCTCCTGCTCTGCTCGATATGTATTATTTCCCAGGACAAGATAAATCATTGTTTCTATTTTTGCATAGGCTGACACACTGGGCAAACATGAGTACCACGACCGGCCACTTTGATTTTCTCAATAGCAACATCTGGATGAGACCGACATGCCTGCCCCTCGCGACGAAATACATTGGCAAAAGTGAGATAGCTCCCCTTGTTGCCTTCTGCGTCTATGTAGTTTCTGTCGGTGCTACCACCGTGCTCGATACTAAGCGTCATCACTGCCTTTATGTGAGTCAAGAGCTCAGTGAGTTGCCTATCTGACACATCACGAACACGTGTCGCTGGATGAATTTTGGCTAACCAGAGAGACTCGTCGGCGTAAATATTACCCACTCCCGCCAAAACAGTCTGATCGAGTATCGCTGCTTTCACTGTCGTACCATTGCGTCGCCGGATCCGCGGGATAAATTCCTTACTCGTAAATGAATCATCTAGCGGCTCTGGGCCAACCTTTCGCATAAAACTAATACTCGAGACCTCATCTGTCGGGATCAGCTTCATCCAGCCAAACTTACGTAAATCATTAAAATACAGCCTTGATCCATCAGTAAATTCGATATGCTCTCGAGTGGTGTTATCTGGCAGAGTATTGATAAACGAGTCACTCGGATGACCACCTCCCCACCGCTCACTACCCTGAAAAACCAGCTGCCCCGTCATCTTGAGATGCACAACAAGTGTATATTTACTAGATAAGTCGATGAGTAATACCTTTGCTCGTCGTGACACCGACGAAACCCTTGCGCCACATAAAAATTGTTCAACTGTGTTAGGGTCGTTTGGAAAGCTTTTTGGACTATCGTAATTACGAACGCTCGCTACCGTCTTACCAACGATGAGACGCCTTAATCCACGACAAATTGTTTCAACTTCTGGCAGTTCAGGCATAATTATTTAGTCTCTTGTAGTATTTTTGACATCATCTCTTTCGTATATGCATTAGTGATGTGTTGCACGCTCTGCATACCAGCAACCTCTGCACCCTCACAATTTTCTTCTAGATCATCAATCATCACACACTCCTCCGGCCTAAGCCCCATACGCTGCGCCATAATTCGAAATACTTCTGGATTTGGCTTTACGAGGTGTTCCTCGTACGACAAAAGGACAGCATCAAAAAGCTTGCTCCGCTCCTCAGGCGAGAAAAGCTCATCAAGCGTTCCGCTGGACACGTTACTCAACAAGCCAACCTTGTAGTGATCTCGCAGTGATTGAGAGTACGCTAAAAGCTCGCTGTTTCGCACATGACGTTCATCCAGAATCTCCCTGATTTCACCAGTCGTCCTACCAACAATTTCTGCGATTCCCTCGATATATTCTCGACCCGAAATAAATCCGTGGTCAGCCTGCTTGTTTAAGTCGCTAAGCTCCTGCTGATACTTGTCTGGACAAAGCTCTCGTATCGCATCAACGGCCCTGCCGTATAACACCCCAAAACAATCAAAAATAATACCACGTATCATATTTATAGTATACGTGGTATCTTGTTGCCTGGCTACTAGTAGATTTCGTTGAACTGCGACTTAAACTCTGGGATCTGGTTGACAAACAAAGCATGTATCTTGAGTGGGTCTGCTGCCATCGTACCTTTTGAGTCTCTACAACTAGTACTCCATATAGACTGATCAGCTGATCGATTATTCAGCGTTTCAAACATATATGCGATCCCCTCAGTCGCACAAACACCTCGAAAATCTGCATCTTTTGCCGCATGTGTCGCAGTAATATTAGCGTTATTTAGCGCATATACGAACTGCTCATAGGCTTGTTTATTATTACTATATTTCTTTGTATCTATAACGTCGTCCAGATAACCGGAATAAGTCACAAAAGTTCGCTCACTTGGACTAACCGTGATCTGGTAACTCTTGAACTTTTCATTAGCCACAATTGGCCCACGAATTGTCCAGCGGACACTACGACTTTCGTCTTGATTTAGTACCGAGTCTACAAGTGTTGGACCATTCTTTTTATCGCCATTCGACTGTTTATCACCACTAAATATCATACGACCCACCATAACCAAGCCTGCAATCACAAATGCGATAACAAGCACAGCTACAATCAGTGGAACAATCCGCGGTCCTGATCCTCTATACATACTAGCAATAATACCACATCAAACAATATTTGTCAATGAAATTACACCCTACACTCAACCTATACAATTTACTGTACGCTAGGCAAAATCCACTATGCCTCGTCTTGCGACGCGACAAACTCCTCTAGTTCGGCATCCATCTCATCAAGCATAGCGATCGCCGCCTTGATATCATTAGGAGAAAATAGTTGGCTCACCTCGCCAGATTCAGAGTCGTGGATAATCCCCTCAATATGCCCATCTCCATACTTACGGAGCAAAATACTGTCACGACGCTCATCAAAAATAGTTCCCGCCTGATGGCGTGGCACCATAACATCCAGACCATCTTTAGCCTGAAGCTTTTGCTCTGTGATTGTATTGGTTGGTGGCGCATGATGCGTCCCGTTGACAAAATCTACACGCACATCAATGCTATGTGGCCCGATATAGCAGTCGTACGTATAGGGGTGGATGCAGTCAATATAGTCTCCCCTCTCGTCAACTGGAGAAACATAAACTTGACCGACACCCTCGTCGTCAGTGCGCACTTTGTACATTGCACCCTCTCTATCCACAAAGCTTCCGTGATCATGCCAAAACACCTTTTCATCCGATACCCACTCACCTTTTTCAGCATCATAACGGTTCCCAAACGTGATTGAGAGCTCACCTCCTTTGAATTTATGGATATCGCCAGTGATAAACCGATCAAGGATATCTCGTCGTCGTGGATTACCTCGCACTTTTGCCGCCACCTCCATACAAGAAGCTAAATACGCCTGTTCCGCCTCATCCTGTCCGTAATCAACCTGTTCGCCGAGAGCGCAAACGCCCTCATGTGTCTGTTTCACGATAACGTTCCTTTGTATATCATTGGTCTTATATCTAGAGATATACTCTCTACCTGAAAAAAACGCAAGTGGTTTACTTACGAAGCACCGAAGCGTCCGTCATGCAGCCCGTGGTCACGGATAAGCTGATTAAGCTTTTCTCGCATTGGCTCAGGATCAACGAATCTCCAATCAGCAAGATCTCCAAATAAGTCAGGGAGAATACACAAAACAACAACCTCTACCTTTTTATCGCCATGGCCGTTACGTTCAACAATATAGCTGTCCCGATCGCCAATAAGTAGTTCCCGTTCTGTCAAACGCTTTTCGTGCACCAACTGCTCCATACGATGACGAAATGAGCTTGGTGTTTTGACATCTATATTAATGTATCGCCCCGACTCTGGATCTTGCACCTGCATATCAATCCCCAGTGCATCGTGAGTCCGGTCGGTCATGAACACATTAAACCCATACTCTTGAGCCGCCAGGTACACCGCAACCTCACGGGTCAGTCCACGAACTATCGCCGTCCATTGTTCTCCAGTAAAGCATGGTGCACCGACACGTTTACATATTCGATCCGCCGACTGTTTCATGCGCCCGCTAAACTGCACCCTCTCTGCATCATCCATAGCGAGAATTGTCGCAACTAACGTATCGTTAAAATCAATCAACTCGTAGAGTCGTTCTTGTTTGTTGGAGTAACCATTGGGAAATCGATCCATCTGTAGCTGGGCAAGGACAGCACACGGCACCTGTGCAAGTAGCGCCACTGCACCATCATGAGGCGACCCAGTTCGATCAAAGCGCTTTCTTAGTCTCGCAATATCTCCATCAAGCGCGTGTATCTCTGGGCGACGTTGTAAAAGCGACACTACCTCCTCTTCGACACAATCAAAAAAATCCGTACTACTGCACACAAACGCTACATCGACTGGTTGTGTCATATGTTTTTTATCGACCGCATAATCACGATGTCGAAAACGCTTATTGTGTCGACGGTATCGTGGACGAAAACGTCTCCAATGATGCTTAACTTTGTGAAACACGCGCTTTATAAGTCCTCGATATCAATTGCTATTTTCTTATATCTACTGTCAGTGTACCAAGCCTCATATATTTCCGCACGATAACGCCCTATCCCCGGTAGTGTAAGTATCTTTTGTGCCCTGGCGCGTGCATAGAAGCCAAACTCACCAAACACATCATCCTTTGCCGTAAATGCCATCAGCATCACCTCATTACTCCTATCGATCGCTCTACTGTGTGATGTTTTTAACTTACTAAACCACTCTATTTTTCCGCCCCGATAAGATTGGACACCTACAGGTACGGCCCAGGGTTTACCAACATCATCAATCACAGCAATCGTCACATGATTCAGCTGCTCAAGAAACCGCTTGATACTACGCGTGTCCCGTGCTGCCATAACCGCCCGACCCCCTCTCCGTTTCATCAAGCTGTCCAACCTCGTTCCATTCAACACGCTCATAGCTAGTCACTACCATCTGTGCAATACGCATCCCTGGCTCGACCACAAACGATTGGTCACTTGTGTTTAATAAAATTACTCCAATCTCACCACGATAATCAGCATCAATCGTGCCAACACCATTCGCCAGCGTGATACCAAATTTTGCCGCCATACCACTCCGGCCCCTGATTTGAGCCTCATATCCAACGGGGAGTGAAATTGCGATTCCAGTCGGAATAATCACGCGACCATGCGGTTCGATTTTGACCGGCTCATCAATTTGTGCCGTTAAATCCATACCCGCTGACTGCTCAGTCTGATAGGCCGGTTGACTGGCGTTTTTATGTAAAATCTTGATATCAACTTTCATGCACTCCCCCTATATGCTTACAGCTAAATCTCTATACAAGAAGACGGTTATTCACAACTCTACACCTCGCCCCAATTATTGCCAACATGAACATCAACCTTTAGACGAACACCGAGCTCGGGATAAATATTTTCCATAACGTCCACCAGCACAGCAGAGACTCTCTCTGCCATATTGCGTGGGCACTCAATCAATATACTGTCATGAATCTGCAATAGCTGGGCGCAGAGTGGAGGTTTAGGATCACTAGTACTCCCGTCTCTTTGAGCAGCCGGATCTTCTACTATAAGTCGCCCAAGTCTTTCATCGACTTTTAGCATTGCCAACTTCATTAAATCAGCCTCCGTACCCTGAATCGGCATATTTGCCGCTGCTCGCTCAGCGGCCGACCGAACAACAAAATTACTCGATTTTACATCTGGAGTCCAGCGACGACGACCAAACAGCGTTTCAACAAAACCATCATCATGAGCTTTTTTTATTGTGTCATCTAAATATTTACGAATACTGGCATGCACCTTGAAATATTCATTTATAAAGTGTTGCGCCTCACCAAACGTCATATTCGCCGCCGCCGCAAGACCATGCTGACTCATACCATAAAGTACACCAAAATTCACAACTTTTGCTCGCCTACGCTGTTCTTTCGTAACATCATCTAGCGGAACTTGGTATACTTCTGCCGCCGTTTTAGCATGGATATCGGCACCAGCATTAAAGTCATTTATCATCTTTTCATCTCTCGATAGCACCGCGGCCAGGCGTAGTTCAAACTGCGAATAGTCGGCACTCACAAACACGTTCCCCTCCTCGGGTACAAATGCGTCACGGATCTTTCGCCCCAGCTCGGTACGAATCGGGATATTCTGAAGATTTGGCTCAGTACTCGACAGTCGTCCCGTTGCAACTACATCTTGATTAAACGTAGTATGAATTCTCCCATTCTTATCAACCTGCTGGGGCAGTGTTTGGACATAGGTATTCTGTAACTTTGTCAACTCTCGAAATCGCTCAATCAGCTCGATAATCGGGTGCTGTCCACGAAGCTTATCTAGCTCTTTTTGCCCTGTACTATACCCCGTCTTGCCCTTTTTAATTCCAGTCGTAGGTAACTGCAATTTTGTAAACAACACTTCCGCGAGCTGAGCTGGGCTGGCAATATTAAACTCATAGCCCGCCATCATATACATTTGCTTCTCAATCTCGGCTATATCGGTTGTTAGTTTTGCATCCATATCAGCGAGCTTACTACTATCGAGCTTAATCCCTCGATACTCCATGCGTGCCAGAACTGGGATAAGCGGAAAATCCATGGTCCGTGCAACGTACGCAAGCTCAGGCAGAGCATCTAGCGCCTGTGACTGCTCGTCGTATAGCGCCCATATCGCGCTAATCGCAACTTTTGGATCAGTTATCTCCTCCATGCCAACAAGATCAGCGAGCTCGCGTGATTTTCTTAGAGGATTGAGCAAGAAAGATCCCTGCGCCGTGTCGTGACGAATCTCTGGTAAATTTGCACCATCGGCTAACAGTTGCTTTAGAAAGGTTTTTGTATCGTGCCCAACTATCGCTACCCGCGATAAGATATCAATCGCTTCGCTCCTTCGCAACTTAGCAACCTTACCGCGCTCATGACTGAGCCAAACATTACCCCCCTCTGACCAAATAACCAACTCTTTTGCCGTCATCAGTGTCTCTCTGGCATGATCCGGCACTTCTTTCGTTTCTTCAAAAGATCTAAGGCTTTGACTATAGTCATCAACATCCGAGCTACTACGCATATGCTCGGGAAGGTTACGAAGCAACGAACGAAATTCTAATTTGTTAAGTAGCTGTTTTAATTTTGTCGTATCGAGATCCGTCACGTCCATATCAGCAAGATCAAGTTCAACTGGAGCGTCAAACCATAGCTCAGCAACTTTTTTGCTCATCTTAGCCGACTCTTTGCCCGCCTCAAGTTTACGCCGAACACTATCTTTAATCTGCCAAAGGTTTTCGTAAATATTTTCTAACGTATCAAACTGCTGGAGCAATTGTACGGCGGTTTTTTCACCAACACCAGGCACGCCTGGGATATTATCGCTAGAGTCGCCTTTGAGCGCCTTTAGATCAAGAAACTGATCAACACGAATACCGTATTTAGCCGTAAAACTATCTGGATCAAATAGATCAATATTGGTTAATCCTTTTTTGAGGGCATAAACATGAGTTAACGGACCAACCGCTTGTAGTGCGTCAAGGTCACTGGTGATCAGGCAGGTTTCAATCCCCTGATCGCTAGCCTTTTTAGCAAGTGTAGCCATGATATCATCGGCTTCGTAGTCGTCGAGCTCGTATAACGGCCAGCTAAACGCATCTAGTAGCTCATGCAAAATTGGGATCTGAGCATAAAAATCTGCTGGTGCAGGTTTTCGTCCCGCTTTATATTCTGGATAAATCTCTAAACGTTTACGAATATTTGTTTTAGGCTTATCCCACGCCACACAGACATAATCTGGTTTCAGTTTTTTGAACAATTCGAGCGACAAAGCCGCAAACCCATACACTCCACCAGTTGGTGTACCGTCTGCCGTCGATAAATTTGGCATCGCATAATACCCGCGATAAAACACACTTTTCCCGTCAATAATTACCAACCGCTTCGTCATAGCTCTATTATAGACCATCTGATAAACTGATAGTATGACACAACATCACACTGAAAAGGCGCGTATTCTCGCCTTTGTTGGCTTAACAGGAAGCGGTAAATCAGAGGCGGTGAATTACGTCTGCAAAAAAGGATTTCCAAAAGTATACTTTGGAGGAGTCGTACTAAATGCGATGAAAGAAGCTGGCATCGAATGGACCGAGGCCAACGAGCGTCAGTTCCGTGAAGAAATTCGTGAACGTGAAGGGAAAGATTTTGTCGTCAAGCAAATCATCAAAGAGATTCATGACCTCATAGACGCAGGCCAAAGATATATTGTTGCCGACGGTCTCTACACCTGGACAGAGTACAAATTACTAAAACGTGAGTTTCCTGGTGAACTCACAGTGGTTGCCGTAGTAGCACCAAAGCGCCTACGGCATCACCGTCTCACATTAAGACCAGTTCGACCCCTGACAGTCGAGGAGGCCAGCTCGCGTGATTGGGCCGAGATAGAAAACCTAGAAAAAGGTGGCCCTATAGCTATTGCCGACCACTTCCTTTATAACGACAAAAATATCGACACCCTCGAGGAGAGAATTGATACACTGCTTAAAGATTTAAACTTTCAAGCGTAACAACCACGCCGTCCGCTCTCTACTCTATTCAGCAAAAAATACCGCACTTCATTTAGGTGCGGTATTTATAGTGAAGTAAACTACTTATTATTGTAGGTACTCGTAAAGCTTTTTTGCATCCTTATGTTTACGAAGTTTTGCAAGCGCTTTGGCCTCAATCTGACGAATACGCTCGCGAGTAACAGCAAACTCTTGCCCAACCTCTTCTAGGGTGTGGCTCTTGCCGTTCTCAAGACCAAAACGCATTTTTATAATCTTTTGCTCTCTTTCAGACAGAGCCGACAAAACACTCTGTACCTGCTCTTTTAGCAGCTGATTAGATGCTGATTCTTCGGGAGTTGCACTATCCTCATCCTCGATGAAATCACCCAGAACAGAATCTTCATCCTCACCATCACGACCAACGCCAGCATCCAGCGAACTGATATCCTGTTTAATTTTTATGACGTATTCGACCTTCTCTGGCTCCATCTCGAGTTCTTTTGCCAGCTCTTCGATGGTCGGCTCGCGATTAAGCTCTTGGGTCATGCGTCGCTGAGTGCGCAGTAATTTATTGATAGTCTCGACCATATGTACTGGAATTCGGATGGTTCTTGCCTGATCGGCGATTGCACGAGTAATTGCCTGACGTATCCACCAGGTGGCATAGGTGCTAAACTTAAATCCTTTTTCAGGATCAAACTTCTCTACTGCCCGCAATAGACCCGTGTGACCTTCTTGAATCAAATCCAGAAAATCTAGTCCGCGACCCGAGTACCGCTTAGCAATTGACACCACCAGGCGCATATTCGCCTCAGCCATCTTGTCCTTCGCCCGTTTATCACCAGCCACTACTCGCTGTGCCAGTGCCAGCTCTTCATCCGCAGAAAGAAGTGGAATCTTACCGATCTCACGAAGGTGGAGCCGAACCGAGTCATCGGATATGTCATCAAAATATTGTCCAGAATTAAGGACATCTTCTGGTGTATCCTCCTCTTCGTCCATTAGCTCACCGATCGCCGGTTCTTCAAAATCAGCAACATTCGCTTCTTCAAATTCTTCGTTTGGTCCTACAGGCGTTTGGTCATCGTTTGCCACGCGCTATCTCCTTGATAAGATTATTGAGCTCTACCCTGAGGGCGTCAGCTCGTGATTCATCACCAGCCACTTCCGCTTCACGGAGCTCATCAATTAATTTTCCTTGGGTTTGTTTCTTATGTTCGTGTTCTATCTGCCGTAGCAAACGAGCCATTTCATAATAGCGGTCATTACTATCCCACTCAGCGTATCGTTGCTCGGCACGCAATAGGACTATTTTTACATAGGTATCAAATTTCTGCAACTCTTTTGGAGTGTCTGCGAGAGGTGATCTAGCGTGATCCGCCATATACCGAGCTAGCGCTCGTCGCTCGTCGCCATGAAACATACAAGTATCTATATGTGCAAACAGTTCCCGACACGAGCTATCAACTACTGCAATTGCGAGGGCGTTGTCTTCATAAACAAACGTATCACCATCAGCCCGTCTTGTCGCCGCCTTTACCTCTTTCAACTTAGGTCGATCAACCTTCTTCTGTGTAAGTTTTGTATGAATCGACTCAAGTGACGCACCAGTCATATCAGCTATCTTACGCTCGTAATGATCCTGCTCGACAGGATCAGTTAGCGTGCGTACAACCCCCAGTCCTGCAGTCGTAAAAGCTCGCTTCCCATTAGCCGTCGTCATATCAACACGAGAGGCGTATTGTCTCAAAACCCAATCAACCGCTGGCTCTTTATTCGCAATGGCCTGTTTCCATAGCCGAGGATCGCGCTGGATTAGCTCATCTGGGTCTTTCGCTCCATCTGGTAAACTAATGATCGACAGCTCCACCCCCACCTGAGATGCAATCGCAATCGCTCGCTCACTCGCAGCAACCCCGGCCTTATCACCATCGTACGCCAAGCGAATATCTCCCGTCAGGCGTTTAATCGCCCGGATATGGTTCTCCGTCATCGCCGTACCCGCCGTAGCAACAACCGACCGAATACCTACCCGATGGCTACTCACTACATCGAGATTTCCCTCCACCACAACTACCACATCATCGGCCCGAATCGCTTCTTTTGCCTGAGACAGCGCGAAAATATGTCTACCTTTATCGTAAAGTAGCGTCTGGGGGGTGTTTAGGTATTTTGGCGCGTTAGGAATGTCGTCGATGATCCGTCCAGTAAACCCGACCACCTGTCCACTTTGGTCCATCAACGGCACCATCATCCTACCCCGAAATAAATCGCCTCCGTATCGATTCAACAAACCAGCTTCTGCTAGCTCCCTTTTGGTGAAGCCTTTTTTTGTGAGAGCGTTCATTAGTGCTGACCCGGTATCAGGAGCGTAACCGATTTGAAAATCAGCTACGACCTGTTTTGATAGCTTACGATGCTTAAAAACATACTCCATCGCATGATTATTGCGGAGAAGACATTGCTGATAATACGTTGCCGCTAGTTGATTCGCTTCGAGAAGTCGTTTCTTTTTTTCAGCTAACCGTTTTGACGCCCCCGACTCATAATCACTTAGCTCAACACCAGCTTTTCGTGCCAGCAGTTCAAGTGCGCCCCGAAAGTCAACCCCCTCAACCTCCATAACAAAAGCAAACACATCTCCACCCTTGTTGCTCGAAAAATCATGCCAAATATTTTTATCTGGGCTTACAAAAAAACTTGGGGTTTTTTCGCCACTAAACGGACTGAGACCCTTAAAGCTTCGCCCAGCACGCTTCAACTGCACATACTCGCCGATAACATCCTCAATATTGAGTCGCGCCCGCACCTCCTCCTTGGCATCCATAAGATTTATTATATCACTATTTACCTCTGTTATAGCTTGTGGTTAAATAGAGCTATATGAATCCACAAGAGCCGATGCAACCCCAGCAGCAACCTCAGCAACCGACATACGGCGGCATACCACCGATGACCCCACCAGCCCAGCCATCAAGCAGTATGTCGTCTCAACACACACCAATGCAGCCTATCGGCAGTCAATCACCGCAACCCGCATCACCTCAGATCGACTACCTGGGTGGTCCTTCTCGAGAAGATCGACATGAATACTCCATCGACTACCTAAACAAGATCGCCCCAAAAGAGCAGCGTAATATCAATAAATTTGCTGTCTTTGGATTAATTGGTGGCGTACTATTAACAGCTATTTTTGCCCTCATATTGATGACTCGCTCTGGTGGCCCGTCACCAAATGCTCAGCTACCGATCGTCGCCAGTCGCATCAATACACTTCAAGCCGTCACTGCAGAACAACAGCCACACCTCAACGTTAATCAGATTTCTGAAGCAAACGCCGCTCTCAGAACAACCCTCTCGACGATGAACACCGATATTACCGCAATCATGAAAGAGCGCAAGCTTAAAGCCGACAAAGATCTCACAGCCAAAGAAACTGCCTATCGTGAGAAGTTGTCAAAGTCCCTAAACGACTCTCACCAGCGTGGTACCCTCAACCGTACCTATACTAGCCAAATGAGATACGAGTTGACTCTGTTACGTAGCCAAGTGGTCACTCTCAAAAAAGCCGGCTCTACAGATGCGATCAAAAAACTCTGCAATAACGGCATAGAAAATATCGACCTTATTCTTAAATCATATGCGTCGTTCGACGCCTCAAAATCTTAACCTATTCAGTAACAAGTCGATAACTTAGCCTTGCCAGGTCTTTAATTTCATCATCACTCAACTGTCCGCTGCAGATGATAGTATTCCAGTGCTTCTTGTTGAGATGGTATCCTGGCAATACGGTTTCATACTTTTCTCGCAAGTGTTCACTAAGTTGTGGATCACATTTGAAGCTGACTCGAAGTGGCTTCGACCCCTCAGCAATTAGCGCAAACATCTTTTCTTTCTGACCGACCGCGTCCTTACGTCCAACTTTATAAACAGCCGTTTCTTGGCCAAATGGATAATCAAGCCATGTCCCAGGTAAGCTCAGTAAAAATGATTCTAGTTCTTTATGTGTCATATCTTATCCTATCGCCCCAGAAGCGCTTCACTTTGTTGACAAAAACAACCATTAGAGCCTATTACTTTGCATGCATCATCTTTAGATAATACTCAAGTTCTTTGATACTCCCACGGATATCATCAAGCGCTCGGTGTTCTCCAGGCTTAGCAAACTTTTTACCGAACTTCCCTTCCATGACCACTTTCCACGCACTAACATCGAGCATTCGATAGTGCAGACGTTTACTAACCTTCTTGAACCAAATATCAATAAACTTACGATCCTGGTGAATCGAATTGCCCGCAAGAAGAACTGGACCATCATCGAAATGCTCATCGATAAACGCCATCAGCTCACGCTCAACCATCGCTTTTGTCTTCTTGGTAGCTTTGTTTTGAGCAACTAGCTGAACTTTTGCCTCAGCACCCTCACCTTCCCAAAAAGACTTATTCATATCAAACCGTATCGCCAATTTCTTGCTACACCAGTGTATGGCGCCTTCATAAGTAGCGATCTCCTTGAGATTCCAGTCAGTTACGATTACTGCAAGCTCCAATGGATAGTCGTTGACTGGATCTATTCCCGTCATCTCCATATCCATCCAGAGAATCCTTTTTGGTTTAAACGCTGGTTTTACCATATCGACATTATACACCCTAGTACTCTGCGATATCGACACCTGGTGGCATACGACACGCACACTCACCCATCATTTTTATGGCTCGCTCATACGCTAGCTCACTTGGGGGTAGATCGGCAAAATCATCATCCTCGTAATAACGACCTGTCAAACGACGACCCTGGTTGACTAAATCAGCGATCGCGCTACCACGAAACTCAAAATCAGACTCATCCGCTAGGTACTTAGCGTGTTCAACTATTTTGTCATCTGACATATCACTATAGCCAACCTCTTCTAGAAACGCTCTAGATATATCAAATCCATACTGAAACGCCTTGTTGAGGGCCAGCGCCTCGTTAAACTCACCGCAATCAGACGGCATCGTAAAGCCCTCACAGCTACCTTTTCCATACTCTGATTGATAAATCACTGAGAATAGCTTTGCTTTCATAGATATTCGAGGACCAATACCTGTCGACCAGCCTTCGGATTCGTATTCGGTCGGACGAATAATCTTTTCCCTTAGATCACCAAGACACCGCTCAGTAGCAACGACCACGCCATCAACAACAAACACCTCGTTGACCGTCAAGTCTCGAGTCGCAAAATAAGCATCAACTTCAGTCTCCTGAACACCATGACCATGCCTATAGTCATCAGGCATGTATTTTTTACCTAACTGATCAAAATCTATATCATCAGGCGTCACGCCAGCGAGTGCAGCTAGGTCAACGTCACGAATCGACGCTTTCTCACCCAGTACCGCCGCCTGAAACAAAGCACGTGCCGAGCCGCCCACTACCGCTACACCCTTTGGTAAATCACCCAGCCCAATTTGCTCCATCATACCCTGCGGCACCCTATAGGCACAAAGTGGCATATCCTCGTATTGGCACTTCTGGTGGGCCTCTTGACCAATTACGTCATCGATCTCTTTATCACCAAGCTCTACTGCCTCTACCGCAGTAGGCTCAATTGTCGCGTAAAGATCGCGCGACTTCATATAAATTGGCAATGTTTCTAGTTTGTGATACATGGTTTACGGTGTGTTTATTTTTGTATTTATATACTTTCATATTAGCATAAACTTTATAAAAAGTCAAGAGGTATCACCTACCAGCACCTCCTCATACATAGTTAGTCAAAATCTACAGCTTATCTGGTGCAGAAATACCCAAAACGGTCAACCCGGCCTTTAGAATGTCGGCGTAAAGCGCTACCAAACTAGCCCGATGAGCTTCTTTTTTATCGCCAACTACACGATTTTTTTCATAGTACCGATTAAACTCCTGCGCCAGCTCAAATAGATAATTACATATATGATGTGGCTCAAGGTGCGCCACAGCCACGTTCATAACTTCATGATATTCACCAAGTTTATGCACCAGCGCCCTATCCTCGTCAAATAACTCTTCTGGTGTGGCAAATTTAACCTTAACATTCTCTAGAATCCGCCTAGCCCTAGCATGAGCATATTGCAAGTAGGGGCCACTATTACCTTGAAGACTTACGGTTTCTTCGAGGTCGAAATTAATATCACCACCCAACTTATACTTAGCAAATGCATACTTCACCGCTCCTAAAGCCACATCCTCACGTAGTTTCTCGTCATCAACGAGGTCTGCCACACGCTCTCGCACCGCTTCAATAACATCAGCTGCCCGCGACACATTTCCTAGCCTTGAACTCATTTTTTTACCATCAGCAAACCGAACTGTACCATTGGTGAGATGGGTCATCGTGCCAACCAACTCCGGCCGAAACAGCTCAGCCGCCGCATAGACTACTCGCATATATTCTTTTTGATCATTGCCGGTCAGTAGATAACGATGATCGAAATTATAATCCTGTTTTTCGAGCCAAATTACACCAATATCCTTGGTCTCATAGGTCGGCAGTCCTTTGCTAGTAACAAACACTCGAGTGTGTAGGTGTTTTGACTCATCACCTTCATAGACGATAGCACCATTTGACCTCTTCAAATTACCCTTCTCGAGCTGTTCGTCAATTACCTTCATACCGACTGGTGCCGTCTGACTTTCCGGGTAGTAGTGCTGGTTTTCTACCCGAATCATCTCATAAAAAGCCTTGAAATAATCAAAACTCCACTGCCGAGTAGTCCAGTAAATCTTAGCCAAGGGCGACTGATGGTCATCTGTCTTGTGAAAGTCGTAGATCGTCACATTTAGTTGATCAATCGTTGACTTCACGTCTATATCATCCTCATAAGCCCGCGCACCACGAACATAACACTGGCTAATCCAGCGTGCCCGGTCAAAAGCATTATCAGCGATTTCCGACAGCTTCTCTGGCGCTTCTCCGCCAAGCTCTTCACGCATACCCCATAAACATTTAGCAACATGCAGTCCGACATCGCCACCAAAGCTAGTCCGAGTCAGTTTAGCGCCACCGACTAGCATCAGATTTGATGCGATATCGCCAAAAATCGTCTGGTAGAGGTGTCCGGTATGCAACTCCTTGAAGGCGTTTGGGCAGCTATACTCAAAAACAATATTCATGCCGCTATAGGGACAAGCAGGCCGCTCACTAATCTGGCTAATAAGCGCCGAGTCGCTCAAGCGGAGATTGATAAAACCGGGACCAGCGACACTGACTTCAGTAATGCTATCCTCTTGACGCAACACTCCAGCAATCTGCTCAGCAATTTCTCGCGGGTTTTTGCTTAGTGGATTTGCAAGTTGCATCGCTACATTGGTCGCATAATCACCAAACTTTGGATCTGGACGTTCCAAGCGAACCAAAACATCGAGACCATAAGTTTCTTGAATAAGTAGTTTGATTCGTGTCGCTAAATTATCCATACCAGCCTATTCTAACAGAGGTGGTAAGGTTGAGCAACTTCCCTACTCTTCGGGCAAGAACTCTGCTGGATTATAGAGGGAGACGGGCGCCATACCTCGTGAGTGCGAATCTTGAAGCACTACACGAAGCATGTGCACATCATCCTCCGTTAGCGTGTCTTTGATTTCTGGTGTTTGTTTTTCTTCAGCCATACTTTGATTGTAGCATAAGCATTTTAACTTGTCAACTACACATCTAGTTTTGGTCTTGTGAAGCAAGCGAAGCCCTAATCAACCCCTGGAATAGTGGGTGAGGTCGAGTCGGACGGCTACGAAATTCTGGATGCGCCTGTGTGGCAATAAAAAACGGCGAATCGGGTGCCTCTACAAACTCAACCAGCTTACCATCTGGACTTGTTCCACTGACCACGAGCCCACCATGTTCGATTGACTCTTTGTATTTCTGATTCACTTCATAGCGATGTCGATGACGTTCAGTCACATCGCACTTACCATATAGGCGAGCCGCCAGCGAGCCTGCCGTGAGACGGGCTGGATAATCCCCGAGACGCAAAGTACCACCAGTCGACTCTTTGCCGGCTTGTCCCTCCATGATGTACACCACATCGTGCGGTGTCGTAGGGTTAAACTCAGTACTGTTGGCATCCGACAACCCCGCCTTGCGTGCAGAAGCAATAACCGCAACCTGAAGCCCTAAACAGATACCTAGGTATGGCTTATGATGATCGAGAGCATAGTGCGCAGATGCGATTTTCCCCTCAACACCTCGCTCACCGAAACCACCGGGTACCAGCAAACCGTCAACCGCCGAAAAGTCACTCTCTATTGCATGTTCAGCGTTGATCCATTTTACGGTCAAGCCAATATTTTCATGCCAAGCCGCTGATTTTAGTGCCTCTAGAACAGAGATGTAGGTATCTTCGTTATCCATATACTTTGCGACCAATCCAATTGTTACCGACCGCGTCTTTTCTGAGCCTTGACACTCTACCAAATCGACCCACTTAGTGATATTCGGCTTACAGTAGTTGCCAGTAAACTTCTCGAGAATTGGCAGTAATGTGCTTTCGGCAATTTTAACTGGGATCTTAAATACACTGTCGAGGTTCGGCATCATCAGCACTGCATCATCTGGCACACCACCAAACATCGCGACCTTACGACGGATACCCTCTGGTGCTGGTTTATCAGTTCGGACAACCACCACGTCAGGTACGATCCCAAAACCACGCAAATCACTCAATGCATTTTGGGCTGGTTTTGATTTAAACTCCTTGCTGGTATCGATAAACGGGACGTAGACAACGTGAACATAGAGCGCATTATCGCGTCCAACCTTGCGACCAAATTCACGAATTGCCTCTACAAAACTCAAACCCTCATAGTCTCCCACCGTACCGCCAATTTCGACAATATGAACATCACTTCCCTCACTAGCCTCACGAATCGCACGTTGAATCGAGCCCGTGAGGTGAGGGACCAGCTGGATAGTCTTGCCGCCAAACTTCCCCGCGCGCTCATCGGCAATTAGATCACGCAATAGCCTTCCGGATAGGGTCACATTTTTTTGCGTCAACTCAATATCGAGAAACCGCTCATAGTGGCCTAGGTCAAGATCTGTTTCTGCGCCATCCTTGGTCACGAAGCATTCTCCGTGCTCTGCTGGATTTAAAAGACCCGCATCTACATTTAGATACGGGTCGCATTTTTGAATAGAAACAGCGAGGCCCTTAGCCTGTAAAACGGCACCGATACTGGCAGCAGTAATTCCCTTACCTACCCCGAAAGGACACCCCCTGTCACGAATATAAATTTTGTCTGTTTACCCATAGATGATCGCTCTTCCATGGGATTTCATTATAGCACAAAAAATACAACATACGCTAGATATAGCGTGCTATGTTGTATTTTACACTCAACTGATAGTGTAAGTAGTCAAAAATACAACGAACACTATCGTTAATCATTCTGACTAACCTCGTAAACCGGCCTATTGTCCCCCGAAAATAGGCCGGCTCGCAGTTGATGGTTATTTGTCGTCTTTGTTGGTTTCGTTTTGGCCGTTGGCGATTTTCGCCTCAGCGTTCCCTGCATTTACCTCGTAGCTTGTATTTGTACTTTCAAAGAAATTCACAAGCTCGTACGTATCATTCGCTGCTGCCATCCATTTTGCTGGGTTGCTGACATTGTACTCAGGCTCAAAACCAAGCTCTTCGAGACGGCGATCAGTTAGGTACTTGACGTACTGGTTAATATAGTCTGCGTTTAGACCGAGGATACCATTTGGCAACAGAACCTTGTTGTACTCCTCTTCCATCGCCACAGCGTCTAGAATCATCTGACGGATCTCGGCCGCAAACTCTGGGTCCTGAAGGTCCTCGTTTTCTTCAATTGTAGTCAGAATGAGGTTGATCCCGAACTTGAGATGGAGACTCTCGTCGCGAACAATCCAGTCTATCAAAGAACCAAAGTTGCGTAGGAGATTTCTCTGTCGGAAACTAAGTGCCACCATAAATCCAGAATAGAACCAGATTCCCTCAAGGATGATATTATAAGCGATCAGGTTGCGAATAAAATCCTTCTTACCTTCGGTGGTAGTGATATCCATCGTATCTTCGGTCATGCGCTTGATAAATTTGGTCTCAAACTCCTCTTTGCGCGCCATTACCGGCACGTCAATATGCGCACTATAAGCTGCATCGCGATCAATTGGGAAAGTATCAAGCACATACTCAAACGCCATGCAGTGGTTCGCCTCTTCCCACATCTGTTTTGCTAAATATAGATGCGTCTCAGCGGCGTTGACATATGGATAGACACCAAAGGCAAGCGCCTTATTTACAAGTAGCTCATTTGGGTTGAAGTAGCTCATCAGGAACGTTACCGCGTGACGCTCCTCGTCGCTCATTTTGTCCCAATCAGCTAGATCCTGTGCAAGCTGAATCTCGTTTGGAAACCACGTGTTTGCGACCGCCTGGTCATACAAATCCATCGCCCACTGGTATTTAATTGGTTTAAGCAGTAGTCCGTCCTGAACACCTGCACCCAAAATTCCTGCCATAATAACTCCTTTTATTTAATTATTTACGTTCTATAAGCCGAACAACTACTGACAGCCCTCGCACATCGTGAGGTCGGCTGGGTCTATCGGAGCCGCCACTTCGCCACGCTTTTTTGCTTCTTCGTTAGCCGTAGTTTGCGCCTGCTCCATTGCATCAGAAATAGCCTGTAACTTTTCTTCAAGCGTCATATTGTCATTGATAATGGTTGATGCGTTCATTAATCACCCCCTTTACTTAAACCTGCTTCTTGGCAAATCCAAAGCCTACTTTTTTGCCACTAGTTTTTGCGATATCTTCGGTTTTGTTCACTTTCACAGTACTTTGCTCTGCCTGATGCCGTGGCTTCATATGTAGGTAATAAGTTGTCTTGAGGCCGCGCTTCCAAGCCTCCATATAAACATGCTCCATGTCATCAATGCTACGACTCTCTAGGTACATATTACGGCTAATCGCCTGGTCAACCCACTTCTGCGCCCTGGCTGCCACCTCTATAAACGCAAGTGGTGACAACTGGAAACAGGTCTTGTATATATCTTTTAGCCTTTGCGGTACAACATCAATATTCGTAAGGTCACCCTGTTCGACTAGGAGCTGTTCTTTGACCTCATCCCAAAGGTTGAGTTCCTTAAGATCACGAACCAAATTAGCATTCACCTCGAGAAACTTACCGTTCAGAGTGCTGCGGCTAAATATCTGCCCAAACTGCGGATCTATGCCTGGAGTTGTTCCAGCAACATGAGCAATATTTGCAGTTGGCGCAATTGCCATTAGAGTTGCATTACGCATACCTTTTTTAACTTTTTTGCGAAGTGCCTCCCAATCTAGGCGCGCTTTGCGCGTAACATCAACACTGACGTTACGGTCTTTTCCTGAGTATCCAGCAGATCAATCGGAAGGATACCTCTGCTCCAACCGCTACCCTTGAAATCAGGATAACTACCTCTTGTTCGTGCGAGATTTGCCGACTCATCAATCGCATAGTAGCTGATAAACTCAGCTAGCTGATCAATCGTGTCATAAGCTTCTTCTGACTCATAGCTATAGCCAAGTTTTTCGACAATATCCGTAAAGCCCATAATACCAAGCCCCAGCGCACGAGTCGTATTAATCGAATTAAGAGCTTCTGGAATCGGCGTATCAGTTATATCACAGAGGTTATCGAGCTGACGAATTGCGCTACGAGTGGCACTCTCGAGTCGCTTCCAATCCCACTCCTTTGTGGTTATATCCAGGTGAGCGCTGAGGTTAATGCTGATGAGGTTACAGACTGATATGTTCTTGGCGTCGTTTGGAAGCGTGATCTCTGTACAGAGGTTTGACGAGTGAATCGTACTGACATTGTTGTTTAGCGCACGCAAATTGATTGAGTCTTTCCAAGTAATCCACGGGTGGCTCGAAGCCTGGAGACGAATTAATATCTGTCGCCACTGCTGACGAGCTGGTGTCTTTTCAAACGTCCGAAGCTTTCCAGCCTCCGCCATCTCGACATATTCGGCATATCGCTTACTAAACGCCTCGCCATATAATTCGGTCAAATCAGGCGTCTCGGCTGGGTCAAACATATACCAATCCTGCTCATTTTGAACACGCTTCATGAACTCATCTGATAGATAAACAGCGATATTTGCAAAACGCGTACGATAGTATGGGTCGCCGTTGTTTTCGCGTAGATCCATAAACTGTGGGAAATTTATATGCCAGTTTTCCATATAAAGAGCGGCAGCACCAGCTTTTTTACCCTTACGACTGACCGCAAAAAGCGCCGTATCAATCATTTTCATGAATGGCAGTGGACCAGTAGAGACTGTGTTGGTAGTCTTTACTGGACTACCAGCCGCACGAAGCTTAGTCATACTGATACCAATACCGCCCGTCCCTTAGCAATCCACATAGTGTCACGAATCGACTTGGCAATTGACTCCATATCATCTTCAACATCAATCACAAAACAGTTCGACAGCTGAGGGAAAGAGCCACCAGCGTTTACACGTGTTGAACCACCAGGTAGGTAGTCTAGCTTGCTCATATGCTCATAAAAATCTAGAGCAGTCGCTGTCGGATCTTTTTCGTTAAACGATAACCCCATCGCAATCCTCATATGTGTATATTGTGGAGTCTCAATCGGTTCACCGTTTTGTTTGCGTAGTGCATATCGATTTTTGTTAGTGATCACCCCAAGATACTTAGACAAATTGTCACGACTTGGGTCGAGCGCCTCGGCAAGTTTCTTTAGGTCAAATAGTTTCGTATCCGCCATACGCTTATCAAGCAGACCGTCTTTTACCGCTTGCTTCATATATGTAGGAAAATGCTTTGCGTGTAGTTTTTTGAGCTCAGCTTCATCCTTATAGTCACCAAGTATATTCTTGTAGATATTCTTTAATAGAAGTCTAGCAGCGATCGTATCAAAATCAGGATCATCCTTCACATTCTGAAGTGCCGTATGGATCACCGCCTCATCTAGCTGCTCGGTCGTAATTCCATCAAACAGTGTCAGCTGCAGCTCTGTTGCCACCTGAACAACCTTTGAAATTTGATCTGGCAACCCTTCGGACGCCCTTACCAAAGCGAGGTTTATCTTGTTTGCGTCAAATAACTCACGGGTACCGTCGCGTTTGACTACATGAATATCGCTCATCCTTTTTACCCCCTATTAATTTTATGTTTGGCAATGCCTCTTCTACCACAGCACCTCCCAAAAAATGTGCTTACAAGAAAACCGCCACTAGCGTGGTGAGTCTAGTTTCGCGATAATCTTGCAGTGGTGTCTATTTTTGTGAACTACTACATATGTAGCGTCTATATATAATCATAAACACTATATGTAGTGATTTCAAGTCATTTTATCGTGTATTTTTGACAATATACATCACGCCACCACCGAACCCTATACGACGCCCCTCTAGACCTATCCTGCTTAACCTTGGGTGTAGTATCATAAATAGTATGTCAGATATTATTACCATCAAAGATTTTGTTATGACATTTGGTAAAACTAAAGTCATCAACAACCTCTCATTTACAGTCAAACGCGGAGAAACCTTTGGTTTTCTCGGTAGCAACGGCTCTGGTAAAACCACTACTATCCGTGCTCTGCTGGGTATATATCCGCCGACAAGCGGTGAACTACTAATAGACGGTAAGCCATATTCTGTCTCTGGAGGCATAAAACTTGGCTACCTCCCCGAAGAACGTGGCCTATACAAAAAAGAGTCCGTGATTGATGTCATGATTTACTTTGGGCAATTAAAGGGTATGGCGCGCGATGAGGCCCTAAAAGAAGCGAAAGAGTTTCTGCGTAGGGTTAAGCTTGAGGATAAGGCAAATGTTCGTCTCGATAAACTTTCTGGCGGTCAACAACAAAAAATCCAGCTCGGCATTACCGTTATGAACGACCCTGAGCTATTGATCTTAGACGAGCCAACAAAAGGCTTCGACCCAGTCAACCGCAGATTGTTGATGGATATAATCGAGGAATACCAGCAAAAAGGCGCAACTGTTGTAATGATTACCCATCAGATGGAGGAGGTAGAACGTCTATGCGACCGCATTATCCTCCTCAAAGACGGTACGTCTTATGCCTACGGTACGGTAGCAGATGTCAAGAAAAAGTTTGGAGGTAAGTCACTTGATGACATTTTCCTAGAAGTATACGGCAGTGAAAATGATACAGAGGAGGCTCAACAAAATGCATAATCTAGGAACCGTTATACGATTCGAGGTCGTTCGTACACTTAAAAAGAAATCATTTTGGCTGATGGCTATCGGCTTTCCGCTTATGATGGTAGTTCTATTTGGCATTATCTTCATGTCAAATAAATCAACTAACGATGCTGTCAAGGACCTAGAGAAACAGCAATTCAGCTTGGCGATCACCGATGAGTCGCACCTCGTCAATCCCGACATGATCAAGTCTCTAAAGGCTACTACATACACGACAAAACAACAAGGAATTGAAGCTGTGAAGTCGGGTGCGATCGACGGGTACATCTACTACCCTGTCGACATAGCAAAACAGCCTGTTGAGGTCTATGGCAAAGACACTGGTATATTTAACAACGGTAGGTACGGGAGTGTTGCAAAGGCGCTAATCACCAACTCCGTACAAAGTACGGTTTCACCTCAGGTAAGCTCTGTGATTAAAGGTTCAACCCAAACAACCGTCACAACCTACCGTGATGGCAAGGTGTACGACCCGATGCAACAGATGATATTTCCAGCTATATTCCTAGTTCTTTTTTACCTGTTAATTGCCTTTTTTGGTAACCAGATGCTCGTCAGCACAACGGAAGAAAAAGAAAATCGTGTAATCGAGATGATTCTCACCTCTATAGAAGCGCGCACCCTTATTGTCGGAAAGATCATTTCCCTTGTTCTGCTTGCCCTTTTGCAGGGAATAATTATCGTGGCACCGGCGCTACTGGGCTACTTCTTGTTCCGCGAACAACTCCACCTGCCTGCGATTGACCTATCAAGCATCCCAGTCGACTGGACGCGTATTAGCGTCGGAGCGGTAATCTTTACGCTCAGCTTTCTATTGTTTACTGGCCTACTTGTCCTCATCGGCTCATCAGTACCAACTGCCAAAGAGGCGGGACAATTTATCGGCATAGTCTTTATGTTAATATTTGCACCACTCTACGCAGCCAGCCTATTCGTTTCTATGCCCGACAGTCCATTCGTCCATTTCATGAGCTTATTTCCGTTCACGGCACCGATTCCACTCCTACTGCGTAATGCGGTTGGCAACCTCTATACGTGGGAGATTTTACTAGCAATTCCTATCTTAATCACCTCTACTATAATCGTTCTCGCTCTGGCGGTACGCGCCTTTCGATACGGAGCACTTGAATACAACCAAAAGCTATCTCTCAGAAGTATACTTGGGCTACGGTAACCCAAGGTATAATTAGGCACCTATCACCGAGGGTAGTAATGCATGAAAAAAGTAGTTTTTATAGACTGGAGCAAGACCCTTTCCTATGGTTTATTTTGGGAACAGCTACAAGATAAAAAACACCCAAATAGCACCTACTGGTCAATCATAAGAAAATGGCTGTTTATAGATAATCGCGACCTACTAGACCCGTGGATGAGGGGAAAATTATCCACAAAAGAGGTGTTGGATCAAATGAACCGGGACACCGGTCTAGATCGCTCCCTACTTGAGCAGGAATTAAAGATAAGCTGTGAAAATATGCGCTTTTGCATCGACAACCTACCGCAAATCATCGCCAGGATTCAAAAACTAGGCATAAAGGTTGTTATTGCAACCGACAATATGGATACATTTTCCCGCTACACCGTACCCGCGATGAGTCTTAAGAAAATATTTGATGATATAATCGACTCTTGCCAAATAGGCTACCTAAAAGACGATAAGCTACCTAGCGATCAAATACTATTCTTTGACAAATACCTATCTGACCACGACTGGAGCTATCGAGACGCCATTTTACTAGACAACTCTCCAGACGAAACCGGCAAATATAAGCGACTTGGGTTTGAACGCATACTAATTGATGGTCCAGGCTCATTGCGTAGCGAGTTAGAGAAAATTGCTGACGCAAGCTAAATTTTCTACAGCCCCACCCGCTCTTTAGATAGCTATTCAGAAACAGCTAGTCCTCACGCTTACTGCACTGCCAGCCTTCGGTAAAGCAAGTTAGAGCCAGGGCAAGGCTGGTAATACGGTCTTGAGCCACCCCCGTACGCTCAGAAACAGCATCATGGAGTAAGTGCCAATCCAAAATACCGTCGTTCTCATCTAACACCTCTTCAATAGCTTGCGACACCTGTCCATCAAGCTTCGCGTCAGTAGGTAGAAAAACCTGATTACTAAGACCGAACAGCATAGGACACTCTCGTGTGAAAATCTCTCGCGACCTCTTGCTAGCTAAAATGTCTTTCATAGACCAACTCCTTTAATGTGATTTAAGTTCTCATCACTGGCTAAACTGCAGATGTAGACGTGAATCTACCTAATATTATCTACTGATTAGTCGATGAAGAGTTATTCTTCGAGTTCCTCGCCCAGTTCTCGACGCGCCTGACTAACCGCCAGATGAATAGTATCCCAGCTGGCTCTAGGAAACTCTTCTTCTGCGTCATAGCCTACATTGACATAGGTTACTGCATCAGGATACGTGCCATTAAACGCAGTCCGAGCAAACTCTAGAACCGTTTTATACCACCTCGCCTGCTCCTCAGTCTCTACCTCACACCTCTCACCCGCCTTTAACGGTTCTCTTTTTCCCATGTCACCTCCCCAAAAATTAAACAGCCCACCTATTATGCATCGCTCCATAATATCGGTCAATAAACCCATAAAACAAAAACTCTTAGGAGAGTACTATTCAAAAGTATAGTGTCTGATCACGACAAGAGCTACATAACTAAACCTCATGGCGGAGAGAGAGGGATTCGAACCCTCGGTACTCATTGCTGAGTACACACGCGTTCCAGGCATGCACCTTCAACCACTCGGTCACCTCTCCGTACACCACATATTATATCAATTTTCTAAACCCATGGCCCATCACTCTTGTGTTTATAATAGAAAAGTTGTATTTTATACATTTTATATCTGTTGCTTTATGCCATAACACCTGACTATAATAGATTAGACATGGCAAAGTCCACCACACCAACACCAGTCATTCATTTAAAAAAGCTCACCAAACAGTATGGACGCGGTGATGCCGCTCTTAACGCACTCGATGAAGTGACTCTCAAAATTGAGCAAGGTGAGTTTATCGCAGTAATGGGCCCCAGCGGGTGTGGCAAAACCACCCTTTTAAATATCATCGGCCTCTTAGATCGTGCTGATGAGGGAGAGTACCTCCTTAATGGTAAGCTTGTCCACCGCCTATCGAGTAAACAACAGGCAAAGGTGCGCTCAAATCAGATCGGTATCGTATTTCAAAGCTTCAACCTAATCAACCGCTTAACTATTCTAGAAAACGTCGCCCTCCCCCTCACATATAAAGGCCTCTCTCGTACCAAACGACTCGAGCGTGCGAGCAACATCCTAAAGACATTTCATCTCCAGGAGCGTGAATACTACATGCCCTGGCAACTATCAGGTGGCCAAATGCAACGTGTCGCAATCGCTCGTGCCCTCGTGAATGAGCCGAGCATAATCCTCGCCGACGAACCGACTGGCAACCTCGACTCTCGCAGTAGCCATGTAATCATGGAAGAACTGGCCGAGCTTCACAAAAAAGGTAACACCATCATAATGGTGACCCATAACCCCAACCTCACCAGCTACGCTAGTCGCGTTATCAATATGCTAGATGGGAAAATTGCCAGCGACACCCAAGTTCGCGCCAACACCAAGACTAGTGATAAATTAGTTAAAATCCCATTGAGCCATAAGCGTGCGCAGAAAAAGTCCGACAAACTAGAGAAAACGAAGAAAACTAAAGAAACCGTCAAAAAGACTGCTAAGAAAAATTCCAAAAGCGAGCAAACAGCAAAAAGTAAGCCTGCCAAAAAACGAACCACCAAAAAGACGACTAAAAAGGAAGCGAAATCATGACATTCATGTGGATTGATCATTTCGAAAATGCCTATCGTACACTAAAAAGTAACCGCGTCCGTACAATACTTACTGTGCTAGGAATTACTATAGGTATTGCTAGTGTTACCTGCATCCTAGCTATTAGTGGTGGCGTCAAGCAGATGATCGGTGGTCAGGTCGAAGCACTGGACGGTAGGATTGCTGTTATTCGTCCAAGCGTTCAGACGCGCGATCCAAACGCCCTAATAAACCCAATAATCCAGCAGACTTTTAGTGTTAGTACACTAACAGAAGCCGACATACAGGCGTTAACCGGCATGAAAAATCTTGATACGGTCGTCCCTCTCATGACTATAGACGGCTCACTTAAGACTGATCGAAAAACTGTCAAAGACAGCACAATCCTTGCGACCACGCCAAGCTTTACGAAAGTAACACACGTATCGATGAAAGCTGGTCAGTTTCTAGACGACGCCACCGACAGTACCACAGCTGTTATTGGCGAAGATTTATCGCTTGAGCTCTTTAACACTGATCGACCAATTGGCCAACTATTTACAATGCGTGGTCAGCAATTCACCGTAATTGGTGTGATGAAACGGTCAAATAATCCAATTAACTTCAATAACGTCGACCTTAACCGTGCCGTTATTGTTAACTTCGAGCGTGGTAAGCTATTTCACCAGGGAAGATCACAAATTCAACAGATTAACCTGCTCGCAAAGGACGCTTCTAATCTGGCTGAGCTAACTTCGCAGGCCAAGCAGAAACTGCTCTCTCAGCATCTCGACGAGGAAGACTTCTCGATCACTACCGGAGACGCCATTACTCGCCCAAGCAATCAACTATTTAATGCAATCACAGACGTAATGACTGCTATTGCCGCCATTTCACTCTTTGTCGGTGGCATTGGTATCATGAATATCATGCTTGTCGGGGTCGCCGAACGCACACGAGAGATCGGTATTCGTAAGGCGGTGGGCGCCAACCAATATAACATTACTGCTCAGTTTTTAATGGAATCGCTGATAATTAGCCTACTTGGCGGGTTGTTTGGATATATTCTCGGCTACGTAATGGCGTTCTCGGTCAGCGTATTTCTCTACTTTACGCCTGCATTTACCTGGCAGACCGCCGCTACAGCCTTTGCTATGGCGACTATTGTTGGCGTCGTTTTTGGAAGCTATCCAGCAATCAAAGCGGCTCGCAAAAACACCATCGTATCACTACGTCAATATCACTAGATAACGTAAGACGAGCTAAGCAAGCTCTTTTTTGAATTTCTCGATTAAATCAACCTGGGTTGGGTCGACACCATTGAGAATCGCAACATAAATACTGACAAAATCAGCCAATATAGAACCCCAGAGCATCTGCTTGAGTAGACTATCTCCTTCGATAGGCACGACTGTAGCTTTTGGACGACGGCCAGAAAGGAGCTTGTCGCTCAGTGAGAATCGTTTTAGTGTACGCGGATTCTCCAGTTCGCTCACGAGATCAAATACAGCAAATGGTTTTTCGACAGGATGACTTGTCCAGCCTAGAAATTCGTTATGATTAAATTCCGGTAGATAGTTCCAAAATGCAACATTTTTGGCATTTTCATTCCAGCTGATTTTCCACTTATAAGCAACCGGCGCCATCAAGCTACCCGCATAAAACACCGGCGTCTTACCAACGGCAATTAGCGCCAGCTGTTTGGCGTAATTTCGCTCGGTTGGCACTTCTTTGGCCCAAAGATCGCTTTCACTATGTAGCCACTGTTCAGCCTCAGCCAACTCGTCATATATCGACTGATGAACTAAACTAAACTCAACAAGAATCCTAAGCAGTGCCCTGAGGTTATAGATCATACCCATACGCGGCTGAGTATCATGAGGCATCTCAGCATACATCACTTCGTGTGCTTGTGCTATCTCTTTTACCTGACCGCCAGTGGCAATTGCCGCCATCTGACAACCGCGCTTAAGTGCCTCGTTCATGCAAGTAACTGTTTCCTCGGTATTACCGGAGTGACTACTGGCAATTACTAGAGTATTTTTACCCACATAAGCTGGTAGCTCGTAACCCTTTACTACCTCAAATGGAACCATTAGATCGCGTGCCAATAATACTTTGGCGACATCGGCAGCAAGCGCCGAACCGCCCATACCAGCCACAATCACACCGGCAATCTCACGTCCATCGTGCGTCGCATTGACAAGTTGACAGTCATATGAGACCTGCTTATATAGCGTCGCCGCTACATTGAGTGCTCCACTTACATCACGTTGTTTGATTACATTTGTATCGTCAAGCATATTCTACCTTTTCCCTTGCGTAGTATTCTCTATCCATGATACAGTATTTAGTAAGTAAGCATAAGTACAAAATCATTTAGAGGTGGGCATGGATATTCAATCGCAGACAACACAACCGATTAGCGATGACCAGGAGCTTGCAAAAGTTCTCGCTGGAGTCAACGCTGATATTGATGCAGATAGCAACAATCAAGACATAAACACTACCCCAGGAACGCCTCCGGTAGCGGCCCCTCCTGCCGATGACCCTATGGCAACGCCCATGCCAGCGCCAGCGACTGGTGTATCCGCCCCAGTAGCCCCACCGACTATTCCAGGAGAGCTTGATGGAGTCAAGCAAGAAGCTATCTCAGAGCTTCGTCCACTGGTAGACAAGCTCAACCTACCAGCCGAGGAAAAGTTCGACACCTACCTTTTGCTTATCCGTTCAACCGATGATCGTACCCTCATCGCACCTGCACACGAAGCGGCAAAAGCTATCGCCGATGAGGCACGGCGCGCTCAAGCCTTACTTGATATCATCAAAGAAATTGATTTTCTATCAGGAAACCAACCAACCGCCTAACCACTTCATGAGCTAACAAAAACCTCGACACTATCGAGGTTTTTATATACGCACAATCGATACATTACGCAGTCAGTATACAACAGTATTGACTTTTTATCATGTTTGTGCTTAAATGCAAGTATGTCACGAGAGCAAAAACTCCCCCCATACATCAGACCATCTGGCGAACGGGTAGACCGTAGCAACGAATACCGTCAACAAGGTATAGAATCTGCAAAAAAGCTATTAAGCGAGGTCTATGGAGATTCAGAAACACACTCTATCCGTAACCCAGAAGGGATACGTAGCGGAGCCGAACAACTACAGCTTGCCGGGGAAGCCGCACTCGAAGCTGGCAAGCCAGGAGAAGCAGCCTTCTTGTTATCAGTTGGCTATGTTACGGACTTTGTCGACGCTCAAGAACGGCTGATCGAGGCTCGTACAAAAGCTAAACGAGAACGACAAAACCATAGACACGTATCAGGCAAGACAAAAGATCAGATAAATTATAGCCGTCAAAAGGTACTTAGCTATAATGAGATACTCAAGGAGCGTCTAGACCTAAACCCCAAAACTCCGCTTGACTTTGTGGCTGGACAACTCGCGGCCTCTTACAAAATAATGAAAACTCTAAATGGCGAAAAGCCACAGGATGGAGCACGAGTATTCAAGCATGTGCTCGGCGCTGCTCGCGGCATGCGTGGTGAGCTTTCAGCCGAAGAAATAATCGGCAAGTACGAAGGCGTCGAGATCCACTATCATCTCACCGACAACCCAGAGGTTCGTCGCAAACTAGACGCAGCTGGCACAGACTATCTACTCACAGTCAGCCTATACGGACATGAGTTCGACTTACCCGTTGATGTCAAGGCTAATCGTAGTAAGACAGTTGATGACAAGGGGCGTGCAATTCCTGGCAAACTTTGGAATCAATGTATAGAAGAGGTTGACTATCCAAACAATGCGGCACGCCTAGATCCGAAAAGGTTGAGCAGTAAATACGGTCCTATGGAAGATGCTCTCATCAATCAGATTTGTCTACAATACCCTGGCGAACTTGAGGTGCTTGCTGCTAAACACGGCGACACTATAGATGACATTCACATCGATTAGTTTGCTACAATAGGGCTATGAGTATCCGATTTGCGAACCCAGACGAGATCGCGCGCTGGGACGAGCTCCTTACCAGCAACCCCGACGGAGGCAATGTCTTTCAGTCCACTGCTCTAGCTGAGACAAAACATCTCAGCGGCTGGATTCCACGATACCTGGTAATTGATAATATCACCGCAACCGTCCTCGAAAAATCTGTTTTTGGCCACGGTATTTATTGGTATTTTCCAAAAGGCCCTGGAGTTACTTGTACAGAAGAACTACTGTCTCTACTACCAGAACTAAAGCAATTTGCAAATGAACAGGGTGTGTTCGCCATAAAGCTCGAGCCAGAGATCCTCGAAACCGACGATACGCACGCCGCTTTTCGAGCTGCCGGACTAGTGCGAACGGCTCCAGTACAACCAAATAACTCGACGGTGATAATAGATCTTTCACCCGACCTAGATACAATCCTTGCAAATTTTAATCAAAAAGGACGCCACGCTCTCAAGCGCGCCGAAAGGGACGGTATCGTTACCGAAGCTGTCCCACTTACCGAGGAAAATATGCAAATCATGTTTGACATGCTTCGCAGCACTGCGATTGGTCGGTTTGAAGCCTCGCTTCGTGATTATCAGTATTATCGTACATTTTGGCAAAAATTTGCTAAAAACGACCACGGCAGTCTGTTTTTTGCCAGGTTTGACGGTAAGGTGGTTGCATCAGCATTTTGTATGTTCCTCGGCAAAAAAGGACTATATAAAGACGGTGCAAGTTTGCGCGAAAAAGTGACCTACGGGGCAAGCCATCTCTTACAGTGGGAGGTGATCAAGTGGATGAAAGCCCATGGAGTAGAGAGTTACGACCTATGTGGCGCACCGCACTCAAGCGCTATCAGAGATGACTCAAATCCGCTATATGGCATCGGCCGGTTTAAGACAAGTTTCAACAAGCACGTCACTGACTATGTCGGCTGTTATGATCTTGTAGTTAATCCAACCGTTTATAAGCGTTGGCAAAAATTTGGACTACGACTCGCTCTCAGCCTGTCTTGGCGACTCAAAAGGCAACAGTGGTTCTAGTCTCTCTGGGGCTATATGCTACCAGCACCTAATCATACTGGTCCACAACCGCTAGCTAATGCTTATCATTTAGGATTTCGCGAACAACATCTGAGTCATTCCACGGCTTTTTGTCTCCGTTGATGATCCGGTAGACTTCATGACCCATACCAGTGATTAGAACTGTATCTCCCTTAGTGGCAATACTGAGAGCTTTTTCAATCGCCTCACGACGATCCGCTACCTCGGTAGTTTTCATCGCTCCACCTCTAGCATCTTCGATTCCTTTGTAGATCATCTCACGAATTGCCTTTGGGTCTTCGTTGTAGCTCTCTTCGTCAGTCAGGAAGATTCGATCCGCCAGACAAGCGGCAATCCCGCCCATGACCGGTCTCTTAGCCTTGTCACGATCACCACAAGCACCAAAAACTAGAATGACTCGGTTTTTTGTAATCGCTCGGGCTGCTTGGAGTAATTTCTCTAGGCCATCTGGGGTATGCGCGTAATCAACAATAACGTCATACGGCAGACCCTCGACGACACGCTCAAACCGACCCGGTACCGCCTCTAGATTGGCTACCCCCTCTACAATATCGTTTAATTTGACACCCAAAAGATAGGCTGCAGCCACCGCGGCCGTCATGTTGTAGGCATTAAACTCGCCCGGTAAGTTTGTAGCAAGTTCAAGACGTGTCTGATGATCAATTGTCACCGTCACCTCTGTTCCCTTTCGGTACAACTTAACCTTGTCGATATGCGCCTCGCTATCAGGTAATTTGCCATAGGTAATCTTTTGGCCACCAGCGACAAACTTATCAAAATAATCAAACCATGCATCGTCACGGTTTAAGACAATATACTTTGGTTGACACGCAAATAACCTACCCTTGACCTCCGCGTACTCTTCCATCGTTCCATGATAGTCAAGATGATCCTGTGTCAGATTGGTCATAATCGCCATCTCGACTGGTACACCGTAAAGCTTGTGTTGATGAATCGCATGAGAAGGAAACTCCATAACAACGAAGTCAACCTTCTCTTGTTTTGCAGTTCGGAAAAACTGTTGCATTCGCGCTGTTGAGGCAACTGTCGCATTTAGATCATTACGCTTCGCCCTACCGGCCACTTCAATCGTTGCCGTGCTAAACATTGCAGTTTTATACCCAGCTTCCTTTAGTATCTCATTTAGATAGTTAACAGTCGTCGTCTTGCCATTCGTACCTGTAACGGCGATAACGCGCAAGTTACGTGCCGGGTGGCCATAACGAGTCGATAGTGCCTTTGCCCTTAGGAGGCGATATCGATTCTCGAGCGACGAAACCGTACTTTTTGGTAGCGCTTTTCTCACTCCCCTCACCAATGTTTGCTTCATATACCCATTTTAACACTCTTTATCCCTTAAAAAGTATGAAAAATATGGTATAATCTGCTATGCATGAAAGTTTTGGGAATCGAGTCTAGCTGCGACGAAACTGCCGCCTCGGTCGTTGAGGACGGTCGCCGTTTACTGTCTAATGTCGTAGTATCGCAAATTGATATCCACAAACACTATGGTGGCGTTGTCCCGGAGATTGCAGCTCGTAGTCACATTGAAGCCATTAATCCCGTCATCAACCAAGCAATTACAGATGCAAACTGTACGTGGGATGACATTGATGCAATTGCCGTCACCTACGCTCCCGGTCTAATCGGCTCGCTCCTGGTTGGCACACTTGCAGCCCGTACGCTAGCAATCCTACACAACAAGCCTCTCTATCCAGTCCATCACGTCGAGGCTCATGTCTATGCAAACTTTATCACTGAAGATGGTCGCCCAGAGAAGCTAGTCTCGTTAAAACCCCTAGAACTACCGTCTAAGCAACCAGCTTTTCCTATGCTTGCTCTAATCGTATCAGGTGGACACACTCAGCTCGTGTTGTTCCGCAGCCATGGCGACTATGAACTTCTCGGACAGACTCAAGATGATGCCGTCGGCGAAGCTTTTGATAAAGTTGCAAAAATCATCGGACTCCCCTACCCTGGCGGCGTATCAATTGACCGTACCGCACCGCTAGGTAACCCAAATGCATATCAGTTTCCCAAAGCTCGTCTAGATCATCCGTATAATTTTTCCTTCTCAGGCCTCAAGACGGCCGTTTTAAGGGCCGTTCAGGCAGAATGCGGTAAAGACCACACATTTCCATCTCACAAGCTTCCAGCGCTCTTAGACGAGGCTACACGCGATAATGTCTCCGCAAGTTTCCAGCGCGTAGCAGTTGACACTCTCGTCGACAAGACAGTTAAAGCATTTGAAAACTACCGGCCAGCCTCAGTAGTAATCGCTGGTGGCGTCGCCGCGTCAAGAAAACTACGCGAGGTGCTAAAGGAGCGCCTACCGATTGATATTGAGTACGCACCGATCAGCCTCTGCACTGATAATGCGGTGATGATTGCCGCCCTAGGCTATTACCACGCTATCGCTCATCCGCCTACCAACCCCTACGCCCTCGAGGTAATCCCGAGTATTTCTATGACAAAAACTGCCTGGTCAAAAAATGAGTAAACCAATCCACCTGAAATCACTCACTGATCCTCGACTAGCCGAAATGATAAAAAATGGCCAGATCGGAGTTATTCCAACTGATACAATCTATGGACTAGTCGGTGCGGCCACTAGCAAGACAGCAATCAAAAAACTCTACTCTCTAAAAACTCGGAAACGACAACCTGGCACTACTATCGCCGCTTCCATTCAACAGTTAAGCAGGCTCGGTTTCCCTAGCGACACGCTCACCCATGCTAGCAAGTACTGGCCAAATGCTATTAGTGTAGAAATGACAACAGATTTACTACCTGATTATCTAAAAGTATCACAAACCCACATGGCAGCTCGCATCCCAAGAGATCCAGTTATCCTCGCCCTCTTAGCCCAAACTGGACCCCTGATGACAACCAGCGCAAATACACCCCATGCGCCAACATCTCACACGATTAAAGAAGCTATAGCGTACTTTGGCAAAAAAGTGGATTTTTATGTTGACGCTGGCGACCTCGGCGATCGTCCCCCTTCAACAATCATCGGCTTTGATGAAAATAATCGGGTCATCGTCTACCGCGAAGGTGCAGTTAAACTCTAGCCCCTAACAAGCCGTTTGGCTTGACGAATAATCTTTTTTGCCAGAGGTAATCCCCTAGCCCATAATGCATATAACGATGATAGCGGGTAGTCATAGGTACCAACCAACATATCTTCATGACTAGCAAAACCCTGCTTGAACGTACTGACACCATCATTAAGTAGTCCATTCATATCATATCGACTAATCCCCCACTCTTTACAGGTACGGATAGAATGCCATTTAAGCATGTAATTAGCTCGCAATTGCTGTCCGCGCTCATTCATACCGCCATATAGCTCAAATGAAGTCGTTGCGCTGACAACAAGCCAGACGAAGGCAGTCGGTTTATCGCCTTCGTAGGTGGCAAAAATAACCGACGATTCACCGAGTTTTTCATGGACATCATAATAGTACTGGTCGTCGTGGAGAGGAAATTTTGCACGCTCAGCAGTTTGATGGTAGATATCAAGACACGCCCTTATGTCATCATGTCGCTTCACCTGTCGCACTACTAAGCCCTCGCGCTCTGATTTGCGGATATACTGTCTGGTCTTTTTTGTCATGGCTCCGAGAAGTGCTGACTCGTCATTATCGAGATCAAGGATTAGTGTCCGAGGGATCAAAATTGTATTCTTAGACGCCCGCCAACCCTCTGGCAACACAAGACTGTCGGTATCTGGTTCAATCGTCAATGCCACCCCAGGTAGATACTGTTTTACATAGCAAGTAATCGCACTTAGCACCCCCTGCTCCTCACCGGCGCGCCAAACTGGACCTCTCGGTATATAACAAATTCGCTTAAAGGCCCCTGGTAGTGGACGTACGAGAATCTGTGCACCGCCTACTACGGTGTTATCTGAATCATCCACACAAATTACTCTGTGAGTACTCCAGTTGTGCGCCGACTTCAACTCTCCCCAGCCCCACAACTGGAGCGGATGACCACCAAGGTCGTGTACTATCTCGTCCCACACACTAGGTTCGTCACATATTTTCCCTATAATCATAGCGTTATTATACCCTTTTTATAGGACAGACAACACAGCGACAATGTGGTATACTAGAGCTGAACACAAACACGTGGAAAAACAAAGGGAATAGGATCTGTATTAACTGTGGTATTTTTGCATGTGAAAATCCACGGAGGAATTTCCTATGCTACTTTTTTCGCGTGAAAATATAACCTTTAAGAAATCAAACTTTCATGAATCTAGCAAAAGCCTACACACCAAACGAATTTGAGCCAAACATTTACGCACTCTGGGAGCAATCAGGTGTATTTAATCCGACAGGGGAGGGCGAGCCGTATGCAATAATAATGCCACCACCAAACGCCAACGGCAACCTACACGTCGGCCACGCTCTTTCATTCAACCTTGAGGATATCCTTGTCCGATTCTACCGTATGAAGGGACGCGATGCGGTACTGATTCCCGGTGCTGATCATGCTGGCTTTGAGACATGGGTAGTTTACGAACGAGAGCTTGAAAAGCTTGGTAAAACCCGGTTTGACTTTAGTCGCGAACAGCTTTACAGCCAAGTCTGGGATTTTGTCGATCAAAAAAGGGGCGATATGGAACTACAGCTACGCGCCCTTGGGGTAGGTGCCAGCTGGGACAATCTCGTATTTACGCTTGATAAAAAAGTTATCAAGACTGTTTACAAGACGTTTAAAAAGCTGTGGGATGATGGACTTATCTATCGCGGTGAACGTATGGTTAATTACTGTACTGTTCATCAAACAAGCTTTTCAGACATCGAGGTGGAGCATAAAAATGAAAAAAGCAAGCTCTGGAAAATCGCTTACCCAACCCTAGATAAAGTAGGGGAGATAATCATAGCTACAACTCGTCCTGAGACCATGCTAGGCGACGTAGCGGTTGCCGTTCACCCAGACGACGTACGCTATAAAGATTTAATTGGCGCAAAGGTACAACTACCTCTAACCGATCGTGAGATTCCTATCATAGCTGATGAATACGTAGACATGGAGTACGGTACTGGAGCTGTCAAGATTACCCCAGCACACGATCCAAACGACTTTGAAATCGGTGAGCGCCACAACCTAGAACAAATTCAGGTAATCGGATTTGACGGAAAAATGATTAATGTTCCTCAACAATTCCTAGGTCTATCAGTCGAAGAGGCTCGCAAGAAGGTACTTTCTGCGCTCGAGCTCGGAGAGTATTGTCGTGGTGAATCAGATATAGAGCACGCGGTAGGACACTGCTACAAGTGTGGCAGTGTCATTGAACCTCTTATCAAAGACCAGTGGTTTATCAAGATGGACAATCTCGCCAAACGTGCGATCGAGACAATCAGGAGTGGTAAGATCACCTTTAGCCCAGAGAATAGGGGAGTGATACTGGCAAATTATCTAGAAGGTCTACGCGACTGGAATATTAGCCGTCAAATCCCATGGGGCATTCCAATCCCAGCTTTTCGTAACGAGAGTGACCCGAGTGATTGGATATACAACGAGCAGGTCGATCAAGAGCGTATTGTAGTTAATAACACAACATATATTCGCGAAGAGGATACTTTTGATACCTGGTTCTCAAGTGGTCAGTGGCCATTTATCACTACCGACGTCCTCGATAATGGACAACTAGCCCGCTTCTACCCAAGTGACGTCATGGAAACAGGTTTCGACATACTTGATCGCTGGGTAGCGCGTATGATCATGCTAGGTGAGTATATGACTGACCAAATTCCATTTAAACATGTATATCTTCACGGTATGGTGCTTGATGGACGCGGACAAAAGATGAGCAAATCAAAAGGAAATGTGATAAATCCGATGGAAGCAATCGCCGAATACGGCTCAGACGCTCTACGCATGGGAATAATCGCTAGCCGATCAGCCGCCCAGAGTCAGGCGTTTAGCACTGGAAAAGTTGTTGCTGGACGCAACTTCTGCAATAAGCTCTGGAATGTAGCGCGGTTTATCATTTCAAACGTTGGAGATATCGTACCAACAATCGACCCAAAACCAAAGTCTCTGGCTGACCACTGGATAGTTCACCGCCTCAATCAAGCTGCCGCTAAGATCGAAAAGCAGATCGCTGAATACCGTTTCGCCGAAGCGGCCGAAACTGTTTATCACATCGTTTGGGACGACGTGGCTGACTGGTATGTCGAGACTAGCAAGATCGAAAATCACGCCAGCATGAGCGCTTACGTGCTTGATACGATACTACGTTTGTCGCATCCATTTGCACCTTTTGTCACCGAAACAATCTGGCAAAGCCTAAACTGGCACGACAACCTACTGGCTGGGGATTCGTGGCCAACTCAAAAAGAGTGTAGCGAATTAGCAGCCGCAGAGTTTGGTCGTTTGAAGAAGCTTGTCAGCGAAGCTCGATACGTCATGAGCGAACTACCAGGTAATGAACGCTACAGTATCCTCTATATGGATGACTCTCTGGTCGAAGACAATGTGGAGCTAATTCAGAAACTAGCGCGTGCCAAATCAGTTGAGCGCGTAGACCAGCCACGTGGGCTTCGCCTAGCAACAAGTGGTCGTGACGCCTGGCTAGATCTCGACACCGAAACTCTCTATGAGCACCAGTCTAATCTCGAAAAGCGACTAGCAGAGACTCGCCAACACATGGCCACACTCGAGAGTCGCCTCGCAAACAAGAAGTACATCGAGAAGGCGCCGGCCGACCTGGTTGAGGAGTCACGCAAACAACTCACCAGCAAAAAGGCGCTTGTTGAGCGCCTTGAAGCTGAGCTAGTTGTCTTATCTGACACAAGTACTATCTAGTCGAGAATCGGTAGGTTAGCATTATCAAACGCATGACGACCAGCGCCAATCTCGATCTGACGAAGCGAGAGCTTGTTGGCGTCCTCTTTACGCGGCGGAACGCTCGGTGATTGGTACTGAAAACTATTGATCAGACTTTTCGCAGTATTGTGATCAGGGTGAGTATGAGCGTCGACTTCTACGACCGCCTTGATACGCTCCCCGAGGCTCTGATCTGTATCTGAAGCAGGTGCGCTACTTGTTGGTTGATCAAGTGCCGCCATTGTCGCTCTATCGACACGACCATCGTGCATAAACACACCCATGGCAGTTGCCAGGCTGATACCTGTCATAATTTTGTTTGCTATGTTTGCTAGTGTTTCCATATATTTTTGTATTACGTTATGTAACACTATTTAACTTAGCATAAACGTGATAAATTGTCAATAGTATGTCAATTTATATATACTGCGACTACTCGTGGTGATAGGGGTGTCCCGCATAAATCGCCTGCGCTCGATATAACTGCTCAACGAGAATCAGCCTAACTAGTTGGTGCGGAAAAACAAGTGGGGATAGTGACCAAACAAGATTAGCACGTTGCACAACCGTGTCGTCCACACCGTAAGCACCACCTATAATTATCGTTATCACTCGACCCGACCCCATTGCTTCAGTTAATGCACACGATAGAGCAGGGGAGTCGAGGAGTTTGCCACGTTCATCAAGCAGAATAACGTATTCGTCGTCTTTTATACGTGATAATATGCGTCCAGACTCTTCCTGACGCGCCTCCTGGCCCTTGCGAGCACTATGTGGTAAAAGTGTCCACTCGACCGACCATGAACCACCAAGGCGCTTAGAGTAGCGTTTTAGGCCATCGTCTATCCACGCCTCATGACGCTTGCCAATAGCAACGACCTTAATCATCAAAACGGAGCTTTTCCGCCACCTTTGCCAGAGCTTCGTGGTTAATAGGACTTTCGGTATCCTGAGGTTTTCTTATATCGTCCTCACTGGCGATCGGGATTAGGTGAATATGAGCATGCGGTACTCCATACCCCATCACCAGCGCACTAACTCGTGGCTCAGGTACTCGATCACGAATATGTACTGCTAGTTTTTTCGCTACACTCCAGAGGTGATTATACAAGCCATCATCAAGATCCCACAGATGATCTACCTGTTGCTTGGGTATAACCAAGGTGTGACCCTCAACCTGCGGATGTACGTCTAAAAAGGCTATCACCGTTTCGTCTTCGTAGATTTTGTGACAGGGAATTTCCCCTTTGATAATTTTTGTAAATATCGAATCTTCCATGAATCCAGTATACCGCACCACCAATATAGAGCTGGCTATGCTTGATGGGGTCAAAATAACATTATATATTTAGATACAGTCCTTATGAATTAGACATATAGGATGTTGTTTGATGTACACTACCCTTTGAAGGGGGCAAAATGAACGTGTGGAGTTTCCTGATTGCTGTGGTCGGGGTACTAACTTCGGCTGCCATTATCACCAAGGTTATTAGACGTCCCGAGCCTGGAATCGAAGGTGTGCTCCTGCGAGGAGGACACTTCAAACTAAACAGACAGTCTGATATACCACTAGAAAAGCGTGACGGTATTGATAACGCTAAGCTTTACCGAAATCACTTTCGGTTTGTAGCGTGGCCGCTATACGAGTTCCGGCCAGTATCGGTAACGGATCGGACGTACGATATAAGTATCCCGTTCGATTTCCTTGTCGGGGGTATCCGCAAAAACTTCGTAATTACGCTTCGGCCAACCTGGGGCGTAAAGCCAAGTGATCCAAACGGTATCAACTATGCCGCGAGAGCCGAAAAGAACGGTCGTAACGACATAGAGAGTCTCACGAAGGCCGTTTTTATTCGCGCCTTCAATATTCTCAAGAGGACGCCAGGTGTAACAATCTCCAACCTCGACGACGCTGACTACTTGTTTGAGAATATCAAGCACTTAGTAGCGGTTGCCGACGAGAAGGAACTGACCTATAGCCCTAACCGTTTTCCTCTGTCGCACTACGGGTGTGAGCTTCGTGGCTTGGCCTCATACTTAACTCGTAGCCCGATGCAGGTCTATAACGACGATGGACGCCCAGAGAGCGATAATATCGTTGTTATTGCGGCAGGAGAGGAGGATATCAGCATAAAGTGAGTCGGTGCAGTGTATGTCGGCCAGCACTACCCTAAAGTTTAGGGGTGGTGCTGGCCTAATTTTATTATCTGTTATAATCTGATATACGGCCACAGTGGAGAGGTGCAGGAGTGGTTGAACTGGCCGCTCTCGAAAAGCGGTGTACCGCAAGGTACCGAGGGTTCGAATCCCTCTCTCTCCGCCAAATAAAAAAGACTTCCATGTAAGAAGCCTTTTTTATTTGGTACACCCGATACGATTCGAACGTACGACCTCTTGCTCCGCAAGCAAACGCTCTATCCAGCTGAGCTACGGGTGCATACCTAACAGCGATTATATTACCATACTTAAGAGGTGATAGCAAGCACTAGAGTCGGAGCCGTTCCAGTAGTCGATCTATAAAATCTGGCTTTACTTCCTTCATTGGCAGCCTAGCTGCAAGCATGTCTACCAGCTGTTCACCGATCTCTTCGGGGAAGTAGATAGTTTGTCCGATCTGAAATCGCTTGCGTGGCACGAGCACTACCGAGTGATGGCGGTCGTGTCTGACAACACCAAAGGATTTAAACTGATTATACGAAAATAGACGATCATCCACATGGAGACCCTTTCTACTCAAGATGTAGTGAAGAGTTGTAGGTGGTCGTCGCACGTATATAATCAGTGCCACGGACATTACCGGCACAAGAATAGCAAATGTAATTGAACGAAAGACCAATAGAGCAACAGCAACCAATATCGCGGACACCGCCGCTACACCAACATACCAGAGGACATTGCGATCCTGATGTATATATTCTGTTCCCTCCCATCTTAATAGGGCAGTGTCGTCGTCGCTTTGAGAATTGTCATTTGAATTAAGCTGATCCGATTTATCCTGAGGGTCACTATCGGTCAGAGGCTTGTTACCATACTCCTGGTCATCAACTGCTTCGTACGGAGCTTGCGGAGTAGTTTCTCGTGGCTTCTGCCAGTCTCTGTTTGAATCCTGATCGGGTTGCATAATTAAATTATAGCATGAGTACTACCTGTGGGTATAAGGCGCTAATACATAGACCCTCTAGGCGGCATCAATGGTTAATTGAAAAATAGAGGTCCTATAGAACCTCTATTTTATTTGGCGGAGGAGGGGAGATTCGAACTCCCGCTGCAGGTCTCCCCACACTAACGATTTAGCAAACCGTCCCCTTCAGCCACTTGGGTACTCCTCCAAAATATACTAAGTGGACTCCCGTCAGTGTAGCACAAACTACACATCAAGTACAGAGGTACTAGCAGAGAGTAGTAATCCGTGTATACTAGAGTCAGAGATGTCAGCAAACAACCAAGAGGAGAATCTATGAAACGTTCGCTCAATCTACTTGTTATTGCAGCTACATTGGTTGCATCTGTTACCATAGTTGGTATTACTCAAGCATCAGCAGTTGGAACTATTGCCGATGGGGCGGTTTCAGCACGTGGCGCCCAACAGCCAGCTGACCTATTTGGTAATTCTGGCGTATTTTCAGAGATCAGTAGCGTTTTGCTATTTATAGTTGGTGCAATTGCTGTGATTATGATCGTGATCGGTGGTCTTCGCTACGTCATCTCTGGAGGTGACGCCTCGCAGGTTCAGGCGGCTAAAAATACGATTCTCTACGCTCTAGTAGGTATCATAATCGCGATTCTCGCTTACGCGGCAGTAAACTTTGTCATCAATAGTCTCATACCATCTGGCTCAGGGTCGGGCATCGGTACTAGATCTGGTTCATACGGCGCCTCGACGCGATAAAGTGTAGCCTCTATCGGTTATCTCATGCCTCCATCCGTCGTGTTGGAGGCATTTTATAATATCACTCCTCTCTTCCATAACTACACACTTGATATTGTGGACGGAAAATTCTCGTTTTTGGACGTTAGAATTGGTGAGCACATCTTTGTATATGTTCATGTATTTTTTACCGTCATACTCCCAGCTAGGCATTCGTCCATCGATATACACGGGGGTATTTGGCAGTTTCCATATAAAATATCCACCGATATTATATGAGTTAAAAACCGCTCCTTCACAAGGTCTATCTCGAAGCGCTTGGATAATTTTTTGTGGCTGACTAGACTCTGGGTCAACTTTAACGCCTTTTAGCGCATCGTACACTCCAGTCGCCATCACAAGCACAAAGACTACAGCAACTATCGATATAAGCCCATTGATTGGACGAAGTAGCTTGGAGGCTGCTGATCTATTGATCTTCATCTTTTTAAACGTTATTGACAACCAGCCTAAGGCAAAAAGACAAAATAGCGGTAGACTACGAATACTTGAAAAACTAGCAATGAGAAGTAGCGTCTCAAACGAAACTATCGCGCGCCACCACGGAGATACCGTCATAGCCCTGACACCAACCCATATTCCTACAACAGTAATCGCTGGTATCGTTAGCGCAAACGAACTCCACTCCTGAATGTTGGTGTGCAAATCGCTATCAACAAGCGTACGCCACACTTCTAGATACATACCAGGGCCATAAGGGGTGATAAACGTTACAAGAACCGAGGCAATCATAACACCTGCGATTATAAAAGAGTGTTCCTTGAAAGATTTCCATACGATGTAAGCAAGCCCCAACACAAACCCACCATGCATATTTGCCCAAAAAAGCATCAGTAGGGGAATCCACCACCACGCTCGACCTCTTCTGTGTAGTAAAATATACAAAATAGCACAGAAAAACACTGTCCACGTCATCGCCCTGACGCCAGAAAAACTTAACATGACGCAGGTAGAAATCAGCGTAACAATTGGTAGCGGGTTTTTACGCGACACCAACCATACTGAAGCTGTCCATAATGAAGCAAAAACAAAGCCCAACAACCAGTATCCACCGACCTGGTAGATGCTTGCTGATAAAACGTCAGCCAGCCACTCGTGATGTATCCAAGGAAAATCACGCGCAGTATAGGTAAATATATCGTGTGTCGGTATGCCGTGTTCCAAAATATAACGACCCGACTGCAGATGCCATCCAAAATCTGGATCAAGCGTCCCGAGAGCTTTAATTAGAAATAATATGAAAACCAGGGTATATACGACAACGTGTGGGGTAAAAAGAAAATGCACCCACCAGGCATATTTTGACTTTACTAGTGCCATACCTCCACTATACCAAGATGGTAGGTCGGTATGCGCTAATTTTAGACAAGAAAAAAGACCCTTCATTTTTTTAGGGCCACATTTCTTGGCGGAGAGGGCGAGATTCGAACTCGCGGTGAGTTGCCCCACGACGGTTTTCAAGACCGTTACCTTAAACCACTCGGTCACCTCTCCGTACACCAAGATATCATAGCAGGATTTTGTCTAATTTTCTATAGGTTGTCGAGAAACCACTAAACTCCATACCTCTGATGCACCCGCTTTTAGGAGCGCTTTAGCGGCGTGCTTCATCGTCGCTCCAGTAGTATATACATCATCAACCAATAGACACACCTCGCCATTTAAGCTAGTTGACGAAAATGCCTCAGAAGCCTGTTTTTCACGTTTTTTACGCGAGGAACCCTGCTGTACAGTATTTGTTCGTCGCGACAACACCGATCGATATAAAAGTCCTTTCTCTCTAGCTACCCGTCTAGCAATGCGTTCAGTATGACCGTAGCCACGAATCCTAACATGAGACGCAATAGTCGGAACAGGAACAACCACAACGTCAGACGGTAAATCCGGCAGAATTTGGCAGGATAAATCAGCTAATATATCACCAGCAGCTCGTGCGCGCTCAAACTTATAAACGTTAATCAGAGCCTCTAAACTACCGCTCCGCTCACCAACACACCAAGCTTTTGTGTATGGGGTAGGGCAGTTTTTACACAGCTGTTCAGACCCGCCCGCCGGACAAAGACAGGCAATACACTGCGAAAACGGCTCATTGATGATGTCGTATTTACAATATTCACATAAAAGTGCTCCAATTGCACCGCAAGAGCAACAGTAGTGGGGTGCGAGCAGGTCAATGAATGAAAATCTCATTGTATTTTTTACGTTTTGCTTATCGTGTTTGTTGCACTTCCCCATGTGCTTAGTTATAATGTACTCAGACTATTTGTCAAACTAGCCAATGAGAAAAGTGGAGGATATCATGGCACGTAAGCAAAATGACGATCTACTGATCGAAGACGAACTCGCTGCAGCGTTCCTAAATGACGACAGCCTGGCAGACGACTCATCTGTTGCTGCCCCACAACAAGACGCTAATGTAACTAACGATGCAAATTGGGAAGACTCAGAAGATGATTTTCCAGGTCAGCTCGCTGTTGATGTATATGAGACAGATGAACAGCTCATCATCAAAGCGCGAACTGCTGGTGTCAACAAAGAAGATCTCGATGTCAGCATTTCTGACGGCATTCTAACGATTAGCGGTACGTTGTCGAGTGGTGATGACAGCGCGGCGACCAACTGGCATATCCAGGAGTGTTACTGGGGAGAGTTTAGCCGAACCCTAGCGCTTCCTGTTGCCGTCAAAGAAGACGAGGTTGCAGCGGTCCTAAAGGACGGTGTTTTAACAATTACGTTTGCAAAGGTAAAACAAGAGCAAGCTAAAAAGATCACTATTCAATAAGTTCAATAATCAGTTTGCCTAAATGTAAGTAGCCGTATCTCTATGTGAACGGCTACTTTTTTGCCGTAAGCACTTAACGTAAACATATAAAAAACAACCGCTCCAAAAGGGGAGTGGTTGTTTTATCAGTATGTGACTTATTTTTCAGCAATAAACTGAACGATCACGAAGTTTACCACTGCATAAGCCAGAATTGCTACGATCAGACCAATAATGGCGTAGAGAATGGTATTCTTTGCGCTTGTCACAGCGGCACTATCGCCCTGAGAAACTGTATAGCGGACACCACCTATAATAAGCATGATGACTGATACAGCACCGATAATAAATAGCAGCACGTTTGTAATCGTCTGGAAAACACCACCTGTACCAAACAGATTAGCTGGCTGCTCTTCACCCTTGGCAGATTTGACACCATCAGTGATACTGAGGTTGTCGGCAAACACCGGGGCAGCACTTACACTGACAACCAGCGCGGGAACCGCCAACAAAGCAAGCAAATGCTTCTTAATATTCAATTTCATGTATCTATTCCTTTCTTTAGATAACCCTTAGTTTTAGTTATATCAGAATCCTAGGGATATGTTAACCCCTTTGAAGCTTAAAATTTCGCAACCACAAAGTTGACAATAGCATAAGCGGAGATAGCGACCAACAGTCCAATTACGGCATATAATATCGTGTTCTTTGCACCCGATACCGCTGACGCATCACCGTTAGAAGTCGTGTATTTGATACCACCTATCACGATCATAATCACTGCAATTGCGCCCAGAATAAAGAGGAGGGCATTAACAATCGTTTTTATGATAGAGCTCGCGCTCTTTTGGGTGCCAGATGAATTACCGCCCGCGGCATCTAGGCCCGACTTAACGCAGTCTTTTGGAGATGAGCACGCTGCAAAAGTCGGTGTCGCCGCACCAACTGTCAAAGTAAGCACTACAGTCATAATTGCCAGTATTATCTTTTTCATCTCGATCTATTCTCCTCTTTGTTATTTACCCAAAATATGTATTTACAAGTGCAACAATCGCCGCGGCACTTAGCGCCACAACAAGTCCTATCACCGAATAAAGTATCGTGTTTTTGGCTGTTGCCACCTTCGATGATTCTCCGCCAGAAGTGGCGTATTGAATACCACCAACAATAATCATAACCACCGCGACACCCGCAAGGATACTAAGCACTAAGGATATCGCCCCCCACACGCGCTTACCGCCAGTTGCGTAGTTTAAACTGTCGTCCTTGACTACGCCACAATCAATACCTGACTGACAGCCACCAAATACATTAACCGCACCAGCCGGTGCGCTGATAGATGTCGCTATGAATGATACCGCCAATACTAGTGCCACTAAGTATCGCTTCATCTTATAGACCCCCCAAAACAATTGCAGTAATCGAAAAGGCAAGAAGCACGACAATCAGGCCAACGACTGCTCCCATAATGGCATTTTTTGCCCGGGTTAGCTGCTGGGGGTTGCCACTAGATGTAACATAGAAAAACCCAGCGGCAATTATTACAACTACAGCAACCACGCCCGCCCAGAAATAAACTGGGTACATAATTGATCTTATTACTGTCTGGTCATTGCCCCCACCAGGCACAGGGATGCCAACATTTGATGCATTTAGTATTGTTGTTGCAAATCGTTCGTATATCATTTATTTCACTACTCCCGCAATTGCATTTACGATCGCAGCTGATAAAACCGCGATAACCAATCCGATCACAGCGTTAGCTATCGTCTTTTTCGCACTAGTCATACCGTCCGAGGATCCCGCGCTAGTCATATACTCAAAACCACCTTTGACAATAAAGAATACTGTCACATAAGCAGCAATAGTCAGTCCAGCCTGTACGATATTAAGTGCGATCATCATAACAAACGAGGTGATGTTTGCTGAACTTTTATTCTTGCCACCAGGGACCGTCACGGAGCAGTCGTCGCCATTGAGCAGTCCTCTATACCAGGGAACAATCCCAAACACAGCACGCTCTTTACTGACGCATTTAGCAGATGACTGTAGTGCTGAAGCTGTCTGCGGAGTAGCCGAAGCGCAACTGACGGCCAATACGAATACGGCAATAACACCAAATAGAACCTTCTTTATCATCCGATAATACCTCCCGGAATAAGCCAGTTAAGCACAAAGAAAAGAACCGCATAAACAAGTAGTCCGACCGCCGTCTCGGCAATCAGATTTTTTGCCTGGGTCACTTTATTTGAGTCAGACCCAGCACTTGAGTACAGAATGCCAGCGTACACAAAAACCCCTACCGCGACGACACCGACTAGACCAGTCAAAACATTTAGCACCAAGGTAAGGAGCTTGAAAATACCTGTTTTGGAGACGTCTCCAGTCGCTTTGTCGGTTCCTTCGCTCTTAGCGGAATCACACAACTCTTTTGGTAGAATCGCACAATTAAAGTCTGTCGCCATCGCAAGACTTGGTACACTCGCAAAGACGACTGATGAGATTAGGGCGCTGATAAGGAGTATTTTCTTCATCTTTTTCTCGTCATTTTATAGTGTACAGTTTGCGTCTCATATATGCAAAGATTTTTCGACAAATAAAGGGGTGAGAGCGATACTATAAGATTGACTTTTTTGCACGAAAGTGTTAGTATGGTAGGGATATGTGGGAACTGCGAAACAGTCTCTCGCGCGGTAGAATATCGCTGCGACGATTTTCACTGTTGGTCACCTCTGTTTTGATGGCCTTTTTCGTGGCAACCATAATGCCAGACGGGATCGCTTTTGCTGATGGCGCAACCCGTTCTGGAGATGATCTCGTATACCAGGGTAGAACATTTACTCCTGCGCCTCAAGAAGTTATTGACTCTATCAAACCTGCTGGCGCACCCGCTAATACTTCAGGCTACTATGTGCAAGATCAGCAAGGCGGCAAAGCACACTTTATCTACACGGCTGGCCCTGGCGCCGAAGCGAAAAAAGGTTTTTACGTCAGCTACGACTTTACGCCACCAAAAAACTTCACCAACCCATCCGCACCTGTTGATATTGAAATCACTGAGGGCGCTGCTACTACAGATGGACCAACGTCAAATTGCGCCGATAGCGTTACCGCCGGTATTGGCTGGATAGTTTGTCCAGTGACAACATTCCTCGCAAAAGGTATGGATATGTTATACAACATCATCTCTGGCTTTATGGCTGTTACTACGGTCACCAACGACACGTCATCATCGCTCTATAAACTCTGGTCAATTGTCCGCGACATCGCCAACATATGCTTTGTGATAGCCTTTTTAGTGATTGTTTACTCTCAAATCACCAGTGTTGGAATCAGTAATTACGGTATAAAAAACATGCTACCGCGTCTGATTATTGCGGCAATCTTGGTCAATGTATCGTATTGGATTTGCGCATTAGCCGTTGACGCCTCGAATATTCTTGGCTCCTCAATTCACAACCTATTTACCGCGATTATGGACAAGATTAATACTGGATCGCAGTATAACAACGTCACCGTCCCATCTTGGGAGATTATCACCGCTGCGGTGCTGTCTGGCGGTGCACTTACCGCAGGTATCGGTATCGCAATCGCCGCCCATACCTTTACTGGTGCGATATTCCTACTGATCCCGTTTCTCGTTGGGGTTATCTTGGCAGCACTGGTTGCATTGATAATCTTGGCAGCTCGCCAAGCGCTTATTACCTGTTTGGTGATTGTTTCTCCACTCGCTATGGTGGCCTATCTGCTACCAAATACTGAGAAATTATTTGAAAAATGGCGGTCAGCCATGATGACACTACTGCTACTGTTTCCGATCTTTTCTGTCATATTTAGCGGCGCTCAACTAGCCGGTCTAGCAATTATCCAAAATGCTGGAGGTAGTATACTGACGATTATCCTTGGTATGGCCGTACAGGTTGCACCAATTGTCGTGACACCTATGCTTGTCAAATTTAGTGGAGGCGTCATAAGCAAGATTGCTGGTATCGTCAACAATCCAAACAAAGGTCTAATTGACCGTACACGAAACTGGTCACAAGGCATGGCCGAGGAGCGCAAAAACAAGGTTCTTGCAGGGCAAACCAAACACTTCAACGGTCGCCTCAGGAAGCTACATGCAGCCACGCGAGCACTCGATAATCGTCGCCGTTATAGAGATGGTAGACGTAAGTCATACGAGGCAAGAGCCGATAACCGCTTTGCTGCCACAAAGTACGGTCAAGCGGTCGAAGCCATGAACCGAGATGCAGCAAACGATAAGCAGCGAATTGAAAACCACTTTGCAGATTCTGCACGTGGTCGACAGCTTGAGCTTCAGGCACGACACCTGGGCGCACATAAACAGGAGATTGAAAACAGCCTCCTTCGCAGCGAAAACGGTAAGCGCCTCACTGAGAGACAGCACCTTGCCGAGATTGACAAAACGCGCGTCAGTAATGAATTTGAGCAAAGTCAATATGGGCAACGAGTTGATCGAGCGAAACGTGTTGCCGAGTCGCAGAAAAAGCGTATCGAAAACACCCATCAAGCAAACTGGGACACTGCTATCCAAACTGACCCTGGTCTAAAGGAGCTTGAACTAAGCGTCAAAGCTAGCGAAGTAAAATCCGTTCTAGCCAAGGGTCAGGTCGATGCTATGCACGCCGAAATACTCGCCAAGGGAGGAGAGAGTGAACATGTCCTCAATCTACGAGGGGTTAGTGCCGACACCCAAGAGAGGATCATCAATATCGCTCGTGATATAAAGAAAGATGGTTTCGATGCCCAACTAACTGCATCTGTAAAGGCAATGGCCGAACGTCAAGCTGCCGAAAACAAGGCTGCGATACTCAAAGAGACCGCTAAAGCGCTTGATGGCGGGCCAGGTAAGGTTCACGTCATCACCGATGCTAACGGCCGAACCAAGAATGTCGTTGAGTATGCCGCGGGTATTAAAGAAGAAGTTGGTAAACGCTCTGTTGTTGCTCAAGCCCGCTCAGAGAGCTCAAAATTCACTATTGATGACGTTAAGAATATCGAATCAACTCTCGATTACGATATCTCCTCAAACCCTGTTAAGCTCCACGAGCGATTTATGTCAGCCAAAACTGATGCTGAGCGCGTCGCCTACACCAGTATCATGGCGAAGCGTGGTGCGCCTGGGGCTCTCAATCTTCGTGAGATGGCCACCGAAATGGACCGTCGCTTCAGCCAGGGTCTGATTGACCGTACGGCACTAAACGACTATAAAGAACTTGTCCTAGCACAAAACCCAAGTATCATGAACATTGGTAAGGACCTCGAGTTCTACTTCACAAATGCTTCTTATGGGCTTGACGATCCAGATCCAACACTTGCCGGCAAGATCAAGACATTTAGTGAGATTGCTAACGCAGCTAGTACATGGGGCAACCTGTCTGCTGATGCCTTCTCGCGCATGAATATTATAAATCAGATGCAGGGACTTCGTATCTTGGCCCACAAAAGTCCAGCCAAGTATCGTACATTGGTTGAGAACCTCAAACGTAGTCCATCGGCAATGGCAAATATGAAAGACGATGTTGTCCAGGCGATCAAGCGTAGTCCAGATGATCCTTATTGGTTCAAAGATAAATTTAATGTACCATCCCGCGACGAGCTGACAGAGTTTGAGCAACATGTCCTGTTTGAATCGCCACGCACCGAATTTAACGAGCGCGATGGATACACCCAAGATGCAGATTACTGGAAGAAGAAATATGAAAGTCAGGTCGCTAAGACCGAAAAGATGTTCAAGGACGCCCGAGCACGCGGTATAGACTATAGCACCGTTCCCGAACACAAACCTACAGATTAAAACTAGTGTTGACAAAAAAAATAATTTTTGCTGTAATGTAGCCACAATTGGTTTTTAGCTGATATAAAGGAGAACAGCTGATGTCAAACCGAGGAGAGAGGTTAAACCAAGCGCATAAACCTATCAGAGAGCGCATAAAAGAGGCGGGCATAAAAGTAGCAACTATTTTTGCGATCGGCGCTACCGCCATCGGAATCACTAGTTGCGCACCAGATCGTGTAGGCGCAAAAGAGCAACCAACTGCCAGCGCACCGTCTACGACAGGTGCTGGGGAGATAGACCCGTCGCCAAGCAACCCAGTACCAACCACCAGCGCCACGGACACATTTCCAGCACCCGAAATAACATATCCAAAAATAGAGCCGTCTTATTTTAACGGTGAAGTAGATCGACAATTACTAGAAAAATACGTAGCAACCGTCGATAAATATCCTACAACCAAAGACGCGGTAAATGCTCTATTTGCTGGACCAACTTTAGAGGATAAAACCGGCGTATACAATAAACTTATGTATGAAGTAGGTCTAGACGGAGTGAGGACCAAGCCTGTTCCTGTCCCTCAAGAAGCGATTATTGCACTCTACGGTCCAGAGCCCAAAGACGGCTACCCAGAGAGCGTTCGGAAATCTATAGACGCATGGAACGAGAAGTATGCAGATTTCCGTAGCGCATACTACTCCTCGGGAGGAAAAACCCCATACGATGATATAGGCTGGAGCGACAATCCGTTTAGGTGCCTCTACGCGCTCAACGTATATAGTCACAACAACAGTAGCCCTATGTACGAACACGGTAGCGCTGCCGGAGAGTTTACACAGCACTGCGAAGGAGGGGGGTATCTCATTGACCACGAAAGTTCAAACTGGACTATGCGAGAAGTTTTCGTTATGGATAGGTACTACCTAGATACCGGAACCGGTAAAGAAGTCAAGATTACCGGTAATGGTAAGGAGAAAGAGGAGGCTAAGGGCTCTATAGTAGAAGCCTGGCGCATCATTGAAGTTCGCGACGTCGAAGAGATCAAGAAAAAATAACTCTTACGTCGTTAAGCTACACAAAGAGCGTACCCTAAAGGTACGCTCTTTGATTTAATCACGAGCAATGTATAATGATATTATCATGCTTATGCAACGGTGGAAAAGAAGTCGATATTTATATATTTTGGGAATAGCCATAGCCTCGCTGGTAGCGAGTAGTATATCGCCAATTATACCCACCGCTCTAGCCGATACACTGACACCAGCTCGTGTCAATTTCGAAGATAAAAATCTACCGTTTGTGCGCATCAATCGAACCGTCATTAAGGTTGGAGAAGCGTTTTTCTACTCTGACGACCCTACCAGAGAGGAGAACAATAGCTATACCGCCGTCGGACTCGATTGTCCTGCAAAACTAACCTATAACCACGAAACTGTCAGTTCTGAGGGGGGTAGCGACTCTACATCCTCGTGGACAATTAAATGGCAACGCGCTCTCGAATCTCAGAGTGGCTGTAACTCAGCTGATGTTACAACCAAGAGAAATGATGACCCGAAAAATAACGGTGAGGATCAGCGGTACTACACAGTATTTTACTTCTCAAAAGACGGCAAGATTAATAGCGTTCTCCACAATAACTCAACAACCTTCACGATGAAGGGTCAATTCAACGCAAACGACACGTACGTCGAGGATGGCAAGCAACCAATTGATTGCCCATCGATCATTAGAAACTCCGGAGATAGGTGGGCGTATATACCGATGCACAAGGTTGATAAAGCCGAAAATGGCTCTGACCAATACGCCTCTTTGATGAGCAAGATTACTGGTGTTGCTAAAGGCGATTTCGCTTGCAACCCCGTAGGCAACGGCCCCGATAAAGACGCAGCTATGACACGTTTTGGACTACCGGGAAGCTACTACGATCGGGGAATAACCAGTAAGAACGACGTGTCAAGCAATTTCGGCTTTAGTGGCGCCGATCTCCATGGCGCACTTCTCAAGGGCGGCGTTCCATATGATTACGCAGAAGGAATCTCTGCTAACGGAAGATATGAGGGTGGTAAAAAAGTAGGTAATGGAAAAGGCGTACAAACTGACGGTGAAGGGAGTAGTGAGGGTAAGACTACCTGCGCCGTAGAGGGTATTGGATGGATTGTCTGTCCAGTTCTAACTTTCCTAGGAGGAATCACCGACAATGCATATAACATCATTAGTGATGCATTCCTAACACTCGACACCGACCTCATCTCAACGAGTGGCGACACCTACACCGCCTGGAAGGCATTCAGAAATATTGCCAACGTCGTATTTGTTATCGTGTTTATCATCATCATTTACTCGCAAATTACGTCAGCTGGGATTACAAACTATGGCATAAAGAAAATGCTACCACGATTAATTGTTGGAGCTATCCTCGTTAACGTGTCTTTCTTCCTGTGTCAGCTAGCAGTTGATATCAGTCAAATCATTGGCTACAACGTCAAGGCTCTGTTTGATACCATAAACAATGCTACAGCGGGTACTGCAGCTGGAAGCGGGCAGTGGTCAACAATCGGACAGGGACTAACCTGGACAGCTATATTCGCCACCGCACTCGTCACGGCCGTCTTAGTTGCGCTTTCTATCTCTATACCGGTTGTTCTCGCATCGCTGTTCGCTGTCTTGATGATTGTGTTGATACTGATGGGACGAAAGGCTATCATTATCCTCCTAGTAATCTTGTCACCAATCGCCTTTGTTGCATACCTCCTACCAAATACAGAAAAGTGGTTTAAGAAGTGGTGGGATATGTTTTCTACGCTTCTCATGCTATTTCCTATCATCGGCCTCGTATTCGGTGCTAGTAAGCTAGCTGGCAACATACTTGCGAAAGCCTCTTCTGGCGACATTCTGCTCCAGGTAACCGCCATGGGTGTCGCCACCATACCATTCTTTGTTGTTCCAAACCTTCTAAAGGGTGCTCTTGCGGCCGCCGGATCTATCGGCGCCAAGCTGCAAGGACTGACCAACGCAGCCGGTAAACAAATCGGTAGTGCGGCTAAAAATAAATCACGTCTTGGTACAGCGATGCAAGATATTAGCAAATACCGTGAACAAAAACGCGCAATTAAGTATGCTCGTGGCAGAGGAGGCGGTATGATTGGCGCTATCGGACGACGTATTGGCGGAAAAGAATACGAACAGAAAGTTCGACTACGCGCCAACACCCTCGAGAACGAAGAGTACGAAAACGACGTCAAAGCAGCAGATCAAATGCTTCTCAGTAGATCGTATGCCGACAAACAACGTATCGCCTCTGGCGAAATAGACGCCTCAGAGGCAGAACGTGATGCGGCGGTTCGATTCATCATATCAAACGGAAACTTCAACGAACGTCGAGATGTTCTTGCTTCAGCAGCCACTATGACCGATAGACAACGCCGCTCAGCAGTCAACGGTGCACGTGCCAAAGGAGATACTGGTGTATACGGAAGTAAAACTCTTGGTGATATTGAAGAGGGGCGATTTACGACTGTACCAGAAGGCCAGCAGGCCAATAGTCAGCATATCAACAATCAATTGAACGCTGGTGCTGTTGACCGTATCGAAAAAGGTGAAGCGGCTCCAGAAACCTTTACCCGCGATTCATACACTGCCGAGTATATGGCTAATCGCTCAAAGAGCGCTAGTGCAGACGCTCAACAGAGGTTTGCAAGTTCACTTTCAAGCTACGCATCAACTGATCAGGGGCAGAAGATACCTACTGCAGTTCGACAACACATCAACTCAGTTGCTGGAAACACCCCTACCGCCAATACCCCACAAAACCAACCTACTCCGCAGCCTCAGTCTGCGCCACCTATTCAGTCGATACCTCAATCTCACCCACAGCAAACACAAACACCACCAACTCAAGTCACCGCTCCACAACCTCAGTCTGCGCCACCAGCTCAAACTTCTACGCGACCAGCCTCTTCTCGGTCATCACAGTCAACCACTAATACGCCATTAGGTTCTCCAAAGAGAGTTGATCACGAGGGTATAGCATTTGAAAAGGCTGATAGTGGACTTTATGTACCGCGAGGTAAATAACTAGATGGCAGTCTACAAAGTTGCTCAAGACGTTGAGGCCGATGACAAACTTCTCGGTCCGTTTAGCTTCCGTCAGTTTGTCTATTTGATCATCGTCGCCATCTCGCTTGGTCTTGCCTGGGGACTCTCTCAGTTGTTTATCGCGCTTGCGATTATCCCGCTACCGATAACCATCTTGTTTGGCGCTCTAGCGCTTCCTCTACGCAAAGATCAACCTATGGAGGTGTATCTTGCCGCCATCGTGTCCTACTACCTAAAGCCTCGTAAACGACTGTGGATACCAGACGGTATTGAGTCTCTCGTAGAAATTACGGCACCAAAAGTTATCGAGGTACAGCGCGCAAAAGACATCACTCAGGTGGAGGCAGAGAAGCGACTATCCTACTTAGCAAATATTGCTGACACCGAAGGATGGGCGATTCGTCACGCCGCCAAACCGTTTAACGAAAGTCCTCTTGTATCTGATGTCTATAATGACGCTCAGCGTGCCGAAGATATACTCGACACAGATGGCAACGTGTCTCGATCACTTGACATGATGCTTGATCAATCTGATGAACGCCACCGACAAGAGGTTGTTGCCCGTATGCACCAAGCGTTTACTACTCCGCCAGAAAACCTAGCTGATACACATATGCCGCCTACACAGCACACCTCAGGGCATCCTACACACCAATCAAACGTCTCTCCACAATTTAATCCATATCCAACGATACGCCAATCTGTTATCCAGCCACTTACGCCGAGTGGTCAGTCGCCAGTTGATCCAAATATACCACCGAACAACACTCAACCACACCAAACTCAACAAACCGACTCTCTGACTAGCGATAATCCTTCGTCAAGCACTAGCAAGAAAGCGGTTTCACCTGATATAATTAACCTTGCAAACAACCCTGATTTATCAATCGAAACGATTCAGCGAGAGGCTAATCGTATTCAAGAGAAGGAGGACGAGGGCGAAGTCTTTATCTCGCTTCACTAGATAATATCGGGTTAGTGACAATATTAGGGAGGGGTGAGTGCCACCAAATACTCAAACAGGTCCAGTATTACAACCTCAGCCGATGCAACCAACATCTGGCGTTATTGGCAGTGGTCCAGAGCAACAATTCACGCCACCTACACAACCCGGCACTACTCCAGAGCAAACCCAGCAACAACAAACTCAGCAAAAGAAGGTAAACTCTACCCAAAATAGCCTACTTTTGTCGGAACTTCGTGACAGTATGGTTATTATGGCCGATGGCAGTTTTCGTGCAGTGATTGCCTGTAAATCGATCAACTTCGACCTAATGAGCTCACGAGAACGAGAGGGTGTAGAGTTTAGCTACCAAAACTTCCTAAATGCTCTGTATTTTCCAATCCAGATATTTATACGTTCACAACGGGTTGATATCGGCCCATACCTTGATCGCCTCGAAGAGGTTCGCCGAGGCCAGGACAATATGCTACTTAATGTTCTGATGGATGATTATATCGACTTTATCGACGCTCTGGCCCAAGAAGCAAATATTATGGACAAAAGTTTTTTTGTAGTTGTGCCGTTTTTCCCAAGCGGTGATATGAGTAATGTTGTCGAACAAGGAAAGGGTTTTTTGAGCAGTATGTTCGGTGGTGGCAAAAAAGCCAACACTGTAACTAGAATAGATAAAGTGACTTACGAAAAAGCAAAAGACGAAATCAAAAATCGTGTTGATGCGGTAATTAACGGCCTACTTCAGGTGGGCGTACAAGCCGTTCAACTCAACACTAAACAGTTAGGAGAGCTGTATTACAACATCTACAACCCTGACACTGCTGTTCGTGAGCCACTTGGCGACTTCGAGCGCGTCACTTCAACCTATATTCGCAAAGCACCCTCACCTGAATCCGGATCTGCACCGCAAACACCGCTACCGCCATCAATGGGAGGAGTAATCTAGTGGCAAAGAAAAAGAAACTCGATCCAATTGATATCGCCGCCCAGCAACGGGCGCGCGAGCAAGCAGAGGTTGAGCAAGCCTTTTTAAAGGGCATGACAACCCTGCGTGACCTCATCGCACCAAGTAGCCTCGAGATTCACTCTAGCCACTTCCGTATCGGTACAAAATACGGCCGAACCCTCTACATATACGGCTACCCACGCGAGCTTTATACTGGATGGCTTTCTGGACTAATTAACATCGACCAGGTGATCGATATTAGTATGTTTGTCTATCCGGTGGAGACTGAAGTTGTCCTCAATAACCTGCGCAAAAAAGTAACTCAACTTGAGGCTGACATGGCTATCAACGCCGAAAAGGGTAAAACTCGTGACCCAGGCAAGGAAGCTGCTCTCGCTGATGCCGAGGAACTGCGCGATCAGCTTCAGGTCGGTGCAGAACGATTCTTCCGCTACGGGCTATATGTGACTATTTATGCAGATAGTCTCGAGGAACTAAGCTTTGTACAACACAGTATAGAGACCTTATTTGGTCAACAACTAGTATACTCAAAAACCGCCTCAAGCCAGCAAGAGCAGGGCTTGAACAGTACAATTCCTCAAATGTCAGACCAGCTCCAGATCCGCCGAAATATGAATACTGGCGCAATTTCTACTAGCTTTCCGTTTACCAGTGCTGATCTGACTCAGGAAAAAGGAGTTTTGTACGGCATCAACATGCACAACAACGGTCTGGTTATTTTTGACCGCTTCTCACTAGAAAACGCCAATATGGTTGTCTTTGCAAAATCAGGTGCTGGTAAGTCTTTCACAGTCAAGCTCGAGGCACTCCGTAGTATGATGACCGGTTCTGATATTCTGATTATTGACCCAGAAAATGAGTATCAGAAATTATCTGACGCGGTTGGTGGCAGTTATATCCGCCTCAGTCTCAGTAGCGACACGCGAATTAATCCATTTGACCTACCGCGCGTTATCGATAGCGACGAGGCAGACGATGCACTGCGTGCCAACCTCGTAACTCTCCATGGTCTACTACGTCTAATGCTTGGAGGTACTACCGCCGGAGGACAGCTTTCGGTTGGACTTTCACCAGCCGAAGAAGCCGACCTAGATCAAGGACTTATCGACACCTACGCTCGTGCCGGAATCACCAGCGACCCGCTGACGCATAACTCAATTCCACCAACCATGGGCGATCTATATGACACCCTCCTCCATATGGGTGGCACAGGACCTCAGCTTGCACAACGGCTTCGTAAGTACACAACTGGAACATTTGCTGGTATATTCTCTCAGCAAAGCAACATTGACATCGACAACACCATGGTTGTGTTTAACATTCGCGACCTCGAGGATGAACTCAGGCCAGTCGCTATGTATATTGTGCTATCGCACATCTGGAATATCACTCGTACAATCCAAAAAAAGCGAATGTTAATCGTTGACGAGGCCTGGCAATTGATGAAGTATGACGACTCAGCAAACTTCTTATTTAGCCTCGCAAAGCGCGCTCGTAAATACTACCTCGGCCTAACTACCATCACCCAGGACGTTGAAGACTTTATGGGCAGCAAGATGGGTCGGGCGATTGTCGCTAACTCATCTATGCAACTACTTCTCAAGCAGTCAACTAGCGCGGTCGATGTGTTAGCTGACGTATTCAAACTTACTGAGGAGGAAAGAAAGCGACTTTCAAACTTCCCAGTAGGGCAGGGTCTATTCTTTGCCGGCCAAAATCATGTTCACATCCAGATTGTAGCTAGCGAGACAGAGCAAGGTCTAATCACAACTAATCCACAGACAGCGCTACAACAACAAGCTCAACAAGCAAATAGCTACGGAGGCGGACGATAGGTTATGGCGGTGCGCGTCGATGACCCTCGCGATATTCAGGGCGCATACGAGGACCGTTTTAAAAACGCAGACGATCTACGTTCAGCTGAAAACCAGAGCAGCGACTCGTACGACGACGCCAACCACCAACAAGACCGATCAGAAAAACAACCTGAGGACATATCAAACTCTATTCGAAACAAAGAAGAATCCGCCAATAGTGGATATATCAATAATTTTACCGGTGGCAAAAAAACTAAAAATAGATTTTCGGCAAAAAACCTCAAAAAAGCAGGTCCTATTGGACTTATCATAACGGTTATGCTCAGTGTCGCTGGTGTCGTTAGTTTCTTTGGTGGTCCAGGTATGCTGGTAGTTAATTTCGTAGAGGTACTAACCGAAAAATTTAACTATCAATTAGGTAGCATAGAGTCTCGTCATCAAAAAATTGTTAAAGCCAAGCTAAAGAACACAACAACTGGCGTCTGTAGCGTCGTCAATATTCGCTGTAAGTACGCGACCTTCTCGGACAAAGAGCTCAAAAACCTCAAAAAGGCCGGTTTTGAGGTAGACGTAGATAGCAAAACAAAGATAACTGGGCGAAATAAGATTAACAGCTTGAAATTACCAGGAGGAGAAGCGATCACCGCTGAAAATTTCTCTTCGGAGATGAAAAAGAACTCCAAGTTTAATGCTGCGATGAAGCAGGCATACAGCATGAAGTTTTCAAGCATGTCCGACAAGGTGTTTCACAAGGTGGCCAAGAAATTTGGAGTTAGCAAAAAAGCACCGTTTGAAGATGGAGTCGATGATAAAAAACGCAAGCTAACGATAGAAGAGAACACCAAGAGCGGTAAAGTTGACACTACAGCCGCCAAAGTTTGTGACGAGGGTAACTGTAGTGATGAAGAAAAGAAACGGCAATCCGAGGCAAACGGACGCGCAAAAGAAGCCCAAGACCTAACTGAGGGAAGTGCAAAATCAGGCTCTAATCTCGCTGACAATGTTATCGAGGACAATGCCGAGGCTATCGCAAAAGGTGCCGCTAAAAGTGCTTCGGGAACGGCTGCAAAAACGGCCCTTAGTGCCGTAAAAATTACTGGACCTATTGATAATGCATGTATGGTATACGGTTGGGTAAAGACGATTAGCTATGTCGCCAAAACACTACGACACGCCCAAATGATACGCTACGCGATGACATTCCTAACTACAGCCAGTATGATCAAGGCGGGTACCGCCAAACCCGATGACGTACGATATCTAGGTGAAATACTCACAAAAGTCGTCGTAAACGGCGACGGCGTTAGAAGTAAATCCGCTACAGACTCTTTCGGTTTCCGATACGCTGCATATGGAGATTCTGGTATCGATGCCAAAGCTTCAACCGCTGTCGCAGGAGCAAACTTTGGCGGTAAGATTCAAGGGACTATCGACTATATCTTGTCACAGCTCGGCAGCCGACGCGCCGCCGACGAGACATGCCATCTACTCGCAAATCCTATAGTTCAAGTTGGATCACTTGTCGCCGGTGCCGTATCATTCTTCTTTGGGGTAGGAGAAGCAAAATTAACATTCCAATTAGCGATGGCTCCACTGATTGCAGTCGCCAGTGCAATCCTGCCGGCAATGATCGGCGATCTACTAGCCGGCAGACTTGTCGACGACAAAACATACGGTGAAAGATCCGGCAATCTCATCACATCTGGAACAGGTGGTATGCTATCAAAAGTTGCCGGGTTCGGCGGTAACAGTATCTTGAAAAAAGATGAAGCAAGAGCATATATGCAAGTTCAACGAGAGGCCGTCCTTAGTTATGCCGAGTATGACCGCCAACGCCTCAGCCCATTTGATATATCGAGTCCAAACACCTTCCTGGGAAGCATTTATACTCAATTCCTGCCTTACGTATACTCAGGATCAACACCAATGAACATACTTTCAAGCTTTTCATCAATCGTGTCAAAAACAGCAAAAAACTTTGTCTCTCCGCCAATTCATGCCGCAACCAAAGAATCATACAGTGAGTGCAGCGACCCCTACTACAAGGAGCTAGGCATTGCAACCGATCCTTTCTGTAACCCTGTGGTCGGCATTCCACCTCAATATCTGAGCGCAGAGCCAGAAGCCGTCATCGACCGCCTCACCAAAGAACATAATGCAATTGATGAAAATAGCGGAAACCCGTCAAGCCAGGAATATAAGGATTTTGTCAAAAACTGTATTGAGCGTGACGACCCATTTGGCGCCTCACAAGCTGACGAGGTTGACAAGAGTAGCGACTGCTTTATAGACAGCCAGTTTAAGGCCGACATGTATGTTCACTACGTAGATCAACGCGCCAATGATATTGGCGAAAATGATCTGCCATCGTCAGCCGCCGCATCAACAGATTCGTCCTCATCTGGTGACGGTAGTGAAGGTGGTGCGTCTGGCGGCGAGAGTAGCCAACCAAGCAGAGACGGTTGGTCGCTACCAATTGAGAATGGTCGCAAGACGTCGCTGATGTGGCACCAGCAAGGCTCAAAAGGCCTCCATAAGGGTATCGATTTTCCTGCACCAGTCGGCACGCCAGTTACCGCTGCTCATGACGGTAAGGTTACTATGGTTCGCAACATGGGGTCGTGTGGCTGGGCGACCGCAATCACAGCCGAAGGGATACCTGGCATATGGCACGCCTATCAACACATGGACCCAACTGTCAAAGAGGGCGACACCGTAAAGCGCGGTCAAAGAATCGGTGCTGTAGGGAAGTTTTGCGGGACTGGACACCACCTGCACTTTAGTATAGAAACAGCTAGTCGTGTAAGCGCCTACGCTGACTCTGGGTCAAAAGACACCTCCAAAGATCCAAAAGGATATATACCGCTATGAAACGTTTGATTATCAGTCTCGGAATATTTATAGCTATCGTTATAGCTGGAGTAATCCTAATGCAAACAATCGGCCCGTGGCGACATAGGAGCATCAATGACTATAGCGACACCGAGATTGCAACATCAATCAAGAATCGACTATCAAAAGACGGATCGACGATCAACACCGAAAATGTGTCTATACAGAAAAAAGAACCTTATCTTGACACGTGGCTCATTACTAAAGTTCAATTTGACAACGAACCAGCGGAGAGCGAGTCTCGTCTAATGGTCTGTGTGTTTAATATCAAAGACCGAATACTTCAGTTAATTGCCTATTCAGGCGATGGATTTTCGGCCGACTCCTTTCCTAGTGATGCACCAGATGCCCTTTTAGAGAAAGCGAACCAACCATGAAACAGATCTTAAAGCTTTGTGCATACTTCTCAATAACTATCCTAATAGCGTTCACTCAAACGGTGCCTGTTCGCGCGCTTGATCAACGATTTTACGCGGGTAACGACATACTATACTACGACCCAGACGCGAAAGATCCATGTGTCACTTCGACAGCCGGATCAGCGGTTAGTGGCAACAGTAACGTCGCGAAGATGTGGAATTACCTCACCGGCAAGGGCCTGACAGGCGAGCAGGCAGCTGGCATCCTGGGAAATATTCAAGAAGAAAGCGAATTTAGCCCGTTTCGTCATGAAACAGGCAAACCGTGGGAAGCTGGCGGGTACGGTATTGTTCAATGGACAGACACTCGCCGTACTGAGATTGTCAATAAAATGAATGCTGCGATGCCTGATTTAATGCAAAAATACTATAAAGAAGAGTACGGAAAAGCGGCCTCTGCCTCAAAAGGATACGTACCAGACGGTATAGATGTCGATGTCAATGATAAGTTTCTCACATTTCAACTTGACTTTCTCTATCAAGAAAGCACGACTAGAAAAGTTAGGCCAGGAATTGGAGCTCCGAGCGGTATCACCGAATGGGAGGCGATTAAGTCATCAAAAACCATCAAAGATGCCTCAAATATCTGGCTTCTTAGTTTTGAGAGACCAAAAGACCAAAGCGCGGCCCACCAAGACAAGCGCGCAGCCAACGGAGAAAAGATATTTGAGGATATGAAAAACCTTCCGCAAACTTCGATTGACTCACAGGGCAACAATACTGGCCCACCTGCTTCAACAGGTCCGCCGTCACATGCGGGAGTTACATACCTAGGTAAAAGTGTCGGCAATATCCCAGCCGAAGGTAAATCTATTGGTGCTTCAACATTTGGTGGTGAATGGTCCGCGAGACTGAATCGATGGGTCAGCACCAATAATAAACAAGGTGTCGAACCAGGCTTCTCATCTGACGACAATGGCGAAGGAAACACCCCTAAGGGTATAGCTGGTAGCGCTGGATACGCTGAGCTATCGACGGGAAGGTTAACATTTAACTCCCTAGGGAAGCTTCCAAACTTTACAAAACTTGAGATATCGTACAACGGAAAAAGTATCATCGCCGAAAAACGAGATGTTGGACAAGGACAGCCTGGCAATAAGGCTGGCGGAAAAACTATCGATATCGACCTCTGGTGGGAGGCGGCAAAATTACTCGATTTCAAGGGTGGTAACGGTGTCGTCCATGTTCGTCCAGTCACAGATAGTACGCCAACAACACCAGTTAGTGGCGCTGCAACAACAAGCACGACAACAACTACCGCGGTAAATAAGGGTGTTATTTTCTTGGACCCTGGTCATGGTGGTGCTATATCGAGATACACTGACGAAAAATCTGGGCTTGTTGCGGCCGAAACCTATAGCACACCCGAGACCGAGAATATGCTAAAAGTCGCAAATCGCGTCAAAACTGAGCTTGAAAAAAATGGATTTACAGTAGTCCTATCCCGAACTACAGACACCCAAAAGCTAACCGCCCGCGAACGTGCAGAAGCGGCCATTGCCGCAAAAGCCGCAATTGGCATCAGTCTCCACTCAAACGAGTCCGTCAACCAAGCTTGGGCACAACGCGAGGGTGCATATCGTCAGTATCAGGATAAAAGAGTGGCTTTCTCAAACAAGACAACCGCCGCCAAAAGTCAGCAGTACAATGCCGCAATCGCAAAAGCTCGTGCCGCCGCCGAGGGTCGAGAAGTTGGATTGGACGAGAATGGATCACAGCAAAAGAGCATATTTAACCGTGAAAGCGTAGCTTCAAAAGGAGATATTCCGCTCGTTTCGCTATTTGCTGAAACTATACCGTGGTCGTATAACGAGTTCGCTCACGGCTCTGACGGCAAGATGGACGAGGGAGAAATCGCAAGATACACTAAGGGAATTGTTGATGGCGTTGTTGCCGCTAACCCTGCGGGCGCAGGCGCTACATCGGGGGGTTGCCCTGAAGATTCATCATCCTTTGCCGGTGGAGATCTTTCCGCTACCACATTAGCTTATGCCTGGCCGACCTACAAAGGTAAAGGTGGTGACGCGACCAAGGCTAAGCCGGAATACGAAGCAGCCGTTGCCGAAGCACAGAAACTCGGTCAATATGTTGGTGGCACGATAAGCACGTGTGGAAAAAGAACTCTAAGCGACGGCGTCGACTGTGGAGGGTTTGTTACTCGACTAGTCGTCAATAGTGGCTGGGAACCTCACTACAACTACGACGCAAAAGGCGGACCGACAGACACCCAAGAGAAGTGGTTGAGAGAAAACTGGCAGAGACTAGGGAAGGGTAGTGAGATAGACACTGGCACGTTAAAACCTGGCGATGTAGCGATGCTTCCTGGTCATACATTCATCTACGTTGGAGATATTCCAGGATTCTCGTCAAAGATCGCCTCCGCCTCACTTTGCGAGCGTGCACCAGTCGCCGGACGAGAGAGTTTGACCAAATCAGATACAACATGGTACAGAAAGAAGTAGGGTATGGATAACGTACATAAAACAAAGATAGCCATCGCCATAGTAGCACTTGCTTTTATCGGAATTATCGTCTGGTCAATTATCCAAATACACCAAGCCGACGGCAAGGTAGCGATCAGGATTATTAAAGCACCGGCTGACGCAACAGTTAAGATTGATGGTAAAAACCACGGGGGAGATACCGTATACCTTGAACCAGGCTCGCACTCATACGTAATCTCACGCCCAGAGTTTAAAACAGTGGCCGGCAAGATAACAGTGCGAAAAGACGCAGCTGGGCAAACAATTACTGGTGTTCTATCACCAGTCAGCGACGCTGGCCAGACGATCTACAAGAACCGACGCCGAGACTTTTCTGCGGCCGAAAGCCAGGCCGGTAAGGCTGCTGTAGAGAGAGGCGAGGAGCAATCAGATGCCAATCCTATTATTCGACTACTTCCATACTCAAACCTCCTGTTTACGATCGGTTATCGTGCCGATCCAGAAGACCCAACAGAGAAAGCCATCATTATAGAGATTGACGCTCCACCAACTTACCGTGACGCCGCTATTACACAGATATCAGCCTGGGGATACAACCCAGCTGAGTATAAAATTCACTTCAAAAATGAGGAGAATCCATTCAAATGAGAAAACTGCTCATCCCAGCCGTTATCCTTGTTATAACTTCTGCCGTCATATGGGGTTTATACGAATTTCTTCAGTACAAAGACGTGACCTTTAATCTGTCGGACAACATATCAAAAGTTGAGATCTACATCAAAGATGAGAACGCCGAAGAAAAGCCAGTAATCGCAACCGTCACCAAAGATAAACCTACCGTTAAACTACGTGTTGGCTCGTATGAATATACCCCATCGGGAGATAAAATCTCAAAAAAGCCTGTTAATTTTAGTGTTAAAAATACAGAGTCTATTACGGTTGACCCAAGCTATTCTGAGTCGTATCTAGATTCAATTGCAAAAAATGAGTTATCTGCCCTTTCTCAAGCTCTCACTGCTAAATACCCAAGCCAGATGCAACGTTTTCAGGCGAATAATACGAAGTTATTTAGCAAAGGAGAATGGGCTGGCGTGCTACTCACCCCTGTAAATATGGACCCATCGAGTCCAGGTGGATACTACCGCGTGCTTGCTCAAAAAAAATCAGGATCGTGGGAGATAGTCAGTACTCCAGAAATAGTTCTCACAAAGTACAATACACCAAACATACCGATCGATATACTAACAAGTGTTAATAATATCGCCATCCGCTAATCCGCGAGATAGATATGGGCGATACCTTCTCGCCCGATAGTATGAGTAGATGTAATAATTATCTGAAGACCGTCTAGTTCCTTGAGCAGATTATTTTGACGAACCTCATCAAGCTCACCAAATACATCATCAAGGAGAATCACTGGATCAACCTCATCATTAGCTCGCACGATATCAACCTCTCGGTACTTGAGGGCAAGGATCAGTGTGCGAACCTCTCCACGCGATGCGACCTCTTCGGCAGGTCGATCGTTTAAACGTATCTCTAAGTCGTGTCGATGTGGACCGACAGAGGTATGTTGCGCACATTGGTCACGAGCAAGGCTATGTTCATAGGCGTGAAGCAACTGTTGACTAGAGGCTCTATATCCAGTGTACTCAAGTCGCACATGATCATTATTACCCGATATGTCCCGATAATAAGCTTGAATAGACTGATTTAATTTGTTGATATAATCACAACGAGCATTGATGATATATGTCCCTGCGTCACTTAAAATAACGTTCCAAGAAAATAGCGTTTCGTTTGTTGTTTCTGTGTATTTTAGCAGCTTGTTGCGCTGAGCAAGGGCACGCTCATATCGCCTCAGCTGTCGTGCGTAAGTCGGGTCATACTGAGAAAGGAAGGTATCTAGATATTTTCTCCTGCGAGACGGTGAACCGTCCACTAAGCGAAGATCATCAGGAGTAAATAAAACGACAGGTCGACGAAATTGTCGTGGAAGTCTCAATGACTTCCTGTCTTCAACTAAAAAATATTTTCGCTTATACTCATTTACACCATAGACTGACGTAACCTCGTAACTATCTGTCTCTATATCGATGCGATACCATGGTTTGCCATTTTTGAGAATATCTTTATCAGTCCCTCGAAAAGAAGAGCCTCTCAGAGCGATATAGATCGCCTCTAAAATTGCTGTTTTACCAGTACCGTTATTACCGTAAATCACGGTAATCGGGCTATCAAACGAAACCGTCTCATCGGAGTGATTACGGAAGTTCTGAAGTCTAAGCGACCTAATGTTCATACTAGCTCTTTAGTGGCATAATAATGTGCGTATAGTTTGGATTTTTCTCGACAGAGGTGAGGACACAGGGGGAGAGTTTTCCGCTAAACCTAAATTCAATTACTTCACCATCAAGGACACCAAGCGCTTCACTAATATAGCGTGAGTTAAGTGTAACCTGCCCGCTAGTAGTGATCTTTGCATCAGCGCTAGAGGTGTTTTCCCCTAATTCACTAGCAATAGAGTGAATGCTCAACTGCTGAGTATCGGCGTCCGCCGTGAGCGTGATACTACCTCCAGACTCACGCGCAAACAACCCAGCAATCTTAACAATACGCGCAAATTCATCCGACCTCAGCTGGATTGAGGTTTCGGATTCTTTCGGAATCAGCTGACGGTAGTCTGGGTAATTGCCGTCAATCAAGCGACTCGTAATCTCAGCACTACCAACCCGAAAACGAACTTGTGTATCATCAAACAACACCTCAATCTCATCAACTCCATCTGTAATCGTACGTAGCACTTCCTGTAGGCTAGACGTAGGCACAATTGCGGCGATCTCACTTTTTGTCTTAACAAGACGGCGCTCTGCCAGCCTATACCCATCGGTTCCCGCTAAGTACAATTCTCCGTCGATTGAATGCCAATAAACACCCGTCAGAACAGGTCGCGTTACATCGCTACTTGTTGTAATAATCGTTTGATTTACCGCCTGTTTAAAATCAGTAACCGAAATTGTATAAGCAACCGCCTCTTTTTCGTCGATGGATGGTAGTTCTGGAAACTCCGAAGAGTCAACACCGCTCATAATCGATGAGAAATTGCCCGACGTAAGTGTCATAGATGTTCCTTTTGTAGATATATCCACAGTTCCTTTCGGGAGGCTTGAAATAAACTCACTTACTAGTTTAGCTGGGAGCGTAAGTGACCCTTGCTTTGATACTTTTGCGCCAATATAATAAGTTGCCGCAATCTCTAGATTGGTCGCTGCAACTAATAGGCGAGTGCCTTCTGTGCGTAAAAGGATATTGCCAAGAATCGGTAGGCCCGCCCTGTTGCTCGCAACACGACCAACGGCACTAAGTGCACGAGCGAGATTATCTTGAGTGACAGACAGTTCCATAATAGTTATTATTCTCCTTTTTAGATTTATGATGAGTAGTTATAGGTACTGTGGATGGTGGGGATAAATCGACTTTTTACAGATGTGGATCTGGGTATTTTTCGTGTGGATATTGTCGCGGATATGGATGTGTCTTTCTTGTGTGAATGTCGGTACTTTTCCGCTGCTAAAGCATAGTTTATGTATGTCGACGAGTGTGCTGTGGATGAGTGAACACAACTTTTACGGGCATATATACGCAAGTTGAACACAGAATTTCCACAAGGACTAGGCATACAGTTTCTCCCGGATTTCAGCGACCTGTTCGCGAATGAGAAAGTCGAGTTTGATCGATCGTTCAATTTTTTCTATCGAATGGATTGCTGTTGTGTGGTCTTTGCGACCTAGCTCCTGGGCAATACGAGGGAAGCTGAGATGAAGTTCGCTTCTTAGTAAGTACATCGCAATCTGGCGTGGCACGACAATATGTTTATCGCGTCGATTACCACATATTTCTTTTATATCTATCTGGAAATGACGGGCAGTTTTTTCGATAACCTGCTTGGCCGTGATATGTTGCGGGCGAGACTGGCGAATATTACCTAACAGTCCTTCGGCAGTTGAAGCGTCTGGCGAGATACCACGCATTTCGGCGTAGGCGAGAAGTTGATTTAAGGCACCCTCAAGCTCGCGGACATTTGTTTTGATGTTTTTTGCTAGATATTCGACGGTGTCACGCTCAAGTGTGACGCCGGATAGTCCCGCTTTTGTCTCGACAATCGCACAGCGCGTTTCAAAGTCGGGCATCTGGATATCAATCGCCATACCCCATTCGAATCGACTGCGAAGACGTTCCGTAAGAGTTGGGATACTGCGCGGTGGCTTATCCGAGCCGATAATAATCTGCTTGTTGGCTTGGTGCAGGGCATTGAATGTGTGAAAGAACTCCTCCTGAGTTTTCTCTTTGCCAGCGATAAACTGCATGTCGTCGATAATTAGGACGTCAACATTACGATATTTATCAGAAAAACCAGTTTTCTTGAAGCGGATACTCTCGAGAAATTCCTTGACAAAAGTTTCGGAGCTAAGGTAGGCGACTTTTGCTGAGCTGTCGTTCTTTATGACTTCATTGCCTACCGCCTGAAGAAGGTGGGTCTTACCGAGTCCAACGCCACCATATATGAATAGCGGGTTATATTTTACTCCTGGATTTGCAGCTACCGCTTGACACGCTGTGTAGGCGAGGTCGTTTGATGAGCCGACTATAAATGAATCGAATGTGTAGCGTGGGTTAAGGGTTGTAGCAGGAGCGGGTTGCGAGCGAGAGACGAGTTCACTGGCGCGATTTTGAATTTCGTTTACGCCTGTAGTTTCTCGACTGATGACGCGCTTTTTTGCTGATTTGACCTCGTAGCAAATATTTTCTGCGTTCACTCCATTACGCTTCAAAACGTCTTTGATTTGATCGTTAAATTTCTTCTCGAACTGACTTTTTGCAAAGATGTTTGCAACACCAATCGTGACAGACGAGTCGCTGTAGTCTATGAGCTCAGTGTTCTTGAACCATGTCTCAAAGTTTCCATGGGAGACCGATAGCTCAATCTCACCGAGAACACTCTGCCACAATGCGTTATGCAC